>JAHCIT010000001.1 GCA_026129095.1 Deltaproteobacteria bacterium
ACCGACCTGGGCGATCTCCTTCTTGTCCTTGATCGGCTTCGAGAGCTTCTTGATCTCTTGCACGACAGTTTCGAGGGCCTGCTCGATGCCGCGTTTCAGTTCCATCGGATCATGACCGGCGGTGACGAGCTTGACACCCTCGCGGTAGATCGCCTGCGCCAGCACGGTGGCGGTCGTGGTGCCGTCACCGGCCGTGTCGGAAGTCTTGGAGGCGACTTCACGCACCATCTGGGCGCCCATGTTCTCGAACTTGTCCTCGAGTTCGATCTCCTTGGCCACCGTCACGCCGTCCTTGGTCACGGTAGGGGAACCGAAGGTCTTTTCAATAATGACGTTGCGGCCCTTGGGACCGAGAGTGACCTTGACGGTGTTCGCCAGGCGGTTCACGCCTTCCAGGATTTTCGCACGTGCGCTGGTGTCATAAATGATCTGTTTTGCCATGTTGGTATGTCCTTAAGGGGTTAGAGGTGAAAATCCGGCTGGCTGCACCGGCGGGAACCCCTCCCGCCCGGTGCTTCGCCACATCAGCTTTCGATGATAGCCAGCACATCCTCTTCGCGGAGGATCAGGTGCTCGACGCCTTCAATGTTGATTTCGGTCCCGGCATATTTGCCGAACAGCACGATATCGCCCTTCTTCACGTCGAGGGGCTCGGTCTTGCCGCTTTCCAGCACGCGGCCCTTGCCGGCTGCCACAACCTTGCCCCTGGAAGGCTTTTCCTTGGCGGCATCGGGGATGATGAGCCCGCCCTTGGTCTTTTCTTCTTCGTCCTCGCGTTTGACGAGAATCCGGTCGCCTAGCGGTCGTACGGCCATGTGGTCTATCCTCACTTCTTCTTTCATTCAGGGTTTGGTTTCTGGTGCTTCCGGGGTTCCGGCGAGAGCCGGTGCTGCCCAGCCTAACTGCCGGAAACAGGAGTGTTTTACCGTATTTCCGCCATTTTCATCGTGGCGGGCCGCCCCCAGAAGTCGCCCATCGGCCGACGGCTCTTAGCACTCCAAAGCGGGGACTGCCAATGACCTCGGCGGGTCGAATGTAAATACGGGTGTGAAAACGGCAAGGGGGACAGAAAAGTTTGAGGCGTGGTGAGCCGTGGCAGAGGGGCTGCACGGCCCGATATGCCGGGGGAAGATTAAAATCCAGGGGGCAAACTCCCCCTCTTGACGCGATACGGCAGGGTGGATATCCTCCCGACTGGTTGGACCACCCGGCCAACGAGCCAGGAGCCATACCCGGTCCCGCCGGACAAAGCACACGGCCAGCCATTATATATTAAGGAAGCAGCCCGGAACCCCTATGAACTTCCAGCCGGTCAAGAAGGAAAACCTCACCGACGCCATCGTGGGCCAGGTGCGGACGGAGATCCTCAAGGGCACCTACAAGGCTGGCGACCGGCTGCCCTCGGAGCGCGAACTCGCCCTCATGTTCGCCGTGAACCGCACCACCGTGCGCGAGGCGATGGCCGAACTGGAGCACCTCGGCCTCGTGGAGCGCCGCCAGGGCGAGGGGTGCATCGTCCTCGACTACCACGAGACGGGCTCCATTGATCTCCTCCGCCACATGCTCACCCGGCCCGACATGGCCGGCCGGTTCGACCTCAAGGCCATCGAATCGGTCTGCGAGACGGCGGGGATCATCTACAGCGGCGCCGCCGAGATGGCCGCCCGGCAGATATCCCCCGGCGAGATCAAGGCGCTCCGCGAACTCTGCCGCTCGATGGACGAGGCCATCGACGCCCGCGATGTGGACCAGGCGATGGACCTGGACCGCCGGTTCCACCGCGCCGTCTTCGCCGCCACCCGGTCGATCGCGCTGGAACTGCTTTCCAACACCTTCTTCGAGATCATCCGGACCTACGAGCCCTACATCCGCATCCTCATGCAGGGGGAGATCGACCGCCACCCGGACCGGATGCGTACCTTCTATCATCACCTTCTGGATGCCCTGCACGGCCGCGACGCCGTGCGTGCGGCGTCCCTTGTCCGCCGGATGGTCACCCCGTCCGACCCGGATCTATGGAAACAGGTCACAGGCCAGGCGGGCCACCGGAGCTGACGCGCTCCCCCGCAGGCGAAAACCCCCGGAACCCGAAAAGGAGGCCCCCATGCCGATGCAGCTCAACAAGGAGTTCAGCCCCTACCGCCCCGAGAACCTTGTCTCGGTGGACAGTTTCCCCAAGCTCGCCTCCTCGGTGGCCGGCTCCAAGAAGGTGTTCTGGGACGACGAGAAGGTGTTCGAGGAAATCCTGTCCCGCAACGGCGGGAAGATCGACCTCACGGCCGAGGAGAAGAAGGCCATCGCCGGCCTCATGTCGATCATCTACTACGGCGAGATCGTCGCCATGCACACCTCGGCCCAGCTCGTGGGGCTGGTGCCCGACCTCGCCGCCCAGTTCGTGCTCTCCTTCCAGACGATGGAGGAGACCAAGCACGTGATGATGATGGGCCGGTACCTGAAGGCCCTCGACATCCCGATCCCCGAGATCAACCCGTGGGCGAAAAAGCTGCTCGACAGCATCCTCGCCGTGGACGACCCGGTGCTGAAGCTCCTCGGCATGAACCTGATCGTCGAGAACGTCGCCCACAGCATCTTCACGATGATCCAGGACAACTTCGACGAGCCGGTGCTGCGCGACTGCCTGCACTACATTGACTTGGACGAGGTGAAGCATGTGGCGCTGGCCAAGAACTACCTGCCCGAACTGCTCCGCAAGACGGGCCGGGTCCGGGCCATGCGGTTCGTCGGCTACCAGATCCTGTGGAACTACTACATGATACGGGCGCAAACCCGGATCATGGAGGACGCAAAGCCCCTCAACATCAACTGGAACAAGCAGGCCAAGCGCGACACGATCGACTGGATCAACCTGTTCAAGGAGATCCCTGAGGATGCCCGGCGCGGCCTCATCACCCCGCCCTCGCGCAAGCAGGCCGAATGGCTCATTGACTGGCTGATGCCGCCGGAAAAATTCGCCCACATCGAGGAAAAGCGCCTGCGCATGAACGCCGAACGCCGTGCCCGGATGCAGCCGAAGATCACCGCCCCGCACGAGGGAATGAACTAGGGGGCCGATTACCGGACCCGGACAGCATACCTCAAGGCAGTCTTCAATCTGGTTGCAGGTCTTCCCTTTTCAAGGAGGGCCTGGCCCGTCCATGCTGGGACAGTCGCAGTCCATGAAGAAAAGACGGGTGGTTTGATGGCTGGTTCGTCACCGCAGGGCGCCCCGACGTCCCTTTTCGACCGCTTTCTTGACCGTTACGAACGGGTCGTAGGCTGGCCCACAGGCCGGAAGGTCTTTCTCCTGACGAGCCTGGCGCTGGCTGTACATCTGCTCGCCTCCACCGGACTGAGAACAGCCGTTTCCCATAGCAGCCGTGTGGGAGGATTTTTCGACCCGGCCCCCCTGATCTTCATCCGCCGCGCCTGGTTTGCCTGGCTCGTCCCGTTCTTCCTCGTTTGCCTCTGGCGTATGCGCTCGAAGGGCGAGGAGCGCTGGCTCGCCCACGTTCTCATCTGGCTCTATGCCTTCACCGTCATGCTCCTGTTTCATGCGTGGGGGCAGATCACAACGGCGTACTTCTTCATCGCGCCGATGCTCACCCTGTTCGCCGCCATCGCCTTCGATACCCGCATCGGATGGTGGACCTATTTCCTGGCGACCCTGCTCACCTGCGTAATGGCGGCCGTCGATACGCTGGGGCTGATGCCTTATGCCCGCGCATTCCTCGAACGGACCCTCGATTCGCATACCCGTGCGATCTACTACGTGCCGGTTCTCTGTGTGAGCTGGGCGGGGTTCTCGCTGGTGTTCCTGCTGGTTCAGGCGACAACTGCCAGCAGGGCCCGGCTACGAGAGGCCATCGGGAAAACCTATGGAGAGCTGGCTCGCGCAAAGGATTCACTGGCGCGGTCGAAGGCGCTCTCCATCATCGCCGGGGCGGGTGCCGCAGCCGCTCATGAACTCGGGAACCCGCTGGCCTCCAGCGGGGCGCTCCTCCAGCTCCTGCGCGAGGATCTCCCCGCTTCCATCCGCGACAGGGCCCTACCGCTCATCGAGAGGATACTGGCACGCGAAAAGCGGATTTCCGAGGTGGTCCACCGGCTGCAGAAGGAGACCGACGACGTGATGCGGCACGAGGCGATCGGTCCCGTCCCTCCCGGATACGAAGCCGAAAGTCTGCCGGATGCGGTCCGTGGCCCGGCTTCGCTCCGCTCCACGCTCGCCGAGCGCTATGAAACCTCCACCGATTGGCCGCTGGCGCGGAAAGCGTTCTTCATGAACCTGGTTTTGCTTCCGCTCGCCCTCTTCATGAGCACAGGCGTGAGCTATGCCTGGAAGGCAGGAATCGCGGATAACCTGCTTGACCTGAACCCCCTCGTCTGGCTGCTCTGGGGATACGTCCTGTGGCTCGGACTGTCAGTGGCTGCGGCACGCTTCTTCATCGTGCGGAATGAAAACTCCCGCCTGCCGGCCTATCTGTCGCTGATCGGGGTATTCCTGCTCTCCTTCGGCCTGTTGCGTCTCTTCGGAACGGTCAGCAGCGCCGTGTTCGCAATCCTTCCGGGGCTCCTCATCTGTCACCTGGTCTTTCTGGATACGCGAATTGGATGGGCAGGATGGGCTGGTGGCACCGCCACCATCCTGCTCCTAGCCTGGGGGGATATCTCGGGTGCGTGGCACTATGCGCCACTTTTCCGGCTACGGCAGATTGACGATCAGCTGGCGCCGGTCTTCTATCTGACACTTCTGGCGACAGTATGGACCAGCTTCACGTGGGCATTCGTGCAGGTACAGCTCGCCGAGCGGCTTCGCATCTCGGAACAGCAAAAGATCGAGGAAGCCACCAGACGGCTGGCTACCGCCAAAGAAGATCTGGCACAGGCTGAAGGACGGGCCGCGGCGGGGAGCATCGTGATGGAGCTGATCCCGAAACTGCTTGGTCCGTTGCAGGAAAACGAACCCGATCTCAGGGCCTTGGAACGGGAACTGGCGGCCGTTCCGGGTGGTGCGGCCAGGGGAGAGCTGGATGTGCTGGCGAGGATCCTGAAGGCGGAAGCCAGGGCCGCCACCATGGCCGGACAACTGGAGAAACTGTCCGTGCCCGTGGCCGGCGCTCCGGCCTGAAACCGCGCCTTTTACTCCTCACTACTCGAACCCAAGGCCCGCGTAGCCGACGACGGCAGTGAGGTCGCCGCTCACGTCGCCGCTGGTGGCGTAGTCCAGAAGCTCGGCGCGGGTCGCGCCGAGGCGGCGGACCGCCTCCAGCATGGCGGTAATCGGCTGGTAGCCGCAGACGGAGAGGTCTTTCTCCTCGACCGTCCGGAACAGCTTTTCGGGGTCCAGCTCCAGCATGGCGTCAATGGCCAGCCGGTCGAGCTGCCGGGTGAGGGCGTCAGGGAGGTAATGGTTCATGTCGCTGGAGACGACGATGAGGATCTGCCGTCCGGCCGCCTCGCGGGCGCGGGCGATGCTCCGGGCAATATCGGCGCCGGCGGCGCGGAGTTCCTGCAAGGAGAGACCCCCAAGGGTGATGGGGACGATCTTCAGCCGGGGGTTTCGTTCCAGAAGGAACGGAAGCTGGACTTCAAGGGCATGCTCACGCACGTGGGCCATGACGTCGGGGCGCAGGATAGCCGATCCAGTTACCAGCTCCCGGGCCAACTCTTCGTCGACCGGCACGTCGCCCAGCGGCGTTCGCCAGGCCCCTGAAGTCCACACTGCCGCCCGGGCCCCGAGCCCGGTGTGGTTCGGTCCGATGAGCACCGCCGTGTCCGGCACATTGGCCGACGCGGCTACTGCTCCCGCCACGGAACCCGAGTACACGTAGCCCGCATGGGGCATGACGATCGCCAGAAAGTTTCGGGGGGATTTATTCCGGCGGAGATACTCGCGGACCGTGGCGTCCAGTTCCACTCTTCGCGCCGGATAGAATCTACCGGCGACTGCGGGCTCACGTATGTTCGTGTCCTTCATTGAAGCAGATGGGAACCGGAACCGGGTAGAAGAAGCGCACTAGCGCTTCTTCGCTTTCTTCGCGGGCTTCTTCTTGGCCGTCTTCTTAGCTGCTTTCTTCTTTGCTGCCACCGCCTGGTTACCTCCTTTCGACAGATTTCGGCGAATGAATGAATTGTAAGGATATCGGGCACCCAATTGCAATAAGAATCGACAGGTTCCGGCGGTCTGTCGCGCCCCGGCCGGCGGCTCCCTTGCGGGCATGTCAGCAGGGACGGTATGCTTTTCTCCGCGTGCACCGATGAGTGATCCCGTTTCACAGCGTCCCGCGTCCGGGCTCTCGCCGATACTCGGCGACGAGATCGACGCGCTCCGCCGCCGCGCGGAGATCGACCTCGACGTGCTGATGCGCGAGCACAAGTACGAACTCGACCAGATCCTGCAGCAGCAGAAGTCGGCGCTTCGCGCCGTGATGCTTCTGGCGCTCACCGTTGTCTTTCTTGCCGCCGGTGCCGTTTTCTGGCTCCGGTCCGCCGACCTTGAGAGTCTGGACCGCCAGCGCACGGAACTGTCGCTCCTGTCGGCAGAGCTTCGCCGCAAGAACGAGGAGGCGCAGGCCCTGGTGGAATCGTTCCGCGAGATCGAGCGGGCCTGGAAGCGGCGGCTTCTGGACGCCTCGGGACTCCGCCACCAGGAGGATGCCGCCCTGCCCCTGCTGGAAAGCGCCCCGGCGGCCGGACCGGCCGCGCCCCCCCCTGCCGCCCCCTAGAACCCCGGTGCCGCGCCCTGCATGGACACCTACCCCGATTTCTGGTATCTCTTAACGAAAGCCGCAGGTTATGGCCGCCGCCCCGGACGGGGACAGCCGCCAGGAGAGTTGGACGATAGATGGATGCCAACCGGAAGAAGATAGTCGTTGTCGGCGGGGCCCTCGTGGTCGCGCTCGTGCTGGTCCTGTTTGTGGTCCTGTTCTTCCTGGGCGGGGAGCCCGAGCCCCGGCCGGTCGCCGTGACGCCTCCCCCGCCGGTCGAGGCTCCGCCGCCAAAGGCCGAGGAACCCAAGCCCGAAGCCAAGCCGCAGCGGCTGGCGAGCTATACGGTCAAGAAGGGCGCCACGATGGAGGACATCGCTGCCCGCCCGGACATCTACGGCAAGGGCGACGACTGGTGGGTCTTGTGGCAGGCGAACCCCGACGCCGTTTCCCATGCCTTCCAGACCGAGGGCGGGAAATGGGTGGCCATCGTCCGCGCCGGCAAGACGCTGAAGGTGCCAGAACCCAAGGCCCTCTCCCAGATGGACAAGAATTCGCTCACGGCTGCCGTCCAGCCTTATGCCGTCCAGTTCGCCTCGTTCCCCAGCGCGGGCGAGGCAAACCGCCTGCTGGCATCGCTCTCGGCCAGCGGCGCGGCGGATTTCTACGTCACGCCCCGCTATGTGGATGGGGTCAACTACCACCGCGTTCGCGCCGGGTTCTTCAGGAACTGGAACGAGGCCGAGCGGTTCGGCGCCACTTTCACCCAGTCGAACAGCGCGGCCGATGACTACTACGTGACCGAGCCGCGCCCGGAAGAGGTCCGCGACCAGAACGCCGCGCTCCTCCGGAAATACAAGGGTGGCGAGTAGCTACTTCCCCCGGATCCGGTCCCTCGTCTGGTAAGCGTAGCGGTCGGTCATGCCGGCCACGTAGTCGCACACGCACCGGTGCAGCCCCTTCTTGCCGATCCTCGACCGGTAGGTATCGGGCAGCTCGTCCGGGCGTTCCGCGAAATAGAGAAACACCTCGCTCACCACGCTGTCGCTTTCCCGGTGATGGGCCTCCACCCTGGGATGCTGGTAGAGGTTCCGGTAGAGATGGGCCTTGAGCTGGCGGCGGAGGACGTCGGTCCCCTCCGGCAGGGCGGTGAGCCAGCCGCCGCGGCTGCGGATATCGTCGGCCGTGGCGACACGGGCCGCCTCCACCCGGCGGGAGGTTTCCCCCGCCAGTTCGCCGATCAGGTGGCCGATGAGCCACCGGATCGCTGTCAGGCGCAACACCTTCTCGCGCATCTTCGGGGTCCGGGTGGCGGGCGTCTCGCCCGAATCCCTCAGGCGGCGGCGGGCCTCCTCCAGTGCCATCGCCCACAGTTCGACCTTTGCCAGCGCGTCCGCGTCCAGAAGACCCGACTCCAGCCCGTCGTCTATGTCGTGGTTGAGGTAGGCGATCTCGTCGGCGAGGTCGATGAGCTGCGCCTCCAGCGAGGGCGGCCTTGAAGGGTCGAGCCGTTCGATCCGTTTGCAGCTTCTGAATGGCTTTCCGGGCGAATGCTTGAGGATTCCCTCCCGCGTCACCCAGGTGAGGTTGATTCCCGGGAAGCCGGGATAGCGGGTTTCCAGTTCCTCGACGATCCTGAGCGACTGGAGGTTGTGTTCGAACCCGCCGTGTTCCCGCATCAGGCCGTTCAGGACGGCCTCCCCCGAGTGGCCGAACGGCGGATGCCCCAGGTCATGCGACAGCGCGAGCGCCTCGGCGAGATCCTCGTTCAGGCGGAGGCGGCGGGCGATGGCGCGGCTCACCTGGGCGACCTCGATCGAATGGGTGAGGCGCGTGCGGTAGTAGTCGCCCTCGTGGTTGACGAACACCTGGGTCTTGTATTCGAGCCGCCGGAACGCTCCCGTGTGAATGATCCGGTCCCGGTCCCGCTCAAAGTCCGGGCGGCCGTCATTGTGGGTTTCCGGGTAGCGCCGCCCCCTGACGTCCGGGTGCCGTTCGGCCCACGGGGCCAAGGGGATGTTTTCGGCGGCGGTCATCGCTGGCGGCAGGAGGCCTTTCAGTACCGCTTCAGTGTTTCCACGAGTTCCCTGATGGATGGTGCATCCGCCGAACGGGGAGCCAGCTCCAGGTATTTCTCGAAATGGGCGCGGGCCTGCGGGTAGTCGTTGCGCTCGTAGAAGTCGTAGCCAAGGTTGTAGTAGGCCGGCGCGAACGAGGGATCCGTGCGGATCGCCTGCCTGAGATATTCGAGATACAGGGCCCGGTCGGTGGTTTCGAGCTTGAGTCCCTCGTTGAACCAGCGGGCCGCCTTCCAGTCCTTCTGTTCGGCCGACGGCTGGAAACCGGACGGTTCCGGCTGAACGGGTGCAGGGACCGGCGTCACCACCGGAGCCGCCGGTTCGGGCTCGCCCAGATGGCGCCGGAGTTCGGCGATCACGGTCCTGACCCCGAACGATTCCGGGGCGTCAGGCTTCATCTTCAGGAACCTTTCAAACTCGCCGAGCGCGTCCCGGTACTGCTTGCGCTGGTAGAAAAGCTCGCCGAGCGCGTAGTGCGGCTCCGCAAACTGGGGATCCAGGGCGGAAGCCTTGAGATAGTAGTCGCGCTCGCGGTCGGAATAGTCGCCAAGACGGACTCCCAGGTTGAACAGTTCCCTTGCCTGCCGGACCGGATCGGCCTTCCTCACCGGCGCGGCGGGAGCCGGCTGTGTCGAGGCCTGTGGAGAAGCGGCCGGTTTGGCCGCCGGCGCAGCGGCGGGGGGCTCAGGGGCCGGAGCCGAGAGCGTCACCGCCTTCGCCGGGGCAGAGGCCGTCTGCTGGACGATCTTCTTCGCCTCGGCCGAGAGGTCGTCCTGGACCCCGAACAGGTCGCTCCGGGTGGAACGGAGCTTTTTCACCGTCTCGGTGCTGGTGTCGCCGACAACCATGTTGAACCGGTACACCTCGCCCGACTGCTGGTAGCTGCCCCAGATGATGAAGCGGGCCCCCGCCGAACGGGCCAGATCGAACGCCTCGTCGAAACCGGGTTCCGTTGAGGCCGAAATGCCCTTCTCGCGGCGCAGACGTTCCATCTCGCTGCGGGGGATGGTTTCCACCGCTCCGGGGGAGGCGATTTCGTATTCAATGGCGCTGGCGACCCCTTCAGCTTCGGCCGGGGCGGCGGCCCCGCCCACTTTCACCGGCGGGATCACCAGAACGCGGACCGGCTCCCGGCCCCACAGGGAGGACGACAGCACCAGCACCAGGAGTCCGCTGAACTTCCATAAACGGGAAACAGGGTATGAACCGGCCAATTTGATCTTTCCTTCCGGGGCCTTCATAAATATACACGTAGGACGCATCCGGCCTTCCTTATGTATCAGGAAGGAGAGGATAGCGTCCCGGACCCCCGGTTGAAATGGGGGCCGGGCACGGACCGGGACCCGTGCCCATGCCGATAATAGTGGTGGACCGGAAGGACAAGTCAGGGCCCGTGCCCAGCATCTTCCAGCACATTCGCGAAGACATCCGCAATGTATTTGAACGGGATCCGGCCGCACGCAGCACGGCCGAGGTGCTCCTCTGCTATCCGGGGCTCCATGCCCTGTGGATGCACCGGGCGGCCCACGGCCTGTGGAACCGGAACCTCAAGCTCTCGGCCCGGATGCTCAGCCACTTCTCGCGCTTCGCCACCGGCATCGAGATCCACCCCGGTGCCTCCATCGGGCGGCGGGTATTCATCGATCACGGCATGGGCGTGGTGATCGGCGAGACGGCGGAGATCGGGGACGACGTGCTGATGTACCACGGCGTCACCCTTGGCGGCACGAGCCTCGAAAAGGGCAAGCGTCATCCCACGATCGGCGATCATGTGGTGATCGGAAACGGCGCCCGGATCATCGGCCCGGTCCAGATCGGCCACCACACCAAGATCGGGGCCGGTTCGGTTGTCGTGAAGGAGATCCCCCCGCACTCGGTTGTGGTCGGCATCCCCGGCCGGATCGTCCATACCGACACTCCGGAGAACCGGGCCGACGAGGAGCGGATGCTCCAGGACCAGAGCGTCATGCCCGACCCCGACGAGGCACGGATCGAGGCACTTCAGGCCCGCAATGCCGAACTGGAGAGCGCCCTCGACAAGCTCCAGCAGGAACTGGACCGGCTGCAGGGCCAGTTCGACCGGGCCCGCGGCGGCGGCGACCTGCTCGCCACCGTGGACCAGATTCGCGGTCCCCGCCGGCTGGGTACCAAGTAAGACGTCTCCCCGCTTGTGACCCGTACCTATCTCGACTGGAACGCCACCGCCCCCGTCCGCCCGGAGGCGCGGGAGGCCGCCCTGAAGGCCCTGGACCTTTCCGGCAATCCGTCCAGCATCCACCAGGAGGGGCGTGAGGCCCGTCGAGTGCGCGAATTGGCCCGCGAAGCAGCCGCCCGCTGGCTCGGAACCAGTCCCGAAGCCATCATCTTTACCAGCGGCGGCACTGAATCGAATGCTGCCGCCATCTACGGCCTGTTCCGGACGGCCAGCGGCAGCCACCGGATCCTTGTGTCAGCCACCGAGCACCCGAGCGTGCTCGAAAACGCCCGCCTCACCGCGGCCCGCTTCGGCGGCGAACTGGTCTTGCTGCCGGTGGACCGGAGTGGGGTTCTTCCTCCCGGCCCGCTGGAGCGGGAACTGGCCAAGGGCGCGACGCTGGTGTCGGTCCACGCCGCCAACAACGAGACCGGAGTGCTGTTTCCCGTGGACGAAATTGTCCATCAGGCCCGCGCCGCCGGGGTTCCGGTCCATGTGGATGCGACCCAGTGGCCGGGGCGGCTCCCCCTGCCCTCTGGCCTGTGGGGCGCCGACCTCCTCACCTTTTCCGGTCACAAGCTGGGGGCGCTGAAAGGCGCAGGGATTCTGGTGAATCCCGGACGCAGGCCGCTGGAACCGCTCATCACTGGCGGCCCCCAGGAGCGGGGACGGCGGGCCGGGACGGAAAACCTTGCTGCCATTGCATCCCTTGGCGCGGCCACTGAGGCGATCCGGACTACCGGAGAAGCCGAGTTCGCCCATCTGGCCGCACTTGACCGGTGGATGACTGGCCGGCTTGCCGGGTCACCGTGGAAGCCCGTCACGGACGATGCCCCCCGCCTGCCGAACACATGGAATCTCACCCTGGACCAGGATGCGGAGCCGGTCATACAGGCGCTCGATCTGGAAGGGTTCGCCGTCTCGTCAGGGTCGGCCTGCTCGTCCGGATCGGTAGAACCCAGCCACGTGCTGCTGGCCATGGGCCTTTCCCCAGCCGAAGCACGCCGCTCGCTCCGCATCAGCGCCGGGCGGCTCACCACGACAGAAGATCTGGAAAACGTCCTGAAAGCCCTGGAACGGGTCTGCCGGAGATAACCTCCCCCCGCCCCGCCTGCTGGCGGGACGGGAGGCCGGAACACCGCGGTCAGGAGATCAGGCCTGTTTCCGGCGCCGCCGGATACGTCCTGCCGCTCCCGCGAGCGCCATCACAAGGCCAATCGCCGCGCCGGGATCCGTGGCACCGGCCGCGCAGCCGCCACCCTTCTTGGTGGGGTTTCCGGGCGTTCCGCCGCCACCACTGCCGCCGCTGCCGGCCGCCAGCACGTTGATGAAGAACGGACCGATCGTGGTCGAGCTGGTGCCGTCGGAAACAATGTAGAAGATGTTGTTGTAGAGGCGGATATCCGTCGCTTCCGGCGTTCCGGACAGAACCCCTGTCGAGCTGTTCAGCGTGAGCCAGTCAGGCTTGTTCAGCATCGTGATCGTCAGGGTGTCGGTTTCCGGATCAGAGATGGTCGGACTGAAGGAGTACAGCTGGCCCACCACTGCCGCGGAGGCCGGTGTGCCCGTCACGACCGGCGGCTGGTTTATCTCGATATCAAACGAGGGGAGCGCCACCGGGGCGTTCACGCCGTCCGATATCCAGATGATGATGTTCGTGTACGGGCTGTTCGCCAGATGGGCGGGAACCGAGGACAGCGGTGAGCCGCCTAGCGATCCATTGCCCGTCAGGTTGAACGTGCTGCCGTCGCAGGGAGCGCCGGTATCGCCCGCGAAGACTGCCCAAGCCGGCAGGTTCTCGATGCAGAACCGCAGGTCGTCGTAAGCCTCCGCATTCACGACCGTCGGCGTGAAGCTGTAGGTCCGGTCAAGACCGGCGCGGGGCGCCGGTACGCCGGAAATCACCGGGATCCCGTTCACGATGATGGTCAGCGGGTTGACGTAGTAAACCGGATCGAAGTTGCCGTCGGTCACGCCCACCCTGATCTCGTAGGAACCGACATCGGCCGAAGTCAGGCCGCCCGGGGCGACCGATACCGTTCCGTCGGCCGAGTTGAACACCAGCCAGTCGGGCTGGCCCTGGATCACGAACAGCAGGTTGGCGTTCTCGCCCGGATCGTCATCATTGGCCGTCCACTGGATGTTCGCCAGCTCGTCGGTCGTGAGGTCTTCGGCCACAACATAAGACGCCTGGACCATGCCGGTGAAGTTGATCGTCGGCCGCGAATTCACGATGATCGTGAAGGCCGGGAGCAGCACCGGCTGGTTTACGCCGTCGCTCACCCAGATCCGGATGTCCACGTACGAACCCTGGTCGCCGTCCACCGGGACCCCGCTGATATTGCCGCTCGTCGCCGGGAGGAAGGCCGGGTAGACGCCAGCGTCGCAGGTGGCCCAGTACGGACAGTTCTCGACGGCGAACTCCAGTGCGTCGCCGTCCAGATCATAGACGTCGGGCGTGAATCCGGCCGGCGAGTGGTAATCGCTATTGATCGCCACCATCGTTGCGGGGCCGCCGGAGATCACCGGCGGGCTGTTTACGACGATATCGAAGGCTGGCAGGGAGACCGGCGGGTTGATGCCGTCCGTCACCGAGATGACGATGTTCTGGTACGGGCTGTTGGTGCTGTCGGCACGGATCGGCGTGCCCCACAGGCGGCCCGTTGAAGGGTCGAAGAAGGCCCATGCCGGCTTGTTCGCAATGCTGTAGACAAGCGTGTCGTCATCCGGATCGGTCGCCACCGGATCAAACGAGTACAGGATGCCCGGATTGGCGACGGTACCCGGCGTGGCCGGGTCGAATACCGGCGGCAGGTTCGGCCGGATCACAACGACCTCGAAGGCCGCCGAGGCCACCGCCAAGTTCAGCGGATCCTTCACCGAGATCACGATTCCCGAATAGGTGCCGGCGTCGGCGATGCCGGGGGTTCCCGTCAGGACGCCGGTCGAGGGGTTGAAGCCTGCCCAGGGCGGCCGGTTCTGGATCGTGTAAACGAGCAGCGGTATGTCGCCGGCCTCGAAGGTGTCGGTTCCGCCCGGATTGCAGGTAAACAGGTTGCCGGCCAGCACGACGTCGTCGCCGCACGGCGTCGTAAAGCTCGGCGGGCCGTTCACGTACAGGCTCGGAATGACGAGCTGGACCGGATCGTTCACGCCATCGGTCACCTCGATGGTGACATTCAGGCTGGCCACGCCCGCATCCAGGATGCTGGGCGTTCCGCTGAGGACACCCGTGCTCGGGTCGATGCCCATCCAGCCCGGGTTGTTGATGACCGAGAAGGTAAGCACATCGCCCGCGTCAGGGTCGCTCGCGATCGGCGCGAACGTGTAGTCCACGCCTGTCGGTATGTTCGCCGGCGAGGTGCCGGAGATCGCCGGCGAACGGTTCACCAGTATGGAGAACGGAGCCAGCTCGACCGGTGCGAAGTTGCCATCGGTAACGGCGATGATGACGTTCTCGTACAGGCCGCCGTCGCTGGGCAGCGGACGTCCTGGCTGGTTGGTGAGCGCGCCGGTCGTCTGATTGAACTGGGCCCATGCGGGCAGGTTCTGGACCGACCAGATGAGGGTTTCGCCGTCCGCATCCACCGCCGAGACTGTCGTCGAGTAGGGAGTCAGCGGGCTCACCGGAACGACAGTCTGCGGGCTGCCAGGCTGAAATGACGGCACGGGCGGCGTGTTCACTATGATCGTGAACGGCCCGATCGACGAGGGGACATTCGGCAGCACCGCGTCGCGCACCCATATCCGGATGCCCGCATAGGCGCCGCGGTCCCCGGCCGCCGGGGTGCCGCTGATTTCACCGGTACCGGCGGCAAAGGCCGGGTAAACACCACCGTCGCAGGTGGCCCACGCCGGGCATTCCTCGATGGAGAACTGCATGGCATCGCCATTGGGATCGGTCGCCACCGGCGTGAAGCTGAAGGGCGAACCGACAGCCGCAAAGGCGGGCGGCACGCCGGAGATCACCGGCGGGCTGTTCACGACGATATCGAACGGCGCCAGCGAGGCCGACTGGAGCGTCATGGTATCCCGGATCGTGATGATGATGTTCGTATAGGGGCTGTTCGTCGCGTCAGCCACGATCGGCGTTCCGGACAGGGCTCCGGTCGCCGTATTGAACGTCGCCCAGGCCGGCTTGTTGGTGATCTCGTAGGCGACGGGATTGTTCACCGGGCTCGATCCCGTCGGCGTGAACGAGTAGGCCTGACCGGGGACCGCGAAGGTCGCCGGCGTTCCGCTGATAACCGGATCGCCCGTCACGGTGATCGTGAAGGCCGGGAGCGCGGTCGTCTGGAATCCGTCCGTGACGGAGATCGTGATATTCGTGTGGAAGCCCGCGTTGGCCGCCAGCGGCGTGCCGGTGAGCTGGCCCTGTGACGGACTGAACGACAGCCACGAGGGCCGGTTGGTGACCGAATAGGTGAGCGTGTCGCCGTCCCCGTCGGTCGCCGTCACAACGAGCCCGGCGGGGTATTCGTACGGCGTTCCGACCGGCACCGAGAGATCCGGCGTGAGGCCGGCGGCCGTGAACGCCGGACGGCTGTTCACCCGGATATTGAAGTTGAGCGTGTTCGACACGAGGGGGATGGGGTTGCTGGTCCCGTCGTCCGCCTCGATCTGGATGGCGTAGACGCCGGCGTCGGCATCGCTCGGGGTGCCGGTGATGGCTCCCGTATTCGGGTTGCACAGCGCCCAGGTGGGGCAGGTGCCCAGGAAGTCGAACACGAGCGTGTCGCCGTTCGGGTCGGTTGCGACCGGCGTGAAGCTGAACGCCGTGTCCGGCACCGCACGCGGGACCGTGCCCGCCGACAGGACCGGCGCACCGTTCACCTTGATGCTGAACGGGCTGGTGGAAACCACCGGGAACACGTTGTCGGTCACCGAGATCACGATGCCGGTGTAGAGGCCCACGTCCGCACCGGTCAGGTTGCCGTTCGAGGTGATCGAACCCGTGAGCTGGTCGAACGAGGCCCAGGCCGGGCGGTTCGTGATCGAGTACAGGACGACGCCGGGCGTGGGCGTGGGCGTGAAGGTATAGGGCGAGCCCACGTTCACCACATCGGGGTTGGCGGCCGGGGCATCCACCGTGGGCGGCGTGTGCACGATGATGGTGAACATCGGGTACGAGACGTACGTCGCGCCGCCGTCGTCGCTCACGCTCACCTCGACGAACTGGTAGGTGCCGCCGTCAGCCAGGACCGGGGTGCCGGTCATGTTGCCGGTGCCGGGCGCGCAGGCCGGGAAGTCGCCGCCGCCGAAGGTCAGCCACGCGGGGCGGTTCCGGATGCGCCAGCAGAAGGGTGCGGTGTCATCGAAGTCGAACACCGACGGGGTGTATCCACCCGCGCCGCCGTAGTTGCTTCCGACGGAAACCTGGGTCGGCGGAACCGGTGTGCCCAGCACGGGGAGCGAGTTCACGTCGATGCTGAATACGGGGAGCGCCACCGGCGGATTCAGGCCGTCGCTCACCTCGATCACGATGCCGCCATACACGGCCGAATCGAGCTGGCTCGGCGTTCCGCTGAGGCGGCCCGTCGTGGAGTCGAACAGCGCCCAGGGGGGCTGGTTCGTGATCGCGAAGGTGAGCACGTCGTTTTCAGGGTCGGTCGTCACGGGCTGGAAGACGTAAGGCTGGTTGGGCTGCGCACGCAGGGCAGGCGTTCCGGAGATCACCGGCGGCGCATTGACCGTGATCGTGAAGGCCGGGAGCGAAACCGCCGGGTTGTATGGGTCCGCAACGCTGATGACGATGCCGGTGTAGATGCCGCTGTCGGCAGGCGTGGGCGTTCCCGACAGATAACCCGTCGCCGCATTGAAGGTCATCCAGATCGGCCGGTTCACGATCGAGTAGGCGAGGAAATCGGCTTCCGGATCGGTCGCCAGCGGCAGCGCCACCGGGAACTCGAAGAAGTCGCCCGCGATGAGCTGCGTATCAGCGGGCGTGTCGTTGAACGCGGGCGGTCCGTTGACCTCGATCGTGTAGCTCACCGGAGCGGTTGTGACCGTTCCGTCAGACAATTCGATGTCGAAGGTGTACGAGCCCACGTCCGGAAGGCCCGGCTGGCCGCTGATCGTCCCGGTGGACGGGTTGCAAACCGCCCAGGACGGACACCCGGGGTTCGAGAAGATGAAGGTGAACGTCTCCGGATTGGCCGGGGGCTGGTGGTTCGGATCGGAGAACGTCGGCGTGAAGGAGTAGTTCACACCCGGCACGGCGATGGGCGGCGTCGTCGCCGTCAGGACCGGCGATCCGTTCACCTTGATCGTGAACGGCGGGAGCGAGGCCTCGCCGCCATTGCTGTCGTAAACGGTGATGACGATGTTCTCGTACCGGCCGATGTCGGCAACCGACGTGGAGCCCGACAGGGCGCCCGTCACGGTGTTGAACACGGCCCAGGGGGGCTGGTTGTCGATCCGGTACAGGAGGCCCTGCGGCACACCATCCGGATCGGAAGCGACCGGGGTAAACGTCGGGTAGGCGTTGCCCGCCTGAACGACCGTGGCCGGAATACCGGAGATGACCGGCGGCGTGTTGACGACGATGAGGAACCGGAGTTCCACCGGCGGCGAGAACCCGTCGTCCGCATAAAGGATGAACAGGTAGCTGCCGGTATCGGCCGTCGTGGGCGTGCCGTCGATCAGCACTTCGTACGGGTCGCCGGGGTCCACCGGCGGCGTGACGACCGGGGCGTTCAGCCAGCCCGACTGGTCATCCACGGTGATGACAAGGGCGTCGCCATCCAGGTCCACGGCGTTGGCAATGAACGTGTACAGGGCGCCCGGCGGAGCCTGGGTGACCGAGGTGGTCGAGATCACCGGCGGCGCATTGACGCGGATACTGAAGATGAGCGGCGCGGATGCGACGATACCGTCGTCCGCGGTGATCTCGATCCCGGCGTACAGCCCCGAATCGTCCACGATGGGAGATCCGGACAGCCTGCCGGTAGCCGTGTCGAAATCGGCCCAGGCGGGGCGGTTCACGATCGAGAAGGTGAGCACGTCTCCCGAGGAATCGACCGCCGTGGGAGTGAACTCGAATGGCTCGTTCGGACGGATAACTGCGGCGGGCGAACCAGACAGTATCGGCGGCGTGTTCACGCGGATCGAGAACGGATCCAGACAGACCGGCAGACTGTTGAAGTCGGTCACGCAGATAACGATATCGTTGTAATTGCCGCCATCTGCAAGGGCAGGAGTGCCGCTCAGGTTCCCGGTGATTGTGTCGAACACGGCCCAGGAGGGCTTGTTCGTGATCGAGAACCGGAGCGTGTCGAGCGCCGGGGACTCGGGATCGACCGCGACCGGCGTGAATCCGCCGCCACCGTTGTACGGATTACCCGCCGACACCAGCGTGTCGGGCGTGCCGCTGATCGTCGGCGGCGTATTCACGACAATGGTGAAGGGGTCGAGGTAGACCGTCTGGATGCCGTCGGTGACGCCGATCCGGATGCCCACGTAGGTGCCGCGATCGGCCACCAGCGGCGTGCCGGACAGTTCGCCCGTTACCGGGTTGATGCTCAGCCACGACGGGATATCCGTACCGACGAAGGTCAGCGTGTCGAGCGGATCAATGTCCCATCCGAAGAACGTGTACGAATAGGGAACGGCGATATTGGCGATGCCCGGCGGATCACCCTCGATATAGGGCAGCGTGTTCACGATGATGGAGAACGGCCCCAGCACATACGGCGCGTTGACGCCATCGGAAACCGAAATGGTGATGTTGCTTTCGACGCCATAGTCCACCGCGCCCGGCACGCCATACAGGCGGCCGGTCGTGTAGTCGAAGAAGGCCCAGCTCGGCTTGTTCACGATGTCATACGTGAAGGGCCGGTTCGGATTCTGCGGATGGGCGTTCGTATCCGGCAGGAACGAGTATTCCTCGTTCGTGTTGGCGATGGCCGGCGGGATGCCGCTCAGGGTTGGCGGCGTGCGGGTCAGGTCCACCGACAGCGCCGCGCTGATCTGGAACTGGTTCACGCCGTCCGTCACGGTCAGGATGTACCCGCCCGTTCCAAAGTGCCCGCCGCCCGGTTGACAGGTGATCGTATTGATCCCGGCGTTCAGCGTCACCATCTGCGGAAGCGAAACATTCTGGAAATCATGCGAGTAGCTCTGGCCGGTCACCGTCACGCCGTCGCCCTCAAGATCGTTAATGATATATGTGACGACCGTCGGCACATACCGGGGACAGGCGAGATCCGGCCACGGCGATGTGAAGGTGAGCTGGGGCGTTCCGTTCACGTATACGGAGAAGGGCGCGGATAGCGTCGTGTTGTAACCATCGGTCACCTGAATCTGGATGTTGCTATAGGTGTTACCGGCTTCCGAGGCGGGCGCATTGGACGCCACCAGGAAGTTGATGAACCCGCCGGACGTTTGCTGCACCAGCGGGGTCATGAACGTCGGAGCATTCACCAGCGACATCGTGAGCTGGCTGCGGGCATTATCCGGGTCATCGATGGTAACCGGGTATTGCCTTGGTTGCCCGTCGGTCGGAACCTGTGCCGGAGCAGCAAACGATACCGCCGGAGGAGCGTTCACCACCAGCCGGATCGGCGTGATTGGAACGACGAAGTTTCCGTCCGTCACGTTGATCTCGATCAGGTAGAGTCCGGTTTCGTCGATAAAGGCGTTCAGGACCGGAGTTCCGGAGATTTCGCCCGTCTCGGAGTTGATCGCGAGCCAGGTCACCGTGTCGTCCGAGAACAGGAGATCGGCCACTGGAGCGACGAGTGGATCCGTATAGGACGACCCGCCCCGAACTCCCGTGATCTCGCGGACCTGGAGCGAGAAAGCGAGGATGTCACCGTCCACATCGCCCGACGCCGGCGTGAAGCTGAACAGCACGTTCGGCGGGATAATCGGCACCGGAGCGCCGCTGATCGTCGGCGGCGAATTCACGATGATGAAGAACGGCGGGAGCGTCACGTTGTAGTTGCCGTCGGTGACGCCGATGACGATTCCTTCGTACTTGCCTTCGGGTGTTGCACCACCGCCGTCGTCCGTAATCTCGCCCGTGGCCGGGTTGAACAGCGCCCAGGACGGCAGGTTCTGCACGGTGAACACCAGCACATCGGCCGGATCCAGATCGAAGGCGGTGGGGGCGAACGAGTAGGGATCGCCCGTTGCCACCTGCGTGACGGGTGCCGGCGCTTCCAGGATCGGGGGCATGTTCACCCGGAGCGTGAATGGCGCCAGATTCACCGGACCTGCGACTCCGTCGGAGACCGAAATCTCGATCAGGTAGTCGCCGCGATCCGCAGCGATCGGCGTGCCGTAAAGCTGGCCGGTCGCCGTGTCGAAATTCGCCCATTCCGGACGGTCCACGATGGCGAAACTGTAGGCCGACGAATCGCCACCCGTCGCCGCCGGCTGGAAGCTGTAGAGCTGCCCCGGAACCGCCAGAAGGTCGGGGGTGCCGCTGATCTGGAGCGGTGCACGAACCGTCACAGTGAAGCTGGAAGTACAGACCGGCGCGCCAAACCCGTCGGAAACGCAGATCGCGAAGGTCGAGCTGGTGCCGCCAAATCCGGCTGGATCGCCGGAGAGGAGTCCCGTCGCCGGTACGAATGCCGCCCAGGCCGGCAGGGTGCCCGTGAAGGAATAGGTCAGGACATCCAGTTCCGGGTCGGTGGCATCGTTGGCCGGGAATAACACCGTCGCACCGGCGGCATCAGACAGGATGACGTTCACCGGGCTTGCGGTCGCAAACGACGGGGCGCCGTTCACCTCGATGTCGAACGGGGCAAGCGACACCCAGTTCGCGCCGCCATCATCGCTGACGCGGATTTCGACGTTGTTGTAGGTGCCGGTATCGGCCTGTGTCGGATTGCCGGTCAGCGCGCCGGTATTGACATCAAACGCGGCCCACGCCGGCAGGTTCAGGACGCTGAATACCAGCGCGTCGCCATTCGGATCGCTGGCAGTCGGCGTGAAGCTGTAGGCCGAGCCCGCACGGACGAACCCCGCCGGGGTGCCGCCAATAACGGGATCGCCGTCGATCTTGACGGTGAACGCACCAAGCGCAACGGCCGGATTGATACCATCCGAAACGCTGATGATGATGTTGGTGAAGTTGCCGATCTGGGCCGCCGGAGCCGGACCGCTGGTGAGCGCACCGGTCGTCGTGTCGAAGTTGGTCCATGAGGGCTGGTTCGCGATGGACCAGATCAGCGTGTCGCCATCCGGGTCGGTAGCGTTCACTGCCACCGCGAGGTTGTTGCCCGGATCAACCGAATAGACGGTATTCGGCTGGAGCGTGATGTCCGGCGGGTTGTTCAGGCTGACGGTGATGATGACCGTCGCGATGTCTGTTCCGTCGTCCAGGTCGAACTCGACGTTCCAGTCGGGACCAATATCCCAGTCAGCAAGCGTTGGCGTGCCGGAAATGGTGCCGGTCAGCATGTTGCAGACGGCCCACGGCGGGCAGTTGCGGAGATCATCAATGACGACCGTGTCCCCGTTCGGGTCACTGATCGCCGGCGTGAAGGTGAACAGGAACCCCGGCCGGGCCAGCGACGGCTGATTCGTGATGGTCGCCAGGCCGTTCACGATGATGGAGAAGGACGCCATCGTCACCGGGGCGTTGATGCCGTCGGTCACTGTGATCGTCACGTTCAGGTAGTTCCCGATTTCGGCTGCAGTTACCGGGGCGCTGGTGAGCGCGCCCGTCGTACCATTGAAACTGGACCAGGGCGGCTGGTTGGTGATGGTCCAGGTCAGGGTATCGCCATCCGTGTCGTTGGCCGTGGCGGTGAAGTTCAATGAATCGCCCACGGAGAGCGCAATCACGCCCGGCGACGGGACCGTGAACACCGGCGGATCGTTCACCAGGATATCGAAAGCGGGCAGGTCGACGGTCGTCACGCCGCCGTCGTCGCTCACGCTGATGATGATGTTGCTATAGGTTCCGGCATCGGCCAGCGAGGGTATGCCACGCAGTTCGCCGGTTGCCGCGTTGAAGGTCGCCCAGGGCGGCTGGTTCTGGATCGAGAACGTGAGCGTATCGTTGTTAACATCACTCGCCGTCGGCGTGAACGAATAGAGCGAGCCCGGAGTCACCAGCGTGGGCGGGTTGCCGGAGATCACCGGCAGGCCGTTCACCCTGATGTCCAGGGTTTTCGAAACCGATCCGCCATTGCCGTCGTTCGCCGTCACGACGACGCCGTTGTAGTTCCCGGCCACATTCGCAGTCGCTGTTCCCTGCGCGTAGATGAGCCCCAGCGACGAATCGAAGCTGGCCCAGGCCGGCAGATTCGCCACCGTGTAGACGAGCGGGTCTCCGTCGTCGTCCAGCGCGTAAGGCTCGGCAAGGTCAACTACGAAAGATTCGTAAGGATCGCCCGCCTGGATCGCCGTGATGTCCGTGTAGAAGGGGTTAAAATACGGCGCCGAGTTGACGATGATGGTGAACGGATTGAGGTAGACCGTGGGCGTGATGCCGTCCGAAATGGAAACCTGGATGGCGTAGGATCCGTTATCGGCACCACCGGCGTCCGGAGTGCCATCAATGGCGAACAGGTAAACCCCGCCCGGAGTCGGATTACCGGGGTAGGGATCCAGCATCGCCCATCCCGGCGTCGTCACCTGGACGTTCAGTGCATCGCCATCCGCATCGACTGCCGAAATAATGATCCATACCGGATCTCCCGGCGTGACCATGACCATGCCCGATACCAGCGGATGGGAGTCGGACAGTATATCCCCCGTCGGCTGCGAATTGACCGTCAATGTGAACACGAGCGGAGCCGAGGTCAGGCCGCCGCTGTCGGTGGCGGTGATCTCGATGCCCGCGTAGGTGCCGCCGTCATCCACGATGGGCGTTCCCGACAGGGTGCCGGTCGTCTCGTCGAAGAACGCCCATTCAGGTTTGTTCGTGATGGCGAAGGTAAGCGCATCGCCGTTGGGATCGTTCGCCACGGGAGTGAAGGTGAACGGCTGGTTCGGCCGCAGTTCGGTCACCGGCGTTCCGGTCAGCACCGGCGAGCCGTTCACGTGGATCGAGAACGGCGCCAGCGACACGGGCGCGAAGTTGCTGTCGGTCACCGAGATGATGATGTTGCCGTAAGTGCCGGCATCGCCCTCGCCCGGTGTTCCGGTCAGCGCGCCGGTGAACTCGTTGAAATCGGCCCAGGGCGGCTTGTTCTGGACCGAATAGAGGAGCGGTGTCAGGCCCGGTGCGTTCGTGTAGGCCGACACCCGGTAGACATCATCCGCCGTGAAGACGGCGCCGCCCGAGAGCGCCGGGTTCAGCGTGAGGTCCGTCGCCGCGATGCCGCCCGCGTCGATGACGCTGGAGGCGGACGGATCAACGCTCAGGTTCTCCACCAGGTCGCCGGCCGCGAGCACCGGCGAGAGCGCGGTGAAATCAATGCCGGTGTCTTCCAGCGTCGTGGCCGAGCCGCCCGTGGCAAGGCCGGAGAAGATGCCGTCCGGATCGTTCACGACCGGGACAAACAGCGGATACGGATCGCCCGCGTTGACCGAGGCGGCTGGTGCCAGCGGCGCGGTGATGACCGGCGGCTGGTTCACGATGATCGTGAACGGCGGGAGCGAGACGGTTTCCGGGCCCGCGCTGTCCTGGACCGACAGCACGATGTCAACAAAGCTGCCGCCCGACGTCGGCGCGATGTTGGTGACCGTTCCGGTGACGGGGTTCAGCGATGCCCACGGCGGCAGGTAGTTCACCGTCCAGGCGAGCACGTCGCCCTCCGGATCGAAGGCGGTCACGGTGCTGGAGTAGCCGCCGGCGAGGACGCCCTGCAGCACCGAGATCACCGGCATGCCCGCCGGGAACGATGGCACCGGCAGGCTGTTCACGCGGATATTGAACGCGCCAAGGCTGACCGGCGTGTTCGTTCCGTCGGTCACCGTGATGTTGATGCCGTTGTAGTCGCCCGCGTCGATCTGGAGCGGCGTGCCCGAGATGTTGCCGTTGCCGGGATCGAACAGGGCCCACGGCGGCAGGTTCACGACCGAGTAGGTGAGATCGTCAGCCTCCGGGTCGGTCACCGCCGGCGTGAAGGAGTACAGCACACCGGGATAGGCGCGGGTTTCCGGCGTGCCGCTGATTGCCGGCGGGCCATTGACCGAGATGCTGAACGGCGCGAGCGAGACGGGCGCATAGACGTTGTCGGTCACTGAAATGATGATGTTGGTGTAGGTGCCCGCGTCGGCGGCCGTGGCTGTACCGGTGATGGAGCCCGTCACGGTGTTGAAGGTCATCCACGGCGGCAGGTTCTGCACGGAGAACGAGAGCGGGTCGAGATCCGGATCGTTCGTCACCGGCGTGAAGGTGTAAAGCACACCCACTCCGGCGGTGGGATTCGGGATGCCGGAAATCGTGGGCGGACTGTTCACGGTGACCGTGAAAGCCGCCAGCGACACGGCCGGCCAGTACGGATCCTGGACCGTGATGATGACGTTCGCATAGGAGCCGGTCACCGTCACCGGGTTGCTGCACAGTTCCCCCGCGCCGCAGGGTGCGCCGTCGAAGGCCGCCCAGGCTGGTAGGTTGCTGATCGAATACACCACCGGGTCGCCGTCCGGGTCGAGCACGTCGGGCGTGAACGAGTACGGCTGGCCCGCGCCGATGAACAGCGTGGGGGCGCCGGAGATCGAAGGCGGCGAGTTGACGCGGATCGAGAAGGGCGCAAGCGAGACGGGCGAGTTATTCCCGTCGCTCACCGAAATGACGATACCGGCGTAGTTGCCCGAATCGGCCTGCGTCGGGTTGCCGGTGAGCGCGCCGGTGGCCGTGTCGAACGTGGCCCATGCCGGACGGTTCGTGATGGAGAACACCAGGACATCGGCATCCTGGTCGACGGCCGTGGGCCTGAACTCGTACGCATCGCCCGGCCGCACGAGCGTCGCGGGGGTGCCCGTCAGTGACGGCCGGTTGTTCTGGCCGATATAGAGGGCGCCGTCGCTCAGGCGCTGGTAGAGCTTGCGGGCCGCCGGCATCGTGATGTTGATGCCGCGGCTCACCTTGCCGGCCTGCACCGCCACCACGCCGGGGCGGGTAACATCGTTGTGGATGCTCCGGCTTGCGCCGGTGGTCACTCCGGCGGGGCACTCCGCGTCGGAGGCGATCCGGTAGTAGTCGCCGGCGGCGAACGACTGGCCGCCCGACAGGGCGCCCGAGAAGCTGATGACGTTCTGGGTGATTCCGGCAACGGCGATCGTCGAATCGCCCAGCACGGCCGTCGAACCGACCTTCTCGACCAGCATGCCGTCGGCAATTCCAGTCGTGGTGAAGTCGCGGCTCGTGTCGATGAGGGTCAGCGTCGAGCCTCCCGTGGCAATGCCGGTGATGCCGTCACAGGGCAGTTCCACGCGGTCCGGACTGCCAAGGTCAACCGTATCGACCCGCTCGAAAACGCCGCCCGGGCTGCCGCTGTACAGGTCGCCCGAATCAAGGCTGACCGCGCTGGAGTATCCGCGTCCGCTCACCTTCGCGAGATACGAACGGACCACCTGCGAGACGTCCCCGACACTGCCGTCGAGGTCCATCGCAAACACCAGGTATTTGGCCGTGCCCTTGCCGGGATTCACCGGGAGGCCCGAGATGAGGTAGCAGCCCGAACCGCCCGTCGAGGCAATCGTCGGATCCGGGTCGGAAAACTCATGTACGCCATCCGTACGGGTGGGGAACTCAAGATCGATTTCCAGCGGGTCGATGGCGAGCGTGCGGATCGCATGGCAGCGGGCCGCCACAGCGGGATCGGCCGGGTGACCGAAGTTCGTGCCGGATACCGCTTCCTTGTATTCGCGGCAGTAACGGTGAACGGCGCTGTCCGGGTCCACGGGCGCGCCGGTCAGCGAGCCCACCACGTCACGCTCGGCGAGCGGCTGGTATACCGAGTTCTCGTCGGAGTTGCGGCCGTCGATTTCGACCGCAACGATGCTGAGGCCGTGCACGGGATCGCCGTTGGCGTCCCGCACGCAACCGGCGATGGCGGCGGTTCCGCCGATGACTCCGTCCACGATCTCGTAGCTGTCACCATTGATGAACTGGTTGACCGTGCCGCCAACCAGCCCGTTCACGATGATCACGCTGCCGGACACGTATTCAACCGTGCCCCACGACCTGTCGGTCAGGTTGTGGACCGCATCGCCAGGCGCGACGCCGGCAAGGCCGAAGTCTTTTGACAGATCAAACAGGAACCGGGTGTTGGGGAACGAGGTGATGAACGGGGGAGTGTCGTCAATCACCGCATAGCGCTGCCCGCCCTGCCAGACGTTCGATGATCCGCCAGTGAGCGGTCCCGCCAGAGTCAGCCGGTCGCTGGCAATCACCGCGATGACGCCCGAGGAACCATCGGTGATATTGTACAGGCGGTCGCCGATGTTCAGCCCGGCAATGGAGGTGAAGTCCGACTGCGAATCGGCGATCATGACGGTCGTGCTCGCGCCACCCGGGAAATCGCCGGTAATTTCATACTGGTCGCCCGGCTGGAAGTTGATGACCGTCCCGCTGCAGCGGACATAGGACGTCCCAACCGCTGTCACGGTGCAGGAGAGCCCCTGCGTGACATTCCGGAGAGTGGCGCCCATCGGCACCCCCGACGCCGAGAAACTGGCCGCCGCATCCCACAGTTCGTTGGAGACGCCGCTCGTGGTGGTGATGTTGGGGCCAACCAAACGGAACTGGTTCAGCCGGTTCCAGACGTTCGATGTGCCTCCGGAAAGACCGGCGACCATCTGCACCGTGTTCCCGTATGCCGGAGCCGAAAGAACCGTGCCCGAGGAACCATCGGTCACGTTCTGGACGATATCCCCCGGACTGACGCCCACCGCGAAGAAGTTGACCGTGGTTGAGGTCAGGTCGCCGGTCGCACCGGGCCCGGAGATGTTGTTCCCGATAATCCGGTAGCTGTCGCCTGCCAGCCAGCCCGACGGCAGGTTCGTGTGGGTGATGGACGAAAAGGGCGTCAGCGGAGCAACCGTCACTGTCGCCTGCTCACCGGTGGTTTCGTTGATCACCAGGTCGCCCGCAGCAACGGAGCCGAACGGATTCAGAGGATCCACGAGCGAGGTCGCCGTGCTGGCAGCGTCCGCCAGTCCACGCATGTGGGGCAGATGAACCCCCGTCGACACGCCATCGGCCGTGCCGGCAATGATGCCGAGCGTCCGGCCCGTGATGCCGTTCCGGGCAGAGTTGGTGTTGCGCAACGTTCCGTAGATGCGGAAGCTGTCGCCCGCCACGAAGATGTCGGCCGTCAGCGTGAGCTGCGTTGCGGCGACCGCCGTAACGTCGGTCTGGGCGCCGGTGGTCTCGTTCACCACCACGTCGCCAACCCGGACGCCAACCCGCGTGAAATCCCACCCGAACACGTTGTATTCGAGTGCACTCGCCACCGTCGCCGTTGCATTCCCCTGCAGGTCGTTCAGGACCGTACCGGGATACATCATCAGCATGGCGGCCTCGTCGTCGGCTTCCAGTATCCGGATCAGGCTGTTCTGGTCGCGGGGAAAATCCTCCCGGATCGGGAACATGGAGGGCTGCATGAACTCGTTCTCGGCCGCGAAGATGGGCGAGTGGTCAAGCCCCATCGCCAGACCCATCGCCTGCGTCAGCAGTCCTTCCATTCCGGCCGAGAAACCCGAATCGATGGTGGAAAGCGCCGTCGCCGTGACCAGGATATCCGCGTCCCGGATCACGCCATGCGCCATGCCGCGGGCGCGGCCGGAAATGTTCCGGACGCCGTCCCTGTCCACCGCGGGGAGGACCACCATCATCACTCCGGACGGAAGGTTCAGCTCCTGGCCGATGGATCCCGTGGAATCGTCGTACACGATCTGGCTGATTCCGTCGGCCGGGTTCAGCGCGAAGCCGAGATCCACGTCGTGATGGTCGATGTCGTAAATACTGGTGCCACCCGCGCCGCCGATCACAAAGTAGTCGTCGGTTCCCCGCAGCGGGAGCCGTTCCCAGTAAAGGTCGGAGGGGTCAAACACCGTGATGTTGGGGGTCACCGCCGGATTGAAGTCGAACTGGCTGGCAGAACTGATCTGGCCGGCGAAATCGCCGTCGCACGGATGCATGTCCGCATGGGTGAACATGAAACCGACACGGGTGGGGCCGGCTGTCCCCAAGCTGCCGACACCGTTCGGGCTGTCGCCGCTCCGCTGGGTCTGGACTTCGTTCCAGGTGCTCATCGCCACCAGCGCGGCGCGAATCGGCCCGACAATGCTCGTTTCGGTCGTGGACCGGAGGATGATCCGGTACCCGCTGGACGAATTCAGCGGATCAATCGCCTGCTCGGTGATCGACAGTTCGGGGCAGCGGAACCCCGCGCTCTGGTTCGAGTCGATCACGTAGGTCACCACCGGGCCATCCACCTGCGACTGCCGCAGGTAGGAGCCACCGGGCGTGAGGACCGGAGCGGTCCGGCCATCGCGCCTCATGTAGGCGACCGGGTTGTGGAACTGGCTGGCAGGATCGTCGGGATCGAGCGGGAAGCCTTTGCCGTAAACCATCTCGAGGCCCTGGCCACCGGTGGCATTGCTGGCAGTCACCGGATAGATGCCCGGAGCCGACTGCCCCCGCACCGTGTCGGCGAGCCGGTCCCACCGCATCATGAGGATGCCGTCGGTATCCGGGTCGGCGTCGCAGCGGGTCGAGGCCGGATCGCAGAAGAATGCCTTCTGAACCCAGCCGGACGCCGGATCGGGGCGCGAGCCGACCGATACCAGCGCGACAGCCGCCGCCAGTGCAAGATACGCAGATATACGCTTCATCATGGCTAGTTCCTTCCTGGTTCAGGGGGACTTTCCATACCCCCTGGCAGGTCACTTCCTTTTCGGTTTCCCGGTATCCGTTTCCGGTTTGGCGGCTGCGGCCGCCGGCCTGGCAGCACCGGATTTCCCGGTGGCTGCGGTAATAAGACTGATCACTTCATCCAGCGTCAGGCCGGAGATATGCGGCTTGTCCTGCTGGCGAACCTGCCTGACCTCCTGGTCGTAGACCCGGACAATACCGGGGCTGGCGATGACGGTTTCCGGCTCGCGCGACGAGGGGCGCGTCACTTCCATCACGCCCTGCTTCCAGCCGACGGTGGTGCGGAACCCGTTCTCGAACTCCGGGGTCACAAACAGCAGGTATTTCTGTCCCTGCACGAACCGCGGAGCGCCCGGCACGGTGACATTCATCTCGCCGCGCTGGCCGCCCAGCACACGGATGGACAGATCCTCGAGGGGCGGCTCGCCCAGAATGTTCGTCTGCACATCGAAACGGCTGACCGTGAACACCCGTGCCCCGGTCGCATCCAGATGAGACGACTGGCCGACACAGGTTGCCACCACCACATGCTCGGATTCGTCGATCAGATCCCGGAGCGTGCGTTTTTCAACCAGAGCGCGAACAGGAAGCGCCGTGACGGCAGCCACAGCTACCGTCAAAAGACACAGGAACCGGAAGACCCTCCGGTCCTTCCATGTAAGAAGATTCATGGCCGTTTCATGATAAGGGTGCTGGCCAGAGGCCGTCAAGCATTCTCCCGTGTGTTTACGCGGACTTACCCCGAAAAAGTGTGGTTTATATTACAGTTCCAGAACGGATTACCGGTGCATTTATGTAAGCATTTGTACACCAGGGACAGAAACTGCCCGGATACCGGAATCATTAACGCCGGAAACGCCGTTTGCGGCTGTTCATGAAAGCCGCCCACCTCGCCTTTTTTCGAAACAGGTGTAACAACTACCGCAACCCGGACACCTATGGCTCCCATCATCGGCATTGACCTCGGCACCTCGAACACCTGTTTCGCCTTCCATGACGGCGGGAAGGTAACAGTGGTGCCCGCCGTTGACGGAAAGAACACCATGCCGTCGGTCGTCCACCGGACCACCGACGGCAAATGGATTACCGGCGCACCGGCGCTGAGATATCTCGGAACGGCGCCGGAGCGGACCTTCACGGCGGTGAAGCGGCTTGTCGGGCGGCGGTTCCTGCCGCAGGAACTGGCCGCTGTCCAGCCACAGTTCGGCTACCGGCTCGTCAGCGGTCCCGACCGGGAACCGCTGGCGGAAGTGAACGGCGAGCGGTTGCGCCTCGAGGAGATCCAGGCGGTGCTGCTCTCGGAGGTGAAGTCCCGGGCCTCGGATGTGGCCGGCGAGGAGGTCCGGGAAGCGGTCCTGACCGTGCCCGCCTTTTTCACCGAGAAACAGCGGGCCGCACTCAGGGATGCCGGCCGCATTGCGGGCCTGCTGGTCCGCAAGATCGTGAGCGAGCCGACGGCCGCCGCCGTGGCCTACGGCCTGGGGCGCGGCGCGAACAAGCGGGTGCTCGTCTTCGACCTGGGCGGTGGCACGTTCGACATCACGGTGATCGAGGCGAAGGAAGGCAACTTCACCGTCATCGCCACCGACGGCGACACGCAGCTGGGGGGCGAGGATTTCGACAACCGGCTGGTGGACTACCTCGCCGACCTGTTCCTGAAGAAATACCCCGGCATCGACCTCCGCAAGGATCCCGCGTCGAGGGCCCGCGTCAAGGAGGCCGCCGAGCGGGCCAAGTGCGAGCTCTCGACCGCCAAGCAGTCGGCCATCAACCTGCCGTTCATCACCGTCATCGATGGCCAGCCGGTGCACTTCGAGGGCGAGGTGACGCGAAGCCTGCTGGAAGGCACCACGGACATGCTGGTCCTGAGAGCCGTGAAGATCGTCGAGCGGGTGCTCGCCAACCAGAACCTGAAAAAGGAGAACCTGGACGAGATCCTCATGGTGGGCGGCATGACCCGGATGCCGAAGATCCTCGCCACGGCAGAGAAGGTTCTCGGGCGGCCGCCCTCCCGCGGCGTCAATCCGGACGAGGCGGTCGCCATCGGCGCGGCGACGATCGGCCAGTGGATCAGCGAGGCGGGGTCCAGGCACCGGCTGACCGATGTGGTGCCGCTTCCGCTCGGTCTCACCGCCGCCGGCAACAGGATGAGCGTGCTGATCGACCGGAACACGCCGACACCGGCCGAGGCGAAGAAGGTCTTCACCACCAGCCGGGACGGGCAGGACCGGATCAAGATTCACGTGCGGCAGGGCGAGCACCCCGAGGCCACCCAGAACGAACTGCTCGGCGCGTTCAATCTGATGCTGAGCGAGCCGGGCCCCAAGGGCACGGCAAAGATCGAGGTCGAGTTCAGGCTGGACGATTCGGGCATCCTCACCGTGGCGGCCCACGACACGGCCACCGGCTCGAAGCAGGAAGTGGTCATCGAGCCGGGCGGCGAGACGGACACCAGCGGCGTCGCCGACAACTTCGAGTCGGCCCGGAACCGCATGGCCCGTTTCGGGGCCATCCGGAAACAGCTTGAACAGGTGGAAGAGCTGATCCGCAGCTTCTCGCAGAACATCCAGAAGAAGGACCGCGACGATATCGAGGAAAAGCTCCGCCGGGCGCGGGCGGCCATCGTGCTGAACGACCTCGCCCGGGCCGAGACGCTGGTCAAGTCGGTCGGCGATGCGGCCATGAAGTTCTACGAGCGGCTCGATGCGGCCAGCAGCAGCGGCGCTCCCGCCTGACCGGCCCGCCGTTCGGAATCTGAACCGGAACCGCCGGACGGCCGCCACTTCTCCCTGATATCCCCCGTGATTCCTGCCGGATAGCGGTGCCGCACACGGGGCACCGGTTTTGCGCCCGTCCCCGTTGATGAAGGGCTGGTGGACACGCTGGCAACAGGACCGGGTGATCCCCCAGGGGAAGACCACCACCCTTGCCGCCTTCCGCCGGGCCATCTTCTGGTGGCTGGGCGATTCTGCCGCCACCGGGTTCAGTCCACGGAACCTGCTGCTCGCCGCCTTCATCGCCGGCACGGTACTCGGCTGGCACCAGCAGTTCGTTCTCTCCGCCGTTCTCGTCGCGGTGGGCGGCCTCGGATTCCACCATCATGCCCGGACGATCACAGCCGGTTTTGCCGCCGGTCTCCTCATTGGCCACGCGGCCCACCGGGAACCACCGCCGGTTTCGACAGCCACGGCCCTGCTCACGGTCGAGGTGGCGGGCCTTCCGGTCCGAATGGCCGGTGTCTGGTGGATCGACACGAAAGTGATCTCTGCCGGTCATGCAGAAGTTCCGGCAACACCGCTGGAACCCGGAGACCGGGTGCGTCTGGAACTGCGCGGGAATGGCAGCAGCGGTACAAACCCCTGGCGATGGGTGCGTACCGACCGGCTCACCACCAGGGCGCGGGTGTATCCGCTCGTCCCGAGCTTCAACCCCGGCGCCTTCGACCGGGACCGGTATCTCGCGCAGAAGGGATTCCGGGCGCGGGCCGTGGCTGATCTGCTTCCAGACGGCGACGGAGGCCCCGCCATTGTCCGCACGCCTTCGGCGCACTGGATTGCCGCGCTGGACCGCTTCCGGCTGGCGGCGGGACGGGAACTGAACCGGCACGGACCGGGCGGACGGCTCCTGGCGGCACTCGCGCTGGGACTCAGAAATGACGTCGACCCGGCCACCACACGGCAAATGAACCGGCTGGGACTCGCACACCTGCTCTCGATCAGCGGCGTCCATTTCACGATGTTTGCCATCTGGGTCATCCTGCTGATCGAACTGGTGCTGGGCCGGAGCCAGTCCATCACGCTGCGGCTCCCCGTACGGAGAATCGCCGTCGGGCTCGCCGTACCGGTGCTGTTTTCATACACGGTCCTCACCGGCGCGCAGACCGGAACCGTGCGGGCGTTCATCATGTTCCTCGCCGCCTCGGGCGCGGTGATTTCCGGACGGCGACATGCGATGGCCGACGCGCTGCTCCTCGCCGCGGCGCTCATGCTCCTTCACGATCCCTCGCAGGCAGGCGACCTGTCGTTCCAGCTCTCGTTCCTGTCGATGCTGGGGATCGCGCTCGTCCCTTCCGTTTCCACCGGAGCGGCGGAATCGGCCGCTGTTCACCCGCTCCGGAAACTCGTTACCGGATCGGTCGTCATGTCGGCAGCCGCGACGCTGCTGACCGCACCGCTCGTCATTTCCACCTTTCACCAGCTTCCGCTGTCGGGGCTCGCCGCCAACGCGGTCATCCTGCCGGTCATCGAAACGGCCCTGCTTCCGGCCGGTGTCATCGGGACACTCGCGGCGGGAATCCTGCCGGATACCCTGCGGCCCTACCTGCCGGGACTGCTGGGACCGATCTGTCAGGGACTCGACGGGCTGATCCGGACCGGAGACCGGTGGCTGCCCGGCCCCCTGCCGCTGGGGGCACCTCCGGCAACGGCGACGGCCGTCTTTTATTTGCTTGCCGCACTGTCGGCCCTGGCCCTGAGAAACGGACGCGCCCTGCCCGCCTTCCTGACGGTGATCCTTGCCACCACGGTTCTCGTTTTCGCCTGCCACCGGTCCGCCGCGCACGAGCGGATCACCGTTCTGGACGGCCCCCATTCCCCCGGACTGGTCTGGATGCGGCCGGGTACGCCTCCCCTGTGGCTTTACCCCGGAACCCGGCAGCCGCCGAATTCACTGCTCCGGACGGTCCACGAAACCCTTGCCCACCACGGCGTGCGGGAGGAGGTGATCTTCCTCGCGCCGCGCCTCCGCATGGCGGAACGCTCCCGGTTCCACTGGCGCGATCAGAGTTTCCGGCGGGCCGGACCCGAGGAAACCGCCGGCGGGATCGAGCCGGTCACGGTCTCCGGCGAAACGCTCGCCGTGATCCTCAATGCCGGAGGCCGCCGGGTGCTGGCAGACTTCACCGGTACCCGGTGGCGTCCGGCGCTCATCAGGCCGTGGGGACGCGTGGATGGCTGGGTGTGCCTCGCGGCCGGATGCAGCACACCCTCCGCGGCATCCCGCGAGGAAACGCCCATCGTCATGGCCGGGCCGAAGCCGGGACGCATGGACCGCCCCGCCCTGTGGACCCGCACGCACGGGCAAGTTGTACTGGAGCCTGCGCGAAACGGATTCGCCGTGCAGACCGCCCGGATGCGTCCGCGCACCGGACGGACTGGCAGGTCAGAACGCCAGCCGGATCACCCGGTCGTAGACCCAGTTGGGCATCAGCCGCACGATCCGCATGACCAGCGCCAGTAGGAAGGGAAAGTCCACCTGCGAGCGGCCGGCGAGAATACCGGTTGCCATGATCCGGGCCGCTTCGTCGGCTTCCATCAGGAACGGCATCGGGAACCGGTTCTTCTCGGTCATCGGCGTCCGGACAAAACCGGGATCAATGTTGACGGCTGCAATTCCCCTAGGCCGGAGCTGGACCCGGAGCGACTCCATGCAGGTCCGCATGGCGGCCTTCACCGCGGAATAGGTTCCGCCGAACGGAAGTCCCCGCCAGCCCGCAAGGGATGAAACAGCCACGATGGTCCCCTCGCTGCGAGCCTTCATGCCGGGCAGCACGGCATCGAAGGCGTGAAGCATCCCCATGAAGTTCAGTTCGAAGGTCCGGCGGGCAGCCGGGGCGAGCGGTTCGTCTGCTTTCGGTTCAAAGCTGCCGCCCGCATTGGCAACCATGATCGCGGCCGGGCCCAGTTCCGCTTCAAGCCGCTGCACCGCCACCTGAACCGAAGCCGCATCGGTCACGTCAACGGCCGCCCAGGCAGCCTTGCCCCCGGCACGGGCGATGGCGGCCGCCACCTCCGCCAGTTCCGGCTCCCGCCGGGCCAGCAGGCCCACAGGCCGGCCGCGGCGGCCGAACTCGATGGCCAGCGCCCGGCCGATGCCGCTCGAAGCGCCGGTGATGATGACTGCGTGCGCGGCAGAACCGGAAGGCATGACCTGTCAGTGGGTCCGTTCCACCACGTAGGTGGCCAGTGAGCGCAGGGGATCCGCTCGGCGGTCGAACTTCCGGAGCGAAAGCACGGCGCGGGCGGCCGTATCGCGGGCGGCCTTGCGCGAGCCGTCTATTCCCAGAAGCTGCGGGAAGGTCATCTTGTCCTCGGCGATATCACTCCTGGCCGTCTTGCCAAGCGTCTTTTCGTCGGCAGTGAGATCCAGCACGTCGTCGGTGATCTGGAACGCGAGTCCGATCAGCCGGCCGTAGTTGGAGAGGGCCTTGCGCTGGGCACTCGTGGCACCGGCGAGGATTGCGCCCCCCTCCACCGATGCCGCGATGAGCGCGCCGGTCTTGCACAGGTGCAGCCGCTCCAGTTCCGTACGGCTCAGCTTCTTTCCCTCAGCGGCGAGATCAAGCATCTGCCCGCGAATCATCCCCTTGTAGCCAGAAGCCTCGGCCAGCAGCCGCGAGAACTCCAGTACCCAAACCGGCGAGAGCCGGCGGCGGTGACTCGAATCCGAACAGATGGCGAATGCCTCCGTCAGCAGGCCGTCCCCGGCCAGTATCGCAGCAGCCTCGCCGAAAACCTTGTGGCTGGTTGGCCGTCCACGGCGAAGGTCGTCATCATCCATCGCCGGCAGGTCGTCGTGGATCAGCGAATAGGTATGAATGAGCTCGATCGCGCAGGCGAACGGAAGCGCCAGATCGGAGTTGCCTCCCACGGCCTCGGACGCCGCCAGCGTCAGCACCGGCCGCAGGCGCTTGCCGCCGGCGAACAGGCTGTACCGCATCGATTTCGCGATGCCGGCGTCCCCGGCCGACTCCCGCGGGGCGACACGCTTCAGCGCGATTTCCACGCGCCGGGCCTGTCTCTTGAGGTAGTTGGCGAATGTCTCTCCGCCCAGGAAACCGGCCGGCAGCGGCCGCCGCGATTCAGTTTTCCTCGACGTCGTCTTCGTCATCAAAATCCGGCCCCTCTTCTCCGTCATCATCCCCGATGCTGCCGCCTTCCAGCACATCCCCGGCATCCAGCTCGCGGCGCTCGGCCCCTGCCCGGCCCTTGCGGACCAGAAGCTCCACCCGCTTCTCCGCCGTTTCCAGCCGGTCGAGCAGTTCTTTCGACAGGTTCATGCCTTCCTCGAACAGGCCGATGGCCTCTTCGAGGCGCAGATCCTCGCCCTCCATCCGTTCGACCAGCAGTTCAAGCCGCTTGAGCTGGTCCTCGAATGAAGCGCCGGCATGACCGGCGGTCCCGGAATCCCGGGACTCCCGTTTGCGGCGTGAAGCAGTCAGGGGAGTTCTCCTTCTAAGGAGTAGTCGGCGCTTGAGCGCACATGAGCGGGGCGGACGCTATGCCCGGTCACTCGCCGGGTCAAGACAGAAATTGCGCGAACTGCGGCAAATTCGCGCGGGCGGGCAGGCCGCATTGCGGCATGAACAGAAATCCCCACTGGTTACAATAACTTGTTCGCAAGGTGGCGTTGCTGCTATTCTTCGCAATGACGCCATTAGAGATCTGAAGGCATTTTTCCGGCCTGCCAGGGGCCGGGTGCCACTTTCCAGATCAGGAGAACCCCCGACCCGTGCATCGCACCATTCTTACCCGGACCACCATTGTCCTCTGCTTCCTGCTTGCACCGGCCGCTTCCCGGCCTGCCCATGCCCTTAATGTCGAGTGGGACAACACTTTCGGAAGCCGCGGGCAGGCGGCCGGCCAGTTCAACATCCCCGCGGGCGGGGCCGTCGACGCGCAGGGCAACTACCACATCACGGACAACCGGGGCGGACGGGTCGTGGTGTTCGACAAGACGGGAAAGTTCCAGAGGGAATACGGGACCAACTCCACGCCGAAGCTCGCCCGGCCCTGGGGCATCGCGATCAGCCCCGCGACAGGAAAGATTTTCGTCGCTGACAACGACCAGCACCTTCTGTTCGTCTTCGCCCCTGACGGAAAACTGATCGAAACCCTTGGCGGCCGCGGCTCGAACCCCGGCTCGCTCCGGGATCCGCAGGGTGTGGCCATCCGCCACGGCGGGCGGGTTTATGTGGCAGACACCGGCAACGGCCGGATCTCCGTATTCGGCGAAGATGGCCTCTTCCTCGGCGTGTTCGGGCCGGAATCAAAGGGCACGGGCGCGACCCTCAAGAAGCCCGTAGATGTGGCGGTGGACCCGGAGGAAAACATCTACGTTGCCGACTCCGGTCTCAGGGAGGTCGTGATCTTCAACAGGGACTGGCGGCGGCTCACGAAGATCGGCCGGGACCGGGGTTTTAGCGAACCGGCCGCCGTCGCCACCGACGCCAACGGGACAGTGGCGATGCTGGACGCCGACAGCCAGCGCATTTTCCACTTCGCACCGGGACAGAAGCCCCTCCAGACGTTCGGATCTTCCGGAAGCGCACAGGCGCAGTTCCGGAGCGCACTCGGACTGGTATTCGACGACGTGAACGGACGGTTCGTTGTCGTGGACACCGGCAACCAGCGGGTCCAGACATTCCGCCACCGCGACCGCGAGGGGCAGACTCCGCGGCCAAATTACCGGCCCGAATACACGCTGGAATTCGTCCGGTCCATCACCGTCAAGGCCGACGACATCGATGTAGGCGACGGCAAGATATTCGCGCTGGATTCCAGAGGGAAAACCATCCGCGTACTCACCACCGAAGGCGCCGCAGTGAACAGCATTGCGCTCAAGTGGGAATCAAAGGATGCCGTGGAGGATCCCGCCAATATCCTCTACCACGCGGGAACGGTTTACGTGACCGACCGCGGAGCCCATGACGTCAAGATGTTCGATGCAGGCGGCACCTTCAAAGGCCGGATGGGGGCCAGGGGTTCGGCCCCCGGCCAGCTCCGCGACCCCAGGGGCATGTTCGCCAGCGACCGGTTTCTCTTCATTGTGGACCGGGGCAACGACCGCGTCTCGCTGTTCAGTCCGAATGGCGGCTTCGTCACGATCAACCAGTCGAAGGGATCGGGTGCTCTCAGCAAGCCTGTCGATCTCGTCGCGGATGCGGACGGCAACCTGTACGTGCTGGACGAGGGACCGAACCGGCTGATGAAATATTCCCAGAACAGCCAGTTCCTGAACGCACTCTGCCGGGACGGATACGGTCCCGGCTCGCTGGACCGGCCGGCCGCCATCGAGATGGACCGGATGGAGATGTTCTACATCCTCGACCGCAACGGTATCAGCATCGTTGACAAGGAGTGCAAACCGATGGCCGGGTTTGGCGGCGGCATCGATGGGAAGGGCAAGGGCCGCTACACGGCGACCGGTGGCCTCGCCGTGGACGATTCCAAGGGAACCTTCATCTACTTTTCCGATCCCGCCAATGACGCGATCCAGGTCGTGACGTTCAAGCAGACGCCATCGGCGGCGGTCGGTCTCACGCTGACGACGGGCCGCGAAGGCGCCACGCTCTCCTGGACCGGCACGGCGGAGGCGTTCCGGCAGGCCTGGGAAATCCAGGGAGCGGCCAAGCCCGAAGGGCCGTTCACGAAAATCGCCGACGCGAAGCAGCCGCCCTTCGAGCTCAAATACCCGGTCGAGAACGACCCCACCTGCTTCCGCGTGGTGGCCCGCAGTTTCTCCGGGGTCGAAAGCACCCCGTCGAACGTCGTCATCGACATTTTCCGGCAGGCGAACCTGCTGTTCGCCGCCCGGCAGTTCGACGTGGCGCTGGCCCGCGCAGACGAGCATCTCGCCGGTTATCCAGACCAGCCCGACGCCCTGTTCCTGAAGGCGCGGTCGCTGGTGGAACTGAAGCGTGCGCCCGAGGCAGCCGAAATCTTCCGAAAGCTGGCGCAGGTGGAGGGATACGGCGAAAGAGCGCTGGAAGAACTGGGGCGCATCTACCTCGCCGATGCGAAATACAAGGAGGCCGGGGACATTGCGACGCAGCTTCTCACGCTGAACGACCTGTCGGTAGCCGCCCACAAGATGCTGGCCACCGTGGCGCTCGAAACGGGCCAGCTTGACGATGCGATTGCCAAATCCTCCCGGGCGGCCGCCATCAACGCAAACGACACCGAGGCTCTCGATATCCAGGCCCGCGCCTACCTGAAGAAGGGGCTTCCCGGCGAAGCAATCAAGATCTATACGAACGCGCTCAAGATCAACAAGACCGATCCGGTCCTCTATATCGGCCTGTCATCGGCGCTAATTTCCATCGGACAGCCGGCCCAGGCCGTCCCGTATCTCCAGTGGGTCGTCAAGCAGCAGCCGGACAACATCCGGAGCCGCGAGCTTCTGGCCCGCGCCCTGCTCGCCGCCAAGCAGCCTTCGGCCGCGCTCGAACAGGCCGAGGCCGTCAAGCGGCTGGGCCCGGAACAGGCCGTGGGACATGAACTGGCGGGTTTTGCCGCACGCGACCTGAATGACATGCCGAAGGCAATCCTCGAACTGGAGCAGGCAGCCCGCAAGGAGCCCCAGAATCCGCGTTACCAGATCCAGCTCGGACTCCTGTACCGCGCGGCCAACCGGCCCGGAGACGCCAACCTCGCCTTCCAGAAGGCAATCGCACTGACCCCGAACACCGCTCCCGAACGCCGGGTGCTGGCCGACCAGCTTTTCCAGGCGCAGCTCTATCCGCTGGCGACCGTCGAATACGACAACGTCTTCCGGCTCGACCCCAAGCAGACGGATGCTGTGCTGCTGTCGGCCGAATCCTACTATCTGTCCAACCGGATGGAGCCCGCCCGCAATGCCTACCTGAAGGCGCTCGACGTGAACCCAAACGCGGGACTGGCCCACTACCGGCTTGGTTCCATGCACATGAGCGCCAAGGAGTACGAGCAGGCGGTGCCGAGATTCCTTCTGGCCTCGCGGATCGAGCCGGCGCAGCACGCCTACCACGCCATGCTGGGCGACGCCTACATGGGACTTGGCGACGCCAAATCCGCCACGGATGCCTACCGGACAGCCACCGAGATCGAGCCCGGCAACGCGACCTACCAGGCCAAGTACGGACAGGCCAAGGCGAAATACGACGCCGCCCCCTACGAACGGACCGGCCCGCTGGAGATCGTGAACCTGACCATTCCCGATCTCGTGCAGTCAGCCTTCGAGCAGTACCGGCAGTCAGGTGCGCTGGAGATGAGGTTCAGCAACCGCGCCGGCGAGGATCTCTACCAGGTGAAGGTGAAGTTCCAGGTTCCGGGGCTCACTGCCTATCCCTACGAGGACCAGCTCACCGTGCTGAAGCCGAAGGACACGCAAGCCCTGACGATCAAGCCACGGTTCAACCAGGCGGCGCTCGACCTGCCGGGTGACACCTTCGCCGTCGCCTCGTTCGAGATCAGCTACTATTTCCAGAAGCGCGTCAGGACGTTCAACATCTACCGCTCGCTGCTCATCCGGGCCGACCTGTCGAAACCGGCAGTCCCTCCGGGCGCTGTGCCCTCACCGGTTCCGGCGGCCACGCCGGGCTTCCGGTAAGACAGCATTCACGCCGCCGCCAGCGCCACCCGTATCACCCGGCCGGCCGGGCCCGCTTCCCAGCGGGCCACGATCTGACCGGCAGGACTGGTCGCGCAGAGGGCCTCGCCCGGCCTCAAAAGGTGCAGGGCCAGGATTTCCGCCTCGGCGAGCGTCCCTTGCAGGGGGAGAGGCTTTTCCCGGGGCGAGCCCTTCTGTATCAGGACGAAATTGAGGGTCTCGCCATCTGGCTGTTCCTGAGCTGCCATAGGTGCCTCCTCTCCTCACCGATAACGCATCGCGTCTATCGCAAGGGTAAGCACTATGACGCGATCAGTCAAGAAAAGAATTCATAACAGCATTTTCCGGATTTATATTTAATTTCAGGTAGTTATGTAGGATACCCAGCAACCAGAAAGTGCGGTTTTCGGGCACCATTTCTGACGCGGCGCGTATTGTGGGACCAGCCCAGTAGGCGGACAATGGCACTTACATAGCTAAAGGTGTGGCGGCCGGAGGGCCGCAATCTCCCCTCTGATGGGAGTGGCCCCCGGCAAGGTGACCGGGGGCCACGTAGTTCAGGGGGATCAGTTCAGTTCGCCACCGACGATGATCTCAGGGATCCGGATGGTGGGCTGGGCATCGGAGACGGGAACGGCCTGCCCGTTTTTGCCGCAGGTACCGATGCCGAAGCCCAGGTCCGTGCCCACCCTGTCGATCTCCCGCAGGATGCGGGGACCGTTGCCGGTGAGCGTGGCGCCGCGGACGGCTGGGCCCCGCTGGCCATTTTCGATGAGATACCCCTCGGATACCTCGAAAACGAAATCTCCGTTCACGGTGTTCACCTGTCCGCCTCCCATGCGGGTGACGAGCAGGCCCCGGTCCACCGACTTCACGATGGCGGCAGGATCATCCTCGCCGGAGGCGATATAGGTATTGGTCATGCGGACCATCGGCAGGTGCTCGTAACTCTGGCGGCGGCCATTGCCGGTGGACTGGGTGCCGTCCTTCATGGCCGACAGGCGCGAGGAGAGGTAACGCTTCAGGACTCCGTTCTCCACCAGCACGTTCCGGCCCGATTTCACTCCCTCGTCGTCGAACGAGAACGTGCCGCGCCGGTTCGGGATCGTGCCGTCATCGACCACGGTAATGAGATCGCTCGCCACCTTCTCGCCCAGCTTGCCGCCGTATACCGAGAGCCCCTCGTTGGCGAGATCGGCCTCCAGGCCGTGCCCGATCGCCTCGTGAATCATGGTGCCGCCGGCCTCGGCCGCCATGACCACGGCCATGCGGCCGCCCTGCATGGGCCGGGCGTCAAGGTTGCGGAGAACCCGTGCGGCAGCCGTTTTGGCCACCTCATCGGGCGGATGCTGGTCGAACAGCTCGAAACCGATCGTCCCACCTGCCGGCTCGTAGGCCGTCTGGAGCACACCGCCCTTTTCTCCGACCACCTGCACCGAAAAGAGGACGTGCGTACGGGTATCGGTGGCCCATTCGCCCGCCGAGTTGACGACCGTCACGTCCTGCACAAGATCGCGGAGCAGCACCCGGACCTGCCGGATGGCGGGTGACTGGCGTGCGGCCCGGTCGCCAGTCTCCAGCATGGATATCTTCCTGGCGAGCGCCACTGTCGAGGGTTTCCGGCCGATCTTGTTCAGGAATGCCGGACGCGATTTCTTGAAGTTGAACGTGCGTTTCTGGCCCGGTTCGCCACCGGCGCCCTCGGAGGCGACGAACGCGGCGATCTCGGCGAGGTTCTTTTCCGACAGATCGTTCGTATAGGCATAGACCTCGCGCCGGTTCCGGATCAGCCGGATGCCGCAGCCCGTATCCTGCCCGGAAAGCACATTGTCCAGCCGCCCGTCATCATAGGAGAGCGTCGAGGCTTTGCGGCTTTCGATGAATATGTCGGCAAACTCCCCGCCCCTGGCCAATGCCACGGCGAGCACCTTCTTGGCGGTGGTATCCTTGATCGTCATCCGGTTCTGTTTCGCCCTGCCTGGAGGTTTCGCATCCGCCAGCGGCCGGTTAAGGGTAATCCCCTGCCCCGCCCGGGCGGGCAGCTTGGAACCCTAGCACATCCTTCCGACAAGTGATGGAACCCCCCGAAAAGTTGCCCAAAAACCGGGGAAATGGCCCCGGAAGGCATTTCCAGGCCCTCTATATTACAGCTGGCCGGTTTGCTCCGGACAGCCGCCCGGACCTATAAAGCCCTCCGCGAAAGGTGGCCCGCATGGCTGACGACAAGAACTGCCTCTTCTGCAAGATTGCCCGCAAGGAGATCCCTGCAAAGATCCTCCACGAGGATGACCGGTGTGTCGCCTTCCATGACATCAACCCGCAGGCTCCGGTCCATTTCCTGGTGATCCCGAAACGGCATATCCCTGGCTTGAACGAAATCACCCCCGGAGATTCGGACGAAATCGGCCACATTTTACAGACGATCCGCGAACTGGCAAAAAAAACCGGCATCTCCGGCAACGGATATCGCGTCATCAATAACGTGGGCAGTTACGGCGGCCAGACCGTCTTCCACATCCACTTTCATGTGCTCGGCGGCAGGGCACTCGCCTGGCCTCCCGGCTGAAACCATTTGAACGGCCAGCTCCCGGGCTCTGCACCCGACTGGCGGGCGCTTCGTCCGACCGTCATCGCGCTGCTCGGCCTCATCCTGCCGATGATGCTGACCTTCGTGCTGCCCAAGCGGCTCGAGGATCTCGGCGCGCCACTGGACACCGTCGGACGCATCATGAGCATGTGGGGATGGGCGCCGATGCTCCTCATCCCCATCATCGGGCATTTCATGGACCGGTACGGGCGCAAGCCCTTTGCCCTGACGGGCGCGCTTCTCATGGCCATTTCCTCCATTGGCTTCGCCCTCGCCAGCACACCGGACTGGCCGGTCTATGCCTGCCGGGCGGTCCAGGGACTTGGATTCGTGATGGGCTACACCGCGATCACCGCCGCACAGGCCGATCTCTCGCCCGGCAGCGTGCTTCCGCGGGTGTACCTCGTCACCGGCATCTGGGCCCTCCTCATGCATGTCATCGGGCCGGTCGCGGGTGAACTGATCTACCGCCAATTCGGTTACGCCCCGGTGGCCTGGCTCGCCCTCGCGGCCTCGCTCGTTGCAGCCGGCATGATCCTGGTACTGCCCGAGAGCCGGACGGCAAATCCGGCAGGCACACCCCCGGAAGCCCCAAACGGGATCATCCGGTTCATGCGAGAGCGGGGAATCCTGCCCGTCCTGTTTTTCAATCTGGTGGAAGTTGCCGCCTACACGGCCACTGTCACCTTCATCATGACGTTCGCGCGTGCGCAGGGGCTTCCGTCCACGCGGCTCTTCTTCTTTGCCTACCCATTGATGGGGATAGCCCTGCGGCTCCTGTTCAGCCGCGCACCGGGCAGGTTCGGAACGCAGCGGGTGATCTACGCCACGATGATCTTCTATGTCGCGGGTATCGGATCGCTCGCCTGGCTGCAAACGCCTGCACATCTGTTCATCGCCGGACTCGCCGTGGGCGCCGGGATCACGTTCGTTAACCCGCTTCTCTCGGCCCTTGCTATCGAACGGGCCGGCGACCCGGCCTACACCGGACGGATCAGCGGATGGTTCGTGTTCGCCTGGTGTCTGGGCGGAACGCTCGCGCCGCTCCTGTTCGGTATCGTCGCCGGGAACGCGGGCTACCCGGCCATGTTCCTCTCCGTGGCGGCGATGCTGCTCGCGGGCAACCTCCTTTTCGCCTGGAGCGACTGGCGGCTGGCAAGGATAGTTTCCGCTCCCCTGTTTCCGCCCATGCGGGGAACGCCGCTCCGCTGATCCGCCCTTGGATCGCCGGATTCATCCGCCCATAATCGGCAGGTCATGGCCCGGAAAACCGTACCCCGTCTCCCCCGCAATCCGGTTGTACCCAAGGCGCACCGCTCGGGCGCAGGCGCCCACCGGTCCCCGCTCGACTACCGGCGGAGCGGCGCCCGCGCCGACATTGACGAGCAACTCGGCGAGGCACCCCCCATCATCTATCACCTGGTTCCCGAACCCTACTACCGGGGAATCGCGCCGGAAGAACCCTACGTGAGCGAACGCTACTATGACGAAGGGTTTATCCATTTCACCGCGCCCGTGGCCGAACTGGCCGCTGCCGGAAACCGCCACTACCGCAGCGACCCGAGGCCGTATCTCATGCTCGAAGTGGATGAGCTGATGCTCACCGCACCTGTCCGGTACGAAGACCCCGGCCGGATCTTCCCGCACCTCTATGGCCCCTTGAACCGGGATGCGATCACCACCGTCCGGCATTTCCGCCGGGCCGCGGACGGCACTTTCATCGGGCCAGGAGAACCGGCCGAGACATGACAGGCGGGCGGAGAGCTACCGGTCGAACAGGTCAACCTGCCTGAAATCGGCTGGCGGGCTGAATGCGCTTGAAGGTACCTGCGCCGAACCCGATTCCCGCAACTCCAGATGCACGCGAAGACTGGCGTTCGGTCCCCCGGAACCCGTAGACCGTTCCACAACGGCCGGCACGCCAAACTGCGAGAACGGGAAATCCAGTGGCCAGGGGAAGGTGCCGAATATCCCGATGATGCGCTGGCCGCCGGTGGCGGCTGCCACGGTTTCCTCCAGCTGGGCAAGCGCCTCGGCCGCCGGACCGGACAGCGCCGCATCGGCGCAAACCGACAGCTGGACCTCGCTGCCGATACGTCCATCCACGAACGCGCACTTGCTGGCGGCATCGCGGCCGCGGCGTGCGGTCGATATCCACCGGAGCGGATCAATTCCCTTGGCTCGCCGCTGCCGCTCGGCCAGTTCCCTCAGTGCGGGAGGAAACTGCGCCACCGCGTCGGCGGCGATCTGGTTCACGCTGCGCATGTGGTCCATATAGGCCCCAAGCTGGGCGTAGCCGAAGGTTTTTGCGGTCCGTTCGATATAGAGCAGTTCGCCTGACTTGACGTTGATCACGTGGATTTCCCGCGGCGAGACGGCCCGCACGCGATTGCCCCGGACCTCGACCGTGACCTGCTCGCCGGCTGGACGCTTCAGATCCGCCGAGGGTTCATATCCTTCGGCCCAGTACTCGTAAGTGAACCGGAAACCCTCATCCTGTGCCGCCGCAGGCCAGGCACAAAAAAACATTACCGCCAGCAGAACCTTCAGATGCTTTTCCATGCCGGAGATATTAACCGGGCCTGCGGACGTTTTCAGCCCCCGGAAGCAGACTCATGGCGACTCCACCCGACGACCCGCTTGGAACCACGACCGGTTGGATCGAGGTCGAACTGGCCCTCGATCCCCGCCTGGCCGACGAGGCCAGCGCGCTCCTGTTCGCGCATGGAGCCACCGGTGCCGAGGAGCTGCCGCCGGAAGAAGGCCGTGCCCGGCTCCGGGCGTGGTTTCCGGTTACCGTGGAGCCGCAGTCGTCCGAAATCTGGCTGTCGGACCTGTACCGTTCCGCCGCCCAGGTCCATACGGATTTGAAACCGGTACGGGTGCGGATCAGTTCAGTCGAGGAAAAGGACTGGGCCGAGAGCTGGAAATCCTGCTTCGCGCCACTCCGGGTCGGCCGGCTGCTCCGGATCCTGCCGTCGTGGCTCGATGCAGGCGATACCGGGCGCGACCCGTCGCTGTCGCCGGACGCACGCATCGTCCGCCTCGATCCCGGCATGGCGTTCGGAACCGGCACCCATCCTACCACGTTCATGTGCCTTGAGCATCTGGAACAGCTGGCCCGCGACCGGCGGTGCGAACTCGGAAGGATTTGGGACTGGGGAACCGGAAGCGGAATCCTCGCCATCGCAGCGGCGAAACTGGGCGGCGCGTCCGTGCTCGGAACCGACACATCGGCCCAAGCCATCCAGGCGGCCCAGGACAACGCCCGGCTGAATGATGCCGGGAACGCGACCGGGTTCGTCCACCGTCCGGTCTCCCGGATCGAGGGACCGTTCGACCTGATCCTGGCCAATCTGTATGCCGAAGTGCTGCTCAAGGACGGGCCCGAAGCGCTGAAGCGGCTCGCGCCGGGCGGCACGTTCATTGCCAGCGGGTTTGTGGCCGAGCGTGCCACCGAAATCGAGAAGATGCTCGCCAGTGCCGGGCTCCTGGAGGTTGCACGGGCCTCCAGACGCGATTCGGTGCAAACCGACACGGAGGAGTGGGTATCCCTCCGGTGGGTTCGACCCTAGCCGGTCCTGAAACAGCCGGCCCGCATCAATATCCGCGAATCCGCCGCACCAGAAGAAACCCGAGCACCACCGACGCCGCCAGCAGCACGGCCAGCCCCACCACAGCGCCCATGATCCAGGGGTGTTCGAGGTCGCTTACCGAAAATGCCTCCATCCGGACTGGACCGGAGAGGCTCTGCCAGCCCACCAGGACCTCCTGGGAAATGGGGTCATAATAGAAGTAGTCGCCGGTCCATCGAAGCATGGCCGTGCCGGACGGCCCCATGATGTACTGGACGTAGGCTGCAGGCGCCTTGTCATCAGAAGATCCGCGCACGAGGAACATCACGACAACGTGGCCTGACGGGATGATGACCGGCCCCATCGCATCCTCCCGCCGGAGCTTTTCAGGGGGATGCTCTTTCCCATAATCCTGTGCCAGTTGCAGCGCCGTCACCAGGGCCGAGAGCCGGCTCTTCGGCTTTTGCCCGGGCCATGTGCGAATCTGGACCTTCGCATCCGCGCTGCTAAAAAAGAACTCGCCGCCGGGACCGGTTCCCTGGCCCAGTTCGCGGAACTCCTCCTCTTTCCAGACGCCCCTGTCGGACGAGAACGCCCGGGGCAGCTCGAAGGAGGACTCCACGGTGGACAGGATCACCGCCCTTTTTCCGGGCGAGGCGACCCGCTCCGTCCCCGCCTCCTGCCCCGCCTCGGCCGTATCCGGCTCGCCCGTCCCGGACCTCAGCACGCGTGCCCCCCGGACCGTCGTCCGGCCCCGGTACTGTGGCGGCACCTTGGAGAACTCGTCGGTGAAGTGGTTGACTCCCTGGTCATCCACCCATTCGTAGTAGTCTTTGGCGGCAAGATGAGACGGCGCAGCCGCCGCCAGCATCGCTGCACCAATCATCAGGGCGCAAAATACGGCCCGGCTCTCTAGCCTCATGGTTGGTTCCCCTCCGGATAACCAGCGTAAAGTTCAGGTCTGACGTCCGGGTCATTTGTAACCGCCAGCCTGCCAACTGGCAAAATCCGGCATTTCGGCGGGTGACGGGACACCGCCTCGCGGCAGACTTGAACCCCTGTCCCCCCCATGCCCATATTCAGGCCGGAGGCACCGGACCCTATCTATGGAAGTCATCGTGGCAAAGAGCGGCGGATTCTGCTGGGGCGTTGAGCGGGCAATCGATATCGCCCGCAAGGTTGCCGAAGAGAATCCCCAGCTCAGGGTTTCGACCTATGGCCCGCTCGTCCACAACGAGGAGGCCCTGAAGCCCCTGCGCGACCTCGGTGTCACGGCAGTGAAAGCCGAACCCGATCCCAAGGTGGAAACCTGGCAGACCGACGCCGTCGTGCTCCGCGCCCACGGCATCACCCCGCACGAACGCAACCGGATCAAGTCGATCCGCACCGAGGGCCGCCAGGTGTTCGATGGTACCTGCCCGGATGTGGGCATCATCCACGCCACCGTGAAGAAACACATCAACAAGGGTTACAACGTCATCGTGGTGGGCGACGCCGGACATGCCGAGACGGACGGCATCATGGGCTATACGCCGGCCGGGCGCGGCATGATCGTGGAAAATCCCGAACAGGCTTCCAGTGTGAACTTCCCGGTGGACCAGCCGATCTGTGCCGTTTCGCAGTCGACGCAGGAGGCCGAGAACTTCTGGGCCATCGTGGACGCGCTCAAGGTACGATATCCGCATCTGGAACCGTTCAACACGATCTGCGAGGCAACCACCTCGCGGCAGACCGACCTCAAGGAACTGATCGAAACCTGCGATGCCGTGATTGTCATCGGCGCGCACCACTCCGCCAACACCTGCCGCCTCGCCCAGATGTCGAGGGACCGGGGCCGGGTGACCTACCACATCGAGAACGAGAGCGAACTCAATCTCGAGGAACTGCGCCAGTACCGGCGCATCGGTATCACCGCCGGGGCTTCCACTCCGCCGGCGGCCATGTACCGCGTGAAGGCCCTTCTGGATCCGCTCGAACCCCTGAACCGGGCCTCCTGAGCGGCTTCAGCCGGGGTTCCGCCCGGTCTTGCGCCGCAGTTTGCTGTTTCACTGGCCACCTTCGATAATCCCGCCGCTGTGCTGTCAGCCACCGACATCGAGCTCCGGCAGTTCGTGAACTCCCAATGGGCCCTGCGCGGCAGGATCGTGGGCTATATCGGCCTCGCCTTCAGCTTCTTCCTGCTCGCCTATGACTGGGCGCTCTATCCCGAAGTCTGGATGCAGACATCACTTGTCCGGGCCGTGCAGGCAGTGGCGATCATCGCCCTGCTCATCGCAAGCCTGAGAGAGGACTGGTGGCATCTAGCGGCCTATTACGTGACAACGGGAATTCTCGTCTTCATCGCGGGAGTCGATATCGTCCTGCATATCCAGGGCGCACAGGCCACCACTGACCGCGCCTTCGCCTACACCGCAACGACGTTCGTTATTTTCTACCTGCTGCCAGTTCAGCGGGCGGAGGGCGCGATCTACCTGGCCGCGACATACGCAAGCTATTTCCTGTGCGGGTATTTCTGGGGATACCCGCCGAACCTGTTCGCCGCCCCGTATCTCATCCAGGCCGGTATCGTCGTCAGTGTCGGCATCATCGGAAACAGGGTCTTTCTGAAAACCAAGCGCGAGGAGATCGAGGCAAACGCCCGCCTGCGGGAGCGCACCGATGAGCTGGCCCGCGCCAAGTCCGCGCTGGAAAAGACCTTGGAGGAACTCCGTGCGTCGCAGGCCGCGCTCTCCCGTGCCGAGGGGCTCGCCGCCGTCAGCGAGTTCGTCAACGGCGTCGCCCACGAGATCAACAATCCGATGGCCAGCGCCCGGAGCCTCATGGAAACCCTTGCCGAGGATATCGAAATCCTGCGCCGGGACGGACCCGCCGCCGTCCGGCAGGAAGACCTCGTCCGGTCCCTCGACGGGGCCCGCGCCGAAATCGACCGGGCCCGGACACTGATCCGCGAGGTCCGGACGCTCTCCCAGGAGGTCCGGAACTCGCCTGACAGCGTGGACCTGCGCCAGCTCCTGCGGGAAGTCATCAACGAGGTCAGGACCGGGAGCGCCGCCACGGCCAGCATCCAGATGGGCGGTCCGGGAGAACCTGGCCCGCTTGTGATCCGCGCCCACTACGCACGGCTCCGGCGCGTATTCCTCAACCTGCTCGACAATGCCATCGCCGCCGAGCAGAAGGCCGGTCACATTCCGGACATCAGCATCAGGCTGGAGCTGGCATCCGGCCGGGTAAACGTGACGGTGGCGGACCACGGGACGGGCATCCAGCCCGATATCCAGGAAAAGATTTTCCAGCCGTTCTTCACCACCCGGCGCACCGAGCACCGGCCCGGCCTCGGACTGTACATCGCCCATGAAATCGTACGCTCGCTGGGCGGCCGGATTACCGTCGTCTCGGCGGTCGGCGAAGGTTCAAGCTTCCAGGTGGACCTGCCGGTGGAACGGACGGCTGCCTGACGGCAGCCGGCAGCGGCCGTGAAGATTCTCCTTGTTGCCGATTCGCTCGCCGGAGAACATGGGCGTCCGTTCTACGTGAAAGGGCTGGCTGCCCAGCTCGCCGCCGCCGGACACACGGTATCGGTCTATTGCGAGGAAGCAGGAGATTCCGGCGCTCCACCCGGCACGGCGTTTCTCTCGCCGCAGGAGTTCATGGATGCGCTCCCCGGTTCCGGCGCCGTTCACCTGCATCTGCCGGTTTCACCGGCGACAGCCCTTTTGGCCGCCGGCCATCCCCGGCTTGTCATCCACCCCCATGACTACGGGTTCTGCTGTCCGGCCGGAACGCTGTACCTGCCGGGCTCGTCACGGCTCTGTCACCGGCAGACGGGGCTGCTCTGCTACCTGTGGGCAATCGAGGAAGGATGCACATCCGCGGCGCCGGGCCCGTTTGCCCGCCGTTACATGGATGCACGAAAACTCAAGTCCCTTGCCGGCCTGAACCGGGCCCGATGGATCGCCTCCACCCCACGCATGGCCCGCGCACTGGCCGACAGCGGGATTCCCGAAGACCGCATCCATGCGGCGGGCACTGCCGTTCCGGCCCCGCCGGAAGTCTCCGAGCCGCCGGCAAACGGCCCCGTCTTTTTTGCCGGCACGGTGGAGGAAAAGTCCGGCATCTTCGACCTGCTCGACATCGTGCTGGTCAACGACGTGGACCTCCATGTCGCCGGGGACGGTCCCGACCTGGAAAAATTCCGGCTGGCCGTGGAAAGAGCTGATCTCGGACGGAAGGTGCACCTGCTCGGCGACCCCGGATGGTCCGGACGGCAGGCCGAATATGCAAAGGCACGGTTCGTCGTGCTGCCCGACCGGTGGGACAACAGCCTGCCGTGGGCCGCCGCCGAGGCGGCCGCCAGTGGAAGGGCCATCGTGGGCTACCAGGTGGAAGGTGCGCCCGCGTGGTGCCGCCATCCGGAAACCGCGCTGCTCGCCGATCGTGCGTATGTCCATGAACTGTCCGGCGCGGCGAAGCTGATGATCGCCGAACCTGACCGGTGCCGCCGCATGGGTGAGGCCGCCCGGCGTCTTTACGACTCGGAACTGTCGTGGCCGGTCCACCTGAAAAGGATCATGGACGTATACGGCCGGCTCACGGCCTGACCTGTTTCAGGTCTTGAGTCCCCGGATGAACACGTCGGCGATCTGGCGGCCGCAATCAGCCAGGTCGAACCGCTTCCGCTTCGACTTGAGCCACAGGACCGTGACCTCGCTCAGCGAGCCGTACAGGGCCGTCTTGATTACCTCGGCCTCGATATCCTTGCGGAACACGCCCGAATTCTGTCCCTCGATGATCAGCTCCGACACCATGTCCAGGTAGGCGAAAAACTTCTTTGGCACGTATTCCTTCATGAACTTGCTCGACTGCCGGAGCTCGATTGTGATGACCTCGACGAGCTTGGGAAACTTCTCGACGGTCTCGAAGTGGTGGCGGATGAACAGCCGTATCTTGTCCTCCGGGCTGCCGCCGGAGGCGACCGCCGAACGGATGTTCTGGAGATGCCGCTCGACCATGTACTCGAAGATCTGGATCAGGATATCGTCCTTGTTCTTGAAGTAGAGATAGATCGTGCCGTCGGCCACTTCCGCCTGCCGGGCAATCTCGGAAATCTTGGCGTTGAAAAAACCCTTTTCGGCGAAAGTCCGCGTGGCGGCTTCCAGAATGCGTTCCCGCTTGTCCAGGGTCCGGTTACTCATGAAAACCTGTTCCTCCCGTGCCGGTTGAAGGCGGGCGGCCGGCGGGACTACCATGCGGCCAGTAACGGCGGGCGCAGCCGGCTGAATGAACGCTCATTCATACCGCTCCAGGCCCGCCCGGTCAAGGAGTCCGCCCCTTCAGCCGGAGCGGTGTCACGGGAATCCCGATGCAGGTAATCGTCAATGGAGAGCCGGTTGAACTGGACAAACCGGTCACGGTAGGCGAACTTCTCGGCCGCTATGGCCTTGTCCCGGCGCGTGTCGCCGTCGAGGTCAACCAGCGGATAGTTCCCAGGGCCGACTATGGCCGCACGGTTCTGGACGACGGAAACCAGATCGAGATCGTCCAGTTCGTCGGTGGCGGCTGATCCTGCATGAAACCCTGAAACGGCGGTAGACCTCACTTGGCATCCAACTCGTTCGGCACACTGTTCAGATACACCACATGGGGCGAGAGCCACGGGCCCGCCGTTGGCGTGGTGATCGATGGCGTGCCGTCCCGGGTGGAGCTGTCGGAAGCCGACATCCAGCAAGAGCTGGACCGGCGGCGCCCCGGACAGTCGAAGCTGGTCACCCAGCGGCAGGAAGCCGACCGGTGCGAGATTCTCTCCGGTGTGTTCCGGGGACTGACGACCGGCGCGCCGGTGTCGGTCATCGTCCGCAACACTGATGCCCAGTCCGCCAAGTACGACGAGATCGAGCATCTCTACCGCCCGGGCCACGCCGACTACGTTTATGATTTCAAGTACGGCCACCGGGACCACCGGGGCGGGGGACGGTCAAGCGCCCGGGAAACGGTGGGGCGGGTGGCGGCCGGGGCCATTGCCAGAAAGATTCTCGCGCCGCACGGCATCCGGTTCCATGCCGGTGTCATATCGGTCAGGGATATCGTCGCCGCCGAACGGCGCTGGGATACGGTGGAGCAGAACCCCGTCAGGTGCCCGGATCCGGAGGCGGCGGGCCGCATGGCCGAGGCGATCGATGCGGCGCGCAAGAGCCGTAACTCGCTGGGCGGCGTCGTTGAACTGGTGATATCGGGTCTTCCGGCCGGCATCGGCGAGCCTATTTACGACAAGCTGGACGCCCTGCTGGCCTATGGAATGATGACGCTGAACGCGGTGAAAGGCGTCGAGATCGGCGCCGGTTTCGCCAGCACGCGGATGACCGGTCTCGAAAACAACGACGAGATGGAAACCGTCAGCGGCAAGCCCGTGTTCCGCAGCAACCATGCCGGCGGGATCCTGGCGGGCATCTCCACCGGCCAGGACGTGATTGTTCGGGTTGCCATCAAGCCGACTGCTTCCATCGCCCAGGACCAGCACACCATCGACCGGAATGGCGAAAACGGCAAGATCCTGGTCGAAGGCCGCCACGACCCCTGCCTGTGTCCCCGGGCCGTTCCGGTCATAGAGGCCATCGCGGCGGTCGTCGTCTGCGACCTGTGGCTGAGGGTGCAGGGTTATCCGGTGGCCGGAGGCTTCCGTTGCCAGCCGTGAAACTGGTGGTATAACGTAGGGCCTTGAGACGCCCCTGAGAGGTAACGCGCTGCGCTATGGGAATTCCTCCCCCCAAACCCGTCCGAGGGATGATTCCGGGTTACAACCACAACATCCGGTTCGCCGACGAGATCTGGCACATCCAGACCGAGGATTCGGGCCGCAACAACCCGCACATCATCACCCTGCTCTACAAGGGCGGGAACATCATCGCCCGCAAGAAGGTGAGCTACGCCGACATACTGGAAAACCAGAATGTTGAGGACGTTGTCCGCAGCCTGATGCAGGAGCAGCACAAGGCGATGCTGCGGGATCTCAAAGGGGGCGTGTTTTCCGGCAAGGCCCCGGAAGCGGCCGCCCCGAAGGCTCCGGCAGCGGCCGTCCCAGCGGCTGCCCCTACGGCAGCAGCCCCGGTCCCCGAACATGTGCCGCCCGCCGAGACGCCGATGTTCGACCTGGATAATAGTGAAGTTGACTCCCCATTCGGCGCCGACCTTATTTCCAACAAGAGTCTGGACGAAGTCATCCTCGGCTATCTGGCGATGGAACTAAAAGAAGATAAGTGAGAGGTGTCACTGTAATAGTTTGACACATTGAATTTTTCCCGACTGGCCGCCGCCCCATTGAAAGAACAATTTAATATGTAACTATTGCCGTGTGCAGAATTACGGCGGATTTGATAACGTAATGTTTCAATTACGGGATTAATTTCGACTGTCATTCTGTGCAGCGACAGTTTCGAACTGGCGTAAAACAGGCGGGGGAACGGCAGGTCATCATGGCGAAACAGCTATCCATCGGGCTCCGCATCCGCGGGCTGCGCGAATCCAGGGGGCTCTCCCAGTCAGATGTGGCCGGGGGATCCGGGCTCAAGAAGGAATACATTTCCCGAATCGAAAATGAGCATATTATTCCGACCTTCAGCACGCTCGAATCCATCGCAAACGGACTCAAGGTTGATGTAATTGATATTGTCAAATACGGAAATAATACAGTTGTCATTCGCCCTTCCGATGAAGAAAAAAAATGGGCGAGACTGTTTCAGCATCTGATGAGGAAAAGAAACACGGCCGAACGCCGCCGGGTCATCAAAGCGGTGGAAAGACTGATCCTGTCCTGAGCAAAGCCGGGGAGCCCGCCGCTATTCGTCCAGGGCACCCGCTTCCGTAATCCGCTCGATGTAGAGTTCAAAAATCTCCCGGTCCTCGGTCTTGAGGTCGATGATTTCGAGTCCGAGTCCGGCGGGCCGGCCAGCCGCCCCGGCCTGCTCCTGATCCAGCACCCATGCCACCCGCCCGTGCAGGGTGATCTCGCGCTCCGTGTGGGGGAGACACAGCACCACCTCCACCGGATCCTCGCGGTCAAGCCGAAGGCCCGTCTGGACGAAAATGCCGCCCTTGGAAATGTTAATCGTATATTCCTGGGCGAACGCCCGCGGGGTACGGAATCGTACCTTCAACCGGGCCTTGTAGCGGCCCTGACGGCGCCTGTCCTGCTCGTTCTTCTTCAAAGGATATGCCGGCATACTGCGATACCTCGCCACCGGTCCGTTCTGCCCGCCACAGGAGATAACGCGCGGCGGCCATCTGGGTTACATTTTTATTCTCTCCGGAAATGCGGTCAACGACATTGATCATGCTTTTGCCACATGAACGCCGATTTATTCTGGAGGCGTACAATAATGAGCCTGTAGGGCCTAATTGGGCAGCCGGTAACGGGTAGCGAGCAGTGAAACCAGTTCGTTTTGAACCGCATCCTTGGTCATGCCGTCGGTATGGAGCTGGAACTCGGCCCGGCCGTAGTAGGGCATCCTGCGTTCCATGAGCTCGCGGGCCTTTCTGGCCGGATCGTCCCCTTCGAGGAGCGGACGGCGAACCCTGTGACTGGCGTTGGCCTGCCGGTAGACGGCCGTCTCGGGCTTCACCAGCAGGGCGATGACCGGCCCCAGCCGCCGGATGAGCGGCCAGTTTTCCTCCCGGCTGACCAGTCCCCCGCCCGTGCTGACAACATGGTGGCGGGGGCCGCTGTCCACGAACCGTTGCAGGGTTTCGGTCTCGATCCGCCGGAACGCCTCTTCGCCGTCCTGGGCGATAATATCTCCTGGCTTCCTGCCGGTCGTCCCGGCAATCAGCTCGTCCGTGTCCATGAGCCGCCAACCCCACCGTTTCGCAAACAGGCGAGCCTGAGTTGATTTCCCCGCGGTCGGGAAACCGATCAGGACGAGATTGTCGAAGGTATCCGGCATGAGCCCGTCAGCCCTGCTTGGCGCGGTCCCGGTTCTGGATATAGTAGGCGCCCGTGGCCCTGGCGAGGAGCTTGCCGTCAGAGCCAGTCACCTCGGCCTCGCCATAGGCCACCGTCCTCTGCCGTTCGACGATACGGGCCGTGACGGTAATCTTTCCGTCCTTCACCGTGCGGAAGTAGTGAATCGACAGGTTGAGCGTCGCGGGCAGCTCTCCGGCGGAGAGGTCCAGCAGGCCGAACAGGGCGGCACCGAGAGCCTGATCGCAGACGTAGAACATGACTCCGCCATGGAGCCGCCGGGCCGCGCTGTGCATGGCCGGCGTGCAGTCGAAACTGTATATGGCCTTTCCGGGCTCTATCTTGTCGGGCTTGTGGCCGATGATCCGGTCGAGTTCATTGAGCGGGCTGTCAATCATATGGCTGGTCCGGCCCGACTCTAGACGGATGCAAAGCGGCAGGTCCAACCACACCACTGCACAGCCAGAAGCCACTCGATGGCCATTGACCCCTGCGAGGACATCATGCTCGAATCGCGCCGCCGCCGGCTGACCGGGTGGCAGGCAAGGGAGACAGGTGCAAATGGCAGCGATCAAAGAGGGCCAGAAGGCCCCGGACTTCACCCTGGAGAGCGACAGCGGCGAGAAGGTCACCCTTTCCAGGCTCAAGGGACAGAAGGTCGTGCTGTTCTTCTACCCCAAGGACATGACGCCCGGTTGTACCATCGAGGCGTGCGACTTCCGGGACAACTATCCGAAGTTCAAGAAGAAGGGCGTGGCCGTGTTCGGCGTCTCCAAGCTGAACGCGAAGTCGAAGGCCAAATTCCGCGACAAGCACAAGCTGAACTATCCGCTGCTGGCTGACGAGGATCTCAAGGTGGTCACCAGCTGGGGCATCCTCAAGGACAAGGTGATGTACGGGAAAAAGGTCAAGGGAATCGAACGCACGACCGTCCTGATCGGCGAAGACGGCAAGATCGGGAAAATCTGGCCGAAAGTGCAGATCGAGGGGCACGTGGAAGAGGTTCTGAAGGCCCTCTAGGCAGGCGTTTCCCCGGCTCCAGCCCACCGGCTACACTCCGGTCCATATATGACCGCCCCGGCCGCCACCGAAACCCTGCCGATCCTTCCCGGCGAAGTCGATGCGGGAGCATCGCCAAAGGCCTGCCTGCTGACCGGACGGCTCACGGGGCGCCGCTACCAGCAACTGGTCAAGTCCGCTCCACAGGACATCCGGGAATCGATCGACACGGTTGAGCGCAACCGTGCGGTCCAGCTCCAGTATCTCCGCATCCTCGCCTACGCCGTCCCCAGCATCCCGTTTGCGCTGATCTATCACGAGCTGATGCAGCTCTTCATCATCGTGCCGCTCTGCATGATTTCCCTGAACGCGCTGTGCATTCCGCTCGTTCGCAGTGTGCCGTGGTTCCGGGGACTCAACGCAGCCCTCTTCGTGATGGACATAATCATTACCGAAGCGTTCGTCTGGCAGCTCGGGCTCGTCACCACGCACAGCATCTTCTTCCTGCCGCTCATCATCATGGCGATGGTGGTGTTCCTGCCTACCCGGACGGCGGGTGCCCTGACATTCGCCATGACCGCCACGCACCTGACACTCATTGTCCTTCAGGGGATGGGGCTGCTGCCGCTTGGGCCAATGCTGCGGCAGTCGGGGCTGGATGCCGGTATCATCAGGGAGATTGTCACGCAGAAGGATGTGCTGCTTTCCTCGTTTATCTTCTCGTCGGCACTCCTGCCCGGGACGTTCTTCGGCACCTACTGGCTGTTCAAGCTGCTTCGCCAGAGGGAATACGAGCTTGCGCGGTCCAATGCCCTGATCCGCCGCTATGTGCCCCACCAGCTTGCCGACCAGCTCGAGGCCGGAGAACTGCCAGACACCAGCGCGCATGAACGAAAGAAACTGGTCATTTTCTTTTCGGACATACAGGGCTTCACCCAGGCAGCCGACCAGCTTGAGGCCGAGGAGTTCTCCCGCATCCTGAACGAGTACCTGCAGGAGATGACCGCCATTGCCAGCGTGCACGGGGGCACGATCGACAAGTTCATCGGTGACGCCATCCTGATCTTCTTTGGCGCGCCCAAGGCGACCAGCGACCAGGACCATGCGCTGAGGTGCGTTCGCATGGCCGTCGACATGCAGAAGCGGGTCGGCGAACTGAACGACAAGTGGTTCAACGAGGGGATCCAGGTGCCCTTCCGCGTCCGGATGGGAATCAATGCCGGTGTCGCCACGGTCGGGAGTTTCGGTTCCACCGGCCGCATGGACTACACGGCCATCGGCAACCAGGTGAACCTCGCCTCCCGGCTCCAGACCCACTGCGAACCCGGGAAGATTCTCCTCAGCCATGCCGCCTGGGCCCTGGTCAAGGACCACCTTCCCTGCATCGAAAAGGGCGAAATACAGGTCAAGGGCATCCACTATCCGGTGCGGACCTACGAAGTCGCCGGGTGATCCTTCCGGCAGCCAGTCAGGCCATCCGGACACCGGCGCAACCGTATTGCATTCCCCACACCCCTTGGATACCTAACCCGCCCAATGAGGTATGTGCCGGGACGGGTTTCCCGGCCCTGATGCCGGACTTCCCGGCTGCCAGCGAATGAAGAAGGAAGGTTCAAGAGATGACACTGCAACTGGGCGCCAAGGTGCCTGATTTCGAAGCCAATACGACCCACGGCCCGATCAAGCTTTCCGGGTTCAAGGGAAAATGGATCGTCCTGTTTTCCCACCCGGCCGATTTCACTCCGGTCTGTTCGACCGAGTTCGCCGGTTTCGCCGAACGCTTCGAGGAGTTCGACAAGCGCGGTGTGCAGCTGATCGGCGTGTCGATCGACTCGGTCTACTCGCACATCGCCTGGGTCCGCGACATCGAGAAGAACTTCAAGGTCAAGGTGAAGTTCCCGGTCGTCGCCGACCTGGACCAGAAGGTCGCCCGCCTGTTCGGCATGGTACACGAACCGATGGCCGTGACGGCCGCCGTGCGGTGCGTGTTCTTCATTGATCCGGAAATGACCCTTCGTGCGATGATCTACTATCCGCTATCCACGGGCCGGAACATCGACGAGGTGGTTCGCGTGATCGACGCGCTCCAGCTCAACACCAAGGCGGGCGTCGCAACGCCGGCCAACTGGAAACCAGGCGATGACGTGATTGTCCCCGCGCCGGTCACCCAGCAGGCCGCCGAGGAGCGGGCCAAGGACAGCTCGCTCAAGGTGACGGAGTGGTATCTGTCGAGGAAGGCACAGCCCAGGTAATCCACCGTAACCATCCGGCGTTTTTCAAGCGCCGGTCCAACAGTCTGAACTTGCACATTGGCCCCCGAATCCGTCAGGGTTCGGGGGTCGATGCCTTCAGGGGCCGCGAGGCCCCGGAACGCTGCGGATCCGCTAACCGATGGACGATACCAAGCCTCCTGCCACAGAACCCCTGTTTCCGCCCGCCCTGGCGGAAGTACCCGATGAAATCCCCGCCGGCCTGCTCGAACCGGACGGAAGCTTCATGCCGGACTACGATCCGCCACCGCGTCCGTTCGGGGTGTGGGTGGCATCGGCCCTGGCGGCAGCGGCCGCATTCTACTCGGCTGGCCGCATGCTGTCGGCCGTCAGCGGAGCCGATATGGTCGGCTTCCTCATTAACGGCGGCGCGGCCTGGGCCTATGGCTTCTCGGCGCTCGGACTGTTCAGGGGCGACCCCCGCGGCCACACGACCTACATTGTCCTTCTGCTGGTGAATCTCGTTTTTTTCTCGGCCTTCACGGTCCTCTGCGCGCTGATCGCCAGCAACACCATGCCGCAGCTCCTGTCCCTGCTCGGCGACGATCCCGGCTGGCAGGAGTTTGTGCGGAACGCCGCCCTGGCGATGCTCGCCGCTTCGGCAGCGGTGCTCGGCGGCGTGGGACTGCTGCTCACCTGGCTGGAAAGCGACCGCGTCCGTGAGTGGGTTGGCAAGGATGCCGGCTGAGTCCAGAACCTATCCCCGCAGCCAGTTCGCCCGCACCGCCTGGGGTCTCCTGTTCATCATCGCACTGATCGTGACCGCCGCCGGCATCTTCGGCCTCGGCACGGGCATCAGTTCCATCGGCGAGTCGAAGGCGGCCACCATTTTCAGGTGGCTCGGCGTGAGCGTCCCTGTCACCGCCCTGGGGAGCTGGGGCCTGTGGAAGATCGCCTTCTGGACCAAGGGGGTCACGCTGCACGATAACCGGCTCACCCTGGAGCAGGCTGCCGCCGAGGAAGAACTGGCCTACGAGAATCTCGCACGAATCATCTGCATCCCCTACCGGGACCGCTGGCGCATCGCGCTCGTTGACCATGAAGGAACCGGCTACCGGTTCCAGTGGCCCGACCTCGACTGGGCCGAGGATCTCTCCCGCCGGACCGGGATACCCATCGAGGGGGGACGCGAGTTCGTCCAGACTCCGCCCCAGCCGGGCTGACTCCCCTCTTCCGGTCCCCGGACGATCCCTGTATGATGACGGCAATGGTTATCCGGATTTCCCTCATGTCTGCCGTCTTCACGGCGGTCCTGGTAGCTATAGTTTCCGCGGCAGCCGTCCCCGCACTGGCCAAGGAGCTCTACCAGTACCGCGACCGGTGGGGGATGCTCCACATCGTCGACTCCCTGCAGAAGGTTCCCCCGGAATACCAGGACAAGGCCGAACAGGTAGACGGGAAAACACCCCGGCGCGGATCGTTCACGGTGCAGGAGTCTCCGGTCGTCAACGAAAAGCCGGCGGCACCCGCCGCCCCAAAGCCGGTGCTCCGGCCCGACGGCAGGCAGGGCACGTTCGATGTCATGCGGTTCCGGATTGCTGGCGAGAAAGAGACGGCCTCACGCTGGGAGCCGAGCACGGGGGCCTTCCGCAAGGAGCCCTTTCATGTGGTCGTCGCTGCCTCCTGGTGCCCTCACTGCATCCGGCTGATCGACGAGATCAGCCGTAATCCCGCGCTGAAGGCAAAGGTGGACGGCATCCTGTTCTACGAGGACGAGGTTCTCTCCCGCGAGAAACGGCGCACTGGCGTGCCCAGGACCAGCATTGATACGGACAAGGAGTCCCGCCTCGTCTATCCGGCGGAGCTCGCCGCATACGGTTCACTCCCGATGTATTTCATCCGTCCGGGGACGTTCGGCCATCTCGTCAGGGGATTTCCCACCATCCTGCGTTGCGAGCGTTCGGGGTGCAGGCAGGCCAGCCGGAACAGCCTGCTGCCATGAAAAACGGCGGACGGGAACCCCCGTCCGCCGCCGGGCCGGCGAGTGCCGGCCTATGCCTGGGCAGGCTCACCAAGCGCCAGAAACCGCGATACGGCATCCAGCGCCTTCTGTTTGGCGGGGTCCAGCGCACGGTTGAGATACCCGCGCACCGGATCCTCGGTCCCGAACACTTCCTCTTCCAGCCGCTTCATTTCCACGTCACGGATCACCGTCTTGTCGAGGGTAAAATCCGTAAAACCGGGATAGCTGTCCCGGAGCACACCCTTGCGGTAGGCGTTGATCGCCAGGTTGTAGGCGCGCATGGCGTCCTTCCGGTTCAGGGTCGTATAGAAGCCGCTCCGTTCGGAGAGCCGGAACACCTTGTCAAGGCACTTCCCGCCAAACTCGTAGATGTCGATGCCGATCTCGCGGGCGTCGTCTTCCACCTCGAACAGGAGCCCGAAGAGCGGGACGAGCATCCAGCCCCGGCGGAGCTGCCGTATGGGGGAATGCCGCTCCAGGAACGACAGCGGCGCTTCCTTCGTGTAGCTCTGCGGGAAGCCCGAATGGCGCGATTCGTCGAGGTGAAACATTTTCAGGACGTTTTCCAATCCGGGAAAAGTCGCAAAGGTCGAAAAGAAGTTCATCGCGACCGATTCGACGACGACGTTCATTCCAAACAGCCGGTTGATGGGGCTGGCCTTGAGGACGCCTTCCAGAAGCTGGAAATCCCATGCGCTCTGCGGGTAGATGCGATCGATCCGCTTCACCAGTTCCCGCATGACGATGAAGTGCTTGGCCTCCTCCATCACCTGCATGGCCATGGCGAGCTTGGGCCCCGTGCCTTTCACCACTGGAAGCAGCGAGGCGCTGGTAAAGAGGGCATAGGCCTCGCCATGCAGGATGATCGAAAGGAGCCGGGCCAGGGCCTTGCGCTGGCCCGGCGTGTAGTGCCGGCGGATGGTCTCCTCGAACTTTTTCGAGGCGATCTCGGCCCGCATGCGGCTGATTTCCCGCAAGGTCGCCGCCGCCGGATCGGCATGGTCACGGAGTTCCTCGCCGGAGGCGTCATGGAAGCCGAGTTCGGGTGCAACCACTTCCGCCTTCCACAGGCGGCGGAGCGCCGTCTCGTAGTTGCGGTGGGTGATCCCTTCCATGTCGCCGCCGGTGAACGTCGCGGTCCTGTCGTCATAGGGAAGTGCCCGGCGCGGCAGCCGCACGGCCTTTTCCAGTACTGTCCCGAGCCTGTGAACCGCCGCCGGGACCGGATTGCTGCCCGCCCCTGCCGTCAGGCCCTGAACCGTCACCTTCCGCTGGGCGCTGGTACCCTTCGCCATGTGTGTTTCCTCCCTGACCGGCGGCTACGACAGCGCACCGTGTCATCCGCAATGATGACACTCGCGTCAGTCAGGGATTATGACGTGGATCAACCTCGCAAGAACTTATCCCGCCCGGCGGCCCTGGCCACCGCCACCGCCACCACCGCCGCCCGGACCACGGCCGCCACCACCACCCATTCCTCGCCCGCCACCGGAGCCACGGCCCATTCCCCCGCCACCACCGGAACCCGGTGAAGCGGGTGGTTCAGCCGGCGCAGGCGGCTCGACAGCCGCCGGTTCACTCGCCTCATCATCCGGTCCGGCTGGCTCCAGGCCGGCCGTCACCTTGAACCGGCGCAGCGACTTCATCACGCCGAAGCTCACGACCCCGCTCGCCGCGCCAAATCCCAGATGCACCAGCGCCAGGGGTGCAGCAATCGCATAGAAGGCATCCGGCGCACCAATCGCCACGGCGATGACCACGATGGTGGTAAAACGTCCGAACGCTGCGAGAAATCCCAGCACGCCGTAGGCCAGCGCACCGTTCACCTTGCGCGCCATGACCCGCGTCAGCGGAAGTAGCAGGTCAATGATGATGCCGGGGACAATATGCTTGAACACCTCGAAAATGCCGTACCGGCCGTCTCCCATGAGAAAGCTGATGATGCCCATGCTGGCACCGACGAGCGTCGCGCCCCAGCGTGTATGGGTCAGTTCGGCTGCCAGCAGGTACATCGGGAGCAGGAGCACCGTCTTGTGACCCGGAGCAAAGGGCAGGCCCGGCAGCACCTTCAGCCACTTGAGCGTGAGCATGGCCAGCGTCATGCCGGCGATGACACCGAGATCGGCCGAACGCTCCGCCGGGAGCCCCGGATGATGCGTACGCGTATAGTCGCGGGCCCGCTCCAGGTTCCGCAACATTCCGTCGGTCAGCACGCTGAGATCGCCCTTCATGATCTCTTTCAGGATGACCGTCGCCTTCTTGTTGCGTCCCCGGCCTCCCCCGCCGCCCATGCCGCGGCCGCCGCCATCTTCGAGTTTCTTCGCCTGTTCCGGCTCCAGCAGATGCAGGGTCGTGTCGAGCGCGAGCGCCAGCGAGTTCGGCAGGAAGATCCCCCTCAGGCCATCCACGAACTCGCCGGACCTGAGTCCCCGGCGGACCAGCATGCTGGTAAAGATGGCAATGTATATCCGCAGGCACATGAGCAGGCCGTCATGCAGGCCCGCTTCGGACAGTTCCAGTGTCCATCTGGTGACAGGGACAGTGAGCGAATACCAGTCTCCGTCTCCCCCTTCTTCCGGGAAAAAGACGAACATCAGCACGATGACCGAGAAGAAGAAGAACAGCCTCGAAAAGAGCCGGACGATCTCGCCAGGCGGGTTGCGCGTTGCGCCCCAGAGCACGAACTGGAAACCCAGAACGGCGATCACCCAGCGCAGGTCATGGAGGAAGAAGACGCCGACGGCGACCCCGATCAGGTAGAGGACGCGTGCGGTTGGCGGAATTCGCATAAATGGGGCTCCGGGCCGATGCCTGCCGGATTTCATGAACCCGGCAGCAGGGCCCGGAGCACCCTAGCCGGTCACATGACCGGCGGCGAGGAAATGCCTTTTTATGCCCGGACCAGCTTCCAGCTCCGGAGGAACGGAACGATGGTCTTCAGGTCGAAGTAGAGGATCCCGCTGCCCACGGTCTTGCCCGAACCCTTTTCGGTGATGTCCGTATACAGCGTCGTCATCCCCTTCTGGAAGTTGAGCCAGTTGCGGTGTTTCTCGCCGTGCAGGTGGTACGCCTTGCCGTCCGGGCCCGTGAAGTCGAGGTCATAGATCATCATGCCGCGGCTCCGGACGAGATTCATCTCGATCGCGCCGCTGGCGGGCAGGTCGCCCGGGATCCCCTCGATCCGGAGAGATCCTTCGAGTTGCGCGGTCCGGAACACGCCCTTGCCAGACGACTTCCGCAGGAAAGCGGCCAGATCCGGGGCGTGGGCACGCAGGTCGAACTCCACACGGGCGCTCCGTCCAGCGATGGGACCATCCGTGAAGGTGCAGTCGCCCGCCATGATCTCGTGAAACTCGAACCCACGGCCGGCCAGCAGGCCGCCCGGGGCTGAAACGGGGGAGTGGTGGGCTGTCGTTGCGGTTGCCATATGGTTTCTCCTTGCAGCTGAACCGGGGTTCGCTGTGCGTGTTATGTGTCAGGCAGCCTCGCGGCCGCTCAGGGTTTCCATGCTCCGGATGCGCTCGTCGATGAACTCGCTGGCCCGTTCGGACATGGCCATGATGGTGAGCTGCGGATTCACGCCGAGTGAACTGGGAACGCTCGATCCGTCACAGACAAAGAGGTTCCGGACATCGTGCGTCTCGTGGGTCGGCCTTACCACGGACGTGCGCGGGTCGTTGCCCATCAGGCAGGTGCCGAGCGGATGATAGGCGGAAATGTCAAAGTGGTGGGGAGCCAACCGCGACGGGCCTTCCTCCTCCAGCCGCCGGATCCGGTCCTCGGTGGAAAGGTCATCATAGATCTGGAGGCCGGGATATACGCCCTTCGCCCCGGCCGCGAGATAAACGCGGGCGAGAATAGCCTGCGCACGGATCATCTTCCGCTTGTCTTCCTCGTTCAGCCAGTAGGTAATGAGCGGCATGCCGCCAGGCCCCAAACGCACCTGCCCGCGGGACTCGTCCTCGACCATGAAGCCGAAGCAGGCAAGCCTGTCGTAGTTGTCGATGAGATTCGTCCACTTGCGGCCCACGAAACTGACCGCCGCGCCGCCCAGATCGAGCGGCGTGAACGCCCCCTCGAACCGGATGCCCTCGTCCTCGAACTCCTCGATGGCGTAGCCCTGCGGGATGCCATTCCAGCCCTGGATGGGCTCATCGAACAGTGCCCAGCTCTGGCTGGCCGGGTGTATCGAGAGGTTCTTGCCGACCATGCCGGAACTGTTGGCGAGCTTGTTCCTGAGCAGCAGGGCTGGCGTATACAGGGTTCCGCAGGAGAGCACGACCGTCCGGGCGCGCACGGTCAGCTTCAGCTTGCGGCCGTCGGGCGAGGTTCCACGAGCCACTACACCCACGGCCCGGCCGTTCCTGACCAGAATCTCCGTCACCTTCGCGCCGGTGTAGACTACTGCCCCCGCCTTCAGTGCCTCGGGCACGTAGGAAACATTCGTCGAACGCTTGGCGTCGGTGGGGCAGCCGAAACAGCACAGCCCCTGTCCGTCGCATTCGGGTGCGTTGCGCCGGAGCGGCTGGTGCCGGTACCCGAGGGCATCGCATCCGCGGGCGATCACCCGTGCGCAGCCGCCCAGGTATTTCCAGTCGGCCGGGGCGACGCCGATCATCTTTTCAACCCGGTCGTAGTAAGGCGACATCGTGTTGGGCGTGAACTCGGTGAGACCGAACTGGCCGCGCCACTTGGCAAGGATGCGCTCTGGAACCCGGTAACATGTGCCAGAGTTGATGGTGGTGCTGCCCCCGACGGTCATGCCGACCGGTATGGGAATCACCATGTTGCCCACCGATACCGTCGCTCCCTGGAGGCGGTACATCTTGCGCTGCATGTCGACGGCGTGGCCGTTGAAATCCATGCGCGTGTAGTGCTGGCCCTCCTCAAGCATCAGGACGGCGTGGCCCTTCGCCGCCAGTGCGCTCGCCACGGGAGCGCCGCCCGCCCCCGTACCGACGACGACGCAGTCAACCTCGATCTCCTCGTGTTCCTTTTCCTGCGAACCCAGCGGCACGATCTGGCTGTCCCACCGGTTTTTCTCCGCATGGGTGGGGAGTTCGACCCCGAACTTGCAGCCGACCGATTCGTGAATCTTCCGGTCATTGAGATAGGCCAGCTTCATCGGAGCCATCAGGCCGCGAAGCGCCCAGAAGGTCGTGCCGTTGGAGTAGAGTTTTTCCAGAATCTCCCCGCGCTCCTCGCGGGAGGGAATACGGGAGAAGGTAATGCCCTTTTCGGCGACCGGGGCCATCTCGATCATCCAGAGCAGGCTCCGGTAGAATCCCTTGCCGACCGTGCCCAGACGGCTGATGAAGTTCTCGATCTTGTCGGCGACGATCTCGTCCGGGGGCGGGAGCACCCGGCCCGGCGGAAAGGCGGCATCAGCCACCTGCATGAGAACCCGGCGCTCGGTCGCCGAAAGGAACCGGCTACGCCTTTTGCTGCCTGTCTGGGTTTCCGCCATGCCCGTCACCTCACCTGAGCCCACCCGTGTCGAGGCGTGGTGAGCCGTGGCCGCCACGGAATGCGCCGCGTCATGGCGCCCGCCCGGCCCTTAAATTAGACACCATCGTCTAGTTTGAAGCAAGTGAAAAATAGCCCTTGAAGACACCATTTTATGAACCCCATTCAAGGGCTTCCCCGCTACCGGCCCGCCAGATACCGGTCATACTGCCCGCCGTGAGCCACTACCTGCGTCCGGCCATCCCGGCACTCCTGGCATCCTTCATCATTGCTTCGGCCGCCTGCGCGGCCCCGCCCTACCCCCTATCCGACCACTACGACGGCAAGCGGTTCTTCAACCCCGAAACGGTACAGAAGCATACGTTCTGGACGTTTCTCAGGTGGCAGTTCACCCGGGAGCGCGCCCCCTGGCCCGCGTCCCTGCCGCCCGCGCCAAAGCCAGACCTTCGGCCCGTCGCCCCCGGCGAGGTGCAGATCACCTGGATCGGCCACTCGACCTGTCTCATCCGTTTCCACGGCTGGACCGTGATCGCCGATCCCGTTTTTTCGGAGCGGGCGAGCCCCGTCTCGTGGGCAGGCCCCAGGCGCGTGTGGCCGCCGGCCCTGGCCGCAGACGAACTACCGCCTGTCGATACAGTCATCGTCAGCCACAACCACTACGAGCATCTGGATCTTCCCTCGCTCCGCGAGCTTCACGCGCTCTATGGGCCGGAGTTCATCGTTCCGCTGGCCAACAAGACTCTCCTTGCAGGCGAGGGGATCACCCGCGTCACCGAACTGGACTGGTGGCAGCAGATGGAAAATCCAGGTGGATCATCCGGGGCCACGAAACGGGTCACGCTCACCCCGGCGCGCCACTGGTCGGCGCGGGGACTGTTCGACCGCTACGAGATGCTCTGGGGGAGTTTCATGCTCGAACACGACGGTATCCGCGTCTACTTCGCGGGCGACACGGGCTATGGCCGCCACTTCAGCGAGATCCGCGACAGGCTCGGCGCGCCGGACGTGAGCCTCATCCCGATCGGAACCTACGAGCCCCGGTGGTTCATGCGGGATCACCACACCAATCCGGACGACGCCGTGCGCGCCCATCTCGATCTCGGATCCCGCCTCAGCATGGGGATCCATTTCGGGACGTTCCAGCTTTCCGACGAGGCCATTGACGAGCCGCCCCGTGCGCTGGCCGCCGCCCTCGCCGAACGGTCCTTAAGCCCCGCCGAGTTCATCGCCCCGGAGCCCGGCCAGACGATCGTGTGGAAGCGGTACGGGGAGTAGGGGTTACCTCACCAGCAGTCCTTCGAGGCTGAAGCGGAGCAGTTCGCTGACGAGGGCGGGGACGGGCGGCCGCCTTTCGGGCGGCTGGATGCCCACCTGGAAGACCACCTGCCGGACGCCGCCCATGATGAACTGGGCGGTGATCTCCGGGTCGTGCCTGCGTAGGACGCCCAGCGACATCCCGCTGCCGAGGGCGCGGACGATCAGCCCGCTCACCGCGCCGTAGAACTCCATGAGCTTGCGGTCGAAGTCGGCGTCTATTCCCATGCCGGTGCGGGTCAGGATCTGGCTCGTGTGCGGGTCGCCGAGAAGCACCGAGAAAACATTTTGCAGGTTTTCGTTCAGCTGCTCCATGAAGGGCGGCGCGCCGGGGCCGGTCTCGATCCGCCTCATGCAGCCCTTGAGGTCAACGAACAGGGCGTCGAGGATCTCGTCGAAGATCGCCCGCTTGCTTTCGAAATACAGATAAAAGGTGCCGCGGGCGATACCGGCCGCCTCGATCACATCGCTCACGCTCGCGGCATGGTAGCCCTTCTCGCCAAAGAGCCGCCGGGCGGCGGCCAGCACCTGCTGGCGGCGCCCCTCGCGGAGCTGGCGCCCGCGCTCAATCCGGCCGTCCACTGCTTTGCCTCCGTTTCCCCCGGTGTTTTTCGGCCCGGTAAGGGCAGCAAAAACCATGACCCGAGCCCGGCCCTATCCATCTGTTATTGCTTGCAATTCCGCTCAAACGCCGTCTCTTTCCAAACATTAGCGATTTTTTCGTTGACACCCCCGGAGGATATTCCCTAAAACTGTTCCCCTGTAACCTTAACGCGAGGGAAACCGACCACAGCCTGTTGACCCTGTTGCGAGGTGGAAAGTCCACCGAGGCGTTTCTTGGGCCCAAAACTAGACTGACGTGTCAGTCTATCTTAGGTCCACCGGGAAGGGAAGCTCAAATGTCCGAGACCAGCGAAAACGATACCCAGGCCCTTGAGGACATCCTCACCAGCCAGATGGGCGAACCGGCGCTGGACTATGACGGCCCGCTGGTGCTGGGAATCGACGTGGGTTCCACCACCGTCAAGGCGGCGGCCATCAATCCCGAGACGAAGGAAATCCTCTGGAGCGACTACCAGCGGCACAATACCCGCCAGCCGGAGAAAGTCCTCGAATTCCTGATCCGCATCGGCAACGCCTTCCCGAAGGTGGACCGCAACCGTATCCGCTGCTTCATCACCGGGTCGGGCTCCGGCCCCATCGGGCCGCACATCGGCGCCAAGTTCGTGCAGGAAGTAAACGCCGTCACGATGGCAGTCGAGCACCTCTATCCTGACGCCGGCAGCGTCGTGGAACTGGGCGGCCAGGACGCCAAGATCGTCATCTTCAAGGAGAACGAGGAGACCGGCTCCAAGCAGGCCCAGACGTCGATGAATGACAAGTGCGCCTCCGGCACGGGGGCGACCATCGACAAGTGCATGATCAAGGTCGGCCTGCCGCAGGAGGAAGTCGGCAAGCTCACCTTCGACGATTCGAAGCTCCACCATGTCGCCGCCAAGTGCGGCGTCTTCGCCGAAACCGACATCGTGAACCTGGTGAAGACCGGTATCCCCGCCAGCGAGATCATGTGCTCGCTGGCCGATGCCATCGTGATGCAGAACCTGTCGGTGCTGACCCGCGGCAACACGCTCCGCCACAAGGTGCTGCTGCTTGGCGGGCCGAACACCTACCTGCCGTTCCTCCAGGAGTGCTGGCGCAAGCGGATCCCGGAGACCTGGGACGAGCGGGGCTACAACTATCCGAAGGACGTGCACATCAACGAACTGATCCTCGTCCCCAAGAACGCCGATCTTTACGCCGCGTTCGGTTCAGTGCTCTATGGCCTCCACGAGCCGGAGGAAGTGGGCCGCTACGCCGGGATCGAGGGCCTCAAGGAGTTCATCCGCAACGGCCGCAAGGCGAAGCTCGGCGAGGCCGCCGGACCGCCGCTCATCGTCGAGGACCGGGAACTGGAGAACTTCCGCGAGCAGTACAAGATTCCCCGCTTCCAGCCGGCCGCTTTCGAGCCGGGCACCCACGTCCGTGCCGTTATCGGGCTGGACGGCGGATCGACGTCATCCAAGTGCGTGCTGGTGGACGAGAGCGGGACGATCCTGAAGAAGGAGTACCAGCTCTCCAAGGGCAATCCGATCCAGGACACCAAGGAGATGCTCGCCCGCCTCAAGGCGTTCGTCGAGGACCAGGGCGCCACGCTGGAGATCATCGGCTTCGGGGCAACGGGCTACGCCGCCGACGTGCTGGAGAAGGGCCTCAAGGCGGACGTCAACATCGTCGAGACCGTCGCGCACATGCAGAGCGCTGTCCACTACTTCGGCAACGTGGATGTGATCTGCGACATCGGCGGCCAGGACATCAAGGTCCTGTTCATGCAGAACAAGGAACTGAGGAACTTCAAGCTGTCGAACCAGTGCAGCGCCGGCAACGGCATGCTGCTCCAGGCGATGGCCGACCAGTTCGGCGTGCCGGTGACCGACTTCGCCGACACGGCGTTCAAGGCGAAGCTTTCGCCCAAGTTCAGCTACGGGTGCGCGGTATTCCTCGATTCGGACCGTGTGAACTTCCAGAAAGAAGGCTACACCAAGGAAGAACTGATGGCCGGCCTGGCCATGGTGCTGCCCAAGAACGTCTGGCAGTACGTGGTGCAGATCCCGCGCATGGCCGAACTGGGCCGCACGTTCGTCCTCCAGGGCGGTACGCAGCACAACCTCGCGGCCGTCAAGGCCCAGGTGGACTACATCAGCGAGCGTGTGCCGGGGGCGGAAGTGCATGTCCATCCGCACACGGGCGAGGCGGGCGCCATCGGCGCGGCAATGGAAACCCTGCGCGTCGTCAGGCGCCGGGGCTACACGACCTTCGTTGGACTCGATCAGGCGATCGACATCGAATACACGACCAAGAACGACGAGGAGACCCGCTGCCGGTTCTGCCCGAACCTGTGCTCGCGGAGCTTCATTGACACCCGCACGCCGGACGGCGCCACCGCACGGTACATCTCCGGTTTCTCCTGCGAGAAGGGAACGGTCGAGGACGCCGAGGCGCTCAAGCAGCTCCAGAAGGAACGGCGCACGATCATGACCCGGTTCCCGAACCTCGTCACCTACGAGGCGCGGCGGACCTTCACCCACTGGTACGAGCCGGACCCCGCGCCAGCCGCCGGTACGCCGATCGAGTTCACCTACATCGAAAAGGGTTTCCTGGGCGGCATCAAGCGGAAGACCGTCAGGCGCGGCTTCGAGCGGTCCGGCGAGGCGGCCCAGTGGCGGCGCGACAGCATCCGGGTCGGCATCCCCAAGGTGCTGAACCTGTGGAGCACGGGGCCGTTCTGGCGGACCTACTTCGAATCGCTGGGCATCAAGTCCTCGAACGTCGTCTTCAGCGACGACACGAGCGAGGAGATGTGGCAGGAGGGCGGCAAGTACGGATCGGTCGATCCCTGCTATCCGAGCAAGGTGGCGCAGGCGCACATCCACAACCTGCTGTTCCACAAGCACACGGACGAAAAACCGCTGCACTACATCTTCTTCCCGTCGATCACGCATGTGCCGCCGGGACTGGAGCATGTGCAGGATTCGGCCGCCTGCCCGATCGTGGCCGGCACACCCAACGTCATGCGGGCGGCCTTCACCAAGGAAGTGGACTTCTTCGCCCAACGGGGCATCGAATACCTCGACAATGCGGCGACCTTCGTCGAGCCGAGCTACCTGAAGAAGCAGCTGTTCGAGGCCTGGGGCCCGCGGCTGCAGGTGACCGGGGACGAAAACGATTTCGCCGTCCAGCAGGCCTTCAAGGCGCTGGATGCCTTCTCGGCCGACCTCGAAACGCGGGGCCGGGAAATCCTGGAGCAGGTGGAGAAGGAAGGCCGGATGGCGCTGCTCCTCATCGGACGGCCCTACCACAACGACCCCGGCCTCAATCACGGAATCACCGAGGAGTTCCAGGCGATGGGATATCCGGTGATCTCGATACGCTCGATCCCCCGGGACAAGGCGTGGCTGGAGCGTTTCTTCCGGAAGGATCTCGAATCGAAGCGGATCGTCTCGCCGCTGGAAATCCGCGACGTATGGCCGGAGAACTACAGCGCCAACAGCGCCCAGAAAGTGTGGGCGGCCAAGTTCGCCGCCCATCATCCGAACCTGGCGGTGCTGGACCTCTCCAGCTTCAAGTGCGGCCACGACGCGCCGACCTATGGCATCATCGAGAGCATCATCAATACCTCGAACACGCCCTATTCGGCCCTGCACGACATCGACGCCAACAAGCCTTCCGGATCCATCAAGATCCGCGTGAAGACCTACGCCTACAGCCTGTCGCTCCGCGAGGAGGCGCTCCAGGACACGGCCCGCAAGAAGGCCGAACTGGAAGACCGGCTGCGGCTGAAGAAGATCGAGCTGCTCGAGCAGAAACAGATGCAGCTCCAGGAAACCCGCGGAACGCGCGACCCCGGCCTCGACCGGGAAATCGCCGTGCTTCGCGCCAGCCAGTCCCAGGAAAACCAGGCCCAGGCCGCCGCCCTCTAGGCAAAGCCGGGTATTACATAGAAGACACCAGACAGAAACAGGAATACACCAAGGGGATCACGACATGCAGACCACCAGCCACACCGGAGAGAAGCTCAACACGGCCACGGGACTCGATATCGACTCCGAACTGGCCCGTTTCGAGGCGGAAGAGCGCAAGCGCCTCGGCATCGAGGACACGCGCCAGCAGTGGCACGATGCCAATCCCAACCAGTTCACCCGCGCCCAGCGCGACAACACGACGATCCTCGTCTCGGGCCTGACGCACGCCCATGACGTGTTCGTGCGGTCGGCGCTGGCCTCCTGCGGCTACAAGGTGAAGGTTCTGGACTGCCCGGACAACGACGCGCTCCGCTATGGCAAGGAGTTCGGAAACCGGGGCCAGTGCAACCCCACCTACTTCACCGTCGGTAACCTGGTGAAGCACCTTGCGGAGCTGCGCGACGAGAAGGGCATGTCCAAGGAAGAGATCGTGGACAACTACCTGTTCCTGACAGCCGGGGCCTGCGGCCCCTGCCGGTTCGGCATGTATGTCACCGAATACCGGAAAGCCCTCCGCGACTCCGGCTTCGAGGGCTTCCGCGTGCTGCTCGTTTCGCAAGGCGGCGAGGTCCAGTCGGCCTCCGGCCGCGGGCTCGAGTTCACCAAGTTCGATGTCAGCTGGATGTTCCGCGCGATCATCCTGGGCGATGTCCTGAACGCCCTCATGTACCGCATCCGGCCCTACGAAGTGGAAGCCGGGGCCACCGACCGGGCGCTGGAAGAATGCCGCCAGGCGATCTGCACGGCGCTCGAAAAGCGCACGTCGCTGCTCGTGGCCGTCTACAAATGCCGCAAAATCCTCTCGAAGGTGAAGGTGGACCGCACCCTCGTCCGTCCCAAGGTCGCCATCATCGGCGAGTTCTGGGCGATGACGACCGAGGGTGACGGCAACTACAAGCTGCAGCGGTTCCTTGAATCCGAAGGCGCCGAGGTGGATATCCAGCTCGTCACGGCATGGCTCATGTACCTCCTCTGGGAGCGGCGCTGGGACATCGACCGCCGGACCGAGCAGCGCGGCGAGGACGCCGTCTACCGCGGGCTCCAGAACGTGAAGGTCCGCACCCGGCGCTACACCCTGCTGTTCGCCGAATACGCCGTGCGCGGCATCTTCTACCTCTATGCCTGGATCATGGGCCTCAAGGGCTACAAGCTGCCCGACATGCAGAAGGTCTATGAAGCTGCCGAGAAGCACTACAACTGCCATGTCCGGGGCGGCGAAGGCTTCATGGAGGTGGGCAAGCTCGTGCACAACGTCGTTCACAACAAGGTGAACATGACCCTGAGCGTGAAGCCGTTCGGTTGCATGCCCTCCAGCGGCGTTTCCGATGGCGTGCAGTCGATCGTGACGGAGCTGTACCCGCAGGCGATCTTCCTGCCGATCGAGACGAGCGGGGACGCCGCCGTGAACGTCTACAGCCGCGTCCAGATGCAACTGTTCAAGGCCCGGCAGGTGGCCCAGCGCGAGGTGTCGCAGGCGCTTGCCGAGTGCGGCCTCACCCGCGAGGAGCTCAACGCCTTCATTGCGAAAAATCCCGAATATGCCCACCCGCTGCACCGGAGCCCCCATGCAGCAGGCTGCACCACGGCCGATCTCATCTACGAGATCGCTGCCAGGATGGGCAGGAAGCGCCGGGAGCTTCCTCCGGTCCAGTCGGCGGAAAACCAGGCGGCAGCGGCGGCCTGACGGCTCCGGTCACGGAAAAGCCCCTCTCCACGGTCCGTGGAGCGGGGCTTTCCCTTTTCAGCTAGAGGAACTGGACGATCAGCCTGCCAAACAGGGGGCCGACCAGCTTCTGCATGAGAAACCGCTGCCAGGCGGGTATCAGCGCGGCCATGTCCCGGGCAAAATCGTCGATTGTGTGGTTCTGGAACTCCAGCGCCGCCTGCGAATCGCCGGTGTCGTACCAGTCGAGATAGCTGGGCGTGCGGCTGAACTTCCGGGCGGGCGGGCAGGGAAGCCCCGTCACACCCATGAGCCGCGCAATGAAGTCGTGATAGAGAAACTGCTGGGATCTGCCGCCGCCCAGGATATAGACCCGGTTCTTCACCTGCCCGAACCTCTCGGCAGCGTGAACCAGCGCCATGGCGACGTCCTCCAGGTGGACGAACTCGATCCGCGAATCGTGGGGAAACATGAACATCTCCCTCATCCGGGCAGGGCTCAGATCCAGATGCGGAGCGGCGGCGATACGGCAGATCACGTAGTCGATCCCCGCCCCGGCTACGATGCGTTCCCCCTCCACCTTGGACCGGGTGTAGTGATCCACCCCGTTCATGGGATTGCGGTCGGGGTGGAGCGGCGCCTTCGCCTCCGGCGTGGGGCCGAATACCGATACGGATGAGGTGAAAACCAGCGGTTTCCGGGCAGAGACGGCGGCCTGCACCACGTTCCGGGTACCCTCGACATTCACCCGCTGCGTCAGGTCCGGTTTCTGCTCGCTGAGGGGCGGTATGATGGCCGCCAGATGAAGGATGAGGTCCGTCCTCACCGCCTCCCGCCGGAGGGCTTCCGCGTCGCCTATATCGCCCCAGACGACGTCCACACCGGGCGGAAGTTCCGTCCGGCGGGCACGGTTTACGGGGTTATCCAGATCGAAAACGAGGATCTCGTGCCCGTTGTCCAGAAACGCCCGGCTGATGTTTAGCCCGAGCCCGCCCAGTCCACCCGTAATCATCACCTTCATGCTGCCGGAAACACTCCCCGAAAGGTTTGGAGCCGGTCATTCTTAACGAAAGCGCCCGCCGGGGGCAAAAGCCCCCTTCGCCCGGAGCCGCCGGTTGCGATATAGTGACAGTCTCAAGAGATACCTGACGGGAAGGGATCCTGTGACCGCATCCGGACGGCACAAAGCCGAGTTTCCGCTGGAACCAAGGGAGCGTATGCTCTCTTCGCTCCGCTGGCTGCTCGCCTTTTCCGGCATCGGGCCGGCGTTCTTCCTGCCGGTCCCGCTGGGACTCATTACGTTCGACGAAATCCACCCTGGACGTGCCGGTATCTCACTCCTGATACACGGGGTTCTGTGGGCCTTTACCGGCGCCATTTACCTGTGGGCCCGGCGGCTGCCCGAGGGAGCCGGGATCAGGGGCGCAAGCCTGGCAGGTGTCCTGGCCTGCTACGCCATGTCCATTCACGGAATGACCTCCTGGGGCATCGACGGCGTTCCGATGCAGGTACTGGTACCTGCCATCGCCGTCTTTACCCGGATCATGCTGGACCCCCGGGACGCCCGGCTGATGGTCGGCCTTCTGATCGCCCTTTTCCTCGGTTTCACTGCTGTCGTTGTCCTCCAGCTGCCCATCTGGGCATTCGTGTTCCGCGACGGCTACTCGCCCCCGGTGCTCCCCCTGTATCACCGGATGTTCTCGGTCATTTTCGTTCTCGGCATCACGATATTCGCCTATTACTGGACAGGCCGCCTGATCCGCTCGGTAACTGCCGAACAGGCCCGCTCGCGGGATCTGGTCACGACCATGCGGACCGTCTTCGACGCATCCCCCGACGCGATCTTCGTCCTCGACCGGAATGGACTCATCATCGATACCAACGCCGCCGCGCTCAGGCTCGCGGGAGCCACCCGGCGGCCGGAACTGGTCGGGATGTCCATGCTGCGGCTTGTCGCCCCCGATCAGCAGCCCAAGGTCTGGGATCCGGTCCATCACTGCCCGCGGGTCATGAACCGGTTCGAGCGGTTCCAGTTCGGCTCCCCGGGCGATGTGCCCGCCCAGGTCGAGATCCAGATCGTCTCCCTGAACCCCGCCGACCCGGAGACGGGATTTCTGGCGACGATCCGCGACCGACGGGACGAGGAAAAACTCCGCAGCCAGCTCCAGAAGGCGCAGCGGCTCGATTCCCTCGGGGCACTCGCCGGCGGGGTCGCCCACGACCTCAACAACGCGCTGAACCCGATCCTCGGCTTCGCCAACCTGGAGCTGGACACCCCGGGGCTGCCTGACGAAACGCGCCAGTCGTTTGAGCTGATCCGCGACTGCGCGAGCCGCGCCACGAGCCTTTCCAAGCAGCTCCTGTCCCTTTCCCGGGGCGGTGCCCCGGAAGTGCGGTGGATCGATGCGACCGAAATCTCCCTCAACCTGATCTCGGTGCTCGACCGGGCGACGCCTCCCGGCGTCAGCGTCACGTTCGACGGACCGGAGCGGCATATCGAGGTGGAGTTTTCCGCCTCCCAGTACGAGCAGGTGCTCCTGAATCTCCTGACCAACGGGGTCGAGGCCATCGGCGACAAGGGACTGCTGCGGCTGGAGCTGTCGCTGATCGAGGGCGACCGGCTCCGCGAGGAACTGATCGGATGGGAGAGCGATTCGGCGCTCCTGATCGAGGTGACCGATTCCGGGTGCGGCATACCGGCCGACCAGGTTCCCCGCATTTTCGATCCCTTTTTCACGACCAAGGAGTCCCGGCGCGGTACCGGTCTCGGGCTTTCGGTGGTGGATCGGATCGTGACCGACCGGCGGGGACTCGTACGTGTCGAGAGCCAGCCCGGCGTGGGGTCAGTGTTCCGGGTCTACCTGCCCGGCGCACGGATGGCCGAGCCGAAGTCCGGGCCGGTACAGGCGGCCGCCCCCGGCACCGCCAGCCGGCGCCTCAGCATCCTCGCCGTGGACGATGAACCCTCAAACCTCATGCTGATCCAGAAGATCGCGGAAAAGCTGGGCGACCGGGTGCGGACGGCCAACTCCTGCTCCGAAACGCGGGCCTATGCGGCGACGATGGGCGAGAACTTTGACCTCGTCCTGATGGACCTTCTGCTGCCGGACGGGAACGGCGCGGAACTCTACGCCGAGATCAAGCACAGCATCGGAAATCCGCGTGTGATTTTCCTGTCCGGCTATTCCCGCGAGGCCATACCCAAGCACGTGCTTGAATCGGCCGAGTTCGAGGCGTTCTTCCCCAAGCCCATCAACGTCAGCCACCTTACCGAGATGATTCACCAGTGCCGGGACCGGCGGACCCAGAGCTGAAAACAAAAGCGGCCCGGGATCGCCGGGCCGCTCCTGTTTTATCCGACCGGCCCCTTTTGGGAGCCGTTTCGTTCCGATAAGGTCAGTGGGCGGACGCGATGAACAGCGGTGCCAGCACCAGCGTCAGCGTGGCCAGCAGCTTGATCAGCACGTGGATCGACGGGCCCGCCGTATCCTTGAAGGGATCGCCCACGGTATCACCCACGACAGCCGCCTTGTGCTGGTCGGAGCCCTTGCCGCCGGTTCCCTTGCCCAGCTCGATGTACTTCTTGGCGTTGTCCCAGGCGCCGCCAGCATTGTTCAGGAACGTCGCCATGAGGATGCCGCTGATGGTGGCCGACATGAGGAAGCCAGCCACGGCCTTCGCACCGTATACCGGGTCACCTTCCGGAGCGAGAAACCGGAAGAACAGGCCCACCACGACCACCGAGCCCACAACGAACAGGCCCGGAGCGACCATCTTGCGGAGCGCGTCCTTGGTAACGATATCGACCACTGCGCCGTAGTCGGGATCCTGCGTGCCTTCCATGATGCCCGGCCGCTCCTTGAACTGGATGCGGACGGCGCTGATGACCGACTGCGCAGCGGTGCCCACGGCACGGATGCAGAGGGCGCTGAAGTAGAACACCACCATCGCGCCCAGCAGCGCGGCGATGAAGACGGCGGGGTTCACGAGGTCGATGGTCTCGTAACGGTCGGCGCCGGTGAAGTTCTTGATCTCGTCCAGGTAGGCCGAGAACAGCAGGAACGCGGCCAGCGCGGCCGAACCGATGGCGTAGCCCTTGGTGAGCGCCTTGGTGGTGTTGCCCACGGCATCCAGACGGTCCGTCTTGTGGCGGACATTGTCCGGCTGGTGGGACATCTCGACAATGCCGCCAGCGTTGTCGGTGATCGGCCCGAAGGTGTCCATCGCCAGCACGTAGCCGGCCGGCCCGAGCATGCCCATCGTGGCGACGGCAGTTCCGAACAGGCCAGCGGCCACCGGCTCAAGCTGCGGAAGGGCCTCCTGGCCGAGGTGGTAGCTCGACAGCACGGCGGCCGAAATCGCCAGCACCGACAGCAACGTGCATTCGAAACCGACGGCGATGCCCTGGATGATGTTCGTCGCCGGGCCGGTCATCGAGGCGTCCGCGATCGAAAGCACCGGACGGTATTTGTACTCCGTGTAGTACTGGGTGATGTAGAGGAATGCGACCGAGCAGAGAATTCCGATCATCGCGCAGCCCGAATAGTACAGCCAGGCCGAATTAAGGAACTCCCCTTCGGCCCGGAGAAGCCAGTAGGAGGTGAGCACAAAGCCCAGGAACGCCAGTATCGCGGTAACGTAGTAGCCCCGGTTCAGCGCGTCCATGGGGTCGGCGTCTTCCTCGGTCTTGACGATCATGATGCCGATGATCGAGGCGATGAGCCCCAGTGACCGCGCCACCAGCGGGAACATCACGCCGCCCACCCCGAAATAGGGGAACAGTGCGACGCCCAGGATCATTGCGCCGATGTTCTCGGCGGCGGTCGATTCGAACAGGTCCGCGCCACGGCCCGCGCAGTCGCCCACGTTGTCACCCACAAGGTCCGCGATCACGGCCGGGTTGCGGGGATCGTCCTCCGGAATACCTTTCTCGACCTTGCCCACGAGGTCGGCGCCCACGTCGGCAGCCTTGGTGTAGATGCCGCCGCCCACCTGGGCGAACAGCGCCACCAGCGATGCACCGAAGGCGAAGCCCGCGATGATGTACGGAATCTGTTTCACGAGCTGGTTGTACTCGGGCGAACCGGCTTCAAGACCGTGTGACTTCACGAGGTAGACCAGGAAGTAGAGGCCCGCCACGCCGACAAGGCTCATGGCCACGACGAACAGGCCCGATACGGCTCCGCCACGGAGCGCGATCTGCATCGCGCTGTTCAGCGAGGTGCGGGCGGCCGCAGCCGTACGGATATTGGCGCGGATTGAAATCCACATGCCGACATAGCCAGCCAGCACGGAGCAGGCCGCGCCGAGCAGGAAGGCGATCGTCGTCCAGACCGCCAGTTCCACGGCCGTTTCGGTCGGATCGAAATCATGGTGCCCGCGGACCAGCCAGTAGAGAACGAAGATGAGGACGCCCAGCGCGCCGGCGATCGTGATGATCGTCTTGTTCTGGCGCGACAGGAATGCCTCGGCTCCCGCCTTGATGGCGTTGGAAATCTTCTGCATCTCGTCGGGGCCGCAGTCCTTCGCCATGACCCACTTGAGGAGCCAAACGGCGAAGGCGAGTGCGCCGGCGCCAATGACAAGGACGCCCATCACCAGAATGCTGACGTTCTGGCTGGCATCGACCGCTGAGATACTGTTTTGAGCGAGATAATTGAGAATTGGGTGCATAATCCTTCCGTCCATCCCTCTAGGGCAAAGTTAAGCCGCGTTCGCGTATCACTTGGCCCGCAACGCGTCAAACGGCATTTAAGAATCGGTTTTTATATAATAATTCCAGCTAGTTATACTGGCATCGGGTCAGCGTATACCGGCCCTATCCGCCTTCAGGCATCCTCAAACTCGCGGCAAATCCCGTGAAGCCGGTAACCGCAGTCCCGGCACGGAAGGGGCGGATTTGACCGATTTCCCGCCCCATCCACCCCCCGGAACCGTCCGGCAAGGATATCCTCCGCGCAGCGTCCCAGAACGGCGGCAATCTCGCCGGGCCCCGGCACGGCCTCCACGGCAGTGATGATCCCCTCGTCAATCCACGCGATGGCGGCAGTTTTCACCGGGCGGCCGGTACTCTCCAGCGCCCATTTGTACAAACCCAGTTGCAGATCATACCGTTCGGAGCGGATCTTTTCCCTTGCGCCAGCCTCCCCCCCGGCCCGGCCGGACTTGTAGTCCATGATCTCCCAGCCGTTGCCTGTATCGAACGCAAGGTCGATCGCGCCCCGGATGTCGATATCGAGGTCGGACGAACCCGGCGGCTGGTAACGGACAAGAAACTCCCACTCGCGACGAACGTCCCGAGCTCCTTCGGTGCGCGGCCGGATGGCCGACCCGTAGAAGTCGAGAGCTCGGGCGGCGGAGGCGACGATCTCCGGCAAAGCATTCTCGCGCTCGAACTCGTCAAGCTGGGACAGCTTGTGCCGGACCCAGTCCAGGTAGTCATCACCCACCGACCCAAGCTCCAGCGCACGATGCAGGAGGGTTCCGCGCAGCATCCCGCCCAGTACGGCGGGGCTGCCATCGGTTTCCGCCGCGGACGATACCCGCGGCACGATAAACCACCGGTGCGGGGGAACCTCGAGGACATGGCGGTAGTAATATTTGAGCTCGCAGTCGAGGAATGTCCGGAGCGAGGAGTAGTCGAGCACCACCCGGCGGCGTCCGCCGGGCGGTGCCGGGAACAGTACCGCCGGGCTGGCGGCGGCCGCCCTGGCGAAACGGTCCTCGATGCCGGGGAAACGGTCGCTGACGGCTGCCGTGCCGGCGGCGGCATAGGCAGAGAGCGGACGAAGCTGCACGAGGCAGGTTTCCGTGCCAAAAGCGGCCTCGCGTGTTTCTTCCTCTCCGTCCGCTTCCGGGCCAAATGCGAACCGCAGATGCGCCGCCGGACCACCCGGCGCGCTCGACAGGAAGACGAGCGCCTTTCTGGCGCGGGTAGCCGCCACGTAGAAAATCCTCAGATCCTCGGCGGCTTCGCGGCCATCCTTCAAGGGACCAGCCGCCAGGAAATCCGCCGGTTTGAGCGGATTCTCGCCGGGGCCCGGCGGAACCCCGAATGCCGGAACCTCCCTCCTGTCACCTGCCGGATGCCAGCGGATGTCAATGCCTCCCTTGTTTCCCCCCAACTGCGTGCCACAAAACGGAAGCATCACCACATCAAACTCGAGCCCCTTGGCCCCATGAATGGTGATAAGCGCCACCCGGTCGTCGCCGTCGCCCCAGGCGGCCGACGGCTCGCTCACCGCATCACCCGCCTCCAGATGCCGGTTCAGTTCACGCAAAATCTGTACGGCGCCAAGGCCTTCGGCTTCCCGGGCCCGCACCCAGTCGAGAAACTTCTCCAGATTGGCCAGACGGGCAGGCCCTCCCAATCCGGCCCCGAAGGCCGCCCGGACGGCCAGTTTCCCGATGAGCAGCTCCAGCGCGCTCACGCAACCCGAAACCTGGAGCACCTGCCGGGCAGCCTTCATCGCGCCAGTCACCTGCCTGAGCTGGCTGGCCGCATTTCCCGGCGACCGGCGCTCGAGTTCCGACACGATATACTCCAGATCCCCGCCACCCTCTGATCGCATCCACCGGTCAAACCGGCGGGCCGGATCGAGCGAGGCGAAACGGTCGTCAGGGTTCTTCAGCACCGACATGGCGAAGATTGCGTCGAGCGGCAGCGCAGCTACCGGCGATATCCAGAAGGCAAGCAGGCTGGCTCCCGTGATGGGCGACACCAGGACCGAAAGGGCTGCACCCAGGTCGGCCACCTCCTGCGAGCCGAAGAAGCCACCCTCGGCCCGGCGATGGCAGGGGATCCCCGCCTCCAGAAGCCTGGCTTCCACCTTCGAGATCTGGGCATGGGACCGGCAGATGACAGCGCACTTGCTCCAGGGAACCGGATCGATTCCGCCGGAGCCCGAATGCAGTTCCTTCAGCCGCAAGGCAAGGGCCCGGAGCTCGGCCGCCTCCGCTCCACCCCGGTCAGCAAGGCCTGCCGGATCCGGGCAGCCGATCCACTCCACAAGACCGCCGGGTCCGGTATGACCGTCCACCGGGTCAAGCGGCTGGCGGCGGGCCTCGAAGGGCCGTGGATTCTCGCTGCCGTCCGGCATGGCAATGGAGAAAATGCGGTTAAGCGCCAGCAGTACGTTCCGCTGCGCACGAAAACTCTTGCAGAGGGTTGTCCGGGCATCCCCCTCCCCGGACTGATGACCCTTGTGGCTCACATTCAGCTCGCCCAAGCGGCCGATCGCCTCGGAAAAGACCGTCACGTCGGCCCGGCGGAAGGCATAGATCGACTGTTTTTCGTCGCCGACGAGGAACACGTCGGCGTCCTTATCCAGGTTTTCGATAATGAACGACAGGAACTGCCACTGGACCGGCGAGGTATCCTGAAACTCGTCAACGAGCAGGTGGCTGATGGACCGGGCGATACGCCTGCGGGCAGCGGCACTGTGGCGGAGGATCTTCCCGAACTCCACTTCGAGATCGTCAAAGTCGAGCGTGGAAATCCCGCGTCCCTGCCGCCGCCTCCAACGGTACCAGTCGCGGACAACGATACGGACATTGTCACGATCTTCTGCTTCGAGGCGGCTGACCGCAGCCTCGGGCGATTCATCCTCCCTCTTCAGAGCGGTGAGCGACTCCGGCCATTCTTTTTTCGTTTTTTTCGGGACAGCCGGGAACCACAGTTTGATTTCGTCCAGAAGCTGGACGACCTGCTGGTAGTCGGCCTCGTTCCGAAACCACTTCGTTTCTGCATTAATTACACCGCCACCTTCCAGGATCAGCCCGCACAGTGCTCCGAACGCCGCGTTCTGGTCCGGCCCCGGCCCGGCCCCGAAGAACCGGCCAAGTGCCGAGGCCAGTAGCGGCCCCGCCTTGCGTATCTTGGCGTTGCCTGTTGTTTTACATCGCTCCCTGTCCGCAACGATCGCTTTAAATGCGGCGGAGAGCCGGTTCACCCAGTCCCGGTACGGACCCGGCGTCGTGAGCGCCCGGTATAACCGGCCCTGCTGCTGTTCACGGACAAAGCTGGCCAGCGCTTCAACGCCGGGCTCCGTTGCGGATATCGCGCCATCTTCCGATATCCACGATCCCACGAGTTCACGCCGGAGATCGAGCGCGTCCATCAGCTTCGCCAGCCTCGGCGGCTCCCACCGGGCAAGCAGGTGCCGGGCCGCAGCGACCGCATCCTTATCCGTCTCCGGATGGCGGCGTTCGGGATCGAGCAGTTCAGCCAGATACGGGGCCGCGCCGGTAGTTTGCTCGTCGCGGAGCTTTTCCTCGACTGAAAAGCCGGGGTCTATGTCGCCGTCCAGCGCCAGCTGGCGGAGCATCCGTGCGGCGAGGCTGTGCAGTGTGGAAATGCGGGCATCCGGCAGGCGCTCAAGCAGAGCGAGCCATCCCGTCCGGTCTTCAGCGCCGGTGGAAGCCCTGAGCTTCCTGTATATCTCCCGGCGAATGCGGCTGCGGATCTCTCCGGCCGCCTCCTTGGTAAACGTGACGGCGACGATCCGGCCAAGGGCCTCCACCCGCCTTTCCGGCGGAGTCTGTTCCAGTATCCGCACGATCCGGCCAGTCAGCACGAGGGTTTTTCCCGAACCTGCCCCGGCACTCACCCCCAGGTGGCGGCCGGGAGTCATGGCCGTCTCCTGTTCCTCAATCGAGAACCGCCTGTCGCTGGCGTTCATGCATCATCTCCAGATGCGTCGCCCGCTGCGGCCGGCGCATCCCATGACGGCAGCACGCCGTATCGTTCCCGGTCCCCGTTACGAATTTCGCGCAACTGTTCATCGCGGTGGCAGGCCGCTTTCAGATGGCAGTAGCCGCACCTCGCCTCGGCCTCCTTGAGCGGCGTGGTCGTGAACGAGCCGGACTCCACCAGCCGGGCGATCTGCCGGGCCCTGTCGAGATAGCGCTGCTCAAGGGCAGGAAGATCCATGGCCAGCTTGCCAACACCCGTCCGCGAGCCCTCCCGGCCAAATACCATGCGGTCTTCCGCGCACATCAGGGGATCGGTCACCTTCGTTTCGGGCAGCCGGAGGCTGTAGTAACCGCCGCCCAGCCAGTTGCCGCCACCCGTTGCCTCTTCCCCCAGAAGCACACGGGCCGCTGCCGCATAGACCGGAAGCTGGAAGGCCAGCCCCCTGGTCAGCTCCTTTTCTCCGGCTCCGGCCCTGCCCGTCTTGTAGTCGAAGATGAAAAAACCGCGGCCGGGGACGGTATCCACCCGGTCGATGGCGCCGCTGAACCTGAGCCCCGCCCATTCAAACGGCCCGGAACCGGCCCTCCCGAACTCCAGTTCGACCGCTACGGGCCTCGAATAGGGTGCGATCTGCGACTCGTATACGAGGAAACGGTCCAGTATCCGGCGGGACCGGTCCTGCTCGATCTCCCATGCCTCGCCGTGAAAAGTGCGGGAGAGTCCCTCGGTTTTTGCCTTGAAAATCGCCATCAGCCGGGGGCGAACGGCATCAGCCCAGTCCGGGCTCCCACGGCGATCCAGCACTTCGGGATCACGATAGAACTCCTCAAGAACCTCATGGATCAGCGTGCCGCGCTCCATCGGCGTGGGCCCGGATGTCCGCTCCTGGCGTTCGCGGGCTCCAAGCCGCGTGACGGCAAGATAGAAAAACGGACACCGGGCATATTCGCCAAGCCGCGACGGCGACAGGGGACGGTCGCGGAGCATGGCGGCCAGTTCCTCCCGGAAAGCCCCGCTCACCCGGTGTGTGGCTGTCCTCTGAAGCGCGGCAGCGGGATCCAGCGATGGCTCGGCCACCAGCAACTGTTCCGGCCAGCGGGATGGCAGTTCAGGGAACAGGACGGCCCTTGCCGTTTCTGGCCAGTCCGGCCGGTTTCCGTATTCAGCCTCGAAACCCGACAGCCAGGCTGCCGACTGGCGGACCAGGCTGTTCCAGTGCGATATGGAAGGCAGCCCGGCACCCACCAGCCGCTCGCTGATGATCCAGACCGGAGAACTCATCACGGCCCTGCGGTCACTGTCCCGCCGCGGAGCGGAAAGATACACCGGACCCGCCGTTTCGATCAGTGCCAGTCCCAGCCGCGACCAGGCCAGATCTGCCCCGCTCGTCCCGGCGTCCAGGCCGAGACGGCGGCGGGCGTCAGGACTCCCCCACACGGGATCAGGTTCCCGGCCGGGAAAGGACTCTTCGGAAAGGCCGGTCCACTCCAGATGCCGGAGGCAGAGACCCGGTATGTCCCGGGGCGACAGCACCCGCACGGCCTTGGCAGAAGGAACATGCTCCGGCACGGCGGCCGTGTGAAGCAGCTCGTCCAGATCGGCGGCCCAGTCCCTTAAGGGGCGTTCCCCGATGGCGAGACGCTCGGAATCCGCGACCGCACCGGCCAGCGTATCGAACAGCCGGGTAAGCCCTGAAAAGGACCGGTGAAGCGCAGCGGCATCCTCCGGGCCATTCCCGGAGAGCTGCGCCAGCCGCCGGGATACGCGGGCGTTCCAGATCACCCGTTCAAGCCAGTACGCAAACCGGCGGGCCGTGACCGGTTCCTGCGGCCGTATGCCCAGACACCCCTGTTCCATGCGCCCGGCGGCCGAAAGCCCAGACAAGCCCATGAACAGGCGGCCAAGCGCCTCCGCCGCCCGGAGAATGGGCAGGTCGTTCCAGCCAGACCGGGCGCCGTTCTCTTTCGCCCGTGCCGCAGCGGCAAGCTGCTGCAACCGGGGCAACCACAGGTGCCAGCCGCCCTGCGCTCTCGCCTGGTCGAAGGCTTCGTCAAAATCCCTCAGAAGTGCCGGCCCAACCCGCCGGGGCTGGACCGCCGCCGCTTCATCAGCAGCCGTGGCGGTGCCTGCCAAATCCCAGTTCACCAGCGGGTGCGAAAGGAAATCCATGAGCGGCTCCGGCTCAAATCCCGAGCCGAGCGCTGCCAGAAACGACACCACCGCCCGGCCTGGTTCGGTTTCCGCCACTGTCCGGGCACGTGCGATCTCGACCGGGAACCCATACCGCCGGGCGATGCCTTCGACCTGTGCCGAAAGCGCATCGGGATTGGTCAGGACAATCCCTGCCTCCTGCGGATGGATTTCACCCGCATCCAGCCGCCGGCGTATCCGCTCGCAGGCTGCGTGCAGTTCATCGGCAGGTGTTCCCTCGGCCTGGCCGGCGAACACGGCCGCATTGCTGGCGGCGATCTCGCCTTCAGCCAGAGGATCCAGAAGTGCCTCGCGGTCCGGATTCCAGGCGCCTTCCGCGGCCGGAAGTTCCGTCCAGTGGCCAAACGCCCGGAACCGGTCGAGGATTCTGCCAGTCGCACGCCAGGCCGGGAGCCGGGCCAGTTCCGCCTTGCTGGCCTGCGACGGGAGCATGGGAATTTCCACCTGAACGCCGGAACCAGCGGTAGCGAGCGCATCCAGCAGTTCCACGAAACCAGGAGAGGTCTCCGCGCCCAGTTCCACCCGGACGGCCGTGAACGGAGCAGCCGCCTTCCCCTGCCTCACCCACCGGGACAGCCGCCATTCCAGCGCAGGTGCGAAGACCAGCCGGTGCCGCTCCAGTTCGCCGTACCATCCGGCAAGAACCGGCAGCCAGGTACGGTCATCCCCATGCGGATCCGCCAGGGCGGACTGTATGGCCGCTGGAGAATCGAACCCGGCTTCAGCCAGCTCGGCGAAAAATCTCAACAGCAGCCTGCGGGAACCCCCATGGGCCCGGAGGGACTTCAGGTGGGCCCCGGGCTCCGTGTCTGCAGCAAAAAGATTTTCCACCACCCGCTCCAGCGCGAGCCGGGCAGCGAACGGACCGGCGATCATCCAGTCCGGCGGCGCGACCGACTCGGCGAACTGACGCGGTGTGAACAGGCGCACCGGCAGCGCCCCATTACGGGCGAGAAAATATTCCTCCACCTGACGGCGGCGGTGGATCGTCGGGAAGACGAACGCCACCTGGCCGCCGGACAGGAGTTCCGGAGGAAACTCGCCGGACCAGATTCCAGGGGTATCGGTCCCCGGCGGGACGATGCGATAGGTGCCTTTGGGCATATAACCTTGACTGCCCTCCCTGTTTAATCCTTGCATGGGCATATGTCAGGACGTGACACAGCACTTGTGGCGGCAGTCCCAAAGTGGACATAAACGGCTGATATAACTCGTTTTTTTCAGACCAAATATCCGATTGACCGCCCCCATCAATATCATTAAATTGGCTCAAGCTCTTCGGAGGCTGACCCCGGAGTGCTTGCCGGAATGGCCAGCAGGCGTCTCCCGGCCCGGGTTCCCCAGCCAGAGGTTCATTCCACGGACATGTTTGAGAACATCTTCAAGGAGGAAGCGGCGCTTTCGCTGGTTCCGCTCATCCTCGCCAACAGTCTCATCATCGGTGCCTGCTGCGTTTACGCTATCAAGCGGTACGTCCTCAACCAGGAAAAGAAGTCCAACCGGATCGCCGCCAAGAACCGCAAGGAGAGCGCCATGCTGTCGAGCTTCTGGCGCGACTACTGGCACTGGTTGACCGAGCCGGTCGAGCGGTTCCTGATCCGTATCCATGCGACCCCGAACGGAATCACTACCTTCGGTGTCGTGCTGTCCCTCGGCGCAGCCGCCGCCTATTACCTTGGCCACGTGGGGACGGCAGGCTACCTCGTCATCTTCAGCGGCACCTGCGACATGTTTGACGGCCGGGTGGCCCGCGCCACGGGGCAGGAAACCAAGTCCGGCGCCTATTACGATTCGGTCATGGACCGGGTGGGCGAAGCCGTCGTGATGATCGGTATTGCCAGCTATTTCATGAACCACTGGATGTTCTGGGTGACGTCGGCCACGCTCATGGGCTCGCTGCTCGTCTCCTATACCAAGGCACGGGGTGAAGGGATGGGCGTGGACTGCAATGTCGGCATGATGCAGCGGCCTGAGCGAATCATGTATCTGGCCACGGCCTCACTGTTCGACCCGGTGTTCAAGGATCTCATCGCGCCACTGTTCGGCATGCGGACAGACGTCCACTACCTGCTGATCCTCATCGTCATCGTCATGGCGATCTTCACCAACATCTCGTGGATCGAGCGGATGGTCTATATCTACCGTGAGCTGGAATCCCGGCCCGGCAACAACATATCGGCTGCCCGTGCCGCCGCGACGGAAACCCCGCCGCCCGCTGCCGCCGAGCCGGTCCCCGCAGTGACTTCCAAGCAGGGCTGAAATGTCATGGCCGACAATGGACGGATACAGTCATTCGAGGAGTTCTGGCCCTACTACGTGGGCGAGCACCGGAATCCGGTCTGCCGGGGGCTGCACTACCTCGGTACCACGACCGCACTCGCCTGCTTCGCCACCGGCGTTGCCACCTGGAACCCCTGGCTCGTACTCGCTGCCCCGGTAGCCGGTTACGGGCCCGCCTGGATCGGCCACTTCCTGATCGAAAAGAACCGCCCGGCGACGTTCACCTATCCACGCTGGTCGCTGATCGCCGATTTCAAGATGCTGGGTCTCGCCCTGCAGGGACGGATGTCGGGCGAAGTGACCCGTCTTTATGGAAGTCCCAATCCGCCCCGGAACGCCCCGCTGCTGGCGACGCGCTGACACCCCGGAAACCGAAACGCCCGGCCCCTTTAAAGGGAACCGGGCGCCGGTTTCCTGCAACCTGCAGGCGGGCTATTCGGTCTTTTCCGCAGCCGCTTCCTTCTTGGTCGAAGGCTTCTTCGCCTTCGGGGCGGCCTTTTCCTTTGCCGCGCCGGTGGAACGGCGCTTGGGCGCCTTCTTCTTCGCGCCTCCAGCCACTTCGGCCGGCAGGAACTCAATCACCGACATGGCGGCATTGTCTCCTGCCCGGCGGCCGATCTTGATGATACGGGTATACCCGCCGGCTCGCTCCTTGAAACGGGGAGCCAGCGTGTCGAACAGCTTGCGAACGGTATCACGCGACCGGAGCCTGGCGAAGGCGCGCTCGCGCAGCGTGTAGAGCGTCGCCTTGTCGGCCCCAATCCCCTGCTTGCCGAGGGTGATGATCCGGTCCGCATGGCGGCGCAGTTCCTTGGCCTTGGCGTCCGTGGTGCGGATCTGCTCCAGATCAATGAGCGAATTGAGCTGGTTACGGAACATCGCCTTGCGGTGCTCCGTGCTCCGTCCGAACTTCTTTTCCTTGCGATGGTGGCGCATTTTTCAGGATCCTCACTGGATGCGCGCCTTCAAAGAGGCGCCGTCAGTAGCTGTTTTCCGTCCGGAAGCCTAGCCGCTCAGCCGAGCGTCCCGCCCGAACCACCGCCCATGGGCGGTGCCCAGCCGTCAATCTTCATGCCCAGGGCGAGGCCCATGCCTTCGAGCAGATCCTTGATCTCCTGAAGCGACTTGCGGCCGAAGTTCTTGGTCTTGAGCATCTCGGCCTCGGTCCGCTGTACCAGTTCGCCAATGTAGCGGATGTTGGCATTCTTGAGGCAGTTGGCCGACCGGACCGACAGCTCGAGCTCGTCCACCGACTTCGTCAGGTATTCGTTCAGCCGCGCTGCCTGCTCGGCCGTTCCCGCCGTCGTGCTTCCGGTAACAGCCGACACCGACTGCTGGACCGGCTCTTCTTCCTCGGCAAAGTTTATGAAAATCTGGAGCTGGCGCTTCAGGATGGAAGCGGCATAGGCCACGGCATCCGCCGGGCTGACAGCGCCGTTGGTCCATACTTCCAAGACCAGCTTGTCGTAATCGGTGATCTGGCCAACACGGGCAGAAGGAACCTGGAAGTTCACCTTCCGGATCGGCGAGAACATCGAATCGAGCGGGATCGTTCCGACCGGATCGCCTTCCTTGCGGTTTCGCTCGGCCGGGACATAGCCCTTGCCCAGGCTGACCACGGCTTCGATGTTGATCGAGCCGCCGGGCTGAAGTTCAGCGATGAAGAGGTCGGGGTTCAGTATCTCCAGGTCATGCGGCAGATCGAAGTTCCGCGCCGTCACGGTGCCAGGGCCCTGTGCCTTGAGCCGGATACTCACGGGGCCTTCGGTCTGGCTCCGGAAGATCACGTTCTTCAGGTTCAGGTTGATCTCCGTGACGTCCTGGACGATTCCGTTCAGCGTGGTGAACTCGTGCTTGACACCCTCGATCCGGACGTGGGTGATGGCCGCGCCCTGGAGCGACGACAGCAGGATCCGCCGGAGCGAATTGCCGATCGTTATGCCGAACCCGCGCTCCAGCGGCTCGGCAATGAACTTGCCGTAGGTCGCTGAGGTTTCTTCCACCATCAGCTTGTTTGGTGAAATCAGTTCCCGCCAGTTCCTGGAAATGAGCGACATCGACATGGTGTACCGTCCTTCGAGTGTTCCTTGCGCCTCTGATCGCCTCCGTTTGACGGGAGGCTCCTGCCCGATTCTTCCTGCCCTATGTGCGGCGCCGCTTGGGCGGCCGGCAGCCATTGTGAGGCAGCGGCGTCACGTCCTTGATCTGGGTGACCTTCAGGCCGGCCGCGTGCAGGCTGCGAACCGCCGCCTCGCGCCCCGGACCGGGCCCCTTGACCTGGACGGCCACCGACTTGACGCCGACCTGGATCGCCTTCTGGGCGGCCTTTTCGGCGGCGACGCTGGCCGCATAGGGTGTCGACTTGCGCGAGCCCCGGAAGCCCGATCCGCCCGCCGTTCCCCAGGAGATCACGTTCCCGGCCGTGTCCGCGATGGTCACGATCGTGTTCGTGTAGGTCGCCTGGATGTGCGCCACGCCGTGATCGACTCCGCGCATCTTGGTCTTCTTGACCTTGGCCGGGGCCTTGGCTTCCGCGCCCTGTTCCTGCTTTTCGTCCGCCATCTGGTTGTTGCCTCGCTGGCCCCGGCGGCCCCCGTCAAACGGAGGCCCGCCACCGGCCGGTTACTTGGTTTCCTTCTTCTTGCCTGCGATCGTCTTGCGCGGCCCCTTGCGGGTGCGTGCGTTGGTCCGGGTCCGCTGGCCGCGCACGGGGAGACCCTTGCGGTGCCGGAGGCCCCGGTAGCAGCCCAGATCCATGAGCCGCTTGATGCTGAGTGCCGAGTCCCGGCGGAGGTCGCCCTCCACCTTGTAGCTGACTTCCATGACACGGCGGATTTCGGCCACCTCGCCCTCAGTGAGCTGGTCGGCCTTGCGTGCGCCGTCAATCTTGGCGGCCGCGCAGATGGCCTTGGCCGTCTTCGATCCGACGCCGTAAATGTAGGTCAGCGCCACATCAATGCGCTTGTTCTTCGGTACGTCTACGCCTGCGATACGGGGCATGTAAATTCTCCTGGAAAGGGCTCAGCCCTGCCGCTGCTTGTGGCGCGGATTGGCCGGACAGATCACGCGAAGCACACCCTTGCGCTTCACGAGCTTGCACTTGGGACACAACTTCTTGACTGAGGCTCTGACTTTCATTTCTTCCTTGCGACTCCGCCGGCTTCCGGCATTCTCCCGGCTACTTGGCCCGGTAGGTAATCCGCCCCTTGGTCAGGTCGTAGGGCGACAGTTCCACTGTGACCTTGTCCCCCGGCAGAATGCGGATGTAGTGCATCCGCATCTTTCCGGAGATATAGGCGAGGATCTTGTGGCCGTTGTCCAGTTCCACCCGGAACATGGCGTTCGGGAGCGGCTCGACCACTTTCCCCTCGACTGTTATGGCATCTTCTTTTGACATGTTCCTCTGCTGTTCCAGCAGCCGGCCCCCTCACCCGGGGGGACTGTTCATAGGCCTTCAGGCGGCCTTCGGCAACTGGGTCAGTATTTCCGGTCCTTCCTCGGTTATGGCGATGCAATGCTCATAGTGCGCCGACGGCTTTCCGTCGGCCGTCACGATGGTCCACCCGTCGTCGAGCTTCCGGACTTCCCATGTGCCCATGTTGATCATCGGCTCGATGCACACGACCATGCCGGCCCGCAGCCGGACGCCGCCGCCTGGCTTGCCGTAGTTCGGGATCTGCGGGGCCTCATGCAGGTTCCGACCGATGCCATGCCCCACGAAATCCCGGACCACGCCATAACCCCTCGCCTCGCAGTGGGTCTGCACTGCAAAGCCGATATCGCCGATCCGGTTCCCGGCGCGGGCCTGCTCGATTCCCTTCAGGAGCCCCTCGCGGGTGGTGTCCATGAGCTGTTTCAGGCTGTCGTCGATCTCGCCCACGGAGAGCGTGGTCGCCGAATCGGAATAAAAGCCGTCCAGTATCACACCGAAATCGACACTCACGATGTCGCCCGCCTCGATCCGCCGCTTCGACGAGGGGATGCCGTGCACGACCTCCTCGTTTACCGATGTGCAGAGCGTTCCGGGAAAACCCTGATAACCCTTGAATGCCGGCTTGCAGCCAGCCTTGCGGGTCCACTCCTCGGCCATCCGGTCCAGGTCGAGGGTGCTCATGCCGGGCTGGATGGTCTCGGCCAGACGCGCGAGGACTTCGGCCACGACACGCCCTGCGGAGCGCATCGTCCGGATCTCCTCCCTTGTCTTGAGCTCGATGGCAGCCATGCTTCCTCGTAATTCCTTATGCCAGGGCCTTCATCAGGTCCGCGTTTACCTGTTCGACCACGCGGTTCCCGTTGATCCGCGTGAGCCGCTTGCGCTCCTCGTAGTAGGCACTGAGAGGGCGCGTCTGGTCGTGGTAGACCGTCAGGCGCTTGCGGATCACGTCCGGTTTGTCATCGGCCCGCTGTTCAAGCGTTCCAGCCTTGCCGCACTGGTCGCAAACATCCGGTTTTTTCGTGGGATTCGACTCCACGTGCCAGATGGCTCCGCAGTTCGAGCACACCCGCCGTCCCGATAGCCGCGCCACAACCACCTCATCCGGCACGTCGATCTCGATCACCCGGGGGAGCGCCCGCTTGCGTTCGGCCAGCATGTGATCGAGGGCATCCGCCTGAGCGATCGTCCGGGGGAAACCGTCCAGGATGTAGCCATGGGCGCAATCCTCGCTGGAGAGCCGTTCGGCCATGACACCGATAACGACCTCGTCCGGAACAAGCTTGCCGGAATCCATGTACTCCCTGGCCTTGAGCCCCACCGGCGTTCCGGCGGCCTTGGCCGCACGGAGCATGTCGCCCGTCGAAAGCTGGGGGATGCCCTTGCCCGACGAGGCCACCTTGGCCTGCGTGCCCTTTCCGGCACCTGGGGCACCAAGGAATATGATGGCCAGTTCGCTCATCTATGCAGCACTCCGCCGGCGGCCCTTGATCTTGCCGAGCGCCTTGCCTTCCAGGAGGGCGTCGTACTTGGTGTTTCGCAGGTGATCGGCGATATGCCGGAACGTGTCCAGGGCGACACCCACGCAGATCAGCACGCTCGTTCCGCCGAAGTAGAACGTCACTCCAGTGCCCCGTGACAGCGCATACGGAAGAATCGCGCAGATAATCACCAGATAGACGCCACCAATCAGCGTCAGGCGGTTCATGATCGGCCTGATGAAATTCGCGGTCATCGAGCCGGGCCGGATACCAGGAACGAAACCGCCATTGCGCTTGATGTTTTCGGCCATCTCGTCGGGATTGAAGATGATCGAGGTGTAGAAAAAGGCGAATGCGACGATCAGCACGCCGAACACCACCGAATACAGCCACTCGGACGGATTCAGCGCCTCACCCATCGGGCGCACGACATGGACGACCACGGACTCCCAGAACCGCTCGATGGCGCCGCCCTCGGGATTCACCGTAATGTCCTGGGTGAGGCCCGACACTGTGGGGAGAAACACCAGCAGCGAGCTGGCAAAAATCGGAGGAATCACGTTGGAAGGATTGAGCTTGAGCGGCAGGTGCGATTTCACGCCCTGCATCTGGCGACGGCCCATCATGCGGCCGGGGTACTGCACCGGAATCCGGCGCTCTGCCTGCTCGATAAAGACGATGCCTACCAGCGAACCCACGATGATGATCCCGATCATGATCGCACCGATCGGATTGATTGTTTCCTGATTGATCTGCTGGATGAATCCGCCAGCGGCGCCGGGGATCGATGTGACGATACCGGCGAAAATGATCAGCGAAATACCGTTACCAATGCCACTCCGCGTCACCTGCTCGCCCATCCACATCACAAAAATGGAGCCGGTCGTGAGCGACAGCACGGCGGTCGCCACGAACAGGATCCCCGGCTCGCGGACAACCGGGATGCCCCCCGGCGCCACGGCACCCTGGAGGCTGGATGCGATGACGGTTGCCTGGACCGCACAGAGCGCGACCGACAGGTAGCGCGTGTACTGGTTGTTCTTCTGGCGGCCCACTTCGCCTTCACGCTGGTTTTCCTTGATCTGGGGGACGATCTCGCCCATCAGCTGCATGATGATGGAAGCGGTCACGTAGGGCATGATGCCCAGCGCGAAGACCGAGAAACTCTCCAGCGCACCGCCCGAAAACAGGTTGAACAGGGTCACGATCGAACCCTGCGTGCCGAAAGTGAGCTCCAGGTAACCGCGCATGGCATCCGGATTGATCCCCGGCGTAGGCACAATCGTACCCAGCCGGTAAACGAGCAGAACGCCGACCGTAAACAGGATACGTGACTGAAGCTCGCCGAGCTTCTTCGGATTGAACGCTTGTGTAGGTTCAGCCATGCGTGAAAAAATCCCCCGGATCAGCCCTCGTTAAACCGTAATCCAAGCCTGCCCTCAGGCCTTGGCAGCCGCTCCGGTTTCGGCCTTGGGAGCGCGGGGGTGCGGCAGCACCTCCACGCTTCCACCGGCGCCTTCGATCTTCTTGCGCGCGCCGTCACTGAAACGGTGCGCCACAACCTTGAGCTTCGCCTTGATGTCCCCGTTGCCGAGGATCTTCACCGGCCCACCGGCCGACTGGATCAGGCCCACACTTGCCAGAATCTCCGGCGTCACATCGCCGTTCAGCTTCTCAAGCTGCGCGATGTTCACTATCTGCCAGCTCTGCCGGAAGATGTTGGTGAAACCAACCTTCGGCAGCCGGCGGTGCAGGGGGTTCTGGCCACCTTCGTAGCCGCGCTTCTTCTTGCTGCCGGTTCGGGAACCGTAGCCCTTGTGTCCACGGCCGGACGTCTTGCCCAGCCCGGAACCGATACCACGGCCCAGCCGCTTGACCGACTGTTTGGCCCCTGAGGGCGGACGGAGTTCGTTCAGCTTCATTTGGCGCCATCCTCCACGATCGCCACAAGATGGGAAACCTTGCGGATCATGCCGCGAACTGCCGGAGTGTCGCTCAGCATCACTTCGTGATGCCTGCGCCGGAGGCCAAGCCCCCGGACCGTCGCCCGCTGCCGTTCTGTACAGGTGATAAGTCCGCCCGTTTGCCGGACCTTTATCTTCTTTTTCTCACCCATATCGACAACCTCTCGCTTCGTTCATCTTTGTGGCAGACCGTACAACCGGTCCGCCACTTTCCGCGTGCCCGGCCTTTCAGGCCTGTGCCGGAGCAGCCTCGCCGGAGGCCGGAGCCGTCACCGGCTCCTTCGCCGGACCGGCACGGCGCTCGGCGATCATCCGCTCGTCATTCAGTTCTGCAAGCCCGGCAAACGTCGCCTTGACCACGTTGTGGGGATTGCTGCTGCCCAGGCTCTTGGTAAGCACGTTCTTGACGCCCAGCACCTCGAGCACGGCGCGGACAGGTCCGCCCGCAATGACGCCCGTTCCCGGCCGGGCCGGACGCATGAACACCTTGCCGGCGCCGAAATGCCCCGTCACTTCGTGAGGGATCGTTCCGTCAGTGACAGGGAATGACTTCATCGAGCGGCGGGCGCGGTCGATCGCCTTCTTGATCGCATCGGGCACTTCATTCGCCTTGCCCAGCCCCCAGCCGACCTTGCCGCGCTCGTCACCCACGACGATCAGCGCCGAGAAACTGAACCGGCGTCCGCCCTTGACGACTTTCGCCGAGCGGTTCACCGCCACGATCTTCTCGACGAGATTGTCGTCGCGTCCGCGATCACCGCGGTCGCGGCGTCCGCGGCCTTCGCCTGGTCTTGTATCCTTGCCATTCGCCATAACTCTAGAACTCCAGTCCGGCTTCACGCGCGGCATCAGCCAGCGCTTTCACCTGTCCGTGGTAGGCATACCCGCCACGGTCGAATACCACTTTCGTCACTTTGGCCGCCTTGGCCTTCTCGGCCACCAGCAGGCCCACCTGCTTGGCGGCATCCACGGTGCCTATCTTCGCCACCTTGCCCTTGAGGTCTTTCGACAGGGTCGAGGCGGCCACGAGGGTCCGTCCTCCCTGGTCGTCCACCACCTGGGCATAGATGTGCCGGTTGCTGCGGAACACCGCCAGCCGCGGGCGCTCCGGCGTCCCCTGAACCTTTTTCGTAATCCGCTGATGGCGCAGCGTGCGCCGGCCCTTGCGGTCTTCTGTCTTTGCCATATGATTCTTTCCTCTGGAGGCAACGGCCTTATTTCTTGGCCTTGCCCTCCTTGCGGCGGATCACTTCCCCGCTGTAACGGATGCCTTTGCCCTTGAACGGCTCCGGCGGGCGGACCGCCCTTACCGTGGCAGCGAACTGCCCCAGGACGGCCTTGTCGGGGCCCGACAGGGTGATCTGGGTCTGGTTCTTTTCCACTGCCGCCGTGACACCGGCCGGCAAGGGGAGTTCCACCTGGTGCGTGAAACCAATGTTCAGCACCAGCACGTTCTTGCCCTTCATCTCGGCGCGGAAACCGACCCCTTCCAGTTCGAGTACTCTCTGGAAACCGGCACCGGCACCGGTGATCAGGTTGCGGGCGAGTGCGAAGGTCGTTCCCCATACCGGAGACTGGGGGCCTTTGGGCCCCTTCCAGTTGACGTGGACGCCTTCCTTGTCCTGTACGATCTCGATCTCCCGCGGAATGGGCATCGACAGCGTACCCTTGGCGCCCTTGACCTCGAATCGTCCCGGCTTGATCTGTACCTGCGTACCCTGGGGCAGCGCGACCGGCTTTCGTGCGATCTTTGACATGACTTTAGACCTTTCCCGTTATCCTTCGGCTACCACACGCGGCAGAGAAGCTCTCCGCCCACGCTCTGCCGGCGCGCTTCCACGTCTGACATCACGCCGCGGGAGGTGGAGACAATCGCCATTCCCAGCCCGCTCTTGACCGAGGGGATGTCCTTCATCCCGAAGTAGACGCGGCGGCCAGGGCGGGAGATGCGCTCAATGCCCTGGATCACGCCGAACCGGCCGCGGGTGTATTTGATCCCGATACGGAGAAGCGGCCGCACCCCCTCGCCGGGGATTTTTTCGATAGCGCCCACGTATCCGTTATCCGACAGGATACGGGCGATGCTTTCCTTCATGCGCGAATACGGCACGTCGACATAGTCCTTGCGTGCCAGCGCGCCATTGCGGATGCGGGTCAGCAAATCGGAGATCGGATCGTTAACAACGTTGCTCATCTTGGTGACGCTCCCCTACCAGCTCGACTTCGTTACGCCCGGAAGCTGCCCGCGTAGGGCGAGCTCACGGAAACACAGGCGGCACATGTTGAAATCGCGCAGGTATGCCTTCGAACGGCCGCAGCGGGCGCACCGGTTGTGCTGGCGCACCTTGTATTTGGGCTTGGCCATTGCCTTCAGGCGCATGGATTTGGTTGCCATATCGTCGCTTTACCTCTTCAGCTTCAGACCCGGAACGGGACTCCGAGCGCGGCCAGCAGCGCACGGGCCTGCTCGTCCGTTTTCGCCGTCGTCACGATCGAAATGTTCATCCCCTTGACCTTGTCCGTGTTGTCGAAGTCGATTTCGGGGAAAATGATGTGTTCACGGACGCCCACTGTGTAGCAGCCGCGGCCGTCAAAGCTCTTGCTCGGCAGTCCCTTGAAGTCGCGCACCCGGGGGAGCGCGAAACTAATGAACCGGTCGACGAACTCCCACATGTTGTTCGCCCGGAGTGTCACGTACACTCCTACCGGCACGCCGGCGCGGAGCTTGAAGTTCGCGATGGACTTCTTCGACCGCGTCACGACGGGACGCTGACCGGTGATCGCCATGAGTTCGTTCACGCCGTTCTCGATGACCTTGAGGTTCGTGCCGGCATCCGAGATCTTGCCAAGACCCATGTTGATCACGACCTTCACCAGGCGCGGGACTTCCATCGGGTTCTTGTAGCCGAACTGCTCCATGAGCTTCGGAACCACTTCCTTGTGGTACTTGGTCCGCAGCCGGGGCTCGATGCCTTTTTCAGGGCCCTTGTCGCTCGTCTTGGCTGCAATTTCGCGGCGGCTTTTCTTCTTCTCGCCGCCGCCGCCCTGGGGCTTCGGACCCTTGCCTTCGGTTTTTTTCTCTTCAGTCGCCATCTGTCTTTCCTTGTCTGGCCGGTTTCGGAAATTCCCTTTCCGGTCTCCGGCCCAGTCCGGTAACTACACCTTATGCGTCAACGGTATTTCCCGAGCGGACCGACACGCGCACGCGCTTGCCGTTCTTCTCGCCGCTGCGGAGCCGTGTCGCTTCTTCCTTTGACGAATCCCAGTACATCACCTTGGACACCGGGATCGGGGCCTCGCGGCGAATGATGCCGCCTGCCTGGTTCTTCTGGTTCGGCTTCGTGTGGCGGCTTACCATCCGGACGCCCTTCACAACGACCTTGCCGTCCCTGGGGATCACACGGAGGACCTCGCCCTTCGTGCCCCGCTCGGCGCCGCTGATCACGACAACGGTGTCGCCCTTGCGGATACGCAGCTTGCTGGAGTTTGAAATCGCCATGTTCACAGCACCTCCGGTGCGAGCGATACGATCTTCATGAAGTTCCGGGCCCGGAGTTCCCTGGCCACGGGACCGAAAATACGGGTTCCGACCGGCTCGCCTTCCTTGTCCACGATAACGGCCGAGGCATTGTCGAACCGGATATAAGAGCCGTCCGTGCGGCGAATCGGCGCAGCCACCCGGACGATAACCGCCTTGACCACGTCGCCCTTCTTCACCTTGGAGGTCGGCATTGCCTCCTTGACCGAGCAGACAACGATGTCGCCGATATCCGCATAACGGCGCTGGGTACCCCCGAGCACCTTGATGCACATGACCTTCTTGGCGCCCGAATTGTCGGCGACGTCCATTACCGATTGCATCTGGATCATGGCTGTTTTGCTCCTTGCTCGTGCCGGCTGCTGAGCCTAAGGGCTCAGGCCTGCTTGCCCTTCACGACAATCCGGACGAGCTTCCACCGCTTCGTCCGCGACAGGGGGCGGGACTCGCAGATTTCCACCATGTCGCCCTGGTGCGATTCGTTCTTTTCGTCATGAACATGCACCCGCGTCCGGCGGCGGACGTACTTCTTGTACATCGGGTGCTGGACGAGCCGGGTGACTTCCACGGTGCGCGTCTTCTGCGCGCCGTCCCTGATGACCATCCCCATGCGGGTACGGGCCTGCTTGCGGGCTCCGGTGGTCTGTGCGGTGGTCTGCGTGTCGCTCATATGCTCTCCGTCAAATCCTTGCGGTCATTCCGGCCTTCCGTTCAGGAAGCCTTCTTCTGTGCTGCTCCGGCGGCCGCATCGCGGCGCTCCCTGAGAACGGTCATCATCCTGGCTATCATGCGCCGGACCTGACCGTATTCGGCGGTGTTTTCTGTCCGCTCGGTCACGGCCTTGAACCGGATCTCGCGCAGGCGGGCACGCGCCTCGCGCAGGCGGTTCTCGATGTCCTTGTCGGCCAGTTCCCGCACTTCAGCCGCTGTGTGAAGCATCTCCATTTAGACGAGTCCTTCCTCACGGTGGATAATCTTGGTGCGGAACGGCAGTTTGGCCTGCGCCAGCTGGAATGCTTCCAGGGCGATCTGGGGCGGCACGCCTTCCATCTCGAACAGCACCCGGCCCGGCTTGACTGGGGTGACCCAGTATTCCGGCGATCCCTTGCCCTTGCCCATGCGGGTTTCAACCGGCTTCTTGGAGATCGGCTTGTCGGGGAATACCCGGATCCAGAGCCTGCCCGCACGCTTCACCTTGCGGGTGATGGCGATACGGCCTGCCTCGATCTGGCGGGCGGTCAGGTTGCCCCGTTCGAGCGACTGGATCCCGATTTCACCAAAGGCGAGATCGGTTCCCCGTTTTGCTTTTCCCCAGTTGCGTCCGCGCTGGACCTTGCGGTAACGGGGTTTGGCCGGCATCAACATGACTGTGTATCTCCTGCTCTCTCAGACCGCGGGCTGCGGGACCGGTGCACTCTGCGTGCGGGCCCCCGGGCTCGGCCGGTCGCCGATGATATCGCCCTTGTAAATCCAGACCTTCACGCCGATGCACCCGTAGGTGGTCTCGGCGCGTGCGTAGCCGTAATCAATGTCGGCACGGAGCGTGTGCAACGGCACCCGGCCTTCCAGATACCACTCGTGACGGGCCATTTCGGCGCCGCCCAGACGGCCGCTGCATGCCACGCGGAACCCCTTGGCGCCGAGCCGCATGGTGGTCTGGACTGCTTTCTTCATCGCCCGGCGGAACGCCACGCGGCGCTGGAGCTGGAGAGCGATGTTCTCGGCCACAAGCTGCGCGTCGATTTCGGCGCGCCGCACCTCGATCGGGTGGATGTACAGCTCGCTCTTGGTCAGCTTCTGGAGCTCTGCCTTGAGCTGATCGAGCGACTGGCCGCGTTTGCCGATAATGAGTCCGGGCCGCGCCACATGGATATAGACCTTGGTTTCCTTCGGGTACCGCTCGATCTCGACCTTGCTGATGCCGGCATCGTACAGCCGCTTCTTGATCAGGTCGCGTATCTTGAGGTCCTCGTGGAGCTGCGTCGAGTATTTCTTGCCCTCGGCGAACCAGCGGCTTTCCCAGCCCCGGATAACGCCGACCCTGAACCCGACTGGATTGATTTTCTGACCCATAAAACCGGCTCTCTTTCCTGCAAACTTCCGTTCAGGCGTTGTCGTCCACGACGACGGTGATGTGGCTGGTGCGCTTCTTGATCGGCGATGCACGTCCCTGGGCTCGCGGCGTAAACCGCTTGAGGCGAGGACCCTCATCGACCAGCAGCGTGCGGACCCGCAGGCTGTCCACGTCAGCACCATGACGGTCGGCCGCATTGGCCGCCGCCGACTGGATCACCTTCGAGATCATCGCCGCACCCTTGCGGTGAGTGAGCCGCAGGCGAACCAGCGCCTCGTTAACCGGCTGGCCGCGGACCAGCCCGGCGATTTCGCGAAGTTTCCTCGGTGAAATCCGGCCGTATCTGAGCATCGCACGCGCTTCCATGACTTCCTTACCTCTCTGCCCGCCGGGCCTAGACCTTCTTGTCGCCTGAATGGCCGTTGAAGGTCCGGGTCGGCGCGAATTCACCCAGCTTGTGGCCCACCATGTTGTCGGTCACATAAACCGGAACGAACTTGCGGCCGTTGTGGACCAGGAACTGGACCCCGATGAAATCCGGCGTAATGACCGAACGGCGGGACCAGGTCTTGATTGCCTTCGAATCCCGGGCCCGCTGCGCGGCATCCACCTTCTTCTGGAGGTGGACGTCGATGAAAGGGCCCTTCTTGATGCTGCGCGACATGGATTAGCCTCTCTTGCCCGGCTGGCGGCGGGTGATGATGAACCGCTGCGTGCGCTTGTTGTTGCGGGTCTTGTAGCCTTTGGACGGCATTCCCCAGGGGGAAACCGGATGCGGATTGCCCTGCCCGGCCTTGCCTTCGCCACCACCGTGCGGGTGATCGCACGGGTTCATGGCGGCACCACGAACCGTGGGGCGAAGCCCCAGCCACCGCGAGCGGCCGGCCTTGCCTATGGTCACGTTTTCGTGTTCGGCGTTGCTCACTTGGCCGACCACGGCCCGGCAGTCCTGGTGCACCTTGCGGATTTCACTCGAAGGCAGGCGGATCGTGGCATAGTCGCCGTCGCGACCCAGAAGCTGCGCCCCGGAGCCGGCACTGCGGACGATCTGCCCGCCCTTGCCCTGCTTCAGCTCGATATTGTGGATCACGGTGCCGTCCGGGATGTTGCGGAGCGGCAGGCAGTTGCCCGGCAGGATGTCGGCCTTGGGGCCGCTTTCCACCGTGGCACCGGCCTTGAGGCCCACCGGAGCGACAATGTAGCGCTTCTCGCCGTCACGGTACTGGAGGAGCGCGATGCGGCTCGTGCGGTAGGGATCGTACTGGACCGACAGCACGGTCGCCGGCACGCCGTCCTTCTCGCGCCGGAAGTCTATCAGGCGGTAACGGCGCTTGTGGCCGCCGCCGATATGACGGGTCGTGATCCGGCCGCGGTTGTTCCGGCCGCCGGTACGCTTGGCCGCCTTGAGAAGCGACTTCTCGGGGCGCGCTCCGCGCGTGATCTCGTCGAAACCGGAAACGGTCATGTGCCGCCGTGCGGCGCTCGTCGGTTTGAAACTCTTGGTCGGCATGGCTTCCTCTGTTGTCCCTGGCGTCCGCTACCCGCGGCTGCTCACTTGGGCCCCAGTATCTCGTCGATCGTCTCGCCAGCGGCCAGCGTGACAATCGCCTTCTTGCGGAACGGCATCTGCACACGGACGCCGCCCCGGCGGTTCTTGAATTTTCCCCGCACCACCATCGTCCGGACGGAAACAGGCTTCTTGTCGTACAGTGCCTTCACGGCCTGCGCGATCTGCGCCTTGTTCGCCGCCAGCGGAACCTCGAACACATACTGGTTCCGCTCGCGGAGATCGGTAGCCCGCTCGGTAACCACCGGGCGGATCAGGATATCGTTCGGATCGGTCTGCACGTTCGAAACTCCCTTGCCTTACAGCGCAGCTCCGGCCTTTCAGGCCGCTGCCCGCTTCTCCACGCCTTCCAGCGCATCCTGCACAATGACCAGATGCTCGTACTTGAGCACGTCATAGGGGTTCAGGCCCGCCACCGGCAGCACCTTAACGCCCGGAATGTTCCGTGCCGCCAGCGTGAGCTTCCCGTCGAGCTCCGCCGTCACGAACAGCACCGTGCCAGCAAGCCCCAGTTCCCCGATCACCGCCTGCACATGCCGGGTCTTCACTTCCGGCAGGGGCACCGACTCGACGACAACGAGCTTTCCATCCTGCTGCTTGCTGGCGAGCACGCCCGCCAGAGCCAGCTTGGCCTCCTGGCGGTTGACCCGCTTCTCATAGCTGCGGGGCAGCGGACCGAAGGCCGCGCCGCCGCCCACCCATACGGGCGAGCGGGTCGAACCGGGACGGGCACGGCCCGTGCCCTTCTGCTTGTAGGGCTTGCGGCCACCGCCACGCACCTCTCCCCGCCGCTTGGTCTTGTGGGTTCCGCGACGCCTTGAGGCGAGCTGTGCCGTCACCACCTGGTGAATCACGCCCTTGCGGGGTTTTGCCGCGGCGATCTTCTCGCCGAGGCCCGCGCCCTTGACGGCCTTCACGCCGGCAGCCGGCTTCGCCTTCTTTGCTTTCTTTTCTGCCACGACAGTTTACTCCAGCCGCCGGACCCCATGAGTCCGGAAAGCGGTCAGTTGAGCTTGATCTCCACGTCCACACCGGCGGCGAGGTCGAGCTTCATCAGCGCGTCCACCGTCTGCGGGGTCGGCTCCAGGATGTCCAGAAGCCGCTTGTGCGTCCGGACCTCGAACTGGTCGCGGGATTTCTTGTCACCATGCGGCGAGCGAAGGACGGTGTACTTGTTGATGCGCGTGGGAAGCGGAATAGGCCCCGACACGCGGGCCCCCGTGCGGCGGGCCGTGTCGAGGATTTCCCGTGCCGACTGGTCGAGCAGTTTGTAGTCAAACGCTTTCAGCCGTATCCGGATCTTCTGCGAATTCATTTTCTCTGTCCTTCACTACCTGCTGCGGACTGCCCGCACGTCAGCTCTTCTCTTTCACCACTTACGCGAGGATCTTGGAGACGACGCCGGCGCCGACGGTGCGGCCGCCCTCGCGGATGGCGAAGCGAAGCCCCTCCTCCATCGCGATCGGCGCGATCAGCTTCACCGTCATCGTGATGTTGTCGCCCGGCATCACCATCTCCGACGCCCGACGGCAGCTCCAGCGACCCGGTCACGTCCGTGGTGCGGAAGTAGAACTGCGGACGGTAGCCGTTGAAGAACGGCGTGTGGCGCCCGCCCTCCTCCTTGGTCAGCACGTACACCTCGCACTCGAACTTCGTGTGCGGCGTGATCGAGCCCGGCTTGGCCAGCACCTGCCCGCGCTCGACCTCCTCGCGCTTGGTGCCGCGCAGCAGCACCCCGATGTTGTCGCCCGCCTGCCCCTGGTCCAGCAGCTTCCTGAACATCTCCACCCCCGTGCACACCGTCTTCACCGTCGCACGCAGGCCCACGATCTCGATCTCCTCGCCCACCCGGACGATCCCGCGCTCCACCCGGCCCGTGACCACCGTGCCGCGACCCGAAATGGAGAACACGTCCTCCACCGGCATCAGGAACGGCCCGTCCATCGCCCGCTCCGGCGTCGGGATGTAGCTGTCCAGCGCCTCGGCCAGCTTGAAGATCGCCTGCGTCCCCAGCTCGCCCTTGTCGCCCTCCAGCGCCTTCAGCGCCGAGCCGATCACGATCGGCGTCTTGTCCCCGGGAAACTTGTACTTCGACAGCAGCTCGCGGACCTCCATCTCGACCAGCTCCAGCAGCTCCTTGTCGTCGACCATGTCCGCCTTGTTCATGTACACGATGATGTAGGGCACCCCCACCTGGCGCGCCAGCAGGATGTGCTCGCGCGTCTGCGGCATCGGGCCGTCGGCGGCCGACACCACCAGGATCGCGCCGTCCATCTGCGCCGCCCCCGTGATCATGTTCTTCACGTAGTCGGCGTGGCCCGGGCAGTCCACGTGCGCGTAGTGGCGGTTGGCCGTCTCGTACTCCACGTGCGCCGTGTTGATCGTGATCCCGCGCGCCTTCTCCTCCGGCGCGTTGTCGATCTGGTCGTAGGCCTTCGCCTCGCCCCCGTACTTCTTCGAAAGCACCGAGGTGATCGCCGCCGTCAGCGTGGTCTTGCCGTGGTCCACGTGGCCGATCGTCCCCACGTTCACGTGCGGCTTCGTACGCTCAAACTTTTCCTTCGACATGGTCGTTCCCTTCTTTTCCTTATCTGGCAAAAGCCCCGGCTAGCGGGCCGCGGCCTGGGCGCCCTGCGCCTTGGCCACAATTTCCTTCTGTATGTTCGGCGGCACCGGCGCGTAGTGCGAGAACTGCATCGTGTAGCTGCCGCGTCCCTGGGTCGCCGATCGGAGATCCGTCGAGTAGCCGAACATCTCGCTCAGGGGCACGTCCGCCGTCACCACCTGCATGCCGCTGCGTGGCGTCGTCTGCTTGATCATCCCGCGGCGGCTGTTCAGGTCGCCGATCACGCCACCCATGTAGTCTTCTGGCACAATCACCTCGACGGCCATAATGGGTTCCAGGATTTGGGGACCGGCACTGGTGCCGGCTTCCTTGAACGCCATCGAGCCGGCGATGCGGAACGAGAGCTCGTCCGAATCGACGTCATGGTAGGAACCATCGAACAGCGTCACCTTGACGTCCACCACCGGATATCCGGCGATGATGCCGCGCGTGAGCGCCTCGGCAATGCCCTTGTCCACGGCCGGGATGTACTCGCGGGGAACGACACCACCCTTGATGTTGTCAATGAATTCGTAGCCCTTGCCCGGATCGTTGGGTTCCAGATTGATCCACACATGGCCATACTTGCCCCGGCCACCCGTCTGGCGGACGAACTTGCCTTCGGCCTCGGCGGCCTTGGTGATCGATTCGCGGTAGGCCACCTGGGGCTTGCCCACATTCGACTCGACCTTGAACTCGCGCCGGAGCCGGTCGACGATGATTTCGAGGTGCAGCTCGCCCATGCCGCCAATCAGGGTCTGGGCGGTTTCCTCATCCGTGCGGATACGGAACGAGGGATCCTCGGTGGCGAGCTTCTGGAGACCCACGCCCAGCTTCTCCTGGTCGGCCTTGGTCTTGGGCTCGATGGCGATCCAGATCACGGGCTCCGGGAAATCCATCGCCTCCAGGAGGACCGGCTTGTTCGCGTCGCAGATCGTGTGGCCGGTGATCGTGTCGCGCAGGCCCACGGCGGCCGCGATGTCACCGGCGTACACTTCCTTGATCTCCTCGCGCTTGTTGGCGTGCATCTTGAGGAGACGTCCGATACGCTGGGTCTGTCCGGTCTTGGAGTTCAGGATGGTGTCGCCGGAGTTCAGCTTCCCCGAATACACGCGGAAGAACGTGAGCTGGCCGACGTAGGGATCGTTGATGATCTTGAAGGCGAGCGCGGCGAATGGCTCGTTGTCGTCGGGTTTGCGCTCCAGCACGTTCTCCGGCTTCCCCGGCTCGGTGCCCTTGATCGGGGGAATGTCGAGCGGCGACGGCAGGTAGTCCACCACCGCATCCAGCATCGGCTGCACGCCCTTGTTCTTGAAGGCCGTCCCGCAGATCACGAGGAAGAGCTTCATCCCGATGCAAACACGCCGCAGGGCGGCCTTGAGCTCCGGAACCGTGACTTCCTTGCCCTCCAGGTACTTGTCCGCAATGACGTCATCGACGTCCGCGACGGCCTCGATCAGCTTGTCGCGCCATTCCTGGGCCTGGTCCTTGAGATTGTCCGGGATCGGGCCGACGATGTATTCGGCGCCCATCGTCTCGTCCTTGTAGGTAATGCTTCGCATCTCGACGAGATCGACGACGCCAATGAACTTGTCCTCGGCCCCGATCGGGATCTGGATCGCCGCTGGACGGGCGCCCAGCTTGGTCTTGATCTCGTCGACAACGTTGAAGAAGTCGGCTCCCACGCGGTCCATCTTGTTGACGAAGGCAATTCGGGGGACCCGGTATTTGTCGGCCTGCCGCCAGACGGTTTCCGACTGCGGCTGCACACCGGCAACAGCGCAAAACACGGCGCAGGCGCCGTCCAGCACTTTCAGCGACCGCTCGACCTCGATGGTAAAGTCCACGTGTCCGGGCGTGTCGATGATGTTGAGGCGGTGGTCCTTCCAGAAAGCGGTCGTCGCGGCCGAGGTGATCGTGATGCCGCGTTCCTGCTCCTGCTCCATGTAGTCCATAGTGGCCGTGCCTTCATGGACTTCGCCGATCTTGTAGTTGACGCCCGTGTAGAACAGCACACGCTCGGTCGCAGTAGTCTTGCCGGCATCAATGTGCGCCATGATGCCGAAGTTCCGGTAGCGTTCGAGCGGTGCGGTGCGTGCCAAGTGCTGACTCCTGATCGTTGGGAAGGAAGCGGGTATGCCCTAAATGGGCCGACTACCAGCGGTAATGGGAGAACGCCTTGTTGGCATCCGCCATCTTGTGTGTATCTTCGCGCTTCTTGACGGCGTTTCCGCGGTTGGCGGCCGCGTCCATGATCTCGGCGGCGAGTTTCTCGCGCATGGACCTGCCCGAACGGCTGCTCGCGTAATCGATGATCCAGCGCATCCCCAGCGATGTGCGGCGCTCGGGACGAACCTCCACCGGTACCTGGTAGGTTGAACCGCCAACACGGCGGCTCTTCACTTCCACGGCGGGGCGCACGTTATCGAGCGCCTTGCGGAACAGTTCCAGGGGATCCTGGCCGCTCTTCTGGCTGATCTGCTCGAAGCAGCCGTATACGATGGATTCGGCCACGGACTTCTTGCCGTCCACCATGATCGTGTTCACGAAGCGCGTGACGATCTGACTGTGATAAACCGGGTCCGCCAGGACCTCGCGCCGGGCGGCGCGTGCTTTCCTTGCCATGGTTACCTCGACTCAAGCGGCGGTCCGGCCGGCCACGTCCGGCTCAGTTCCGCCTCGCCTTTGTTTTCAGGGCCTGAAGTCCCGCTCTCCATGAGCCGGACCCGTGCCGTGAATGTCCTTTCCTCTAAGGGGCCTTACTTCGGCCGCTTCACTCCGTATTTCGACCGGCTCTGCTTGCGGTTGGCGACACCCGTCGTGTCCAGATGCCCCCGCACGATGTGGTACCGCACACCGGGGAGATCCTTCACACGGCCACCGCGGATCAGCACCACCGAGTGTTCCTGGAGATTGTGTCCTTCTCCCGGAATGTAGCTGGTCACCTCGTATCCGTTGGTGAGCCGCACGCGGGCCACCTTGCGGACGGCCGAGTTCGGCTTCTTGGGCGTCGTCGTGTAGACGCGTACACAAACCCCCCGGCGCTGCGGGCAGCGCGTGAGCGCGGGTGACTTGGTCCGGCTCACGATCTGACTGCGGGACTTGCGGACCAGCTGGTTGATCGTCGGCATCGCTCGTTATCCGTTCTCTGACATTCCGTTTATGGAGGTGTCCTTCCGGACACACATCCGGGGCCAGCCACCGGTTTTCCACCGGTCGGGCTACCCTCTCAACTCCCTGTAATTACAGGGATTTTCTGCCTGATAATCCCACCACCAAGGCGGATTCCCCACCAAGGGAGCCCCGCTTATAGCCGGAAGCCCCTACCCCGTCAAGAACCTTTCTGGAACTATGACGCGGAGCGGCCGGAATGCCCGCCGGAGTATGAAAAAACCGGCCCGCCGGGTCGTTCCGGCAGGCCGGTCAGGCAGTCCAGATCACACAAAATCAGGCAGTCGGGGCGGTAAGGGGAATATCGCCGCCAGCCCCTTCTTCCTGTTCGGAGAGAAGGTCGTAATCCACCGTCCGGTAGGCGTCGTTGCCCGTACCGGCAGGGATCAGGCGGCCCATGATGACGTTCTCCTTGAGCCCCCGGAGCAGGTCCACGCGCCCATTGATGGAGGCGTCGGTCAGCACACGGGTCGTCTCCTGGAACGAAGCCGCCGAAATGAAGCTCTCGGTCGCCAGGCTGGCCTTGGTGATGCCCAGAAGCAGCAGGTCGGCCGAAGCGGGCTTGCCACCCTTTTCGATCACCTGCTGGTTCACTTCCTGGAAGCGCCACTTCTCGACGCGGTCACCCTTCAGGAACGGCGTATCGCCCGGATCGTTCACCTCCACCTTGCGCATGATCTGGCGAACGATCGACTCGATGTGCTTGTCATTGATCTTCACGCCCTGCAGCCGGTAGACCTCCTGCACTCCATCGACAAGGAACTTCGCCAGCTCCTTCTCGCCCAGCACCGCCAGGATGTCGTGAGGGTTCGGGTTGCCGTCGGTGACCGCTTCGCCGGCGCGCACATAGTCGCCCTGCTGGACGGTAATGTGCTTGCCACGAGGGACCAGGTATTCCCTGGGCTCGCCGAGCTGGTTGCCGTCGCTATCCCGGGCAGTGACGATGAGCTTGCGCTTGCCCTTCGTGTCCTTCCCGAAAGTCACGTAGCCGTCGATCTCGCTGATGATGGCCAGTTCGCGGGGCTTGCGGGCCTCGAACAGCTCGGCCACACGGGGCAGGCCGCCCGTGATGTCCTTGGTCTTGGCCGACTCGCGGGGAATCTTGGCGATCGGATCGCCCGGCATCACCACGTCGCCTTCCTTGATGGTGAGAATCGAACCCACCGGCAGGAAGTAGCGTGCCTGCTGCGACGACCCCGGAATCGTGAGGGTCGCCCCGCCCGGATCCTTGATCGACACGCGCGGCCGGTGATCGGCCGAGGCGCGGGTTTCAATAATCTTGCGGGTTGTCATCGCCGTCTGCTCGTCGGTCGTCTCCGTCATGGTGACGCCATCGATGATGTCGCCGAACTTGACGATGCCGCCCACATCCGTGAGCAACGGAACCGCGAAGGCGTCCCAGTCGGCCAGCCGCGTGCCACGCTTGACCTCCTCACCCGGTCCCGCCAGCAGGCGGGAGCCGTAGGGGATTTTGTACCGCTCGCGCTCACGCCCGGTGGAGTCCTTCACCACCAGTTCGCCGTTACGGTTCATCATCACCCGGCCCTGCTTTTCATGCGTCACAAACGAAATGTTGTGGTACTCAAGCTTGCCGTCGCCACGTGCTTCCACATGGCTCTGTTCTGCACGCCGGGTCGCGGCGCCACCAAAGTGGAAGGTACGCATCGTGAGCTGCGTTCCCGGCTCGCCGATAGACTGGGCGGCAATGACGCCCACCGCCTCGCCAAGGTTGACTAGATGTCCGCGGGCAAGATCGCGGCCGTAGCAGAGCTGGCAGATGCCGTACTTGGCCTGGCAGGTGAGTACAGACCGGATCTTGACCGATTCGATGCCGGCTTCCTCTACCTGCTTGACCAGTGCCTCGGTGATCTCCGCGTTCGCCTGGACGATAAGCTTCCCGGACGCCGGATCCACGACGTCTTCCAGAGCCACACGGCCCAGAATGCGGTCGCCCAGCTGTTCGATCACCTCGCCACCTTCGGTAAGGGAGCGGGCCTCAATGCCATCCATTGTGAAACAGTCGTGCTCGGAGATGATCGAATCCTGCGCCACGTCCACCAGCCGGCGGGTCAGGTAGCCCGAGTTGGCGGTCTTGAGCGCCGTATCGGCCAGACCCTTGCGTGCGCCGTGCGTGGAAACGAAGTATTCGAGCACCGTCAGGCCCTCGCGGAAATTCGCCTCGATCGGGGTTTCGATGATCTCGCCTGATGGCTTGGCCATCAGGCCGCGCATGCCCGCAAGCTGCTTGATCTGGTCCTGCGAGCCACGGGCGCCCGAATCGGCCATGATGAAGATCGGGTTCAGCGACGGCACCTCGCGGAACTCACCCGGATTCTCCGGGTTCATGAGCCGCTCGGTCGAGATCCCCTTCATCATCTCTTCCTTGACCATTTCCGTGGCCCGGGAGCAGATGTCGACGACGTGGTTGCGGCGCTCGCCATCGGTAACGATACCTTCTTCATGGGACTGCTTCATCGCAAGCACCTGCTTGCGGGCGTCCTCCAGGATGGCGGGCTTGGCGGCCGGGATGCGCATGTCCTTGACGGCGATGGCGATACCGGCGCGCGTTGCATACGAATAGCCGAGGTTCTTCAGCCGGTCGGCCAGGATCACCGTGGCCTTGTCGCCGGCACTCCGGAACACCACGTCGATCAGGCTGGCCGTGGCCTTCTTGTCGAGTACCTTGTTGACCACCGAGAACGGTGTGCCCTGCGGGAGTATTTCCCACAGGACGACGCGCCCCACGGTCGTCTGGACGCGCTGGCCCGCCAGCCGCAGTCCGATAGCCGCCTGCAGGTCCACTTCACCCGCGTCATAGGCCATGCGAACTTCCTCGGGCGATGAGAACACGCGCCCCTCGCCACGGGCATAGGCACGCTCGCGGGTGAGGTAGTAGAGCCCCAGCACGATATCCTGCGTCGGCACGATGATCGGCTTGCCGGAGGCGGGCGAGAGGATGTTGTTGGTGCTCATCATCAGCACGCGGGCCTCGATCTGCGCCTCGATCGACAGCGGGACGTGGACGGCCATCTGGTCGCCGTCGAAGTCGGCATTGAACGCCGTGCAGACCAGCGGATGGAGCTGGATCGCCTTGCCCTCGATCAGGACCGGCTCGAATGCCTGGATACCGAGGCGGTGCAGCGTCGGTGCGCGGTTGAGCATCACCGGATGCTCCTTCACCACATCGTCCAGGATATCCCAGACGACCGATTCTTCGCGCTCGACCATCTTCTTGGCAGCCTTGATGGTGGCGGCGTGGCCCTGCTTTTCCAGCCGGTTGTACACAAACGGCTTGAACAGTTCGAGCGCCATACGCTTCGGAAGGCCGCACTGGTGAAGCTTCAGTTCGGGGCCGACGACAATCACCGACCGGCCCGAATAGTCCACGCGCTTTCCGAGCAGGTTCTGGCGGAACCGGCCCTGTTTGCCCTTCAGCATGTCCGAGAGCGACTTGAGCGGGCGCTTGTTGGCGCCCGTAATTGTCTTGCCGCGGCGGCCGTTGTCGAACAGCGCATCCACCGACTCCTGGAGCATGCGCTTCTCGTTGCGAATGATGATTTCCGGGGCGTTGAGCTGCATCAGGCGCAGCAGGCGGTTGTTCCGGTTGATGACACGCCGGTACAGGTCGTTCAGGTCGGAAGTGGCGAACCGGCCGCCTTCGAGCGGCACCAGGGGACGCAGTTCCGGCGGAAGCACCGGAACGCATTCCAGGATCATCCACTCCGGCCGGTTTCCGCTCGCCAGAAACGCCTCGACCACCTTGAGCCGTTTGGTGAGCTTCTGGGTCTTGGCGACCGAGGTCGATTCCTTCAGTTCCGCACGGAGCTGCTGGGAAAGCTCGGGCAGGTTGATCCGTGACAGCAGCAGGCGGACAGCCTCGGCTCCCATGCGGGCATCGAAAGCCCCGCCAAACTCGACGACGAGCTTGCGGTACTGGTCCTCGGTGAGAACCTTGCCTTCCTGCAGGCCCGTCTTCTGCGGATCGCCCGGATCCACGACGACGTAGTTCTCGAAATAGAGAACCCGCTCAAGCGACTTGGGCGAAATGTCCAGAATCGTGCCGATGCGGGACGGCACGCTCTTGACGAACCAGATGTGCGCGACCGGTGTCGCCAGCTCGATGTGGGCCAGCCGCTCGCGGCGGACCTTCGACTGGATCACCTCGACGCCGCACTTCTCGCATACAATGCCCCGGTGCTTGATCCGTTTGTACTTGCCGCACAGGCACTCGTAGTCCTTGATCGGCCCGAATATCTTGGCGCAGAACAGCCCGCCCCGCTCCGGCTTGAACGTCCGGTAGTTGATCGTCTCGGGCTTCTTCACCTCGCCGTGCGACCACTTCCGGACGGTTTCCGGAGAGGCCAGGCCGATCCGGATCTTGTTGAAGCTGAGCGGGTTCTTGGGCTTTTCAAACAGGTTGTAAAGGTCTTTCACCGGGTCTCTCCTGGGTTCGGGCAGTTACCGGATATCCGTATCCGCGGGTGCCGTGCCGTTCGTCTCTAAAATCAGAGGCCGCTTCCGTCGCTGGTCACCACGGGGGTGTCGTTTTCCATCGGCGTCACGTCGAGCGCGAGCGCCTGAAGTTCCTTCACGAGCACGTTGAACGATTCGGGCAGGCCCGGCTCGAACGTGTGCTCTCCCTTGACGATCGACTCGTACATCCGGTTCCGGCCCGCGATGTCATCCGACTTCACGGTGAGGAACTCCTGCAGCGTGTAGGCTGCGCCGTACGCTTCGAGCGCCCAGACTTCCATTTCGCCGAGCCGCTGGCCGCCGAACTGCGCCTTGCCGCCCAGCGGCTGTTGGGTGACGAGCGAGTACGGACCGATCGAGCGGGCGTGGATCTTCTCGTCCACGAGGTGATGGAGCTTGAGCATGTACATCGAGCCCACCGTCACCGGCTGGTCGAATGCCTCGCCCGTGCGGCCGTCGTAGAGCCGCATCTGGCCAGACCGGGGCAGCCCGGCCATTTCGAGCGCCGACCAGATGTCGTCCTCGGTGGCGCCGTCGAAAACCGGCGTCGCCAGCCGGATGCCACGCCGGAGCTTCCGGCAGGCATCGATAATCTCGTCATCGGCGGCGTTCTTGAACACCTGGTTGTACACGGCCTCGGTATACACTTCCTTCAGCTTGCGCCGGAGCTGCTGGACCATGCTCGCACGTGTGCGGTCGAGCAGCTCACCGATCTGCGTTCCCAGACCACGGGCCGCCCAGCCCAGGTGCGTTTCGAGCACCTGCCCCACGTTCATGCGCGAGGGGACGCCCAGCGGGTTCAGCACGATCTCCACCGGAGTGCCATCTTCCATGAACGGCATGTCCTCCTGCGGAAGGATGCGGCTTACCACGCCCTTGTTGCCGTGCCGGCCCGCCATCTTGTCACCCACCTGCAGCTTGCGCTTGATGGCGACATAGGTCTTCACCATCTTGATGACGCCGGGCTGAAGCTCGTCGCCCTTGCGCAGGCGCGAGATCTTGTCCTCGAACGCCTGGGTGATCAGGTCGATCTGGCTGTCCATGCGCGAGAGGATCGTCTTTACGTCCTCGTTCTTCTTGTCATCCTTGAGAGTGACATCGCGGTATTTCGAGCGCGGGATCTTCTCCACCGCATCAGCCGTCAGGACGCCGCCCTTGGAAACCAGCTTGTGCCCGTCGCCGTCCGAAACGTCGCTTGCCGCATGGCTTCCCTGGAAGATATCGCGGATCTTCTCGTAAGCCGTGTCGCGGATGACCTTGATGTTGTCCTTGCGGTCCTGCTCAAGGCGTGCGACCTCGATCTCCTCGATCTCACGCGCCCGGTCGTCTTTGTCGATACCCTTGCGCGAAAACACCTGCGCCCCGATGACCGTTCCGGTGACGCCAGGCGGAACGCGGAGCGAGGTGTCGCGGACATCGCCCGCCTTTTCGCCGAAGATGGCGCGGAGCAGCTTCTCTTCCGGAGAGAGCTGCGTCTCGCCCTTGGGCGTGATCTTGCCGACCAGAATGTCGCCTGACCGGACCTCGGCACCGATGCGGATAATGCCCGCCTCGTCCAGGTTCTTCAGGGCCTCATCGCCCACGTTCGGAATGTCCCGGGTGATCTCCTCCGGGCCGAGCTTGGTGTCACGGGCGACACATTCGAACACCTCGATATGTATCGAGGTGAAGCGGTCGTCCACCACCACCTTTTCGTTGATGAGGATCGAGTCCTCGAAGTTGTATCCCGACCATGGCATGAACGCGACCACAAGGTTCTGGCCCAGTGCCAGTTCGCCGTCGGAGGTGGCCGATCCGTCGGCGATCACCTGGTCGCGGCGCACCTTCTCGCCAATCCGGACGATGGGGCGCTGGTTCAGGCAGGTTGACTGGTTCGACCGCTGGAACTTGCTCATCGTGTAGATGTCGACGCCCACGTCGGTCAGCCGGTCGGAAATCTCCTCGGCCTTCACGACGATGCGGTTTGCATCCACATAGACGACCGCGCCGTCACGGCGAGCCGTTACCGTCGAGCCGGAGTCCCTGGCGACGACCTGCTCAAGGCCCGTTCCGACGAGCGGCGGCTCGGTCCGGAGCAGCGGAACAGCTTGCCGCTGCATGTTGGATCCCATGAGCGCACGGTTGGCGTCGTCATTCTGGAGGAACGGAATGAGCGAGGCCGCCACCGACACCAGCTGGTTCGGCGAGACGTCGATGTACTGGACCTCCTCGCGCCGTGCGAGCACGAATTCGCCATTGACCCGGGCCTGCAGGAACTCGTCCAGCAGTTCGTTGTTCGGTCCGATACGGACGTTCGCCTGGCAGATCGTGGCGCCTTCCTCGGCATTGGCGGTCAGGAACGACACCTCGTTCTGCACGACGCCGTTCACGACGCGGCGGTAGGGCGTCTCAATAAACCCGAAGTCGTTGACCCGGGCGTAGGTCGAGAGCGAGGAGATAAGACCGATGTTCGGCCCTTCCGGTGTTTCAATCGGGCAGATGCGGCCGTAGTGCGTGAAATGGACGTCGCGCACCTCGAAGCCGGCGCGCTCACGGGTAAGACCGCCCGGCCCGAGCGCCGACAGGCGCCGCTTGTGGGTGATTTCCGAGAGCGGGTTCGTCTGGTCCATGAACTGCGTGAGCTGTGATGAACCGAAGAACTCCTTGATAACCGACGACACCGGCTTGGTGTTAACCAGCTCGTCGGGTTTCAGTGTTTCGACTTCCTTGAAGCTCATCGTCTCTTTGACGCTTCGCTCCAGGCGGACAAGGCCGATTCGATACTGGTTCTCCAGCAGCTCGCCCACGGCGCGCACCCGGCGGTTGCCGAGGTTGTCAATGTCGTCAATCGAGCCCTCGCCGCCCTTGAGGCGAACCAGGTAGCCGACCACTTCCAGGATGTCGTAGCGGTCGAGCGTCGTCTGTTCGACGCTGCGGAGCGTCTGTGGAGCGAGCGACACCTCGCCGCCACGCACAAGCCCCTCGATGGCCGTCTTCTCGCTCACCTCGTCCTTCACGAACGCGGAAGCCACCGTGAGATACGACGCCTTGTGGCGTTCCACCGTATCGACCGGCGTCTGCTGCGATTTCGTCAGGTAGTGGTGCAGCATCAGGATGCCGTCCACCGAGGCCTTCTTGTCCAGCCCCTTGCAGCCGGCGCACAGTCCGACGGCGAACTTGACGCCAGCGAACTCGATCACGTCCTCGCGCTTCTGATCGCTGACGTAAACGCCCTCTTCCCCTGCCAGTTCGCGGGTCTTCCAGAAAACCTGGGGCGTCGAGCCGTCCGGTGGACAGTAGACGGCAAGCTGGATGCGGGAATGCGGGAGCCCCTCGGCTCCGCCCCGCTCGTTGCCTGCATCGGGCTTCGAATCGAATCCCGCCAGAATCCCGGCGCGGTTGACCGCGGCCATCTGGCGCAGTTCGCGAACCACCATCGAACTGCGGACCAGCTCCTCGATCTGGCCCTCATACTCCTTGCCGCGGCGCTTGGACTGCATGAGCGCATCCAGGCTCCGGCTGCCCTCCGACGTGAAGGAGCCCGCGGGGAGAACGACCAGCAGCGGCTTCCAGTTATCGGCGTTATCCGTCTCGCGACGGTCGAAATCGCGGACGAAGTCGACTGCGCGGTTGGCCACGCGGAGCATGTCCACATTCTTCCGGTAATCGGACTGGGAGCTATAGTGCGCGAGCACGCGCGCCACCGTCACGCCCTTGAAGCGGTGCGGGGACACGGTAATCCGGTAGTCGTGCAGACCGATCTTCTCGTTCAGCTTGACGCGGCCCACCGATGACAGGTCGTACCGCTCCCGGTCGAAGAAGAGCGAGTTGAAATGCTTGGCGGCAGCAGCCGGGCTTGCCGGATCTCCGGGCCGCAGGCGGCGGTAGATCTCGCTGAGGGCGTCCATCCGCTCGCGGATCTTGTCCACACCGAGCGTCGCATGAATCGCCGTCGGGACGATGTGTCCGTCCATGTGGAGCACTTCAAAAGACTGGATGCCGGCTTCGCGGATACGGGTGATCTGGTCCTCAGTGACGGTCTCGTTCGCCTCGGCAATCACCGCGCCGTTTTCCGGATTCACCACGTCGTAGGCGAATACCTGGCCGACAACCTCATCGGCCGTCACGGGCAGCCGCTCGATCTTGCGCGAGACGACGTCGCGCAGGTTGCGCTTGTTGATCTTCTGATTCTTCTGGATGACCACCTCGCCGCCGGCATCCTTGATGTCACGGGTGGCGCGCTGCCCGAGCAGCAGGCTGAAATCGAAACGCTTGAACAGTTCCTTCCCGTCAAACTCGATGGTTTCGGTCTTGTAGAACGTATTCAGGATGTCTTCATCGTTCAGGCCCATCGCCCGCAGCAGTACCGTGACATGCAGCTTGCGGCGCCGGTCGATACGGACATAGAGCAGGTCCTTGTGATCGAACTCGAAGTCGAGCCACGAACCGCGGTAGGGAATCACCCGTGCGGAATAGAGGAACTTGCCCGAACTGTGGTGCTTGCCCTTGTCGTGATTGAAAAACACGCCGGGCGACCGGTGGAGCTGGCTCACGACGACGCGCTCGGTCCCGTTGATGATGAACGTGCCGTGCTCGGTCATGATCGGGATATCCCCGAAATAGACCTCTTTCTCCTTGATGTCGCGGACCGACTGGGTGCGGCCGTCTTCGCTGGTATCCCAGATGACGAGACGGAGCGTGACGAGCAGCGGCCGGGCGAACGTCATGCCGCGCGAGAGGCATTCGTCCACTTCATACTTGGGCGGATCGAGCCGGTAACTGACGAATTCAAGCTGGCTCGTCTTGTTGAAGTCGCGGATCGGGAAGACACTCTTGAAGACACCCTGAAGGCCCGTGTCGTCGCGTTTTTCCGGCGGAATGTCGGCCTGGAGGAACTTGTCGAACGAGCGGGTCTGGATATCGATCAGGCTCGGTATCGGGATCACCTGGGGAACCCGCGCAAAATTCTTCCGGATACGGTAGGCCTCGATTCGCTGCTTCATCCGTGATGCTCCTGATCCGGTCCCGCCGCTCTTCTGCACGAGGGCGTCCGGTCACTTCTGGTTGTCGTTCGCGCTTCCCGCGGAGTTTCCAGGGGTTCGCTCCCGCATTGGGGCCGGGAGCCGGGTGAGTGCGAGACTTGCGGTCCGGTTTTCAGGCGGGGCCGCAAGCCCCATGCACCCGTTTCATCTGCTGAAGGACGTCCGTGAAACTACTTCAGTTCCACCTGAGCGCCTTCGGCCTCGAGCTTCTTCTTCATAGTTTCAGCCTCGTCCTTCTTCACGCCTTCTTTAACGGTCTTGGGCGCGCCATCGACGAGATCCTTGGCTTCCTTGAGACCGAGTTGCGTCAGTTCGCGGACGACCTTGATCACGTTGATCTTCTTGTCGCCTGCGGCCTTCAGGATCACGTCAAACGTGTCCTTCACCTCGGCTGCCGCGGCGCCTGCCGCCGGGGCACCCGCCGCAGCCACGGCCACCGGAGCCGCCGCCGAGACGCCGAACGCCTCCTCAATCTTCTTCACCAGGTCGGCCACTTCCATGAGCGGCTTGACCTTAAGAGCTTCCACGATCTGTTCATTACTGAGAGCTGACATGAGTTGTACTACCTTTTTTTATCTGTCTGGGCGCCGGATACCCGCGGGTTTCACGGCGCGAACCTTTGTTCATCCATGCTTCGTTCGATATGCGCTTTCCCGGAAGCCGCCCCGGCGAATCAACCGCCGGCGGCCGCCTTCTGGACGCGTACCTGTTCCATCGCCCGTACGAGCTGCCCGGCCACATCCTTCAGTGCGCAGGCGAGGTTGGTCGCCGGTGCATTGAGGGAGCCCAGCATCTTCGCGATGAGTTCTTCCTTGGGCGGCATCTTCGAGAGCGTTTCCACTTCAGCGATGCTGAGCAGACGCCCTTCGAACACACCGGCCACTATCTTCATCTTCACGCCTTCGGCCTTGGCGGCCTTTACGACGGCTTTCAGATGCGCCACCGGGTCGGTGCTCGAATACGAGATGCCCGTCGGTCCGGTAAGGCTGTCCGACAACGCTTCCATCGGCGTGCCCTTGATGGCCCGCCGCGCAAGCGTGTTCTTGACCACGCGGAATTTACCCGCGTTCTGCCGGATTTCCCGGCGGAGCACGGTTACTTCCGACACCGGCATACCCAGATTCTGGGTCACCACGGCCGACTGCACGTCTTTGAACTCCTGCACGAGTTCCTGGATCAGAGAGTCTTTGTCTGTCTTGTTCATATTCTTGCTGGCTTTCTCCTTTCTCCTCGCGGGACGAGGGGCATTTGGCGTCGTTTCCCGCCCGGTCCCGCGATCTCAGAACGCTGGAAGCCAGATCAAACGTCCATAAACACAGACGCCGCTGTGTCTTCGCATTTCTCGGCAGGCGAGGGGTTCTCTTCCCCCTCATTAGAGCGTGAGTCTCACGCCGCCTGCTGTCTTCGACACGCGAACACAAGCGGAAAATTACACATTCGCTCCGGCCTCAGCCGCTCAGGACTGCCGCCGGCGCTTTATGCTCTAGATTGTGCTGCCCTGTTCTCCTGTCATCAGTCCTAACGGGTTCATGGGGCCGCCCGGCCGGCAGGCCGGGCAAAAACTTGCCGCTTCAGGTCAGGCCGCTTCCGCAACGCCGCGGGCGAAGGCCGGATTCAGCCGGATCCCTGGCCCCATCGTCGTCGTGAGACTGACCGTTTTTACGTATATTCCCTTGGCGCTTGCCGGCTTCACCTTGTTCAGGAGATCGATGAGCGCCATGACGTTGTCATGAAGCTGCTCGACCGACATCGAGACCCGGCCCACCGAAAAGTGCACGATACCGGCCTTGTCGACCTTGTATTCGCGCTTGCCCGAACGCAGTTCGCTAACAGCACCCGCCACGTCCATCGTGACCGTGCCGAGCTTGGGATTCGGCATCAGACCCCGGGGACCGAGGATCTTTCCGATCCGGCCTACCTTGCCCATCATGTCTGGCGTAGCGACGGCGGCGTCGAACTCGAGCCAGCCTTCCGATATCTTCTTCACCAGTTCATCGTCGCCCGCGTCAACGGCGCCGGCCTTGGTGGCCTCAGCCGCTTTGTCGGGCTTTGCGAACACGACAACACGGACTTCCTTGCCGCCGCCATGGGGCAGCTTGATCATTCCGCGGATGTTCTGGTCAGCCTGCTTGGGGTCGACTCCCAGCCGGACGGCGATATCCACCGAAGCGTCGAACTTGCTGGGCGAGGTCGACTTGGCGAGCGCGACCGCCTCTTCCAGCGAGTACTGCTTCTCGCTATCGACCTTCTTCTGGAATTCCCGGTATTTCTTTCCGGCCATGAGTATCAGCTCTCCTTTGGCTTGGCGGTCCCAGCGCGGCGGCCTTCTGGCCGTTCCGCTCCCGCGGTTTTCCTGTTCCTGGCCCCGGTAACCGGAGACAGCAATCAACCCTCGACCGTGAGCCCCATGCTCCTGGCAGTACCCTCGATCGTGCGGGTCGCGGCCTCAATATCGGTCGTGTTGAGATCGGGCATCTTGCGCTCGGCAATCTCGCGGAGCTGCTTGCGCGTCACCGAGCCGACCTTGACCTTGTTGGGGGTAGCCGACCCTTTCGGGATCTTGGCCACCTTCATCAGCAGCGAGGCCGCCGGCGGGGTCTTCAGGATGAAAGTGAATGAGCGGTCCTGATAGATGGTGATGACAACCGGGATAATGATGTCTTCCTTCATCATCGCCTGGGTTGCCGCGTTGAACTGCTTGCAGAACTCCTGGATATTCACGCCGTGCTGGCCGAGTGCCGGCCCCACCGGCGGAGCCGGATTCGCCTTGCCGGCCGGAATCTGCAATTTGACCTGACCGGTGACCTTCTTCGCCATCGCCCAAAACCTCTAGTAATAACAGTAAGTTAACTATCCTGAGCCTGCGGGACCACCCCGCATAAGGAGCGCATCTCTATAAGGATGCTTGCGGGAAGTCAAGACCGGGGCATGCACTACCCCGCGGCCCGTCCCGTCAGGCCCGTTCCACCTGCATCAGATCGAGTTCGACCGGCGTTGCCCGGCCAAAAATCGATACCAGAACCTTGACCTTGCCGCGATCGGGACGGAACTCGTCGACGATACCGGTAAAGTTGGCGAAGGGGCCCTCGACCACGCGGATATTCTCGCCCTTTTCAAAGGACTTGAGCACCGTGGGCTTTTCGGCCGCCTCGGTCATCTGCGCCGTGAGCCGCTGGACCTCTTCCTCGGTCACAGCCGGAATGTCGAGCGGATTCTGCGGCGCGCCACCCACCCGGGCGGCTCCCACGAAACCGGTGATCTTGGGCGTGTCCATGACCAGATGCCAGGTCTGCTGGCTCATTTCCATCTGGACCAGAATATACCCCGGCAGGAACTTGCGGTGGGAGGTCTTCTTCTTGCCCGTGCCCTTGACGGTCTCGACCACCTTTTCCTGCGGGACCAGCACGTCTCCGAACTTGTCCTCTACATGGTATGCCTTGATACGCTCCAGAAGGGCTTTCTGGGCCTTCATTTCAAAGCCCGTGCTGGTATGTACGACGTACCACCGGAGATTGGGGTTCTTCGGCCGGGAGGTTTCTTCACTCATGATTGCACCTTGACTGGGGCCTGCCTTGCAGGCTTCCGGCCCCCTTCCCCTACCGGATCAGCCAGCCGAGGAGCCGGGAAAAAATGAAATCCGCAGTGCCCAGCAGCGTCGTGCAGATGGCGATAAAGACGACCACGACCCAGGTTGCCTGCTTCACGGTTTCCGCGGCAGGCCACTCAATGAGCTTTCGCTCCTCCCACGTATCCTCGAGGAATTCCACCAGCTCGGGGACCGTGCCCCGGCCTTCCTTCTGCTGTTCAGCACCTGCTGCCATGACTGTTCACCGTTCCTCGCCGCCCTGGCCAGCGGCCTCTTTGCCGCTCCGGGGACCTTAAATGCTGGCGGGCCAACCAGGACTCGAACCTGGAACCTTCGGATTTGGAATCCGCCGCTCTACCATTGGAGCTACTGGCCCACATGAAAGTTCCGGGCGATCCTGTCCCGCTTAGACGCCCCGTCCGGCGGGCGCACGCATCAGTTCTTCTGGTGCGTCTGGATCTTCACTTCCTTGTGGATCGTATGCTTGCGAAGATGCGGATTGTATTTCCGGATCTCCAGCTTCTCTTTCGTATTGTTGCGGTTCCGGGTGGACACATAGTTGATGTGCCCGGACTCGGTACAGCGCAATCCCACGTCCATTCTGTGATCAGATGCCATTGGTCTACTCCTTCTTCTCTTTCACCACTTACGCGAGGATATCGGCGACGACACCGGCGCCGACGGTCCTGCCGCCCTCGCGGATGGCGAACCGGAGCTGCTTGTCCATCGCGATCGGCGTGATCAGCTCCACCGTGATCGTCACGTTGTCGCCCGGCATCACCATCTCCGTCCCCGACGGCAGCGTCACCGAGCCCGTCACGTCCGTCGTCCGGAAGTAGAACTGCGGACGGTAGCCGTTGAAGAACGGCGTGTGGCGGCCGCCCTCCTCCTTCGTCAGCACATACACCTCGCCCGTGAACTTCGTGTGCGGCGTGATCGAGCCCGGCTTGGCCAGAACCTGCCCGCGCTCCACCTCTTCCTTCTTCGTTCCACGCAGCAGAACGCCCACGTTGTCGCCCGCCTGCCCCTGGTCCAGAAGCTTGCGGAACATCTCCACTCCCGTGCACGTCGTCTTCGTCGTCGGGCGAAGGCCCACGATCTCGATCTCGTCGCCGACCTTGACGATCCCGCGCTCCACACGGCCCGTCACCACCGTCCCGCGACCGGAGATCGAAAACACGTCCTCCACCGGCATCAGGAACGGCAGGTCCAGGGGACGCTCGGGCTGCGGGATGTAGCTGTCCACGGCCTCCATCAGCTTCGCGATCGCCTGGGAACCCAGTTCCCCCTCGTCGCCCTCCAGCCCCAGCTTCGCCGAGCCCTTCACGATCGGGATCTCGTCGCCCGGGAACTTGTACTGCTTCAGCAGTTCCCGCACTTCCAGCTCCACCAGGTCCAGCAGTTCCTTGTCCTCCACCATGTCCACCTTGTTCAGGAACACCACGATGTAGGGAACACCCACCTGACGCGCCAGAAGGATGTGCTCGCGCGTCTGCGGCATCGGGCCGTCGGCCGCGCTCACCACCAGGATCGCCCCGTCCATCTGCGCCGCTCCCGTGATCATGTTCTTCACGTAGTCGGCGTGGCCCGGGCAGTCGACGTGCGCGTAGTGGCGCTTGTCCGTCTCGTACTCCACGTGCGCCGTGTTGATCGTGATACCACGCGCCTTCTCCTCCGGAGCGTTGTCGATCTGGTCATACGCCTTCGCCTGCGCCTTGCCCTGCTTCGACAGAACCGTCGTGATCGCCGCCGTCAGCGTCGTCTTCCCGTGGTCCACATGGCCGATCGTTCCGATGTTGCAGTGCGGTTTCGTACGCTCAAACTTTTCCTTCGACATGGTCGTTCCCTTTTCTTAAGTTGGTGTGATCTCGCTGGAGCTAACGATGGGGATCGAACCCACGACCTCGTCCTTACCAAGGACGTGCTCTACCAACTGAGCTACGTTAGCAAAACCTCTTTCCGGGTCTTTCCGCCCGGCATATTCTGGAGCGGGTTACGGGGCTCGAACCCGTGACCTCCGACTTGGAAGGACGGCGCTCTACCAACTGAGCTAAACCCGCCCGCTTTCTGTCCTTTTTCTCACCGTCACCGGAACTGGTGGAAGCGGAAGGATTCGAACCTTCGTAGGGTACATTACCCGGCAGATTTACAGTCTGCTGCCATTAACCGCTCGGCCACGCTTCCGTGCGTAAACCGGTGACTTTCTTCAACAAACACCGCCTGAACTCGCTGGAGCTGGCGATAGGACTTGAACCTACAACCGGCGGTTTACAAAACCGCTGCTCTACCATTGAGCTACGCCAGCGAGACAAACAGCCCCTAATACCTCGTTGTCGGAGGCACTTTGGGGCCCCGCCCTTATGCTCGATTCGTCCGCTGGAATCAACAAGGAATTAACGCATCCGGCCATCCCTCCAGGATGCGGGTCCAGCCGGATTTCATTGCGCTGCCCCTGCAATTCCGATATACTTGAAAAGATTAAGGAATCGACTTCCCGAGAGAAGATTCGCTTAACGCTACATTAAAGGGTTCTACCGCCGTGGTTCAGGCCGCCAAAGGTCACGCCAAGCGGGGGCAGTCTGCCGAACAGACCCGGCAGGCAATCATTGATACTGCCGTCCGCCATTTCGCCCGGCACGGGTACCGCAGCACGTCTGTCGGCGCCATCGCCCAGGACGTGGGCATTTCCACGGCCGCAGTATTCTGGCATTTCGACACCAAAGAGGGGTTGCTTCAGGCCATCCTGGACGATTCGATCCGGCAGTTGCTGGCGATGGTTTCCGACAAGGAACTGGTGCTCTCCTCGCCTACAGACATTCTGGGCGTCCTTTCGGACGAGGATCTCGACATCATCTCCAAGCAGGGCGACCTGTTCCGCATGATGCTGGGACTGGTTCTGGAGGCCGATGACGCCTCGGAAAAAACCACGAACCTTCTGCGAACCCTCGTCCAAAACTACAAGGAACTGCTCGCTTCGCACTTTGTCCGCACGGGCAAGGATGGGAACCTCGACGCCGCCCGCATCCGCGCCACCCTGATGATCAGCACCATTACCGGCGCCCTGCTACTCGAAATCCTCGACGGCGAACATACCGATGTGAAAGCGATCCTGCGGCTTTCACAGAAGCTGATCGTATAGCTGGCAGAAACTACTCCACTACCATGCCGGTCTTCGGGGCTGGCAGGAACCTCATCCGGAGCAGGTGGACGAGATAACGGAATATCTCCTTCATGCCCATCTTGGAGGCCCCCGCCTTGCGTTCCAGGAACGTGTAGGGGACTTCCGCCATCCGCGCCGGGCGGCCGCGAATAATGGCCTCCAGCATGATCTTGTAGCCAATGGGGGACAGAACTTTGCCGCGCACCACTTCGCGGCGCATGCAGAACATCCCGCCCATCGGGTCGCCAAGGCCCTGAAGCCGAATGGGGAAAAGAACCTTCGCCATCATCGTTGCCACCCAGCTCACAAAGACGCGCCACAGGTTCCACTCGCCGGTAGAACCGCCCGACGATTTCCGGGTACCGGCCACGAGATCCACGTCACCGGCAGCCATGCGGTCAAAGATGCGGCGAATCGCCTCGGGGGGATGCTGTCCGTCCCCGTCAATCACGGCGAGATAACGGCCCTTTGCCGCCCGCCACCCCGCAATGACCGCCGTGGCAAGACCACGTTCGGTGGTCCGCCGGATAGCACGAACCCTCGGATGATCCGCCGAATACCGGTCGACCAGTTCCCAGGTCCGGTCAGGACTATCATCGTCCACGACGACTATCTCATAGTCGAGACCATTCAACGCCAGTCCGAGTTCGTCCAGAAGGCCGCGGATATTGGCGCTTTCATTGTAGGTAGGGACGACGAGCGAGAAGTCCAAGGGACGGCTTCCTTAAGTCAGGATTCAGGGACTATCCCGCCGGCGCCAGATGACGATCCGGCCCACCGGGTCCGCCTGCGTATAGCGACTCTCCACCCACGATGCCAGCGCGGGAGGCATCGGACAGCAACCCCAGCCGTGCAAGCCGCCGGGCGACAGATCGGCGATTTCGAGCGGGCGGCTTCTCTCCAGATCGGAGACGAGTTTCCCTAGTTCATCCGGATCAATGAATTGTGACCCGTCCAGTTCGCCCCGCCGCTGGGCATCCGAGCCGAACGCATAGCCCGAAACCTTCGTCACCGGGACGATATAACGCGAAGCCGGCATCCGGCCAGAAAGATAATAGGCCCCAGTGGCATAACCCCAGACGAACACTGTTCCCTGCCGGGGGATATCCCGTTTCCAGTGCTCTGACAGTCCCAGGACATCCTCGCCGATCCGCCGGTCGATGGAACCCGTAGCAAGATTTGACGAGTTGACGACGAGCGCGGCGAGCGCCGGCACGAGCGCCCCTGCCATTACCAGTGCCGGACGGCGGCCCGATGACCGGGGCGGGGTGAAAGAGTCACGGTTGAGGATGGTATTCGCGAATACAGCAGCGAGCGGCACCAGTGAAGGCAGGAACTGCAGAAAGTAATGGCCGCGCCAGCGGCCTCCGAAGGCGCACGGAACAATCGTGATCCAGGAGACGGCAGCAAGGAGCAGCCGGTCCGGCTGACGCACCGAATCGTGCCAGCGGCGCAGGATTTCCGCCGTTGACACCACAAGTGCCGCCCACAAAAGCGCCGCCGAGGCTACCCAGGGAAGGAGCGACGTGGCCATCCGGCGAAAACCGTCCAGCCCACGGTTCGACGTAGCTCCGATGTCGCCGCCCGACAGGAAGCTCCAGTAAAGAAACTCATGACCCGCTCCGGCCAGATGAAAACCGGCATAGCCCAATCCCAGCACACCGATGCCACCTGCCGCTGCTCCGGCCGAGCGGACAATAACAATCCGCAAGCGTCCTTCTCCGGCGAGCCCGGCTGCAACAAGCCAAACGCCAGCCACGGCCAGAGCCGCAAAAAGCGCGGTCGGACGGGCAAGAACGGCGAGCGCGAACAGCGCACCCACTGCAAGACCGTTTGCCGCCGCATCCTTCAGGCCATTTCGCTCACGCACCGCCAGCACGAGTGCTGCTGCCAGCGGCAGGTTCATGAACACTTCGGTATTTGCCGTCAGGAAGTGCCGGTCCAGCCACGCCGCTGAAAAGAGCAGATAGAAAACCGTCGCGAGACGCTTCAGTCCTGCTGCCGCTCCGGCCAGCATCTCACCCACGAGCAACGCCGTCAGCCAGGAAAACAGGCCCGCCAGGATTCTCCCGCCCGTCACGGAGCCACCCACAAGGGCAAAAAGAAACCATGTGAGCGGGGGCTTGTTGTCGATGAAATCCAGGTAAGGCACGCCGCCGGCGAGCAGTATTCTGGCGCCCACGGCTCGCACCGCCTCGTCGGAGTCCATCAGCGGAGCGAGCATTGACGGAAATCGCGTCGCCACAAGTATCAGCAGCGTCAGGCCGAGGAACTGGCCTTTCGGCATCATTCCCAGCCGCTCCACCAGGAGACTGTCCTCCATCCGGCTCATTTTTTACGGCACCTTTCCGGTTCTGGCGTTGCGTGGCATTCCAGAAACCGGAATGAGCGGGCCGCCTTTCCATCAGATGCCGCCTCGGTGCAGCTGGTTTCAACCCATTCGTTCAGTTCCGGATAGTGTTCGAAACCAAAGCCGCCAAAATAGTGGAAGTCGTAACGGCTGAAATCGACGATCATCGCGGGCGGGGTGCAACGCAGGTCATTCATGAACTGGGCCCAGCGTTCCGGCAAAACCAGCGCTTGCGGATTCATGCGGCTGGCGAAATCCTTTGCCCCGCCGAAGGAGTACCCCGTGACAGTCGTTGCAGGAGTGAGATGCCGGGTGGCAGGCCTCCGCCCCGATCGTTCGTAGAAATCCGGCCCATATCCCCAGACGAGCATCCGGTCGGTTTCCCGTGTGCGATCACGAACAAACCGGACCGCTTCAGCGACTTCGACGCGTGTTTCACGGGTGTTTTCGGCCAGATGAAGGCGCCAGAAACCCACACCGGTAAATACCAGCGCTCCTGCAGCCACGATAGCGGTGGCAACAGCACGAAGCCGCTCCTGTCCCGGTGCCAGCGCCGCCACAAGGACGAGTGGCGGAATAACCTGAAGATAGTAGTGCCCGAGCCAGCGGCCTCCGGCGGCGGCCGCTGCCAGCGAAAGCATGGCCGCTGCCAGCAGTGCAGCGCTGATCCAGCGGGCCTTCCCCTGCTGGCGGAGAATACTCGCCCCAGCCAGCGCCCACAGGGGGAGCGTGATTGCGAAGGCGGGCGCGACATTCGACAGGAACCGGCGGGCCGAAACGGCGGCCGACGGACCCACATCCACATAAAGCTGGTTCGCGGTCCATGACCAGAACACCATTTCACGCAAGGCACCGGCATCTCCCATCAGGGTCAGGAGTAAAACCAGTGCCACCGCACCACCTGATACAAAGAGGAGAAGGCGAACGGCCAGTGACCGTAACTCTCCGCAAACGACCAGCACTGCGGCCAGCGGCAGCCCCAGAACAGCCGCCGGAATCCGGGTGAACGGAATCAGGATGGCGAGTGCCCCCGCCAGTGCAAGCCGGAGATGTGCGCCGGGACCGGCGGTGGCAATCAACCACAAGGAACCCATGAATAGACACGCACACACGAGTTCTGTCGAAACAAACTGGGTTTGCCGCTCCATGCCGAGCGTCAGTCCCAGAAGTAGCAGTAGCCCTGCGGGAACTCCCGAAACCGGTCTGGCTGAAAGCAGGGCAACGATCCGGTCAGCCATTGAGGCCGACAGCACGAGCAGCAGGATGCAGAGCACACGCAGCGCCGGGATCGCCAGCTCGCCCATCCAGGCCGTGAGCGCGTAAAAGGCGAAAATGACCGGCGGCTTCGTATCCACGAAATCGAGGTAGGGAACACCCCCACCAGTCCAGATCCGGGCACCAGTCATCCAGACCGCTTCATCAATACTGATGACGGGAACAGCAACAAATAGCCCGCGTAGACAGAACGCTACCGCAGCGTACATGACCATACGTTTTGCCATCGTAGACCGGCCAACCGGCCGCGCTGCAGATACTGAAGCAGAAGCGGGCATAAACGGGCCGAACGTGGCATGAAAATACCGGCAAGTCGACTTCGATAACAGCTTGTTATTATTGCATTTTCCAGCTTCAAGAAGAGTCTTCTTGCCGCCTCTGACCGGTTGTGTTATGCGTTTGCCCCAAGAAGCGGCTTTCTTAAGGAAGGCGGGTTCCCCAACCCGCCTTCTTTATTGGGCCGCAACGGTGAGGACAGCGCATGGTTTCCCAGCGGGAACAGCTTCTGACGGAACGTCTTGAAGCACTGGCGCTGCCGATTCTGGAGTCAAAAGGTCTGGAACTGGTCGATCTGGAGTTTATCCCCCGCCGGAACGTATCCCAGGTCCGGGTCACCCTGGACCGGAAGAACCGGCAGGAGACGGGTCCGGTCACCTTGGAGGAAATCGGGCAGTTCTCACGGGCATTTTCGGCCGTGCTGGATGCCGAGGATCCGGTCGAGGGCGCTTACGAACTGGAATGTTCCTCGCCGGGACTGACCCGCGAACTTAAGCGTGAGCGTGATTTCCGGTGGGCCAGCGGGAGGCTGGTGTCGGTCGTGAGCAGGCCGCCGCATGAGCGGCCCGGAAAATACACCGGCCGCCTCGCGTCGGCAGATTCGGAAGGTGTGGAGCTGGCGATCCTGCCGCCTGCACCGAAAGGAAAAAAGGCGGCCGTAACGGCCGAGCCGGAGCGGCGGCGGTTCCGCTACGAGGAAATCGCGCGAGCGAACCTCGAACTGGAATGGAAAGACTGAAGACACGGGCGCACCGCCACAAGGCGCGCGCCCTGAAGAGGTAAGAAACCCATGCTGGACACCAACCTTGGACGGGTGATTGATGCTGTCGCCAAGGAAAAGGGCATCGAAAAGGAAATCGTCATCGAGGCCCTGAAGGAAGCGATGCTCGCTGCCGCCAAGAAGAAGCTTGGCATCAGTTCGCGTGAGGCACGGCCCGCCGCCGAAGGCGAGGAGATTACCGAGCCGCCCGAGCGCACCCGTGTCCTCGAAGCACAGTTCAACGAGGAGAGCGGCGAAATCGAGGTGTTCGAGTTCAAGGATGTCGCCGAAACGGTCGATAACCCGGAACTCCAGATTTCCCTGTCGGAAGCCCGCGAACTGGACCCCGAGGCCCAGCCCGGCGACAGCATGGGCATCAAGCTGGATACCTCCGAGCTTGGCCGCATTCCGGCCCAGGCAGCGCGGCAGATCCTGCTCCAGAAGGTACGGGACGCCGAGCGGGAGCTGATCTTCTCCGAATACAAGGACCGCAAGAGCGAAGTCGTCAGCGGCGTCGTCCGCCGGTTCGAAAAGGGCAATATCATCGTCGATCTGGGACGCACCGAAGCCGTGCTGGAGCACAAGCAGCAGGTCCCGCGGGAAACCTACCGCCCGGGCGACCGCATCCGCGCCTATATTCTTGACGTCAACAAGAACAACCGCGGACCGATCGTGGAACTCTCGCGGAGTTCGCCGGAGTTCGTCCGGAGGCTGTTCGAGAATGAGGTGCCGGAGATCGCCGAGGGTGCGGTCGAGGTCGTGGCCATCGCCCGAGAGCCCGGCGCCCGGACAAAAATCGCCGTCCGGTCCCGGGATTCCGACGTGGATCCGGTTGGCGCCTGCGTCGGCATGAAGGGCAGCCGCGTGCAGGCCGTTGTGCAGGAACTCCGCGGCGAGAAGATCGACATCGTGGTTTACGACGACGAAGTGCACCGTTTTGCCATCAACTCGCTGGCACCGGCCGAAGTCCTGAAGGTTATCGCCCGGCCGGAATCACAGACGCTCCAGATCCTCGTCGCTGACGATCAGCTCTCACTTGCCATCGGCAAGCGGGGCCAGAACGTCCGGCTCGCGTCGATGCTTCTGGGCTGGAAGATCGACATCAAGAGCGAGGCGGAGTTTGCCAAGCTCCAGGCAGCTGCCAAGGCCGAACTGCGGACCATCGAGGGTATCACCGACATGCAGTGCGAACTGCTCTACTCGGTGGGCTACCGGACGGTGGATGAAGTGGCCGATACCCCGATCGACGAGCTGGCCTCCATCGAGGGATTCGACGAGGAAATCGCCAAGCGGATCTGGGAAGGTGCCACCAAATCCGCGGATCTCAAGGCCGAGGGCAAGCTCGTCCTCGACCTGGACGACAAGCAGAGCGATGCCGAAGCAGCGCCGGACGGAAACGAAACGCCCGCCGGACAGCCCACCACCACCGAGGGTGGCGCGGCGTGAATCCGGTAACCCGTCAAGAAGTCTGGAGTGCAAGCATAGATGTCTTCATCCGCAAAAAAGACCCGCATCAGCGCCCTGGCCGAAAAGCTTGGGGTGGACCCCCAGGTTCTCAAGGCCAAGTTCCAGGAAATGGGAATTCAGGCCAAGACCACCCAGTACGGTGTCACTGACGAGGAGATCGAGCGGCTCAAAACCCGCAACCAGAAGCTTTTCCTGACAGCCGCCCCCACGCCTGAGGGTGGCCCCGCCAAGACTGTCGTTACCAAGACGACCAGCACATCGGTCGAAGAAGGCCAGCTGGTGCAGAAGACCACTGTCGAAGCGCGCCGGGGCGGTGTCATCCGCCGCCGGGCCACGACAGATGTCCGCGCCGCAACGCCTGAACAGATTGCCGCCGAAGCCGCACAGAAGGCCGAGGAAGCAGCCGCCGAGGCCGCTGCCCAGGAAAATGCCGAAATGGTCCAGGAACCAGCGGCCGAGGCCATCCCGCAGCCACCTGAAACCCGGGTGCTGAAAACATCCACCCTGCCCGTACCGGAAGCTCCGGTACTGCGGCGGCCGCCCGTCCGCGAAACTCCTGTGGCAGAGCCCGTGCCGGCAGCACCGGCCCCTTCAACGAGAGCCCGGGCCGTATTCCCGAAGAGTGAATCGCCCTTCCTCCAGCCACCGCCAGATGCCGGACATCTGCCTGAAAAGCGGATGCTCAAGACTTCGGCCCTGCCGGTCGTCGAGCGTATCAAGATCAAGACCACCACTCCCGTCGCACCGGCCGAACGGCCCGGAGCACGGCGGCCCGCCATGGCTCCGTCCGACCTGCCGGCGCAACCGCCTTCGCCGGGACGCACACGGGAATTCAGCCGTGAACCGGCACCCGTGAAGGAACGGCGCCCGCGGTCCGAACAGCTCCGCGAGATGGAGTGGCAGGAGACCAAGCGGATCCTTACGGCCCGCCGCGAGTTCATCGAGGCCGAAGTCCTCGCGCCCGGAAGCCGTTCAGCCGATACCGGCCGCGGCGGACGGCGGCGGCCCCAGCGCAAGCAGAAACGTACCAGCGAGCAGGGCCAGCAGCCCGTACAGAAACGGACCATCCGCGTGGATGAAAGCATTACCGTCGCCAATCTTGCCACCGAGATGGGCGTCAAGGCGGCAGAAATCATCAAGATGCTCATGGGTCTCGGCACCATGGTCACCATCAATTCGGCGATCGACCTGGAGACCGCCCAGCTCGTTGCATCCGAATTCGGCCATGAGATCGTGAAAAAGGGCTTCCAGGAAGACGAAGCCCTCAAGGAAGAGGCCGACCCGGCGGAACTGCTCGGACGGCGGCCACCGGTCGTCACCATCATGGGCCATGTCGATCATGGCAAGACATCACTTCTGGACGCCATCCGCGAAACCAATGTGGTCGCCGGCGAATCGGGTGGCATCACCCAGCACATCGGCGCCTATCGCGTCTCGACTCCACACGGGGACATCACCTTCCTCGACACGCCGGGCCACGAGGCGTTCACCACCATGCGCGCCCGCGGCGCGAAGGTGACGGATATCGTCGTTCTGGTCGTTGCCGCCGACGACGGCGTGAAGCCCCAGACGCGGGAAGCCGTCGATCATGCCCGCGCCGCCGGCGTGCCGATCATGGTAGCGGTCAACAAGATCGATAAACCGGGCGCCAATGCCGAACGCGTGCGCCAGCAGCTCTCCGAGCTGGACCTGCTCCCCGAGGAGTGGGGCGGGCAGACAATCTACGTCAATGTTTCGGCGAAGACCCGTGAAGGACTCGACAAGCTTCTGGAAATGCTCGCCCTCCAGGCCGAGGTCCTGGACCTCAAAGCCAACCCCGACAAGAAGGCCCGGGGCATCGTCGTCGAGGCCCATCTGGACAAGGGGCGCGGCCCCGTGGCAACGCTGCTGGTCCAGTCAGGAACGCTTCAGGTCGGCGATTCGTTCGTCACCGGCGCGGTTTACGGGCGGGTGCGCGCCATGTCGGACGAGCGCGGCAACCGGATACAGGTTGCCGGCCCCTCCACACCGGTGCAGGTCGTCGGACTGGAGAGCGTTCCGGCCGCAGGCGATCCGCTGATCGCCACCAAGGACGAGGCGACAGCCCGCGAAATCGTCGCCGACCGCTCGTCCCGGGCCAAGGTCGCAGCCATGTCCCGCACCGCCAAGATGACACTGGAAGACCTGTACAGCCGCATCCAGCTCGGCGCGAAGGAACTCCAGGTGGTTCTCAAGGGCGACATGCAGGGTTCGGTCGAGGCGATCCAGGAATCGCTGGCCAAGATCCCGAAAGACAAGTGCGTCATCAAGGTCATCCATTCAGGCGTGGGTGGAATCACCGAAAGCGATGTCATGCTGGCGGCCGCATCCAGCGCCGTCATTATCGGCTTCCACGTGCGACCGGACGCCAAGGCCGCCCAGGCAGCCGAGCGTGAGCGTGTCGAGATCAAGACGTTCGAGATCATCTACGACCTGATCGATGCGGTCCGGCAGGCGATGGAAGGGCTCCTGGAGCCCGACCGCCGGGAACGGATCATCGGCCGGGCCGAGGTGCGCGAGGTGTTCAACATCTCCAAGCTCGGCAACATCGCCGGCTGCTATGTGAAGGAAGGCAAGGTCACGCGGTCGGCCCAGGTCCGGCTGATCCGCGACGGAGTGGTCGTCTGCACAGGCAAGCTCTCCTCGCTCAAGCGGTTCAAGGACGATGCCCGCGAGGTTCTGGCCGGCTATGAGTGCGGCATCGGCATCGAAAACTACCCGGACGTGAAGGCCGGTGACGAGATCGAGGCGTTCGAGGTGGAAGACGTCAAGGTCCGGATCGAACTGCCTTCGGACAACCCCGGAGCTGGCTCACGGCCGAACGCCTGACGGCATTCCGTATCCGGCAGATGTTTCTTTCTGTTACAGCCGGAAGAAAACATCCGAAACAATTTTCTGTTGTGATTGCAGTCACTTCACTCTCCCCTGCCTCTAAAGTAAGTTCGCCCGGTCCAACGGGGTCTGAATTCGGCGCTACGCCGGGGGAAGGCGTCCGGGAGCAACACACACATCAAGCGGCCCGCGTGGCCACCAGGAGACAGAAACGAATGAAGACCCACAGCTTTTTCAACCAGACACTGCGCGGGCTTGCCGCGGGAATCATGATCGCGGGACTCGCCGCCTGCGGAAGCAGCGGAAGCGGCGGCTCCGGCACCGGTAACGGCTTTGCCGATTCGGTGCTCGGCAGCGCAATGGGCGCAGAGGCCGAAGGCGCACTGCTGTCGCTGGTCGATACCAGCAACTTTATAATGTCGGATCCATCCGTAGACGCCGCCGATGACTATGTCGCTACCCTGGGAGACTGTGCGAGCAGTGACGGCGCAGTTGTCACGATCGAGTTCCCCTGCGAAGACTATCTTCCGAACATCACGGGCGGCATTCTGGAAGTGACCTTTACCAACGGCTCGGTGACATTCGAAACCATCGAAACCCTGACCACCGAAGATGGCGTGGAACTGGAGATCAACAGCGCCGCCAACTACATGGGCGGAGATCTCTGGGAAGTTATCTCCGACACGGAAGTAACTTTCGGCGACGCGACCTCGACCACGGAAGGTGATTACGAGGTTGAGGTTGGAGACCCCTGCTCGACCATCAATGGCGACGTTCTGATCACGATGGACCTGCCAGAGCTGGACGACCTTCCGGTGGACCCTATATTCACCGGTGAATACACGGACTACGAGGTGTGCAACGACGGCGGCTGCCCGAACGGTACCTTCTCTATCGGTCTCGAAGGCGTTTACGAGATCGAGCTGGAGTTCGATGCCTCGGCTGGCGAAGCCACAATTACCATCAGTGCCGGTGGCACCGACACGGTAGTCGGCCCGGTCGCGCTTGAGTGCACTACCCGCGACTAAAGCGTTTCCAGGGTAAAACAGAACCCGAAGCGGGGTCCGGCCGGAAGGGCCGGGCCCCGCCTGTTTTTTGGGGTTTCAGCGCCAGAAATGCCCCGGTTCCAGCCGTCACCTTTCCGTCACTTCCCCGTCATTTGTTCCGCAACGCCGGGGCATATAGTCGGCCCGCCTACGGCACAAAGACAGAGGGCCGGGCAGGAGACCAGGAAGACATGAAAAACAGGAACGGTTTTTGGGGTAGTGCAGCGGGCGTTCTGGCGGCAGGCGCCCTGTCAACGGGAGTTGCCTTTGGCCTGGGTGCCTGTGGCGGCGCACGCAGTGCCGGCGGAGGGGCAAGCACGGGCATCATCAATGCCTCTCTCGCGGCGGCCCGTGGCGCGGAACTGGAAGGCGCCCTGATCGCCGTGATCAGCAACGCCGGGTTTGCCGATGCCACCGCAGCAGGTGCCGGATATGTATCCAGGATCGGCAGCGACTGCGCCGAGAACGATGCGGGCGTCGTGACGATCGAGCTTCCCTGCGAAGACAAGGCCGCATTCCCCGAGTTCACCGAGGGCGTCATCGAAGTCACTCTCTCCGGAACCGGGAACAGCATCGCAATTGAAACGCTGGAAACTGTCGTGTCGGAAGACGGAGTGGAAATCGATATCGTCAGTTCCGCCACGCACACCGGAACGACCGCCACGAACACATCCACCTGGAATGTGACCTCAAGTATCACTGCAGCGCTGGATGGTGCCACTGCCTCGTTCGAAACAGTGACGGACGGACATTTTACCCTCACCCGGAGCAGCAACTGCGGGACCTACGCCCTTCGCACCGATCCTGAAACCGCCAAGCCGCTGCCGCTGGATGTCAGCATGGACATTCCGGATGGCAACGATTTCGACGGACAGCTCTCTTACTCAAGCTTCAGCATGTGCTGGGCCGCGTCTACCTCGACCGGCTACTGCCCGAAAGGATCGATCACGGCCGGCATCAGCAGCACCTACCAGACCACTACCGCATTCACCTCGACAGTCCCCAACGCTGTCGTCACTCTGCTGGTGGGCGGCACCCCTTCGGGGGCTTACGGATTCCCTCTGGAATGCACCCCCCGCCCGTAATCCGGGAGCCTGAAACCCATGCAGCAATACGGGGTCCGGCCGGAAGGCCGGGCCCTTTGCTTTTTTGGGGTTATTCCGGCTTCGGAAGCCGCCGTCCGTCGCGGGAAAACCGTGGCGAATCTTTCAGCCCCCAGCGGTTCAGGCGAAACTCCATTGCCGTGCCCAGAACACCGAAGCCATACTTGACGGACCGGCGGAATGAGATCGACGACGCATCCTCGAAGTAGAGGGTCGGACAGGTGACTTCACAGATGTCGTATCCAAAGTAGATCGCCTGGGCGAGCATCTGGTTGTCGAAGACGAAATCGTCCGAGTTTTCTTCGAGAGGGAGATTTTCCAGCAGCTCGCGGCTGAAGGCCCGGTAGCCGGTGTGATATTCGGACAGCTTGTAACTGACGACAATGTTCTCGGAGAGAGTCAGCATCCGGTTGAAAACATACTTGTAGAACGGCATGCCGCCCCGGAGCGCACCAGTACCCAGAATCCGGGAGCCAAGCACGCAATGGTACAAATCGTATGCGATCGGAGCGGCCATGGCGGGAAGCAGTCTTGGCGTATACTGGTAGTCGGGGTGGACCATCACGACGATATCCGCGCCGCGCCTGAGTGCCTCGGTATAGCAGGTCTTCTGGTTGCCCCCGTATCCCCGGTTATGCGGGTGGCGGATGCAGACCAGCCCCAGTTCCCTCGCCCGCGACTCGGTCCGGTCGCTGGAATGGTCATCCACGACAATGATCTCGTCCACCACCTCGCGGGGAACCTCAGCCACTGTCCGTTCCAGTGTCTTTTCCGCATTGTAGGCGGGCATGACACAAATGACTTTCTTGCCGTTCATCATGGTGGAAGCCTGAATACCTAATGGCTATTCCTGCGGCAATCCTTCACTGGTCAGGTGACGTATGGTGCCCTGACTGCCGTCAATCTCCAGCAGGTCGCCTGTCTTGATAAAGCCAGTCGCACCCCGGACTCCGGTCACGGCGGGAATCCCGTATTCGCGGGCCAGAAGCGCACCGTGACTGAGCAGCCCGCCGGTTTCCGTGATCAGACCGGACAAAAGGGGGAAGACGCTCGTCCAGCCCGGATCGGTATTGCTGGCAACCAGTATCTCACCCGGCTCGACCTGCTCCACATGGGCCAGCTCGCGGACCACCCGCGCGCGGCCCCGGGCCACGCCGCGGGAAGCGCCTAGCCCCTGTCCGGCCCCCCGGTCCAGTGCACCAGCCGGGTCTCCCTCGGCGATTTCGCCTTCTGTTTCCACTTCGTCGAACAGGTAGGTCGCCGGGAGACGGTCCTTCCAGAGCAGGTATTCATTCACCCGCTCCTCGATACGTGCCTCCAGTTCCGGATCGGCAGCAGGATTGTCGATCAGGGCCCAGACCTCTTCCCGCTCCAGAAAGAACACCTCGAACACATCGCCCAGAATCCGCTGCTCGCGAAACCGGCGCCCCAGATCCAGCGTCAGGTTGCGGATATGGCAAAGCAGGTAATCGAGGTAGTAACGCTGGTTTTCACGGTACTGCGTATACGTCTGGGCCTGCCGGAGCAGCCAGGACAGCGCCCGGCGGCGGGCGAAACCGCCAATACCGCGATCTGCCCGGCGAAGCGCAATTTCCTCGGCCTGCTGGCGCCGCCGGATCGCCTCCTGCTCGGCACCGGCCGGGTCGCGGGCTCCGCTTCCATGAAGCTGTGCGCGCACGAAACCCAGCACCACGTCGGGCGTCTCCCGCCACCGGGGCTGCGCCACTTCCCGGGTCGCCGACCGGTGCCCGTGCAGCACCATGAACCGGTCGAACTCCTTCCAGAACGGAGCCTCCGGGAACTTCTCGCGTGCGACCTGGCAGGCAGCCCCGCCCAGCAGCGCCGACCGCAGGGCGGGATCTTCCCGGGCCACCATGCCGAGCCGCCATATATCCCGGTTGATCTCGACTGTCTTGGTTCCGGGCAGTCCGCTGATGCAGGCCCGGTACAGTTCCCCGTCGTCGTCATGGGCGAACGATTTCAGCGCAGACTGAAGCGCCGCATGCAGCGCCGGGTTGTAATAACCCATGCCCCAGCGGATCACGCGGAAGTGCTCGCGTCCCAGCTCATATGCCTCGGCAAACTGGCGGCGCCACTCCGGCATCGACAGCAGCCGGTAGTCCTGAAAAAGCTTGGGGCGAACCAGCCGCTCCACGTTCCGGCAATGCTCGGCCATGACCTGCGGATTGGCCGCAATCGGCGAACGCGGGTCTTTTGCCGGTGCCCGGAGCATTCCGGCAAGCCGCCAGGGCTCGAATGGCTCGGCCCTGGCCTGCTCCACCCAGAGCGGCGTGAACCACCCCATCGGATCGCGCGTCCTGAACCGGGGCGGAACGCCCCGGAGCATCCGGGCGATATAGGCACCGCTCATGTAGGCATAGCCGTGGTACCGGCGGATAGGGTCCAGTTCGGCCAGCTCAGTATTGCCGCTCAGCCGGGCCATGTCCTTCAGGTAATCCTCGCTGATCCACCGGGTCAGCACCGTATGGCCGAATGGCGTCATGTAATCGGCAAGGTATTCGTCGCCGAATTTCCGGCTCCAGATTTCCCGGGGCCGTTCCGGGGGTAGCCCGGTGATCGGCCGCTGCTGGAGCACATACAGCCGGCCGCCGTCATGGCCGTTTTCGATCGCCCACTCGATATCCTGCCGGGGACCTATCTTCCCGGTCACCTGCCGGGCCAGTTCCCACATCATGCGGATCTGGTCCGGCCCCAGTGAAAGCCGCTGGCGCCGGGCTGGACCCACTTCCAGCTCGGTGTGCCCGCGTCCTGCGACATAGCGGTATTCTATTTCCTTGGACCCGATGATGGTCTCCCGGATCGTGCCGGTTTCACGGTCCAGCACGATGTGGTCGGGATGGGCGATACCGGAAACCACCGCCTCTCCAAGACCCCATGAAGCATCAATCACGATCTCATGGGCGAACGGACGGCGAGGATTGGCAGTCAGCATCACCCCGGATACGTCAGAATTGACCATCCGCTGAAGCACCAGCGCAATACGCAGGTCCACCGGCTTGCCCTGTTTGGCCCGGTAATCCCGTGCACGGGCGGCATGGACAGCCTGCAGGCACTGACGAACCGATTCGATCAGCCGGCTGGCCGAATCGTTATCCAGGCGGGTCTGGTAAATGCCTGCGAAGGAGGCCTCATCCAGATCCTCGGCCACGGCCGAACTCCGGACCGCTAGCCGCGAATCCGGAAACTGCGTACGGAATGTCTCCCAGAACCCCTTCAGCTCCGCCTCGACAGCGGAAGGGAGCTCACCTTCTACGGCTGTGTCCGCCGGCAGGCACCATGCCTCCGGAACGTTCAGTCCAGCTGCCATGAGCCGCACCAGCCCGCATGCTTTTCCCCCGATCACGGACAGGCGTTGCGGGGTGCTCGCAGAAAGCTCGGTAATCACGGCAAAATCAGTTGCCCTGCCGCCTTAAGCAGTTCGCCGGAATAGCGGAGCGACTTCAACATACCGGCGTGCCAGGCGTGCTCAATGATGCCGACACCCATCCGCTCGGCACCGCCATTACGGATCAGCGTGAAGCTGGAATGCAGTTCCTCCAGCCATAGGCCGTTCTTCACCAGTGGAAACCGTGCGAGTGTCGAAACCGTCACCCGGTAGCTGGAACCGTCATGAGTTCCGAAGTCGAGCTCGGTACGGGCGGGGATATGCTCGCGTTCTCCCCAGTGAAATCGGACCGACAGCCTTTCAACGCCCGAGTTTTCACCGTCACGGAAGACAAAGCCGTTCACATATGGGCGGCCCCCGAAAAAGCCCTCCCAGACATTGAATGTAAGATCGTCACCAAACTGGGCGCTGATCCAGTTCCAGCCCTCGACCTTTGCCCAGTCACGCACACCCCATGACTTGTCGCGCTCACCGCGCCCGTTCACCTGCTTTTCCCGCCCCCGGAAGCGGGTCCAGCCAGTGACCCGGCCCGCCTGCTCGAAATGGTGCCCCGCCACGTTGGGTGGAAGTTCCGCTCCGCCACTGTGATAGTCGTAGGCAGGCGTAAAGGCCTCCCAGGTCAGCTCCATCGGGTTGCGACCGGCAAGTTCCAGCTTCCACTTCCGGAAAGGCTCCACCATGCGGTATGTGAGTCCACCGGTTTTCAGCCCGCTGGAAGCACGAATGTTACTCATGTTACTCACATCACCCCGAAGCGGGAGATTCACGGCCGGATAAATGAACTCCGGTTTCCCATCCCGGAGCGTCAGCACAAGACCATCCATCTGCCGTTGATTAAAGCGATAACCGATCCTGGAAAGCCCGAACGAACGCCCGTCAGACGCCGCCCAGTTGAAATACCAGCTCTCCTGCCAGTGGGTATCTGAGCCGACTGGATGAATTTCCTCGTCCTGTGGAGTGAACATGGGGTTTCACTCTAGTGGCCCGGCGGGCCGACGGCCACTGCCGGAAAACCCTCTGTTTCATACAGGTTAGCCCCATTCCCGGATACCGTAGGGGCACGAAAAGAGCCCCTTGAACGCGGACCCTGTTATGCTTATTTACAGGCTGGCCGGTACGGCAGTCCCGGCACATTCGCCTTCAGGAGACAGGTCCATGCCAGTAAACGTGAACCTCGAATTTACGCCCAATCCCGATACGCTCAAATATACAGTGAACCAGCAGTTGCTGGACCGCGGGGCGGAGAACTTCACCGAATCGGTCCAGGCCGAACGCTCGCCCCTGGCCAAGCGGCTTTTCAGCGTGGATGGGGTGAAGGCGGTCATGATTGGGCCGACTTTCGTCACGGTCACCGTCACCGGACAGGACAAGCTGATGCAGGTGAATACCTCCATGCTCCGCGAGATCAAGACACATCTGGAGGCAGGTGAGCCCGTCATCACCGGGCCGCGTATCCAGTCCGAGCACGGCGCCAGCAACTCGGAAGCAGCTCAGAAGATTATCGAGATTCTCGACCAGCAGATCCGTCCGGCCGTCGCGCAGGATGGTGGCGACATCGTGTTTCACAAGTTTGAAAACGGGACCGTCTACCTCCAGATGCGGGGATCGTGCTCAAGTTGTCCATCCTCGATCGCCACGCTCAAGCAGGGAATCGAAACCCGGCTCCGCGAACTGGTGCCTGAAGTGGTCGAAGTCGTTCAGATCTGAGCAGACGCCGGTCAGATCGACTCGGCGACGGGATCAGGCGGCAGTATTTCCGCAATCTCATAACTGACACCCTGAAGATTCCTGCAGGCTTCTGGCGTCAACCGGGTAACTCTCGCCGCATCACGGGCGACGACCGGTATCCGCATGAAATCATAGTGGGACTCCCCATGCAGCCGGGGCCGGTGATTGATCACCCGCTCGCGAACGACCATGCCGCGCCGGCAGGCAATCACCCCCAGAAAGCGGTGCCAGCCGGGCGGAATCCGCTGCCCGTGCCATGGTTCCCGGCGAATTACCTTCAGGTTGCAGCCGTGGTCGTGAAGTGGGACACCCGTCACCTCTGAAATAATCCTGCTCGCCGTGGCCGATATGGCCGAGCGAAGTTTCCCGTCCTTGCGATCCTTGCGCCAGCCGACAATCATGTCGGCCTCTTCGGCTTCCAGTTGCCGGAGCATCGGAAAGAAATCGCGCGGATCGTGCTGCAGGTCGGCATCCATGGGGAGGAGAAACCGCCCCCGGGCAGCCAGAAAACCAGCCTCCAGCGCCGCCGACTGCCCGAATCTGCGTTTGAAGATAATCACCCGGACGACTCCACCTGTCGAAGCCAACGCCCGGAGCAGATCCGCCGTTCCATCCTGGGAGCCATCGTCAACAAAAATGACCTCCCATGACTTGCCCGTTTCGCCCATCACCTGAGAAAGTTCACTGACAAGCTGCGGGATGCTTTCCGCCTCATTCAGGGCGGGAATGACGACTGAAAACTCCAGCGGATTCATGGAACGGCTCCAGATGCCGAATCAGCCGGCTGCATGTGGGCGCGCTGCCGGTTCCGCTCACGGCAGGCATCCTGGGCCCGAACAAGGCGCAAGTTCAGTTCCTTCACCTCTGCCTGACGGGTTTCCCACGGCGGACGGCCGAGATCTATCCCCTGAAGACCGGCCACGCGCCGGATCTCGGTCATGTCGATCTCATGGACATGGGCCGCCTCGAAAAATCTGGCCATCGATTTCGCACGCTGCATGCCTTCTTCCGGGTTCACCGGCTCTCCGCCGCAGAAACGCTCCAGAAAAGCGATGTCATCATCCGCGCGGACGAGAAATGCGCTGTAACTGGTAAGCGCAGACTGGTACTCGGTGCGAATATCCTCAACACTGGAAAACTCCCGCGGGCCGGATGAAAGACGGGCCACCGGATCCTGCGGGCTTCCAGCGCCGGAAGCCTGATCCCGCGTCCGAAGCGTCCGGACAAGCGGAAACAGGACCAGTCCGGCGGCAAGCAGGGCGACAACTCCTGCCGCCAGGATACGCTGCCACGGCAGGCGTCGCGGACCGGCAGTATCGGGATTCTCGACCGGCACTCGGTGTTCCTCTTGATCGACCGGCCCTCGGGTCACGTGCCCTATGGTGTCACGAGCAAGTGGTCCCCGCAAATGAAAAGGAAAACGGGCGGAGATCGCCCGGATCCCCACCCGCTTCTTTTCGGCCTTTTGTCAGTTCAGAAAGCCTCAAACAGGCCGGCCGCCCCCATGCCACCACCGATGCACATGGTAACGATGCCCCATTTTTTCTTGCGGCGGCGGAGTTCCATCAGAATCGAACCGGTCTGACGGGCACCGGTCATCCCGTACGGGTGGCCGATGGAAATCGCCCCGCCATTCACATTGAGCCGGGCGGGATCGATACCCAGCTTGTCACGGCAATAAACCACCTGAACGGCAAACGCCTCATTCAGCTCGATCAGATCGATGTCATCCAGCCTGAGGCCAAAGCGCTTGAGTAGGAGTGGCACGGCGAATACCGGGCCGATGCCCATTTCATCCGGCTCGCAACCGGCTACAGCAAGCCCGCGAAATGCGCCAAGTGGATTCAGATTTCGGCGTCTGGCTTCCTCATCGCTCATGACAACAACGGCGGCGGCACCGTCGGAAAGCTGCGACGAATTGCCCGCCGTCACGCTGCCCTGGGGATTGAATGCCGGCTTGAGTGAGCGGAGCCCCTCGATGGTCGTATCGGGACGGTTCCCTTCATCCTGCGCGAACAGGAACTCCTTTTTGGTAACTTCTCCCGTTTCCTTGTTCTTTTCGGTCATCGTTACCTGCATGGGAACGATCTCTTCGGCCAGCTTCCCCGTCTTCTGCGCTTCGGCCGTGCGCTGCTGGGAAAGCAGCGAGTAGTCGTCCTGGGATTCCCGGGACACCTTGTAACGGCTGGCTACGATTTCCGCCGTCTGCCCCATCGGGAAGTAGATACCGGGCTTTAGCTTCATGACTCCCGGATTGGCGGCGTCATTCATGTTGATGTTCTTCTGGACACGGGAGATGGACTCGACTCCCGCGCCGATCATCACTGGTACGCCGTCGACAATCACCCGCTGGGCAGCGATCGCCACCGCCTGCAACCCTGACGAGCAGAACCGGTTAACGGTCATGCCGCTCACAGTTACCGGACAGCCCGCCCGGATCGCGGCAATGCGTCCCACGTTGTTTCCGGTCGAACCTTCAGGAAGTCCGCACCCCATCACCACGTCTTCGATCTCCCCCGGATCGACCTTTGCCCGCTCCAGGGCTGACTTGATGGCATGGGCCGCCATATCCGCGCCGTGTGTGGAATTAAATGCTCCCTTGAATGCCTTGCCGATGGGGGTGCGTGCGCTGGCAACGATTACTGCCTGTTTCATGTGCGGGTTCCTCCTTACTCAAGGACCGTTGATGCCGGGCTGGGTCCGGCTGCCTGCGGGGATTGTGGACGGCTGTCGTCCTGGAAAGAAAACGCTGCGTTCTGAAGGAGCGGGTGGCTGCCTTGACGCCCGGCTCCAGCTATCAGCCATCGACAAACGTCTTGAGCCGCTTGGAGCGGCTCGGGTGACGGAGCTTGCGGAGCGCCTTGGCCTCGATCTGCCGGATACGCTCGCGGGTAACAGAGAAATCCTCTCCCACTTCCTCAAGCGTGTGATCGGTCTTCGCGCCGATGCCGAACCGCATGCGAAGAACCTTTTCCTCCCGGGGCGTCAGTGTCGCCAGCACCCGGCGGGTTTGCTCGCTCAGACTGACGTTGATGACCGTATCGGTAGGCGAAACAGTCGACGTGTCTTCAAGCATGTCCCCAAGATGCGAATCGTCATCTTCACCCACCGGGGTTTCAAGACTGACCGGTTCGCGGGCGATCTTCAGCACCTTTGATACCCGGTCGAGCGGCATGTCGAGCCGCTGCGCGATCTCCTCCGGCCCCGGTTCGCGGCCAAGTTCCTGAAGCATCTGCCGCTGGACGCGGGTGATCTTGTGGATGGTCTCGATCATGTGGACGGGTATCCGGATCGTTCGGGCCTGGTCGGCGATGGCACGGGTGATGGCCTGACGAATCCACCACGTCGCATAGGTGGAGAACTTGAATCCCCGCTGGTAGTCGAACTTGTCCACCGCCTTCATCAGGCCAATATTGCCTTCCTGAATGAGATCCAGGAACTGGAGCCCCTTGTTCGTGTACCGCTTCGCGATCGAAACCACCAGCCGGAGATTGGCCTCTACCAGTTCGGCCTTGGCCTGTGCGGCCTCCTGCTCGCCGCTGTCGATTGCTTTCACCAGCCGGCGGATTTCACGGGCCGGAAGCCGGGTCGTCGCCTCCAGGGTGGCGTGCAGCTTCTGCCGTTCTGTCTCTCCCTGTTCCAGGTGCATGATCTCATGAATGGACAAGCCTGTCTGCTTCGAGAGGGTTTCGGCATATTTCTTTGACCGGCGGACCTTGTGCAGTGCTTCCCGGAGGGCATCCGGACCGGCGCCGATCCGGCGGGCAGCCTCGACCAGTTCCCGGTCGATCATATCGACCTCGCGTACGAATTCCCGGACCCGGTCTACCAGCCGCTGAAGGTGGGTCTTGTGAAGCCGGATCTGGCGGATCAGCACCGTAATCTTGCGGGTATTGTCGGCGAGCGACTTCTCGGCAGACTTGACCGCGCGCGGGGAAGCATTTTTCGATGACCTGGTCTTGCGGAGTATCTTTTCACGGTCCCGCACCAGCGCCTTGATCTTGCGGAACGACTGAATCGTGAAATCGAGCGTCTGGCTCTCGGCGTCCGGGACAATCTCCTCGTCTTCGGGCAGCACTTCCGGTTCTTCCAGGAGGTCACGGAGCCGCATTTCGCCCCGCTCCAGCCGGTCGCCCAGAATCACCATGTCTTCCAAGACGGTTGGGCAGCAGTACGCCGCATGAAACATGGTAAAAAGGCCGCTTTCGATCCGCTTGGCCAGTATCACCTCGCCTTCCCGGTTCAGAAGGCTGACTGCCCCCATTTCCCGCAGATACATCCGTACCGGATCGACGCTCGGTGTTTCAGCCGGTTTTGTCTCCTCGGCATCCATCGCCGGCTCCGGTTCCTCGGCGATTTCCGGTTCGGAATCTTCTTCCTCATCGGTTTCCTCGTCGGGAACTTCGGCCGTATCTACTTCGTCTTCGGGCTCGGCCGCTTCCGCACTATCCACGACGGCAATCCCTGCCTGCGCGATCCGCTGGTAGATGTCGTCAAAGATATTCGCTTCCTTGGCCTCGTCCGGGAGCTGGTTATTGAGATCGTCCCACGTGAGAAAACCCTGCGCCCGTCCCTTCTGGACCAGTACATGAATCGGCTGATGGGCTGCTTCAGGTATGGATGCGGAGAGCCGTATGGCTGGCATTTCCGCTGCGGACAGAGTTCCAGATTTTGCGGGCGATTTGACAGGCGGTTTGCTGGCCTGACGGGTACCGGGACGACCGGCGCCTCTCCGGACGGCCCTGGGAACAGGGCGGGAAACCGGAACTGGAGTCTTTTTTGACCGGGCCGGGGATCCCGTCACGGCCTTGCGTGCGGCGGAAGTTTTCTTCCCCTTCTTGCTGGAACCGGCCATCCCGTTAATCCTCACCCGGAACCCTAGAACGGCTGCCCGCCGGACTCACCGGCATCCGGCACGTCTTCATCGCCGTAATAATCGTCGGCCGGATCATCTTCTGGTGCCGGCGTGGCGGTAGCCGGCGGCGCAAATCCGGTCTGGCTCTCCGTTACCGCGGATACCGCAAACGAACTGACGGCGACAGCAATAGTCTGTTTGATCCGGTGATCGAGGGCAATAAGTTCAAGGCTGATCCGGTCAATCTCGGCCGACGCCCCGCTTGATTTTTCCAGCTCCGCCAGTTTCGTCCGCAAAGCTGCACGTTCGGACTTCAGCCGCTCACGCTCAAACGCGGCGCCAATATCACGGAGCAACCGCTGGCAATCCTCCGCCTTCAGCTCCCTCAGTCTCGGCTCCTCGGATGCGATGCTCTGGACGGCTGCTCCCACGAGGCCGCTCTCGTCCAGCCGCCCGAACCACGCCTTCGGTTCGCAACCACCGGTTTCCTCCCAGAGTTTCACCAGGCTGTCGAACAGTTCCCGGTCCCTGCCTTTCAGATAACCTGCCATGCTGCTCTCGAGTATTGGCCGGCGGAGATCGGCATGATTCATGAATATCCACAGAATTGCCCGGACGGCTGATGGAACGGCGAGCTTCTTTTCCTCCGAAGCTGGCAGTTCCGGCGGCGGAACCGGCTGCCGGTAAATCCGGTGCCGGGCTGAAGCGCGGTTAACGGTCTCCTCAATCGCCTTTTCCGGGAAACCGAAGGCCAAAGCCGCATGACGGAGCATCTCCGAACGCAGGGTCGGATCCCTGACCAGGGTGAATACCGGCAGCAGTTGCCCAATCGCAGACTGGCGCTCGGCCAGATTGCTTCCGGCCCGTGCGGCGACACTGGAGATGAGCCGCTCCAGCATGGGCTCTGCCGTATCCAGAAGTCTCCGGAGCGCTTCAGGCCCCTCGGAGGCCAGAAGGTCATCCGGATCCTTCCCAGACGGGACTACAATCCGGAGCGGCGAAACGCCCAGCGGCAGCAGCACGTCCAAGGCACGCGCCGCGGCGCGTTCGCCCGCTTCGTCGGCGTCAAAGCACAGGTATATTTTCTGGGTCAGGCGGACCAGCTTCTGCGCCTGCTCGGCCGTGAGCGCCGTCCCGAGCGGCGCCACGACGTTTTTTATGCCTGCCCGCCAGAACGCGATGGCATCCATGTAGCCTTCAACAACCACTGCCCCGGCCGAAGCGTCAATGAACTCCTTCGCCCGGTGAAAATTGTAGAGGATAAGACTCTTCTGAAAGAGGTCGGTAGCAGGCGAATTCAGATACTTCGCCTGCGCGTCCCCGAGCGCCCGGCCGCCGAATCCCACCACCTTGCCACGGTCATCTTCGATAGTGAACATGAGCCGGTCGATAAAGCGGTCCCTGAGATGGTCCCACGACCAGTTTCCGTCGGCCGGTTCTTCGTCATCAACGGGAACAACGAGCCCCGCCCCCAGTGCGATTTTTGGATCGATCTTGAGGGACCGTAGCTGCGTAACAAGCGTCTGCCGGTTGCGCGGCGCAAAACCGACACGGAAGGTCTCGGCGATCTCGCCCGTGAGTCCACGCCGTTCCGCATAGGCGCGGGCGGCATCAGCGCGGGTATCCTTTAGCAGGAGATTCCGGTAGTAAACCGCCGTGCGTTCCAGGAGATTGCCCTGCTCCTGCCGCTCACTCGACCTCGCCTTCGAGGCGCCGGCGTCACCAGAATACTGCGGCAGCTCCACCCCGGCACGCTCGGCCAGCATTCGCATGGCCTCGGGGAAGGTCATCTTTTCCTTCTGCTGGACGAACGTGAAGACGTCGCCCGACGCCTTGCACCCGAAACAGTGGTAATAACCGCGTACCGGATCGACAGAAAAGCTGGGCGTCTTCTCGCCGTGAAACGGGCACAGGCCCTTCCACCGGTCGCGTCCAGCCTTCTTGAGCTGGGTATGCCGGGAGATGATCTCGACAAGGTCAACCCGGCCCCGGATCTCCTCCTTGGCGCGTTCCCAGTCCCGGTTCCGGTCGGCCATTTGTAAAAGTCCTCGGGCAGTCTGACGGGGCTGCACCAACGCGCAGCCTTCTATTAGTAGTTAAGCGCTAGCGAGCCGGGCTCAAGCGATCATTCCACCGGTGGCGGAGGATTCTGCCTGAGTGCCTCCATCCACTGGATGACCTGCTCGCTTGTTGCTGCTCCCAGCGTCTCCCGAACGGCCATTTCTTCTGCCTCCAGAGGATTGAGATTCTGCTGCCGGAGTTGCTGCAGACGGGCGTCCTTCTCCTCGCGGGAAAGGCTGGCCGTGGCAGGATCGGCCAGAAACGCATTGCGGGCGGCGTCATAACCGGCGTATCGCCCGGAGCGGGCCACAATTTCCTGATCGAGCCGTTCGAGCCGCTCCGTGGCCTCCGGACCGAAATGTTTCAGCCGCAGGTCACGTATCTTCTCGTTTTTCTCCTGCTCAGAAAGGCCTTCGAGATCCACCGCGATCTGCTGCTGTTCTTCAAGAAACTTCTGCCGCGGGTCCCTGTACAGGATGACCTCCCGGAGATGAGGCGGCAGGTCGCGGGCCAGCTCGTCCATCCGTTCTTTCCGGGTCTGGAAATCCAGCGTCCTGTCCTGCTGGAGTTCCCGAACACTCAGGGCGTAGTCCACACTCTTCTCTTCATCACGGAACAGGATATCCGCCAGTTCCTGGCCGAAGATCTCACGCCGCAGCCGCCGCATCTTTTCAGACTGGTCGCGCAGGCTGGCCGCGCCAGAAAAAAATCCCGGCGACTGCATCCGGTCAACGTAGTCCAGGTATTTCAGGAATATCTCGCGGATCCGCCTGGCTTCCGCTTCCGAATAGTTTCGCGCCAGCCATCGGTCGAAGTTACGGAGTAGCTCGGAACGCGGCTGCTGGTGATATTCAAAAAGGAACCGGTTAAACACGTCCAGGAACTCAGGGGAAAGCAGCTCCCGGTCATTTACGGTTTCAAACCGCGCCTTACCGATATCAACAGCCGGATCAATGCCCGACGTTATGGTGCTCGCCGGCGATTCGCCCCGGTTGGCAGCCGGGAGCAATTCCCCCGAAGTACCCGCCATGTGACCTGTGGCCGAGGGGTCATCCCGGAGCAGATGAAACAGCCCAACGCCAATCACCAGCAGGGCCACAACAGCCAGCGTAACAAGCAGATTCCGGTGCATGATCAGCCCCTCTTTCACACAGGAACGTCAGGGCGCAAGCGGCTGCGGAATATCAGCAGCCAACCGGGCCCCCGATACTGAAAACCCGGTGCGAACGGCATTCCCTCCCGTGCCGTCCGGCGCATGTCCCAGAAGTTCTGCCACGAACTCTCCGCCATACAGTGAGTCATCGTCAAGCCCGGTAACGAAACGTCCATCGGCATAGATGTCCGTGCGCCTTCCTTCATGCACGAACTCCATCTCCGGCATTCCGCCTCCTTCGGGTATCCGGGGGCGTTCACCCTGCGCGAGTTCCTGCGTCCGGCCCCTGGCATTACGCATGTCCAGGCTCCAGCCACGGCCGTCAATCGCAAACCGGTAACCCGTCTTCGGCTGACCGGCATTCCTGCCCGATCTCAGCCTTTCCGCGTTCCACCAGAACACTGCCTGCCGGACGCTGGCAGCCGTTCCGGTCCGTGCGATCCATGCGCTTTCCAGCGCCGGAATCTCCGCGACGCAGACAGTGCCGGACATGCAGGAACCGGCCGTGGACCCCTCCGCCACGCGAATCACGTGGCCCAGACCCGGCGTACTGTACACCGTCGCCGGGCGCTGCGCCGGCGGCCGGTCCATCACCATCTGGCCCCGTGCCAGTTCGATCCCCATGGCAACACGGTAGTCCACGGAGACGGCTGCACAGCCATCATCCAGCGCCTGTTCACGAACGATGAGACGGCCCATAAACCCTCCCCCGCCATACCACCAGAGCCGTTCACCGGCACGGGAAGCGGCTGCCTGGCTTCCCGGCAGACAAACTGTGCTGCCAGCAGCATCCAGAATGTTGCGGTACGGCAGCCGCAAGACGGCGTGATCTTTCAGATTCGACGCGACATTTGGAAGCTGCTGGGAACGGCTTTCGAACTCTCCCAGCCAGCGGTTGATCCGGCAATCCCACATCCTGAACGTGCCTTTGTACCTCCCATCCGTCCCCGGATCCGAGGCCGACACCAGAAGCAGGAGTTCCGTACGCGGCAGATCGGGACAGGCCGGATTTTCCGGGTTAAACACAAACTTTTCGGGGGCCGGGAGCAGAAGATACCGGTGGGTACGCCCGATCCGGTCGGCAAAAAGACCGGCCAGTTCGACAGAACGGGATCCATTTCCTGACACCACCATAACAGCCATCCGGGCAAGTAATGGAGACGGAGCCGTCAGCATCGCCGCCCATACGAGGGCCCAGGTGATGCTTTTCATTATCACCCACCCCTGCCCGGCCGCCCGGTTTCCTTCGGCTGGGCACCCATGCCGAGCCCGCCCAGGTACTGGGAGCCGCTTCCGGCCACCAGGGCCGGACTCCAGACTGTTACGCGATTCCGCCCCAGTCGCTTGGATTCATATAGCGCCGCATCGGCCTGTCGTATTGTCTCCCCCAGTTCCCGCCCGTGTTCCGGGCAACTGGCAATACCAGCCGACAGCATCACCGGAAACTGGCCCCCGCCGGGAAGCTCAACCGGCAACCGGCTGCACAGATCCCGAACCCGGCTGGCATACTTCGCCGCGCCTTCGGCGCCTGTTCCCCGCAGCCGGACGATGAACTCATCGCCGCCCAACCGGGCGCAGACATCACCCTCGCGGGCCGCAGCCCTGATCGCTTCGGCAGCATACCGTATCAGTTCGGTCCCCCGGTCATGGCCCCATGTATCGTTAACCTCTTTCAGGTGATCGGCATCGAAGACCACGATGGAGTAGGGCCGGTCGGCAGACCGGTCCGGCAGGGAGATGAAAAACCGGAACGTATAGAGCCCTGTCAGGTCATCACGGACAGTCTCGCGCAGCAGCCGGTCGCTCAACGAACGGGCAATATCCTCGAATGCACCGGACAGGTAGCTCGCAATCCAGAGAAACGAGACCGGCCAGATCAGCGCCGACCACGGGTGCTCGTCGGTCCTGTCTGAAATGATGAATGCTGCTGCGAGCAGCACTGTCGAGGCCGCCACCTTGGCAATAGCGACAATCCGGGACTGGGAGGGGGCCGCATTCAGGATCACAACGAGGTACAGGAACACAAAAGGGCTTGTCACTCCGCCTGTCAGCGAGACGGCGACCGTTATCCAGAGCAGGTCGATCCAGCCCTCGACCATGAGCTTTGTCCGGGATGACAGCACCCGCTCCGGCAGCAGGTAGTGAAACAGGACAGTCTGCAGGACGACGTAAAGCGGGAGAAGACGCTCGGTGGTAAACCACTTGGCCATGCCACCTGACGGCCGGACCAGATCAACCTGAATCTCGCCCGTAACTTCATAAAACCATACACTGGCAGGTTCGAGAAGATCATGCAGCATCAGCAGCACGGCCAGTAGGAAGTGAACTGCCCGGGATATCCGTGAATAGGCGCGAAACCGTTCGGTATCGATGGTTTGCTGTATGCCGGAAGCGTGAATGATCTGTTCACGTTCGGCATCGTCCAGCGGTGCGTCCACCGGCACAGGTGGCGGCCCCCCCGCATGTGCCGGATGTTCTGGAATCAGGGGGTCATCGTCCTTCATATGGCTCCGCAGATGAACCGGGCTCACGTGACCGCGAATCCGGTCTTGCCCATGCCAAACCAGCCGAACTAGCGTTGCCCCTGACCATTAATCCCAAGCGACCGAGGGGGCAAACTGACGCCATGGCCGACGCCACAAACACCGAACAGGAACTGATCAAGAAGATGCCGGTACGGTGCAACCTGACCGATTACGAACGGATGCGCCGGGAGTTCAACTGGGAAAACCTGCGGAGCGAGTTCAACGGATTTGCCGGCGATCGCGTTAACATGGCCTACGAGTGTATTGACCGGCACTGCGACACCGGGCGACGCAACAAGGTGGCGATGTACTGGGTGGGTGGTGATGCTCCCCACTTTGACATCAAGCTGTTCACCTTTAACGACATGCGAAAGCTGTCCAACCGTTTCGCCAATCTCCTGCACAACCTCGGAGTGAAACAGGGCGACCGGGTATTCTTCTTTCTTCCCCGGATTCCCACGCTGTATTACGGCATCCTCGGATCCTTCAAGGTGGGTGCCATCGCGGGCCCCCTGTTTGCGGCCTTCGGTCCGGAGGCGGTCCGCGACCGCCTGCAGGATTCGGGCGCGGTCATGCTCGTAACCACGCCAGAACTCTACAAGAAGGTGGAGTCCGTACGAAACGAGCTGAAAGACCTCAGGCATGTGGTGTTCGTTGGCGACAACGCCCCGTCAGGCGCGGGGAATCTCAAGCTCAACGATGAGCTGGACAAGTGTTCCGACGAGTTCCGGGTCCGTGAACTGGACTGGGAAGCCCCGATGCTGATGCACTATACGTCCGGAACCACAGGCAAGCCCAAGGGGATCGTCCATGTCCACAAGGCAATGTATGGGCATCTTGCAACCGGCCGCTGGGTGCTCGACCTGCGGGAGGAGGATGTTTACTGGTGCACCGCCGATCCAGGCTGGGTGACGGGCACCAGCTACGGTATTTTCGCGCCGTGGCTCAACGGCGCCTCGCAAGTGGTCTACGAGGGCCGGTTTGCGGCCGAGAACTGGTATTCGGTGATCGACCAGCTTGGCGTCACCATCTGGTACACGGCGCCGACGGCGCTCCGGATGCTAATGAAAGCGGGCGATGCGCTCGTGAAGCAGCACAAGTTCCGCGAGCTCCGGCACATACTGTCGGTCGGCGAACCGCTGAATGCCGAAGTGGTCCGCTGGGGCATGAAGGTGTATGGCCTGCCAATCCATGACACCTGGTGGATGACCGAGACGGGCGCGATGATGATCGTGAACTTCCCCTGCACTGCGGTGAAACCAGGATCGATGGGAAAGCCCATGCCGGGAGTCCATGCGGCGATTATCGACGGCGATGGCAACGAACTGCCGCCCGGCAAGGAGGGATTTCTCGCCCTGCGGCCACCGTGGCCGTCGATGATGCGGGAAATCTGGAAGAACAAGCCCAAGTTTGACGAATATTTCCGCATCAAGGGCTGGTACTTCTCCGGTGATACGGCGATGATGGACCAGGACGGATATTTCTGGTTTGTCGGCCGTGCCGACGACGTTATCAAGACGAGCGGCCACCGCGTGGGGCCGTTCGAGGTGGAATCCGCGCTCGTGGAGCACCCGGCTGTAGCCGAGGCAGGCGTCATCGGCCGGCCGGACCCCGAAGGCATCCGGGGAGACATCATCAAGGCGTTCGTGGCGCTTCGGGCCGGATTCCAGCCGAGCGACCAGCTGAAGAAGGATATCGCCGAGTTCGTCCGGAAAACGCTCGCCTCCCATGCGGTTCCGCGGGATATCGAGATCGTAACGTCGCTTCCCAAGACCCGGTCCGGCAAGATCATGCGCCGTGTGCTGAAAGCCCGGGAGCTTGGCCAGGATCCTGGTGACGTCAGCAGTCTGGAAGACTGAAAGCCTGCTGACCTGACCGCCCGGAACCGGTATACTTGCGAGTTCACGGTGAGGGGTTTGAATCCGGACAGAGACGTCCGGCGGGCGGCACTGCATGGTATCCTTTTTTGGCCGTTCAGGCGCCTGGCGGATATTTCCCCTGGCTGGCCTCTGCCTGCTGCTCGCGGCAGCTACTGTCTCTGGGCAAACGACAGCAAGCGCCGGCGGCAGCGGCATTGACCCTGATCAGGTGGCTGCACAGGCATTCCAGCACCTCAAGGCCCGCGACTACGCCCGCGCCGAACGGCTTTTCCTGTGGATCCGTGACAGCTTCCCGGAAAGTCCCCGTGTCGTCGAGGCACTTCTCGGACTGGCCGAGGTCGAGGCAGCGAAGGGACGCACCGAGCCGGCACGCGATCTCTTTTCGGCATTTCTCCTGAACTTTCCCGATCATCCACTGGCCCCCCGTGCGCGGTTCAAGCTCGGAAATATCGAGCGCGCCATGGAAGCAGCCACGGCTGAAAAAGCCCATTCCTCAAGACAGATTGAGCCGCTGATAGGTGCGCAGGTTCTCGTCGTTGGCGCCAGCCACCCGGACGAGGTGGACCGGATGTTCTCCGGACTGGCCGCGGCAGGCCTGAACACGATTCTGGTGCGCGTGTTTCACAACGCGGGTGACCGCTACCACGGCCTGGTTCCGGAGAAATGGCGCGACGGCCGGACCGGTGTCTATTTCCAGACCCGCCATGCTCCGGTAGTCACCGACCTGCTCCCTCTCTACTGCAAGCTGGCACACCGGAACGGTCTCAAGATTTATGCGTGGATGACAACACGCTATGCCGATTACGGGTTCAGCCCGGACGACTCCCGGTACGACCGGATATTTGATCTTGCCAGCCGCGAGTATGTTCGCGACAAGGGGCTCGATATCTGGAATCCGGCATCCGAACGTTATCTCGTAGCCCTTTTCCGTGACCTTGCGAAAAATCCCATTGACGGCATCCTGTTCCAGGATGACCTTGTCTCCCGGCACACCACCGGATTTGGTGCGTCGTCCCGCGAGCGGTACGAAACCGATTTCGGTGCGAAACTCGCTCCCGACCAGCTTTATCGCGGAATCTACGGGGCAGGTAATGGCCGACACTACGTGCGCGAGTACACGCCCGGGTTCTGGCAATGGGTGGACTGGAAAAACCGGCGCATCCTGGCGATTGCGTCCATGCTTTCGGCAACGGTCCGTCGTGAGCGGCCAGATGCACGAATCGCGCTTAATTTCTTTTACGAGGCCGCAACCTCTCCCCGGAATGCACTTGCCTGGGTTTCCCAGTCGATCGAGCGGGCCGAAGAAGGCCCCTTCGACTACTATGCCATCATGGCCTACCACCGGCAGATGGCCAGTGAGCTCTCCCTGGATGGGCCTAAAACGGCCGACCTGCTGGGCCGCATGACGGCGGGCCTCTACCGGCGCGTTGGTGACCAGTCACGGATCATGCTGAAACTCCAGGTGCGGGACTGGAACACACGTGAACGGATCCCGCCGGAGGAGTTCCGCCCCGTCCTTGATGCGGTCCTGAAAAATGCCGCTCCCGGCGCGGGGCCTCCGTCAATAGTCTTCGTTCCGGTAGACGGGGCCGAGGATCTCTCCGCCGCCGGCGGCATGCTCAAGAGTATCGTTTACAACTCGGGACAGTGACCGCCTCATACCGACTCGTCCCAAAGAACATCTCCCGTTCCCTTCCTGGAATTTTCATAGCGGGCCAGAACAAACAGCGCGTCTGACAGCCGGTTCAGGTATTTCACCACAAACGGCCCGATACGTTCCACACGCGAGAGTGAAATAGCCTCACGCTCCGCACGACGGCAGACACATCGGGCCACATGAAGCTGGCTTGCGGCAGCCGTTCCACCGGGGAGGATGAAGTTTTCGAGTGGCTTAAGCCCTTCACTCAGCCGGTCCATGAGTTCTTCCAGTGCATCCACGTGACGGGATTCGATACGTGGGATTTTCCAGTCCTTTTTGGCCGGATCGGCGGCCCAGGCGGCCTTGTCCTCTTCAGGGATACAGAGGTCCGAGCCCAGGTTGAACAGTTCGTGCTGGATGCGGGCAAGCGGCTTTTTCAGATCCCCGGCCACATCAAGCGCAATAGCCAGCCCGATCACCGAATTAAGCTCATCCACTGTCCCGTAGGCGGCGATACGGAGCGAATCCTTCGGAACCCGCCTGCCGGTTCCGAGCCCCGTGTCCCCGCCATCGCCTGTCCGCGTATAGACTTTCGTGATCCGCATGCGTCTGCGACTCCTTGTCCTGGCAAGGGTGACCGGACCGGCCGGAGCGGGGCAACCTGCCGCTACCGCACTGCTCCCCGCAAACGCTGGAGCCCAAGAGACGGGAGTTTCTCTTCCCATGCCCGGATCAGGTTGCTCTGGTCACGGGTCTGGGGCCCGCGCCGGTGTGAATGGACCAGTTCCATGGATTCGGTAAGTGTCCGGCCTTCGAGCGACTGGTGCAGGCAGGCCAGAACCGTTCCGGTCCGGCCGACGCCGGCCCAGCAGTGAACCACCACCGGTTCATCCTTCGCCTGGGCTTCCAGAACGAGATTATGTATGCGAACGATATGATCCAGTGCGGGCGCCCACATGTCACTTGTTGGGAAATGCCATTCGGAAAGCGGCAGCGGCGGATGATGGGCTCCTTCGGTCAGGTTCACCACATGACGGATTCCCCGGGATATCCAGAACTGGTGCCATGAACCGGCGACGCCGCCCGGATAAGGGCCTCCCGAACCGGCGAGCAACCCCGGAACATGCCACGAAAAGCGGAAGTCTGAATCGAGCATGGACGGCGGCTGGCTCATGGCGCCTTCAGAAGCAGCACCCGGGTCTCGGTCAGCTCGTCCATCGCCGCACGCACACCTTCTCTCCCCTCGCCCGAGTCCTTCACGCCGCCATAGGGGAAGTTGTCCACGCGCATCATCGGGAACTCGTTAATGACCACGCCCCCGACGTCCAGTTCCCTCCATGCGCGTAGGATGCGCCCGATGTCCCGGGTAAACAGCGATGCCTGAAGGCCGAAGCGCGATTCGTTTACCCGCGTCAGGACCTTCTCGAAATCACTGTACGGTTCCATCCAGACAACCGGACCGAACACCTCGTCGCAGGAAAGCCGTATGCCTGCAGGCATCTGGTCCATGATGGTGGGCTGGTACAGCTTTCCGTTCCGTGTTCCGCCATGATGGAGGCGCGCGCCCGCATGCCGGGCCTCATCCACCCAGGCCTCCACCCGTTTGGCTGACTCCTCGCTGATCAGCGGCCCCACGATGGTGGCCGGGTCAGCCGGGTCGCCGACGGGCAGTTTCTGCGTCGCCTCAACAAGCCTGGAAAGAAATGCGTCGTATACCTTTTCATCGACGAACAGGCGCTGGATGGAAATGCATATCTGGCCAGCATAGGCGAACGCTCCCTGCGCGCACCTGGAGGCGGCCCAGTCGAGGTCGGCATCTGCCGCTACGATAGCAGCCGCATCTCCGCCCAGTTCCAGCAGCGACCGTTTTTTCCCGGCGAGATTCTTGAGCTTCCAGCCGACCCGGTCGGACCCCGTAAACGAAAGCGTCCGTATGCGTTCATCGGTCACCAGCTTTTCAGCCAGATCATCGGTGCAATAGACCACGCTGAGCGCGCCTGCGGGCCACGACGTCTGTTCGATGATCTCCGCCAGCAGGTAGGCCGTTAGCGGCGTCTGCCGGGCAGGTTTCAGGATGATGGGCGTCCCGGTGGCAATGGCCGGGGCCACCTTGTGCGCAACCAGATTCAGGGGAAAGTTGAACGGCGTGATGGCGGTCATCGGCCCCCGGGGGTAACGGCTCGTCAGGCATGTAAATCCCTCGGCACGCGGCTCGATATCGACAGGAATGACTTCGCCGCCCATCCGCTTGGCTTCCTCGGCCGCGAGGATGAACGTTGTGACAGCCCGCTGGACCTCGGCGCGGGCAAACAGGACCGGTTTTCCCGCCTCCAGCATGATCATTTCGGAAAGCTCGTCGGCCCGCTCGCTGATTCCGGCGGCAACGTGGGCGAGGATATCTGCCCGGCGATGGCTGGGAAGGTTCCGCGTCTCGCGGAACGATGCGGCTGCCGCCGCCAGGGCCGCTTCCACATCGTCTGCCGTCGCCAGCGGCGCATGGCCTACCAGTCGGTCTGAATAGGGACTGCGGACACGGTAGATATCTGGCGAAGACCGCCACTCGCCGCCGATCCGGTTCTTGAACTTCTTGGCCACAGTGAACGTAAAACTAGAGCATCGGTCAGGGATTTGAAACCGTCAGGGCCTGCTGGTCCCGGCACGGCCGTACCGGTCTTCGTGCCGGACAACATCATCCAGTTCAGGGGTGGAAACCTCCAGAACGTCGGTATCCTCTATGGCCGTCAGCCGGTGGCGGGTGCCCGGAGCGAGATGCAGACACTCCCCTGGTCCCATTTCGAAGGTTTTCAGCGGTCCGTCGCCAGGTTCCCCAAGTTCAACACGCAGACGGCCAGAGAGGACATACTGCGTCTCTTCCTTCTTGCGGTGGTGCTGAAGAGAGAGTGCCTCCCCACGGTTTACATGAAGTATCTTGCCGGCGTAACGGGCCGTGCTCGCCCACAGGAGTTCATACCCCCACGGCTTGTCGGTTCGTATCGGTGTCGAGATCACGGGCCAAAGGGTGGCCGGTATGGGCGGCCCGCCGCAAGGCCGGACGTCCCGGTTTTGAAGATCCTCCGGAATCGGGACCAGCGTCTTGACCCGGCTGCCTTTTTGGGCCGAAATGGCCCCTCGGTGCATGGCCGGAGCGGCGGATTACCACATTCACTCCGGCGATCACCGCCCAGAACATCCTCACGGGAGTAACAGCAGCTATGGGTTTCATGGATAACCTTCGTTCGACAGTCCAGGATCTTCAGGGGACGCTCCGCGTGGCATCCCGCCTGCCCCAGCTTCTTCCTCAGGGAAGCTGGAACTCGGCACGCCTGCTTGAGGGTTACGCGAAGGATATTCCCCACCATCTGGCCATTGCCTATGAGCAGAAGCGCTACACCTGGCGCGAGGTGAACGAGCAGGCGAACCAGTATGCCGACTACTTCACCAAGTATGGCATCGGCCGTGGAGATGCGGTGGCCCTGGTCATGGACAACCGGCCCGAATTCCTTTTCATTATCTCCGGCCTGAACAAGATTCGCGCCATCGGTGCGCTCATCAATCACAACCTGACCGGCAAGGCGCTCACGCACGCCATCAACATCTCCAAGCCCAAGGCGGTGATCGTGGGTTCGGAGCACCTCCGCGCCACACTTGATGTGCTCCCGGACCTGGAGGGAGTATCGAAAGACCGCAATTTCTGGGTCCAGATGGACGAGGGCGGCGGGCGGGCCGATACAGATGGCCTGACCATCATAAACGAGGAGGTCGAACGATGCTCGCGCAGCCGTCCGCTCAACCTGAACCCTCCCAAGACTGCCGAGCCCATGTGCTATATCTATACATCCGGAACCACGGGACTTCCCAAGGCAGCAGTCATCACCAATCAGCGCTGGATCGTCGCGTCCACGCTGTTCGGCCGCGGCATGGCGGAGGCGACTCCCTCCGATGTGATCTACATGACCCTGCCGATGTACCATTCGACCGGCATGTTCGCCGGCTGGGGTACATCGCTCACGACCGGCGCTACCATGGCGCTACGCCGGAAGTTTTCAGCCTCGAACTTCTGGAAAGATGTCCGCGACTTTGACGCGACCGTTTTCGTCTATATCGGCGAGCTGTGCCGGTATCTTCTGAATATGCCCCCGCAGGAAGGCGAGCGGAACCACCGGCTCCGTCTCTGCATGGGTAATGGCCTCCGGCCTGACATCTGGGAGAAGTTCCAGAACCGGTTCGGGATTCCGCTCATCCGTGAATTTTATGGCGCCACCGAAGGCAATGCCCCGCTCGTCAACTTCGAGGGCCGCCCCGGCATGATCGGACGGCTCCGGCCAGGCCAGGTCGTGCTGAAGTGCGACCAGGCAACCGGTGAAGTAATTCGGAACGAAAAGGGGATGTGCACCCCCGTGGGTCCGGGCAACAAGGGGCTCCTTGTTGCCGGCATCAATGCCGTGATGAAATTCGACGGCTACGTTGACAAGCAGGCCACCGAAAAGAAGATCCTGCGCGACGTCCTGAAAAAGGGCGACATGTATTTCAACACCGGAGACCTGGTGGAACTGCATGAGGGCAAATGGGTTTCGTTTGCCGACCGCGTGGGCGATACTTTCCGGTGGAAGGGCGAGAACGTGTCCACCAACGAAGTCGCCGAAATCCTGAATGGCGCCCGTGGCGTCCTGGAATCGAATGTCTATGGTGTTCAGGTGCCAGGTACCGATGGCCGTGCCGGCATGGCGAGCCTGAACGTGAACGGCGAGTTCGATCTGGGAGCCTTCGCCCAGTATGTGAACAGCCAGCTTCCCAACTTCCAGCGTCCGTGGTTCATCCGCATCCAGCACGACATGCGGATCACCAGCACCTTCAAGCACCAGAAGGTGGACTACCGGGACGAGGGTTATGACCCCGCGAAGGTGAAAGACCCGCTCTACTACCTGGACGGCGAGAAATATGTTCCGATTGACGCCGCGCTGTACAAGCGGCTCGCTGCAGGGGAAATCGGGCCCAGATAAGGGACTGGAAACCCGTCGCCAGCTGCCGCAGGGAAAAACTGGCGCGCCCGGCGGGACTCGAACCCACAACCTACGGCTTAGAAGGCCGTTGCTCTATCCAGTTGAGCTACGGGCGCCCGGACCGGCCGTGGCCGCCCTTGACGGAACAGGGCCACCGACGCACCCTAGCCAACAGGAGTCCGCCGGGTCCACGGCTGGTCAACCATGCATGGAACCACCGCCGGGATGCCGCCGCAGCCAATGACAGGTTCTCCCCACATCGACATTATCCGGACCCGGCTGGAAAGCCGGGCGCCGCAAACCCTCGACGACCCCATCCTGATTCCCGCTTCTGTGCTTATTCCGGTATTTGACCTTGATGGCCGCACCCGGATTCTGTTCACCCGCCGGGCGCGGGGGCTTGCCAAGCATGCCGGCGAGGTGAGCTTTCCTGGGGGCCGCCAGGATCCCGGCGACCGGGGCCCGGTGGAAGCCGCCTTAAGGGAAACCCGCGAAGAGCTGGGCATTGACAGCGGAAAGGTTGTGGTGCTGGGCGCACTGGATCCGATCTCGACCGTTACAAATTACCGCGTGCAGCCGTTCGTGGGCGAGATTCCGTGGCCCGTGGAGTTTCAGATGTCGGAAGGTGAAGTCGGCAGTGTGTTCGACATCGCCGTGGAGGAACTTCTCGACCCCGGCATCTATACCCTGCACCGCGAGCACGTCTGGAAGGGCCGGCCCTATCCGGTGCATCAGTTCCGGGTGGCAGGAGAAAATATCTGGGGTGCGACGGGAAAGATCCTCGCGCAGTTTCTCCACGTCGTCTACGGATGGGGCGATGCCGAAACAGTCATGGCCGGAAGATCCTAGGGCTACTCGCGTTCGCGGCGTGCCCGTGCCTCGGTAAGTGCCGCAGCAAGATCGCCGAAGAGCCGCTCGGTCTTCACATAGGAATCGATCCGGGCAGCCATCTCCTCGCTCATCTCCCCGAACTTAACCCCGTAACCAAACCGTTTCTTGATCCGGCCATCCTCGACAGGGCTTCGCGTATAGACAACTTCCACCGGAACCTCGATCACTTCGGGTATGGCCTTGAGCCGGAACCCCAATACAACCGGCTCGGCAGGATCAAGCCGTTCGTCCGATTCGATGAGTGCACCGCCCCGCGAAAGCTCGCGCATCACTGCCTCGCTGGCGGCTCCGCCGCGAATGATCATCACAGGCACGTTCACCGGCGCCCGCTTGTGCGACCGGATCCGGAAGTTCCGTTTTACCATGCCAGTTCCCCCCTCAGTCCGGGTTCCATCGCGTGCCGTTTCGCTGCGCAAAACGGACAACGGCACGGACAAACTCCGCCGCCATTTCCAGATGTCCCTGGTGACCGGCCCCTTCAAGGATAACCCGTTCCGCGACCGGAATCCTCTCCGCCAGATACTGCTGGTATTTGGGCGGGGTGAGACGGTCATGGCTTCCGCCAATAACAAGCGCCGGGACCCCGATATCCTTTACGGCTTCCATCCGGTCGAACCGGTCAGCCGCCGCAAAATCCGAAAGTGCCGGACGGTTGTCCGGGTGGCGAGGCAGGGCGAGGTAGTGATCCAGAATCGCCTCCGTAACGCCCGGACCAAAGGAAAACCGCGCCGACTCGCGGCTGACGGTGTGGTAGTTATCCCGCAAATCAGTGAATATCTGCGGACTGACCCTGAGGCGTGCCCCCGTTGAGTAGAGCACAAGACCCGCCAGGGGCGCTTTCCCCCGGAGCGCCGTCTCAATCGCCACCGCCCCGCCCATCGAATGCCCCACCAGAATTACCGGCCGGGCAAGTACGGAAAGCGCCAGTTCCAGATTTTCGGCCATCTCAATGATGCTGGTCGGCAGGCTGCCCGGCTCGCTGCCGTGACCCGGCTGGTTCACCGCCAGCGCCGAAAGCCTGCCGTCTGTTCCGGCGCTCATCTGCCCGATCACCTGCCGGTAACTGGCCGCCTGGCCGCCCGCCCCATGATGGAAAACCACGACTGGCGCCCCGGATTCCGGCGCGAGTTCCGCCCCCCATGCGCCAAGCAGTCCGAGCCTGAAACGCCGCCAGCCGGGAGATTCAGTCATGGGCGTCACTCCTTAACAGGTCATCGGGTATGCTAGTGAATCTGGATGCTTTCACGGTCACAACGCAAATGGAATACGCCGTGTGCGGCCATGCTCATGGTTTTCATGCTCGCCGCTTGCGGTGAACGCACCGCACCTGCACCGCCGCCAATGGATGCACAGGCGGCACGTCTCGAACCGGTACGGCGGATGATGGCGCCTACCGATGTCCCGGATCTCAAGGATGCCCGCCGGCTCGATCCGGCGACGATCTTCCGCTCCGTCACCGCTACGAGTGTTCTTCCCGACCCCGCCTGGGGGCCGGATGGCTACGCCGCCTGGCGGCTCTTCGACGGCGATCCTGAACTGGGCTGGTGCGCCGGGCGCCGGGCGTTGGGCATCGGCGAGGAGATCGGGATCGAGTTCCTCCATCCGGTCAGCCTGAACGGACTCACACTTACCTACCCGGAGACTTTCTCCGGAACCGGCGGTCCAAAGGTGGCCGAAATTGAGATGGTGAATGATCAGAACGAGGCACGCCTCATCCAGTTTATTCCCGGCGAGACTGTATCAGAAGCGAAGTTCGTGCCGGTTTCCGGACGGAGGTTCCGGCTGGTCATTCGCAAAGTGGCTGCCAGAGGCGATGCAACGCTCTGCATCGGCGAGGCAGCCCTTACGGGCCGGTCGGATGTGCTTGCCGGGCATTTCCCGGCGGAATCGGAAGCAGTCGCACAGGCCGAGGTTCGCCAGATATTCGACGAACTGGAAAGTTACCGTCAGCCCCAGATCGCCCAGCCAAAACTCTCTCGCGCCCTTGCCGGCTATTTCAGCCGCTGGATTGGTCCAGGTGAACTGGCAGCCGCCCAGCTCCTGTTCGATCACGAGTTCCGTACCGTTACCGACATGAAGCTGTCTGGCGACAACCTGTGCGCCGTTGCCGTGCGCGCCGTGACTGAGACAAGCGGCATCGCCGAGCGGCTTTTCCGGCAGAGGTATCTGGCGGGCCGGAGCGTGAAACTCCTGGACAGTTGCGGAGGCAGTCCGGATCTCGCTTACTGGGTAATAAAGCAGAACCGGCTGGCTGTGCTGCTGTTCCATGCCCGTGGCGACCGGTTTGGCGCGCTGGAAGCGGGCGACCTCCGGGCACTCCCGAAACTCCTGGAAGCATACCGGACACAAACCATGATCGGCTGGTGGAGACAGCCTGTACGCGGATACGAGACGAGAGGCCGCAGCATGGAAGAGCTTGTCCGCCTGCTGCCACGGGAGCCGGTGCGCCGCGTGCTGGACGGCCTCATCCTGCTGGAAGAAGGCCATACACTCTATTCCGACGGACTGCGTGAACTCCGGCGGATGCTGGGCCCCTGACCGGATAGCCGCGGATGCGGATACTTGCCATCATTCACAACTTTCCCCCAGCTCACCGGGCCGGGTCGGAGACCTATGCGCTGCATCTGGCGACGGCACTCCGTGCGGAGTCCCCGGACATTGCTGTCAGCGTCATCTCAACCGATACCCGGCCGCATGAAGCGCCCTATGCCGTGCGGCGGTACGAACTTGATGGCATGGAAGTGTACGAGATCAACCAGCCCCAGGATCACATCCGGTTCTCGGACAGTTTTAGCGACCGGTTCATCGAGAGGCATGTCGCAACACGAATCGAGGTATTCAGGCCTGATGTGGTGCATATCCATCATCTGATGCACCTGTCGGCCGGTATCGTGGGAATCATTCCGCCAGATGCGGCACGGGTAATGCACCTGCATGATTACTGGCTCTCCTGCCCACGAGGGGGACTCCGCATGGATGCTTCCGGTGGCCTGTGCGGGCAGATTGATCCCCAAAAATGCGCCCGCTGTATTGCCGGGGAATATGCGGACATTTCCGCTCCCGGACGGCTGGCCGAGCGGTGGGAGAGCCTTGCCCCAATACCCGTCGAGGCTGCATCCCTCGCTGGCGGTGGTTCGGTACGCCGCCTGATACGCGCCGCCGTCACCCGGATGGGACCACCCGCCGGGCTTCCTCCCAAGTACAATCCGGAAGCCGTACGTTCGGACCTTGCTTTACGGCGTACAGCATTGACCGAAGCAGCGGCCGGTATCGACCGGTTCATCGCGCCATCCCGTTTCCTGCGCGATGAAATGATCCGCTGGGGTCTTCCGGAATCCCGCATCATCTATTCTGACTACGGGTTCCAGTCTCCCCGCGAGACCGTGGCACATTCCCGTGGCGGACCATTCACCATCGGATTCGCCGGCACCCTCGCTCCCCACAAAGGCGCGCATGTGCTCATCGAGGCATTCCGCAACCTGTTCGGCCGTACCCGGAGCCCTGTTGCACTCCGGATCTTCGGAAACCGCAGCCATTTCCCTTCCTATGTCCGGATGCTGGACAGCCTGGCGAGGGGGCTCCCGGTCGAATGGGCAGGTCCTTTCGATGACGCCGGGCGGGATGCAGCCTACCGGTCGCTAGACGTGCTGGTGGTTCCCAGCCTGTGGTGGGAGAACTCCCCGCTCACGATACACGAAGCCTGGCAGCGCGGGGTACCTGCGGTCGTGTCGGACCTGGGCGGAATGCGGGAACTGGTTACGGATGAAACCTTGCGGTTTCCGGCCGGGGATGCCACGGCACTGGCCGGACGGCTGGTACATCTGGCCGTGGACCGGCCGCTTGTGGACCGCCTTGCCAGATCCGCACCACCGGTCAAATCCATTATGGACGATGCCCGCTGGACTCTCGGCCTGTATGAAGAGCTGGTCTCGGCGCGGAGGAGATCGTGAAAGAACCGTTCCGGATATCGGTTGTGGTCCCGACGCTCGACGGCGCGGATACACTCCCCGCACTGATTCATGCCCTCGATGCCCAGCAGGGGGTTGAAATCACCGAGCGGATCGCCATCGACTCCGGTTCCATTGACCGGACACGGGACATTCTGGAACGCGGACGCTTTCGCATCATCCAGCGGCCCCGGGCACTGTTCAATCATGGCTTGACACGAAATGACCTGGTCGAACTGTCCACGTCGCCGCTCGTTGCCTTTTTTTCCCAGGATGCGGTCCCGGCCGGCCCCGAAACCCTCGCCGAACTGGCGCGTCCTTTCGATCTCTCGCCCAGGGTCATGGGCAGCTACGCACGGCAGATACCGGCACCTGGAGCATCCCGCCTGGACCAGCTTCGTATCCGGCGGTCGCGCGCCGGGCGACGAGAAGCCCGCCGGGCCTCCGGGGCTGATCTTGACCGCACCCCGGCCGGGGCCCTCCTGGATCTGTGCGATTTCCATAACGCAGCTTCGATGGTCCGGCGCGATGGCTTCATGCCGTTTCCGGAGACCGAACTGGCCGAAGACCTCCAGTGGGCACACCAGGTACTAAAACACGGCGGACAGATCGCCTTTGTCCCCACGGCCCGGGTTTATCATTCTGTCGAGCGGCCGCTGCGCGAAGAGTGGGAGCGGCTGAAATCCGAAGCACGGGTGCTTGCCCGTGAGTTCGGCTATCGTCCGGCGGGCATCGGCGGCCAGCCTGCGGCGCGCACTCTCATGCGCGGCCTGATGTGGGGTGCAGCCGATGCCGCCGCCGTGCTCACGGTACCAGGACGTGCGCCGGTCCGGAGCCTGGGCCGGGCACTGGCGCTTGGCCCCATGCGGGCGCTTTCCTTCTGGAAGGAATCGAGGTGACAAGCTCCGTGAGTCAGAGTCCGACACCCCTCCTGGACCGCATCGCCGCATGGACACCGCCGAAGAAGACAGCTGCCCTTGCTGCCGCGAGCGGACTCATGTATCCGCTGGCTGTACCGCCGTGGGGACTTGTATTCACCGGCTTTCTGCAAGTGGCCCTGCTCGTTGTGGCGCTGGCGGACCAGCCGTGGCGGCGTGTGTTTACGGCTGCCTGGCTGTCAGGGACGATCTGCCAGCTCTGCATCTACTGGTGGCTCATCGACACGGTGGTCATCTTCGGAAACCTCCCATGGGCGGTAGCCGCAATCGTGTACCTTTTGTACGGCATCGGACATGGTCTGTTCATGGCGTTATCGGCATTATCGGCCCACCTGCTGATGCGCCGGGGACTTTCCAGCGTCGAAGGATGGCCACTTGGCTATGTGGCCGTTCACCTGTTCATTCCGCAGCTTTTCCCGTTCTATCTGGGTGTCGAGTTTTATACGCTCGACAGCTGGCGGCCAGCACCCCCGGATGTACGGGTCATGGCTGCCATCGTGTGCCTTGCGGGCGCTGTCACAGGCGAACTGCTCCGGCTGCGCGGACGGCTGACGGCAGAGTTTCCTGTCCCAAGAATTGCCGGATGGGCCGTGGCATTTGCGCTTCTTATCCTCCTTTCGTGGCCGCGCACGGACGATCCGGATGCCAGGACCCTTCGCGTGGCCATTGCCCAGACGGACTTCGATCTCAAATACGCACTGAAGACGGGCGACACCCAGCGCCGTTTCGACAAGATCGTGGAGATGTACCAGAGCGCCGTCGATGACGGCGCCGAACTGGTGGTTTTTTCCGAAAGCACCCTGCCCTTCCCGTTCCTGATCGAGGGACAGAATGCGCCGGCTGACCGCATGTGGGGAGCGCGGATGACCCGCACCCTGTCGGGCATCATCCAGAAGACCGGTGTCCCGATGATCGCCAGTGGTGTTGGCGTCGAGGGCCAGCGGCTGACCAACCGTGCCTTCCTGATCGAGCCGGGACCGGATGGCCGCGTGAAGGTGCAGCATTATGACAAGCGGCGGCTCCTGTGGTTCGGAGAGTATGTCCCGCTGCGCAACTGGTGGCCCAAGGCCGACGTGCTGTTCCAGGGTGTGGCGCAGTTCGACAAGGGTCCGGGCCCGGTGATCTGGGACTGGAACGGACGCCGGATCATTCCGTCAATCTGCTACGAGGCGATACTGCCCGTTTTCACCCGGTCCATCATTCCGCCGGGCGGCGGGATAGACCTCTTTATCAATCTTACCAACGACAAATGGTTTGGCCTGACGCCGGAAAAGGAACAGCATCTCATGCTGGCCACCTGGCGTTCGGCCGAGACCGGCATCCCGATGATCCGCGCCACGCTGGATGGCACCTCCGCTGTCATCGACGGCAGGGGACGGATCATCTTCCGCTCGAAACCCGGCGAGGCGGGGGTTTATCTGGTGGATGTGCCCGTGCGCGCCCGATGAGGGGCCGAGGCCGTTGTCTATCAGCTACACTTCCCGGATGATGGCCAGCGAAACCACAGCCTTAGGCCCGCGCTCCCGCTGGCGGGTCTATATAAAGGCAGGACTGACGCTCATCGTGCTTCTGGCCGCTGCATCGTCGTTTCTGCCACAGACAGGGCGTCCACCTGAGCAATCGCCAGTCCCGGTAGCGTGGGAGAATCCTTTCGCCGCAGCGGCGCCGGCCTCCAAGCCAGATACCCGTACGACACCCGCTTCGGTGGAAGCCGAGAAGCCGGAGCCGCCACGCGAAGTGAAGGGCTATCTCGTTACCTCGTTCCCATTCCTCTCCAGCTTTGATTACCAGCCGCCGGACCCGGTGGGGGAGATGCTTGCCGGAGGAGCAATGTCCCGGAAGCCGGAAAGCCTCGCTCCGGAAAAGCCCGTTATCCCCAAAGAGATAATGGCGCTTTCCGGCCGGAAGATTGCCATCAAGGGCTTCATGATACCGATTGATCTCGACACCCGCGGAGTGAGGAGGTTTGCGCTCGTAAAGAACCAGCTCGCGTGCTGCTACGGCGTTATTCCCAATCCGAACGAGTGGATTTACGTGGTGATGGATGACCGGTCGAGGGCGGACTCGCTGCTCGACCAGATCATTACGGTTTACGGCACCCTGCGTATCAGCGAAACGCTGACCGAAGGCGGCATCAACAGTTTGTACCAGATGGAAGGCGAGCGGGTGACAGGGCCGGTTGATTAAGCCTGTCAGGCGGCGCTGGCACGGATGGCTTCGTCCACGAGACCTACGATCTCGTCAATCTTGAACGGCTTGTTGAAAAAGGCATACGCGCCGGCATCCTTGGCCTGGCCCGCCGTCACCTCGTTGCCGTGGGCAGTAATCATGATTACCGGGCATGCCGGTTTTTGCCCCTTGAACTCTCCCAGCAAGGTCAGCCCGTCCGTATCGGGCAGCTTGAGGTCGAGGATGATCGCGTCCATCCGCCCGCTTTCGATGGCGAACACCCGCCGTGCCGAACTGCCATCCTCCGCCTCGAATACGTGATAACCCTCCTGGGTGAGCCGCTCGCCAAGAGACCAGCGGATGAGCATCTCGTCATCAACGATCATCAGCGCCCGCTTTCCATCTATAGGCATGGGGATTTTTTCACGCTCGCTTGCTGGAATTTCCACGTCTTGGTCCGTTTTCAGGCCTTTGGCAGGCTTCCCAAAGGAATAGAGCAAATGGCGGGCCAACGGTCATGGCCACAACAGCCGTGCTTGTGTCCTTAATTCCTGATAGCACCAATGACGTTCAGTGTATTCCATACATCCGAAAAACCACCATCGCCGCGTTGCCCTGAAATGCGGCTATCGGTTCGAAAATGCGCTAGATTTTTCCGTCTGTGACTCTAATATGGACCAATCAAGGTGTTCATTCGGGTTTATGGCTCAAATGCACAAAGCCTCACTTCGGGCAGTATTCACGTACTTGGGAATAGGCACCCTCTGGATCCTGCTTTCCGATGAAATTACCAAACGTTTTTTTGATAGTTCACCGCAGGTTCAGCTTCTGAAAGGCTGGCTGTTTGTCTGCGCCACGGCGGGTCTTCTTTACTGGTTGATCCAGAAATACACCCGCCGGGCAGTCGAGGAAGCAGGGGCGGCTCTCAGCCAAGGCACTGCCGGCCCTGACAAGGCCGATGTCGCCAGCCGGGAACTTGAGCGTGCACGGGCCGCTCATGATTATGCCGCAGAGCGGCTCGCACAGTCGACACGCGAGCTTCAGGACATCAAGTATGCACTGGACCAGTCCACAATCCTGGCGATCACCGACCGGCGCGGTCTCATTACCTTCGTCAACGACCAGTTTTGTACCATTTCCAAATACAGCCGGGATGAGCTGGTTGGCAAAGACCACCGGATCATCAATTCCGGCCACCATTCCAGGGAGTTTATTGCCGATCTCTGGAGCACGATTCTTTCCGGAAGGGTCTGGCATGGCGAGATCAAGAACCGGGCAAAAGACGGCTCTTTTTACTGGGTGGACACGACCATCGTGCCGTTCATGGATGGCAGCGGCCATCCATACCAGTTCGTCGCGATCCGGCAGGACATCACCCAGCGAAAGCAGGCCCAGGACCGGCTCCGTGAGCAGGAAAGCCTCGCCCGGCTGGGGGAAATGGCAGCCGTGGTCGCCCACGAGGTAAAAAACCCGCTCGCCGGGATCTCCGGCGCCATTCAGATCATCGGAAGCCGGCTCGACCCAGACAGCCGCGAACGCAAGATCGTCGGTGAAATCATCGCCCGCATCGAGGCCCTGAACGGCCGGGTTCATGACATGCTCACCTTTGCACGACCTCGATCGCCGGTCTTGGCGCCGGTTCCAGTGCCGGAACTGGTCCAGGAAACTGTCCGCCTCGTCACGAAGGATCCGGTATTCGGCAAGGTATCAATGACCACCGCGCTCGCCGATCTCAAAGTGAAAGCCGATGCAGAACTGGCCCGTGAAGCGCTCCTCAACCTGCTTCTGAACGCCGCCCAGGCGATGCCCCAGGGTGGAAGCATCGATATCCGTTGTGAACCGGCCAGTGATATCTGCCGGTTGCATATAACCGATAACGGTCCCGGTATTCCCCCGGAACTGGCCTCGCGTGTTTTCGAGCCATTTATCACCACCAAGCACAAGGGAACCGGACTGGGGCTCGCCATCGCCCGCCGGACCATCCGGGAACAGGGGGGCGATATTGAGTGCCAGACCCGGCCCGGACAGGGAACGACCTTCATTCTCACGCTCCCTGTGGTCTAGGCCCTGTGGAAAGTTCCCCACCCCCAGCGGGAAATCTCCCGCGATTTTCACCAAACTGGGTGTTGCACCACAGGTCCAAGATGCTCTCTTCTGTCGAAAAGGGTTCCCGTTTTACCTTCTAACTCACTGAAAATCCTTGATGTTTGTCAGCGACCACAATGCCGATACCGGTTTTGTCCACGTTTTGGCCCGTGAGTTGCTCTACCTTGCTCCACGAAGTGCGGATGACGGCTTGAAAACAGACCATCAAGCCACATGCGAGGGGAAGGCGAGAAGTGAGCACCAGCAAGCACCTGTGGGCCCTGATACTGGCTGGAGGAGACGGCACCCGGCTCCAGTCCATGCAACTGACCCGCAACGGCCAGCCCGTCCCCAAGCAGTACTACCCCTTCGATGGCCGGGCACCGATGATCCAGTGGGCCCTCGACCGGGCTGGACGGCATGTGCCCGAAGACCGCACAGTCGCCGTCGTAGCCCGTCACCACAGCCGATGGTGGAAAACCGATCTTGACGCGCTCCCGCCGGAAAACGTCATCGCACAACCCAGGAACCGCGGCACGGCTCCGGGGCTTCTGCTCCCGGTGCTCGACATCCTCCGCCGGGATCCCGAGGCGACCCTGATGGTGCTCCCCTCCGATCATTATGTGGCCGATGAGGGTGTTGTCGAAGAATCGCTGGAGCTGGCAGCAGAAGAGGCTCGCGACGGCAGCCTCGTGCTCCTTGGCATCCAGCCAGAGCATGCCAACACGGAATATGGCTGGATCGTCCCGCGCCCGGCAGGTGCTTCAGCCCAGAAAACCGCCGAAGCAGTGGACTGTTTCGTGGAAAAGCCTGACGCCACCACCGCCGAAAGACTCTTCAATGGAGGCGCGGTCTGGAACAGTTTCATGTTCACCGTGCGGGCGGACTCCCTGCTCCATATCTATGCACAAGCGCTGCCCGGACTCCTCCAGTCAATGATGGTGGCCAGCCGTTACCGCCACGACGCAGATGGCCCGCGCATTGTGGATGGCATTTACGAACTCATTGGTGATGCCTGCTTCTCGAAGCAGGTGCTCCAGCGGGTGGTCAGCAGCCTGCGCGTAGTTCACGTCCCCTCTTGCGGATGGAGCGATCTGGGAACTCCGGACCGGCTCGCCGTCTGCTCATCCTTCGATTCGGCACAGCTTCAGGCTGCCGCATAGCAACAACAGAAAAAGTTCAAATCCCGAAGTTCACCAACAAAGGAAAGGTAACACCCTCATGCAGACCCAGACGATCACACACTCCAGTTCCCGCCCCAGCTATCTCCGGCCCGTCACGGCAACCGCCACACGGCCTGCAGCCGCTGCCAGCGACGAGTTCCTGAAGACCGTTCCCATCTTCCAGGGGTTGCCGGACAGCATCTTGCGCGCAGTGGCCTCGAGCCTGCGGACTGTAGGGTTTCGCCGCGGAGCACGTATCTTCACCGAGGGCCAGCAACCGGCAGCGTTTTATGTCGTCCGCCGTGGATGGGTTCGCACCGTTCGCGAGACGCTCACCGGCTACGGTGTCCTGTTCGAGATCCTCCGGCCCGGGGAAACCGTGGGCGCGGCCGCTTTCACCGACGGCGGAAACCACCTCGTGACAGCGATCGCCGGCAGTCAGACAGAACTGCTCGCCATGCCAGCAAGCACCTTCCAGGCCCTGCTCGCCCAGTCCCCGGAGCTTCAGAAGAACTTCCTGGCTGAACTGGGGCGCCGGATGCGCTCGACGAGCGAGTGGCAGCTGCAGTCCGGCCTTGGCGTGGATGGCCGGATCGCCCGCATGCTGCTCCGTCAGGCCGAATGGCACGGGGAGGCATCTCCCCGGGGGATTACGGTACCCAAGATATTCACCTGCCAGGAACTGGCCGACATGGTCGGTTGCGCCGTTGAAACCGGGATCCGCATGCTTTCGTCTTGGCGGAACGCCGGGTTCATCACCTCTGGCCGCAACCAGTTTGTGATCCACGATCTGGAAAAGCTGGCTGCCATCGCGGGGGCCGAGGTCAGTCCGAACCTGAAAGGCCGGCTTACGCAATCCGCACGCGGCGGACGCCCCCAGCTTCACAAGGCCTGCGCATGACCGTAAGTAGCTGAAGCGTCCATCTGTGCTGGCCGGGGGCCCCTCTCCCTCAGGGCGAGGGGCCTTGTCCTTCCGGAAAGCCAGTTTTTCCGGTCCGCCAAAGCGACTATGATGTGGGCGGGAGGGACTCTCATGAGTGAAGGCGGTGAATACCAGGTAGCCAAGCGATCAGTGCCGGTAATGGTTCGGCTTACCAATGGAAACGCCCATAAGGGAGATTTTCTTCTCGCGGCGCAGGCCGAACAGCACCACGGAGCCGAACGCGTCAAGGATCTGCTCAATGGGTCTGGCGAAATGGTCCCGCTGTTCAGCCATTTGCACAATACTCCGATCCTGCTGAACAAGCGTCATATCGAGATGGTGGAACTCACCGAGCCGGATCTCGCCAGCGATGCAGACCGCGATACCGATTTCGCCATTCACCGCCAGGCACTGCTCATCATGGACAGCGGTTCCAAACTTCGCGGAGATCTTGTCGTGACAATGCCCTCGGGTCATGACCGGACGCTCGACTTCCTGAATCGCGGCGAGCGTTTCGTCTATCTGGAATCCCGTGACGGAACCAAAATCATCAACCTCCTGCACGTGATTGCTGTCGAGGACGCGAAGGGACATTAGGGCCTCCGGCCCTGTCTAGCTCTCCTGCAGGTGGATGTTAATAATACCGGCTGAGGTGGAAGGTTCACGGCACCGCAGCTGTCATCGCATACTGTGGATTCTTCTTCAGGAAATCAGAGAGCTGCGGCATCATAATCGGCAGCGCGATCTGGCTCGGCGAGACGGATGGGAGCACTTCCTTTGCAACGTCCGTAACGATGCTGAGCGCCCGCATAAGCATGAGTTGATCCTGCGGCATCCTGAATGTCTCAAGCTCGTTTAGAAGATCTGCCATGGCACCGAACATCCGCATGGCATCGTTATCATTCGAGAAGTCATGATCAAAAATCATTGCACGCATCTTTTCGTCGGCGAATGTCCTCCTGGCGAAGGCTTCAAGCTTATCCCGGTCTGTTTCAGCCACGATACCCCGTTCAATAATGCTGTCGGCATAGAGCTTCGGATTATTGAAGAACCCGCCCAGTATCTCCTTGTACAAGCCGTCCCTTACGCGGTCCGGGAGCCGCTTCACCATGCCGAAGTCGAGCAGGCAGAGCTGGCCATCCCTGGTGCAGAGGACATTCGCCGGGTGGGGATCGGCGTGGAAGAACCCCCCTTCGAATGCCTGCCGCAGGAATGAGCGAAGGTAGTCGGTCATCAGCTTGCGCCGGTCTATATTCCACTCGTCCAGCCGGGCGAAATCATCGATCTTGCAGCCATCGATAAACTCGAGCGTGAGCATGCGGCGGGAAGTATAACGCCAGTAGACACGGGGAATCCTGATGCCGAGCGGCATCATCTCCTTCGCGATCTCTTCGGTCGCCCGCGCCTCGTGCTGCAGGTCCATCTCCTTACGGAGCGGGTCTTCCATCTCGACCATGAGCTGACGGAGATCGAACTTCTTGACGAACCGGGCGAGCGCATTGATGAGCATTCGCTGAAGCCCAAGGTCGATCTCGACGCTGCGCTCCAGCCCCGGGTGAAGTATTTTCACGGCGACTTTCTCTCCAGTCGCGAGCCGGGCAGCGTGAACCTGGCCCATGGAGGCTGCTGCAATCGGGACAGGATCGAACTCGGCGAACAGTTCCAACGGGCCGACACCGAATTCCCCCTGAATCTGGCTCGCAATGAGCGGATACGGCGTCGGCGTCACGGCATCGCGCATCGCCCGGAACTCCTCGATGAACTCCTTGGGCAGGATATGAGCCTGCATGCTGGCGATCTGGCCCATCTTGATGTTGACGCCCTTCAGACGGAACGCCGTCTCCTTGAACCGGAGTGCATTACGGCGATGTATTCGGGACATGGCCTCTGACGAAGGGCCGATGCCAATCTTCTTCCGGAACCAGACCAACAGATACGAGAAGACAATCCGGGCCTGCATCCAGCCTACGCCAGCAAGATGTCGGAACGCGCTCGCCTGGGCCTCCCGGCGCAGGATCTGGGCGAACTTCCGGTCGGATTCCGCGAGACGGCCCGACAGCGACTGGACAAACACCCAAAGAACCTTTTTCGCCAGCACCGTGTCAGTATCAAGTAACTGGCGGAATTTTTCCTTTGCGATGAACAGACAGATGATTTCGTCTTCCGCCCGGATCGATGCGCTTGTTGGCCGGTCAGTGAACAGGCTCATCTCGCCGAAGTGATCTCCCGGCTGGAGCTGGGAGAGCTTCGAAGCCGCCGAGCCGTGCCGCTTGAGGACCGCCGCTCGGCCAACAACCAGGCAGAACAGACCGGGACCGTGAACCGATTCCTCAAGGATTACCGTTCCCGCCGGGCCTGTACGGCGCTCACACAGGGAAGCCACTCGTGAAATCTCGGCATCTGTCAGATCGCGAAAAAGGGAAATATTGCGAAGTGCCTGCGAGGTTTCCACGTGTCCGCCCCATCCCGCAAAAGGAAATGACTCAGCGGTCATTCAAACACAGGCCGCCACGCCGGGCAATATCATAACGGATACAGACCGGTTCCGGTATGGCACCCCGGTTGACAATGCCCGTGCCCGGTCTATCTTGAGGGGGTCTACCGGGCGCGAGTAACTCAGTTGGTAGAGTGCAAGCTTCCCAAGCTTGATGTCGCGGGTTCGACCCCCGTCTCGCGCTCCATCCACAAACGGGAAAAGCCCCCATAGCAGCGGCGAAAACTCCGGCTGTCTTCATCCGGGTTTTGCCTACGTGTTTTCCCGTGCCGTAATCCGGTAGAGCACCGGCAAAACCACCAGCGTGAGCAAAGTCGAGCTGATAATCCCACCCACGACCACTGTGGCGATGGGCCTTTGTACTTCTGCGCCCGTACCGGTCGCAAGTGCCATAGGGACAAAACCAAAAGCAGCGACGAGGGCCGTCATCAAGACCGGTCTCAGCCGCGTCAGCGCGCCCTCCTCGACTGCCTCAGCCACGGATTTGCCCGCTTCCCGCAACTGATTGATGAACGTCACCATGACAAGGCCGTTGAGTACGGCGACTCCCGACAAGGCAATGAATCCCACTGCTGCCGAGATCGAAAACGGCATCCCCCGGAGCCAAAGGGAAGCCACACCGCCGGAAAGGGCGAATGGTACGGCCGAGAATACCAGGATCGCCTGCCCCGCCGACCCGAAGGTCGAATAAAGCAGAAGGAAAATCAGCGCAAAGCAGACCGGTACAACGATCAGCAGCCGCTCCTGTGCCTTTTGAAGGTTTTCAAACTGTCCACCCCAGTCCAGCCAGTAGCCGGAAGGTACAATCGCTCCGGCTTCAATCCGTTTTTGGGCCTCGGCGACGAACGAGGCTATGTCGCGGCCCCGGACATTGGCCTGGACCACCACACGGCGCTTGCCATTTTCCCGGCTGATCTGGTTCGGACCTTCGGCCAGATCCAGCGAGGCGACTTCCGACAAGGGAATGAACCCCGCCAATCCGTCCGGCCGTGCCAGCGGAAGGATTTTCAGCATTTCGGGATCGGTCCGGACAGCTTCCGGAAGCCGGACGACCAGATCAAACCGGCGGTCACCTTCAAAAAACACGCCAGCCGATTTGCCGCCAACGGCTACCGAGACATTTTCCTGGATATCAGCCACTGAAATGCCGTGCCGGGCAGCCCGCTCACGGTCTGGCCTGACCGTCAGCATCGGCAGCCCTGCTGTTTGTTCCACCTTCACATCCGCCGCACCCGGTATGTCGTGAAGAATCCTGGCAATCCGGCCAGCGGCTGCTGTCATTCGCTCAGGATCGTCTCCATATATCTTGACCGCCACATCGGCACGGATACCCGCGATGAGCTCGTTGAACCGCATCTGAATGGGCTGTGTAAATTCATAACTGTTGCCAGGAAGCTGCTCTAGGGCCCTCTCCATCCGTTCCCGGAGCTGTTCCTTGGTTTCGCCGGGGTCCGGCCATTCATGACGGTCTTTCAGAATCACAAAGGTATCAGACACATTCGGCGGCATCGGATCCCCTGCCATTTCCGCAGTCCCGGTCTTGGAAAAGACAAATGCGACTTCAGGAAAGCGGGAAAGCGTCCTTTCGACTTCCAGCTGCATCTGTGTCGACTGGGAGAGGCTGGTTGCCGGGATACGCATGGCATGTATGGCCATGTCCTTTTCGTCGAGCACCGGAACGAACTCCTGACCCAGCCGGCTAAATCCGAATACCGACAGCGCAAAAATCCCGGCCGCCAGCAGCAGGACGGGCCACCGGTGCTGCAGCGCCCACTGGAGCACTGGCTGGTAAATACGCCGCGCTGCAGCGGTAATACGGTTTTCCTTTTCCTCGACGTGACCGCGTACGATGAGCGCCACCATGGCAGGAACGAATGTGAGCGACAGGATAAACGCCGAAACCAGCGCGAAGATGACGGTAAGCGCCATCGGGTGAAACATTTTTCCCTCGACGCCGGTTAGCGCCAGCATCGGAAGGTACACAGTAATGATGATCGCCTCGCCGAATGCTGTTGCCGATCTAACCTGCCGGCTGGCGTCAAATACGGTCTCCAGCCGCTCTTCCAGAGTCAGGGGGCGTCCCAGTTCATGCTGGCGGAGCGCCAGTCGCCGCACGCAGTTCTCGACGATGATGACCGCACCATCCACGACGAGGCCAAAGTCGATGGCACCCAGGCTCATCAGGTTGCCGCTAATTCCAGCCCGGACCATGCCGGTTGCCGCCATCAGCATGGAGAGTGGTATGGCAAGCGCGCAGATGATCGCTGCCCGCAGGTTTCCGAGCATGACGAACAGGATTACAATGACAAGGATGGCGCCTTCGGTCAGATTGCCACGGACAGTTTTTATAGTGGCCTCGACGAGCCGCGTCCGGTTCAGGACAGTTCTGGCCTCGATGCCGGGCGGCAGCGATTTCCGGACCTCCTGCATCCTGAGGTCAACCGCCCGGGCGACCTCCCGGCTGTTGGCTCCAACCAGCATCAGTGCCGTGCCGACGACTGCTTCATGACCATTATCGCTGGCACTGCCAGTGCGAAGCTCCGTGCCCAAGACCGTTATGGCGACATCACGGATGCGGACAGGTATCCCGTTCCGGGTCTGCACGGGAATTTCACCAATTTCGTCAATATGCCCGATACGTCCCGAAGCCCGGACACTCCAGGCTTCTCCATGCCGTTCTATATAGCCGGCACCAGTGCTTACGTTGTTCCGTTCCAGTGCGCGCACGACATCTTCCAGTGAAAGCCCCAGAGCGGCCAACTTCACCGGATCCGGCTGAACGTGGTACTGCTTGACATACCCGCCGATCGAATCGACCCCGGCGACGCCTTCCACCATCCTGAGCTGTGGGGCGATGATCCAGTCCTGAACGGTCCTGAGGTAGGTGATCTGCTCGACCGGGGTCTTCAGATAGTCCCCTTCAGGAGATAAATAGCTGCCATCAGACTGCCAGCCGGGTTCTCCATCCCGGACCGTGGCCCCCTTTCCCCCTGGATGCGTAAAATCCACAGCCCACATGTAGATTTCGCCCAGTCCGGTTGATACCGGCCCCATGCGCGGCACGGCACCGGGAGGGAGCCGGTCCCGCGCCCAGATCAGCCGCTCAGCCGCCTGCTGCCGCGCGAAATAGACATCCACGTCATCCCGGAACACGGCCGTCACCTGGGAAAAGCCATTCCGTGACAGGGAACGGGTGCTTTCGAGTCCTGGTATGCCAGCAAGGGACATTTCCACGGGGAAAGTCACCTGTGATTCGATCTCAAGCACCGACAGATCCGGATAGATGGTATTGATCGTTACCTGGTTATTCGTGATGTCGGGCACCGCGTCGATCGGCAGATGATTGAGCGACCAGACGCCAATACCGGCTGCCGCCAGCGTCAGCACGACAACAAGCCTGCGTCGCCGGATAGAAAAGTCGAGAAGGGCTTTCAGCATCGCAATTCTTCTCCGGCTTCAGTGATCATGCTCGGCTTCACTCTTGAGAAGCTCGGCTTTCAGGATGAAGGTGCCGGTAGCGGCGTACCGTTCACCCACGAAAAGGCCGGAAATCACCTCGACCGCATCTGACGACCTGGCACCCAGCCGGACCAGGCGAAATTCAAGCCCGTCACTGACTCCGTCAGTAACGAAAAGACCGGTTTCGCCCGCCACCGTCTGCAGGGCGGTCACGGGGACACCTATGGCAGAATTGTGCAGCCCGGTCACAACCCGGCCAGTCACAAACATGCCGGGCTTCCACCTCATTCCAGAGTTGGGGAGTACGGTTCGTGCCGTGGCCGTTCGGCTGCTGCGAACCATTACTGGAGTTACGAAAACGATTTCGGCTGCGACGGGATCTCCTGTTCCCCAGGGTGCCACCGTTACTTTCTGTCCGGTCCTGACATCGCTCAGGGCATTTTGAAACACACTGAAGTCAGCCCAGACAGTGGTCAGGTCTGCAACAATAAACGCCTCGGCAGTGGTGTCCACCGTGTCTCCCGGTGAAACATGCCTTTCGATCACGCTTCCGCTAATCATTGCCTTCAGCGGATAGACAGTCAGTCCTTCGCTGCTTTCAACCGTGGCCAGTATATCGCCAGCCTGCACCTGGTCGCCCGGCCGGCGATTAACAGACTTCACGATTCCGGCATACCGTGGCCGGATACGGGCAAGCCTGTCCTCGTTCAGACGGATTTCACCGGCCAGCATGAGTTCATTCTGAATGACCAGAGGGCCGGCCTCGCGGATTTCGATTCCCTGTCGCTCCAGTTCGCCGGGCGCAAGCCTGACGATATGCTGATGTTCTCCGGAAGGGGCCGCCAAAGAAGCCCCCGGACCATGTCCATGCGGATCATCGTGCCGATGACATGCCGACAAGAAAATGGGAATCGCCAGAAAAGCAGCGGCGGTGCGAATGTTCATGGATGGGCGCTCCCTGCAGAAATACCACCCGTGAACGGCCGCTCAAGTGCGGCAATAGCCAGATGGCAGCTTGTCAGTGCATCAAGGTACCGGCTGTGGAGATCGAACCATGTCTGGTTCGTGTCGAGCAGTTCCATGTAGCTGCCCGCGCCGGTCTCGTACCTCCGGCGGCTTTCCTCCAGTGCCGATGCGACCTGCGGCAAGGCCTGGGCCCGGATCGTTTCCGCCTCACCGTGGGCGATGGTTGCCTCCGTCCACCAGCGCCTGAGCTCCTGAAGCAGGCTGATTCGCAGCGCGTTTCTGGCAGCCTCGGTCTGCAGGAGGGTTTCCCGAAGGGCCCTGATCGATTCCTGATTACGGTTCAGAACTGGCAGGGGAAAGGCTATTCCCCCGACCAGCGCCACGGCATTGGGTCCGTTCAGATGGCGGATGCCGATGCTGCCCGATGGAACCGGTTTCCACCGGACAGCTTCCAGTTCGATCTGCCCGCTGATGGCCGAACTCTCGGCATCTGCCCTCCGCAGTCCCGCAGTATTTTCAAGCTGGCCGGCAATCGCAGCAAAATCAGGCAATCTGGGGATCTCGGCAAACGTTCCTTCCGTACGGCTGAAGTCCGGTTCAGTTCCTCCCCACAGGAGTGCAAGGGACTGTCTCGTCCCATCCAGAGTCTTCCGGGCGCTCTCGAGGGCGATGCGGCTACCCGCCAGCGCGACCTGCAAGCGGAGCAGTTCCACCGGAGAACTCCGCCCGGCAGTCACCCGCCTGCTGGCCGCCTGCACCGACCTTTCGATGGCCTGCACCTGCTGCTCGACAAGTGCCAGCCGCTCCTCTGCGGCCGCCACACTGATAAACCCCCGCCGGGTGTCATACAGAAGTTCGGCAAGGCCGGCTTCGCGCTCCCTGCGAATGATTTCCGTTTCGAGAGCGGCGGCTCTGGTGCGCCTGTCCCGGCTGCCCCATATCTCCAGCGCCTGTGAATACTGGAATGTTGTTTCAGCCTCCCTGAGACGAGACATCGGGCTGCTGCCCAGCACATTCTCGACTTCGACCGAAACCTCGGGATTGGGCATCAGTGCAGCCTGACGCTCACGGGCTTCTGCTGCCCGGATCCCATGCTCGGCTGCCTCAATCGTCGGATGGTTTCGCAGAACCCGTTCCCATGCTGCTTCGAAAGAGAGTGGTGGAAGAGACTGGGCCCGGACTGCAGGCGGTAATGCAACAAGGAACTGTGCAGCCAGCAAGAGGGCTGACGGGACAAACTGGTTTTTCATGTGAAACTCCGCTGAACAGGATGCCAACAGCTGCAACCGTCATGCAGCCACGATTTCAGTTCACGGAAGATTTCAGACGAGAATAACTATGGTTCTCGAGAGGACATGGTTGCCTGGAGGCAATACGGATTCGGTCCGGGCCCCTTTGATATCCTGTAGTATGGGCAGATCCGTTAATCTGACCATCAGCCGGGGCATCACAGGTGCGGCCGGGAAACGATCCGCCATGTCATGGCTGACATGGCTGGAAAACGCTTCGGCCCGTTCCAAAAGGATATCTGTGCAATCGGCCGTTGACATGGCACCGTTGCATTTCACCATCCCGGTTGCGGTTACCTTCCCTGCTTCTGGTGAAACCGGAACACTCGCCAGTTCAAGATGGACATGTCCGTCTGCATGGACACAAACCATCAGCCCTGGCACAAACATTGGCAGGAAACCGACAAAAATGGCGAGCACAACGGCCAAGGCACCCTTGGCAATCCTCATGCGCCGGAATGTTTCGAGAAACCAAGCCACCGGGCGCAAATATAGCGGCAATAATGGAAGGCGGCAATGAGGAAGAACATTACTAACAGGAACTGCAAAAAGCGGCCGGTTTGTCTTGTCTGGTAGATCTTGCTGCTGTCGTGGGCTGAGAGCCCTGTCTCGCACTCCGATCTGCTTTCATCAGCACTTTCCGCCAGCTAGTTTGCTCCGCGCCCGTGCATTACGCGGCGGAGAATCAGCAATGGCAGTCCGAACCCAGCTCTGTGAGCTGCTTGGCATCGAACACCCGATCATCCTGGGCGGCATGATGGGAGTATCTGACGGTGTTCTGTCAGCAGCGGTATCCGAAGCAGGGGGACTGGGGACCATTTCTGCGGCCACTTTTGGTGCTGAAGGAACCAAGCGGGAAATCCTGAAACTGAAGGAGCGGACGCAGAAACCGTTTTCCGTCAACCTGCCCATCTTTCATCCAGAAGTTCCAAAAATCGTGGATGCGCTGCTGTCCACCGAGGTAAAAATTGTCACTACGGCAGCCGGAAGTCCTGAAAAGTTCACCAAGGCGCTGAAGGACAAGGGTATAACTGTTTTGCACGTGGTCTCTTCCGTAAGAACAGCCCTCAAGGCGGAAGCGGCTGGAGTTGATGTCGTCGTAGCTGAAGGAGTCGATTCTGGGGGAAAAGTCAGTCCGGATGAAATCCCCACGATTTCCCTGATCCCGCAGGTCGTGGATGCTGTTAAAATCCCAGTAGTTGCCGCCGGGGGACTTGCCGACGGGCGCGGGCTTCTGGCCGCCTTGGCGCTCGGAGCTGTTGGCGCACAGTTCGGAACGCTATTTATAGCGACCGATGAGGCGCCGGCTCATCCAAACTGGAAAAAAGTCCTTGTAGGTGCTGGCGATGCCGCAACAGGTGTTGCCTGCCGCAAGTCATCTCCTACCCGCCTGATCCGGAACGACTTTTTCATGGAACTGGATAGCCAGGATGCCCCCGGGAAGAAGCCGATGGATTTCATGATGATCCAGGGACAGGGAATGGCCCGGATTCCGTCAGACTCTGAAGGCACCAAGGGGAACTATACTGCGGGTGCCGGTGCCGGGCTGATTCATAAAATCTTGCCAACAGCCGAGATCATTCGCAGGCTTGTTGCCGATACCGAAACGGGGATAGAAAGACTCTCGGGTTTTCGGCGGCTTACCTGAACATCACGAACCGGCCAATTTATAAGGCTTTCGCAATCACGCAGATAGCGACACTTCAGTGTGCCGCGGTCTGCTCCCGCTTTCCTCTGGCCTCAAGAAGCCGCATCAGGATTCCTTCCCGGTACGCCGCCAGCGGATCCCGGCCCTCAAGCCCCTGAATACGGCGCTGGGCATCCACATATGCTGGTACATAACGCCACCCTTTGGGGGTCAGGGGATACAGTGTGCGAACGCCCGACATGAACGTGCGGAAAATCGTCCGGTCCGCCGCACTCCACCGGAATCCGAATTCGTCGCGGAACCGGGGCGGCAGAAGCCCGGCCGTCACGATCTTGTAGAGCCACATTGCCGGTGCAAGGGCCGGAACAGGCGGCGTCAGTGCCCAGGCGGCAATTTCACGGGCCGGTTTGCCGACCGCCAGTTCGTCAGACTCCCACATCCGGTGGCAGTATTCCATGAACTGCGTCCAGTCGGGCGGCAGCGTCGAGTCGGAAATGCCAAACATGTAGGCGAACAGCCTGCCTTCATCCCAGAACCGGTCTTTCTCGGCGAGCGTCAGCGTCCGGACCGTCTGCTCGAATACGAAAACTGCGCTCTCCCACAGTGTAGCATGCACCCACAGGAGGGCCGGTTCCACGTTGGCCTCATAGGCGTCACCCGGCCGGTAACGGCCGACAGCTTCGGTTATTTTCCCGGTGATCGTGTCATGAAGCGCATGTACCCGGCGGGATGCGCGAATGGCAGCGTCCAGATCTCCAAATACCACGGCAGCGATGTTCTGGTACGTCCGCTTGAACCGGCCGTGCGGATCGGCGGTGGTATTTGAGTGCTGGTCAACACCGTGAGCAACATACGGGTGTGCCGTCTGCAGGAGCAGTGCCCGGCCACCGGCCAGGATGTTGCTCACCTCGCAGTTGATCTCCCACACCATTGAGCCGGGCCCAAACAGCCCCACCCGGGGATCCCGCACCCTCGCGGAAACCCGCTCAATGTAATTTTCCAGATCGGCACTACTGACCGGCATTCCTGATCTCCATGCTCGGGCCCAGAGGCTGACATGTGCGTCATTCCGGTTCAAGCAGTCAGTCGCTGGGACGAGTCGCAACCCTGCGCTTTCCGCATGGCTCCGCATCCGGTAAGGTAGCCAGAACACTGATTCTGGAGCCTGCACCAAAGCGAGCCGTGCGCGAACGCCTGCACATCTGGATTTTCACCGGTATGGCGCTTGGAGCCATCCTGGGACTCTTGCTCTGGGGAGTTGACCGTGAGGCCGCCCTCTTCCGTCATACGGTCTGGACACTGGACCTGGTGGGGAAAACCCTTTTTATCGGTGCCCTCAAGATGCTTGTGCCCCCGCTCATCTTTGCCACCATCGTGGCGGGGGTGACGAGCCTGCCCTCCGCCCGCGATCTGGGCGATCTTGGATGGAAAACTTTCGCATACTACCTGGCGACGACCTCCATCGCCGTTTTCATCGGCATTGTGGCGGTTACCACGATTCAGCCGGGCAAGTGGGAAGCATCCCGGAAGATCACCGCAGCACGGCAGGCAGAACTGGCAGGGGAGGCTTCCGCAGCGGTCCACGATGCGGATACCGCAGCCCGTTATCACCGGATACAGGAACGGAAACGCACACCGGCCGGATTCGTGGGAGATATTCTCGACGAAATGATCCAGAACCCGTTCCGGGCTCTCGCCTCCGGATCGTCACTGGGTATCATCTTCTTCGCGCTGCTTCTGGGCGTGAGCTGTCTTGCCGTGGGTCGCGAGGCCGAACCGGCCGTGCAGTTCTTCCGTGCCCTGAATACCGTGGTCCTGAAACTCACCATCTGGATCATGGCCTTTTCACCTGTGGCGGTATTCGCGCTCATGGCCGGTCTGCTCGCACAGCAGGGGCCGGACGTGTTCCATTCACTCGCCGGCTACATCGTGACAGTGATCGGCGGCATCGGCGTGCATGTCATCATCCTGCTGCTCATCTGCAAATACGCAGGCCGGATGAGCCCCCTACGGCTTCTGAGGGGAATCCGGGAAGCATGGCTCATCGCTTTTTCCACCCGCTCATCGGCGGCAACACTGCCCGTAACGCTCCGGTGCGCCGAGGAAAACCTGGGCATATCGCGCAAGGTGACAGAATTCGTCCTGCCCGTCGGAGCGACACTCAACATGGACGGGACCGCACTCTATGAAGGTGTCGCCATCATCTTTCTCATCCAGATGTTCGGCGGCATGCCGGACGTGGGCATCACCCTGGAACCGCTTGCCCTCCTGCTCATCTTCCTGGCAGCGGTGCTGGCCAGCGTGGGAGCGGCCGCCGTTCCTGACGCAGGACTCATTACGATGGTACTTGTCGCCGGAGTAGTCGGCCTGCCCGAATACTATCTTGTCTACATCTTCGCCGTAGATGCCTTTCTGGACATGTTCCGCACCTCCACCAATGTCATGGGCGATACTGTGGGCGCGGTCGTCATGCAGCGGATTGAAGGCGGGCGGCTGAAGATCGCGGCTTAGTGCCCGAACCCGGTTCATTCCTGCCCATTGCCGTGCCTTCCGGCGGACCGCCCGGTGTGTCATCGTACCGGTGTCAACTTCTGTGAGGAGCTGTTCCCGTGGAGCTGAGTACCGGCAGCAATCTGGCTGTTTCTGCGGCGGCGGCGGCCTTATGCCTGATACTGACGGTGATGTTCGGCTTTCTCGCCTGGAGTGGCGTGAGGCGTGCGCCAAATGGCGCACTGGCATTATTAACCCTTGTCCTTGCTATCCAGATGGCGGGCTATGCCGGCATGCGAACGGCCAGCAACGATGCCTCACTCGCCAAATGGTCCCAGCTCGTTACTGCCTGCACGATTACCATTATTCCCCTGTGGCTCGGTCTTGTCCGGGCGGTGGTGGGACGTCCGGCGAGGCAGGCCCTCTACTGGGCATGGGGGGCCGCAGCGTTCCTGCTGGCTTTCGTTCCTTCCGCGCTGATGCTCGGCAACGAATCGGTTGAATGGAACCGGCTCGGTGTTCACCGACATCCGGTTCCGGGCCCGTTTTACTGGGTCCATTTCATCTATGCGGCGGCGGGCATTTCCATCGGCGCCAGTTACTGGTTAGTCGAGGCCCGCCGCCATCACGGACTGTTTCCCGGCGGCGTCGGACGGCTGAAACCGGTCGCATTTGCCGCCCTGCTGCCGGGCAGTCTCATGCTGGTGAATCTTCTGAATCTCGCCGGACTTGTCTCCTTCACCGCTCCGATGGAGCTGGTCGTTGCCGGGCTCATGCTGGCCGCCGCAACCGGCCTGTTCGAGGAGTTCGTCGCCACCCACCGGCTGCTGGAGGGCGAACTGGCCAACGTCAATCGCCTGAACGAGGAGATATTCCTGGGACGGGAACGGGAGCGGGAACTGGCCGAGGAAAACCAGCGGCTTCTGCGCGAGGAGATCCGCTCACTCCGGCATGAACTGGGCACCGGCACCCCCGTGTCGCGGATCGTGGGCACGTCGGCCGCCATCCAGGAACTGACCGCCCTGGTCGGCCGCGTGGCCGCCACGGAAACAACCGTGCTGATCACCGGCGAAACCGGCACCGGCAAGGAACTTATCGCCCAGGAACTCCACCGCCTGAGCCCGAGATCCGGGAAGCCGTTTCTCGCCGTCAATGTCGCGGCGCTTCCGGAACCTCTTCTGGAGAGCGAGCTGTTTGGCCACATCCGTGGCGCCTTCACTGGCGCCGACCGGGACCGGGCCGGGCTGTTTGAACTGTCTGGCGGCGGCACGCTGTTCCTTGACGAAATCGGCGAGGCAAGCCCTGCCCTTCAGGTCAAACTGCTGCGCGTGCTCCAGGAACGGACAATCCAGCGGGTAGGATCGGCAGAATCCATCAATGTGGATGTGCGCATCGTGGCAGCCACCCATCGTGATCTCGATAAACTCCAGCGCGAAGCAAGGTTCCGGCAGGATCTCTTTTTCCGGCTGAATGTGATCCGCATTGACGTTCCGCCCCTCCGCCAGCGGGCCGATGATATACCGCTGCTCGCCGGGCACTTCCTGCGCAAACACGCCGAGCGGCAGCGGAAACCCGTTCAGGGTATCTCACGTAAGGCCCTCACTGCCCTGACCGTCCATCCGTGGCCGGGAAACATCCGCGAACTCGAAAATGTAATCGAGCGGGCTGTCGCGCTGACTGAAACCGATCTCATTACTGCCGCTGACCTGCCGCCATCGATGAGTGCACCGGTTTCGGCCAGTGCGACGGCGGCTACGGAAGGCGGTGCAGCCGACCTGACCGATGCCCCGGTTCATCTCGTGACCGGACGGCCGGAACTGGCCGAACTGGAGCGCCGGTACCTTTACTACGTACTGGAGCAATGCGGCGGCGTCCGGGCTGAAGCGGCCCGGCAACTTGGTATCGACGTGACGACCCTCTACCGCCGTCTCAAGCAGTACGAACAGACCCAAGACCCCGACGCCAAAACCAGTAACGCCGGAAAGAGTAAATAACCCGTTGCGTCATCCTGAAACCGCCCATGGCGGACCGCCACGACTTGCATAAGTTCGGCATGGTAAAATGCCATAATCCCCTCTGTTCCGCCTCTTCAACTTATTAAACGCAAAATCTGGATAAACTATAACTGGCTGTTATTACTATATATTTTTGAAATATACGTTGTTGGCACAAAGCCTGTATTCCCCTTGGCGTTACCTAAACCAGCCCATCGAAAAGAGGTTCGCCATGAGTAACCGCCTGATCACCCTGTTTGTCCCTGTTTTTACCGCCCTGATGCTCGTCGGGCCGCTGGCGGCACCTGCTGTGGCCTCTCCGGAACTGCGTGCCGAGGGCCGCCACTTCAAGGCCGCCGACGGACGAACCGTGATACTCCGGGGCATCAACGTGGCGGGCAACTCCAAAGTGCCGCCGTTCGTTCCGTTTACCGACATGTCGAAGCTCGATCCGCTGAAGGCGTGGGGCTACAACGCCATCCGCCTGCTCTTCAACTGGGAAGCCTACGAACCGTTTCCTGGCCAGTACAACGACGAATACCTGGGCCTGCTGGTCCAGATCGCCAATGCAGCCTGGCAACGCGGCATCTACACCATCGTCGATTTCCACCAGGACGGGTTTTCCCGGTACAGCGTCTCCGGATGCGGTGACGGTTTCCCCGGATGGGCCCTGCCGCCGGAAGTGACTCCGGCCGCTCCCGACAACAGCGGCGGCGCCTGCCATAACTGGGGCGTGATGATGACCCTTGACCCCGGCATGCACACAAGCTGGTCGCACTTCTACGCCGACACTCATGGCGTCCGCACACGCTACCTGATGGTGTGGAACCGGATCGTCCCCGCTTTCGTCTCCAATCCCGGAGTGATTGGCTACGACCTGCTAAATGAGCCCTGGGGCTGGGAAGCGGCCGAACTGCTCCCGCTCTATGAAGATGCCGCCGCCATCATCCGCTCAATCGACCCCACGGCCATACTGTTTATCGAGGGCCACGTCACCACCAACGGCGGCCTGCAGACCACGCTTCCCAAGCCCTCGTTCGGAAACTTTGCCTACGCTCCGCACTTCTACGAAGGGCTCGCCCTCGTCAGCAACTACTGGAGCGGCATTACCTGGGCCGCCGACATGGGCTACTCAACCATGAACCAGAAGGCCCAGGAGTGGAACGTCCCGCTGTTCGTGGGCGAGTTTGGCATCGGAGCAAACGCCACGAACGGACTGGCCTATGTCGATCTCAACTACACGAAGCTGGACGATTACTTCGCTTCCGGTGCCTACTGGAACTACACGCCCGGCTGGGATCCGGCACTGAAAGACCGGTGGAATGGCGAAGACCTGTCTATCGTCACCAATACCGGAGCCACCCGTCCTACTTTCCGCCACCGGGCCTATGCCCAGAAGATTCCCGGCACGCCGCAGAAGCTCAAGACAACCTACGGCTCAAATCCCGAGATCGAGATCAAGTGGGCCCACAATCCATCGCTCGGCCGGATGGAAGCCTTTGTGCCGAAACAGCAGCTCTGGGGAAACGCCCAGCTCAAGATCACCGTGGAGGGAACCTCCACCGGATGCTGGTTCAACGATGCCAGCACCTTCATGTGCCAGAGCACCACGGCCACCACCAAAACCATCAAGGTGAGAAAGTGCGTGATGTTCCTGGGAGCCTGTTTATAGGAAACAGGACTGCACTGGGCAGTTTGGCGCCAGAAAGGTTACGGGAGAGCCCTGCGGTCAGTACTGCCGGACCTGCTTCTGGAGCATGCCCTTCTCGCTGAACCAGTTGATGGCCTTGAGGAAAAATACCTCAGGCGGACTGGGATCGGGCAGGCGCAGAACGCGGCGATCCCCGTCGCCCCCATTCACCGAACCCGGTTTTGCCTTGAGGTAACGCTCGGTGAACCAGCTGTAGCGCGGCGGCTTGCCGGAGAACTTCGCCCCCAGTTCGCCGAGGGCCGCGCAGGCTTTGGAAGCAAGAAGCGGAACAGGACGGCCAGAGACCGGCCGCTTGATGAGAAAGTCGATCATCTGGAAAATGTCCTGTGTCGAGAGGTATTCGGCCGACAGGATATATTCGTGGCCAGGGAGTCCGCGCTCCAGTGCCAGGACCGTGTGCTCGGCGCAGTCCTCCACGTCGATGACACCGGTTCCGCCACGCGGGTAGCGGGTGAGGTCGCCCTTTACATAGTCAATAATTGCCTGTCCCATCGGGGAAGGCTTGGCGTCGCGAGGACCAGCCATCACGGCCGGATGAACTGTTACCACATGCATGCCATGCTTAATGTTCTCGAAGGCGATCTCGGCGGCGCGCATCTTGGTACGCGACAGCTCGCCAGGTACCCCCCTTGGCACCGCCAGCGAGCCGACGTAAACGGCCCTTTTCACCCTGTGCTGCCGGGCGACCTGAAAGACATTGGCCGTACCAACGATATTTGTGAGGCGATGAACCTCAGGATCCGGGTACCAGCGGGCGGTGGTGCCTGCAGCGTGAAACAGCCAGTCGGCTCCCTCGGTCCCCTTGCGAAGAGCATCAATGGTGGAAAGATCACCCTCAATGACTTCGCACAGGGTTCCCTCCAGCGTCGAGCGGTCCGAACCCGGACGGACAAGCCCCTTCACCCGTACACCCCGGCGGTTCAGTGCCCTGACCAGAGCTGATCCCAGAAGCCCGTTTGCACCTGTCACAAAAGCCAGCATTTTCGCAAAGTTCCCCGTTTTTTGGGCGTTTCCGGTCCTGCTTCCCCTCTGGAGAGGCCCTGGCACCGGAACGACCCGCTTGTTTGAACCCCCCGGATACGTCCCGTCAAGAGACGCAAACCGGGAGGGAAAACCCCTCCTTGCGCCGGACTCCGGGGGTTTGCTATCTCCCACCGCGACCGGCGGTATCCATTGAATTGGGAATATCGCCCCCTCACCAGAGAAGGCATCCATGAGCATCCGTAACCAGGCCCTCGAATATCACTCCTCCGGACGCAAGGGGAAGATTGAAGTTGTCCCGACCAAGCCCTGCACCACCCAGAGAGATCTTTCCCTCGCCTACACACCGGGAGTGGCGCAGCCCTGCCTTGAAATCGAGGGAAACCCGGACCTCGCCTATGAATACACGGCCAAGGGAAATCTGGTAGCCGTGATCTCCAACGGGACCGCCGTGCTGGGTCTCGGCAATATCGGCCCGTTGGCCGGCAAGCCTGTGATGGAAGGCAAGGGCGTCCTCTTCAAGCGGTTCGCCGACGTGGACGTATTCGATATCGAGATCAAGGCCGACACCGTTGACGAGATGGTCAAGATCATCAGCGCGCTGGAACCGACCTTTGGCGGCATCAACCTGGAAGATATCAAGGCCCCGGAATGTTTCGAGGTGGAGCGGCAGCTCAGCGAGAAAATGAACATTCCGATCTTCCATGACGACCAGCATGGAACCGCGATCATCTCTGCCGCCGCATTCCTGAACGCACTGGAACTGACAGGCCGCGACATCAAGAATACCCGCGTCGTCTTCTCGGGAGCCGGAGCCGCCGCCATTGCCACGGCCCGGCTGTACCATTCGCTCGGTCTTCCCAAACAGAACGTGCTTCTGGTGGACACCAAGGGCGTGGTTTACCGGGGCCGCACGGATGGAATGAACCCCTACAAGGAGGAGTTCGCCGCCGACACGTCCAAGCGGACGCTCGCCGAGGCGATGGAGGGAGCCGACGCATTTATCGGCGTGTCAGTGAAGGATCTCGTCACCCAGGACATGGTCAGGGCGATGGCAAAGACTCCAATCGTGTTCGCCATGGCGAACCCTGATCCCGAAATCACCTATGAATCCGCCACCGCCGCCCGCAGCGACGTCATCATGGCTACGGGCCGGTCGGACTACCCGAACCAGGTAAACAACGTGCTGGGTTTCCCGTTCATCTTCCGCGGTGCGCTGGACGTCCGTGCCAAGGCAATCAACGTGGAAATGAAGCTGGCCGCCGTCCGGGCCCTCGCCGAACTGGCCAAGGAAGACGTACCGGACAGCGTGCTGGCTGCCTACAACGTGAAGCGTCTTTCGTTCGGCAAGGAATATCTCATTCCCAAGCCATTCGATCCGCGTGTGCTCACCTGGGTTGCTCCGGCGGTGGCGCAGGCAGCCACCGAAACGGGAGTTGCCCGGCTTCCACTGACTGATGTCGACGCCTATCGCGAGCAGCTCGCCCAGCGCGTGGACCGATCGCGCGTAATCCTGCGGCCGATCTTCAAGAAGGCCAAGTCCGAGCTCCGCAAGATTGTTTTCCCCGAGGGCGACCATCCTTCCATTCTCCGCGCCGCTGCCGCACTGGTCGAGGACAAGTTCTGCCGTCCGGTTCTCCTTGGACCGGAGAAGCTGATCGAGGCCGGCCTGGAACGGTACGAAGTCGATCCGGCGCAGGTGGACATCATCAACCCCGTGGTAAGCGAGGCCCACAACGCCTACACGAAGGAACTGTGGGAACTGCGCCAGCGGCGGGGCATGACCGAAGTGGAAGCAAGCCGCTGGGTGCGCCGCCGTCTTGTCTATGGCGCATTGATGGTGCGGACAGGCGATGCACATGGCATGGTGGCCGGTGTCACCCGGAACTACCCGGAAGTGATCGAAACGGCTATTGATCTCGTCGGGATCCGTGAACCGCACACCCTTACCGCAGGCGTCTACATGATGGTCCACAAGGGCCAGTCGATGCTGTTCTCCGACGCGCTGGTCAACATGGACCCGACACCCGAGCAGCTTGCCGAGATTACAGAGATCACGGTTAGCGTTGCGCCGATGCTGGGCATCGACCCGCCGCGCGTGGCAATGCTCTCGTTCTCGAACTTTGGCTCTGTCAACAATGCCATGAGCCAGAAGATGCAGCGGGCGGTTGAACTGGTGCGGGCCCGGTGCCCCAGCCTGATCGTGGACGGCGAACTCCAGCCCGACGTGGCACTCACGGCCGAAACGCTGCATGAATACTTCCCGTTCTCACGGCTCAAGGAACCGGCCAATGTTCTGATCTTCCCGTCGCTTTCGGCCGCGAACATTGCCTACAAGCTGGTGCACAAACTGGGTGCGGCCGATTCCATCGGTCCGATCCTGGTGGGCCTGAACCGTCCGGTGAACTGGATTCCGCGCATTGCTTCCCCAGAAGAGATCGTCAAGACGACGGCGATCACGGTCAATCAGAGCCACGAGGCAGAGCAGTTCCACCGCCGCCGCAAGGCGGTGTGAGCCATCATGCACCGGTCATTGAAACTGGTTACTGCCGCCGCACTGCTGCTGGCGGTGCTGGTGATTCCGCTCCATGCCGAGGAGATCCAGATCCGTACAACCGACGGGGTGCTTTTGCGCGGCACCTGGCGGGCCGCCGAAGGCGGCGGTGAACGTACGGCGCTTCTGCTGCACATGCTGGGCAGGACACGTGCGGATTTTGAACCGCTCGCGGCAGAGCTGCTGGCGCAGGGAATATCGTCGTTTGCCATCGACTTCCGGGGACACGGTGAATCGGTCAAGCAGGCGGGATCAGAAGCAGTCCTTAACTACCGGGAGTTTGATCACCTCACATGGCCCGGCATCCTCAAGGATGTCGCACCCGCAATCCAGTTCATCGAATCGAAGGGGGTCACGCGCAGCAGCATCACCTTTGTAGGCGGTTCGATCGGAGCCAACGCGGCAGTGATTGCCGCATCCGGTGACCGGCAGGTCCGGGCGGCGGTTTTGCTCTCGCCGGGCATGGATTACCGCGGCCTTAGGATCGGTGACGCACTGGATGGCTGGGGCAACCGCCCCCTGCTGGTGCTGGCCACAAGTGGCGACACCTACAGCCTGTCGACCGCCCAGAAAATCCGCGACCGGTTCGCCGGACAGAACCGGGTGAAAGTGGAAATCTATCCCGGCCAGACGGCCCACGGAACCGAACTGTTCACCGGCGTGCCGGGCGCAACAAAAAAGATCGCCGACTGGATAGTTGCCAACTAGCTGAACTGGCATCGCCCCGCCACATGGCTGAAAGTTACCGGTAACAGTAACTTGTTGAATTTATTTGGTTTTCCCGTGTGGCTGATGCGAAATGACAACACTCCGCCTGCCCCCTGAGGCTGTGCAGAAAGTGGACGCGGGGCTTCCGGCACGGTAGAAAGAGCCCGGCAGCTGTCCGCCGGATGGCAGTGCCGAAAAACTCCGAGATGAAACCCTACCAGCTTACCCACTTAAAGCAGCTCGAAGCCGAGAGCATACATATCATCCGCGAGGTTGCCGCCGAGTTCGACAACCCGGTGATGCTGTATTCGATTGGCAAGGATTCATCGGTGATGCTGCATCTGGCGCTGAAGGCGTTTCATCCGGGCAAACTCCCGTTTCCGCTGCTGCATGTCGATACCCGGTGGAAATTCCGAGACATGATCAGGTTCCGGGACGAGACGGCCAAACGGCTGGGACTCGATCTGCGTGTCCACATCAACCCCGAAGGAGTCGCCCAGAACATCAATCCGTTCGACCACGGCAGCCAGAAGCATACCCAGATCATGAAAACCGAGTCGCTGCTTCAGGCACTGAACGCCGGCGGATACAACGCGGCCTTCGGCGGTGCGCGCCGCGACGAGGAGAAATCCCGCGCCAAGGAGCGGGTCTATTCGTTTCGTGACCGGTTTCACCGGTGGGATCCCAAAAACCAGCGGCCGGAGCTGTGGAAACTTTACAACGGGAAGGTGAACAAGGGGGAGAGCATCCGCGTCTTCCCGCTTTCCAACTGGACCGAGCTGGACGTTTGGCAGTACGTGTACCTGGAAAATATACCGATCGTGCCGCTCTATTTTGCCGCCATGCGGCCGGTGGTCGAGCGCGAAGGCAACCTCATCATGGTGGATGATGACCGGTTCCGGTTCCTGCCGGGAGAAAAGCCGGTCATGAAGAAAGTCAGGTTCCGTACGTTGGGCTGCTATCCTCTCTCCGGTGCCATCGAGTCAGAGGCCGACACCCTGCCTGCCATCATCCAGGAAATGCTGCTGGCCAAGCAGTCCGAACGCCAGGGACGCATGATTGACTACGACGAGCAGGGCTCGATGGAGCAGAAGAAACGGGAGGGATATTTCTGATGTCCCACCAGTCAGAGCTCATCGAAAAGGACATTGAGGCGTATCTGGCCGAGCATGAGCGCAAGGAGCTCCTGCGCTTCCTCACCTGCGGGTCGGTGGATGACGGCAAGAGCACGCTGATCGGCCGCCTGCTTCACGACACACGGATGATCTACGAGGATCAGCTCCAGGCCATTCACCGGGATTCCCAGAAGGGCGGTTCAGCGGGCGGCGAACTGGACCTCTCGCTTCTGGTGGATGGGCTCAAGGCCGAGCGCGAACAGGGAATTACCATTGACGTCGCCTACCGGTATTTTTCCACCGCGAAACGCAAGTTCATCATTGCCGATACTCCGGGACACGAGCAGTACACCCGGAATATGGTGACGGGTGCCTCCACCTGCGATCTTGCCATCATCCTGATCGATGCCCGCAACGGCATCGCCACGCAGACGCTCCGGCACAGTTTCATCGCCGCGCTGCTGGGAATCCGCCACATCGCCGTCGCTATCAACAAGATGGATGCAGTGGAATATTCCCGAGAGATATTCGACAGAATCCGGGCGAACTATCTGGCCTTTTCCGGCAAACTGGGGATGAAGGACATCGCATTCCTTCCGCTGTCGGCACTCAAGGGCGATAACGTGGTCGAGCGGAGCCGGAATACTCCCTGGTACGACGGACCGGTGCTGATGGAGTATCTTGAAACGGTACCGGTTTCAGACAGTACCGACCTGAAGAACCTGCGCTTCCCGGTTCAGTATGTGATTCGTCCGAACCTCGACTTCCGCGGATTCGCGGGAACAATTGCGTCGGGTATCGTGAAGCCGGGTGACGACATCGTCGCCCTGCCTTCACGAAAGACCTCGCGGATCCGGGCGATCACGACCTATGACGGACCGCTTTCCGAGGCATTTGCAGGCCAGGCACCGGTCATCACTCTGGAGACGGAAATCGACGTGAGCCGTGGCGACATGCTCGCCCACCCCACAAGTATTCCGCATGCCGGACATGACGTCGATGCGATGCTCGTCTGGATGGCAGACGAACCGATGGTCCCCGGACGCCAGTATGCAGCCAAGCATACGACCCGGATTACCAATGCCATCATCAATACGCTCCATTACCGTGTAGATGTGAACACGATGGAACGGCAGCAGGGCTCCACCCTCTCGCTGAACGAGATTGGCCGGTGCGGCGTCACCTTCAGCGATCCCATTGCCTGGGATCCCTACGCAAAGAACCGCACAACTGGCGCCTTCATCATCATTGACCGGCTGACCAACGTTACCGTGGGGGCCGGAATGATCCTGGACCCGGAGATCGGCGATCCGTATTCGGGGGGCGCACGGCTCGACACTGGTCCCGACCGGGCACGGAGCGGCATCGTACCCGTGACGTCCGAAGAGCGGGCGGCCCGTTTCGGCCAGCAGCCGGTGACGGTCCTGCTTACCGGCTATGCCGGCTCGGGAAAGCGCAGCATCGCCAAAGCGCTCGAGCGGCGTCTGTTCGATATGGGCCGTGCCGTGCTGGCGATAGACGGCGACGGAAACTACTCAAACCTGGATCAGTCGCTGGCAGATTCAGCGAAGCTGGCCGCGGGACTCGGCCAGGCGGGGTTCATCACGCTGCTGGTGGCACTGGCACCCACCCGTGCCGGCCGTGAAAGCGCCAGAAGGATTGCCGGCGGCAACTTTATCGAGATATTCGTCTCAGCACCACTCGACATCTGCCGCAACCGCGATCAGCAGGGGCTGTACGTGAAGGCGCAGGTGGGTGATCTGAAAAACTTCCCCGGCGTCACCGGCACCTATGAGGAACCCTCTGCTCCCGATCTCACCATACCGACCTATGAACTGTCCGTAGACCAGTGCGTGACCCGTATTCTGGACTTGCTTCGGGAGCGCAGGCTCCTTGAGGCCAAGCCGGTCACAGCTGGCGGATTCGATATCTGAGACTGAAACCCGTTGCCTGGCTATCGGCAGCGGAACCATGCGCGCCCTTCAGTCTCGTTTGTTCCTGCAGATGACCCATACATCACGTGCCGCGACCTCCTGCCATCAGAAGGAGCGGTCGCTATGAGATCCATCATATGGATTGCTGTGCAGAGGGGATAATGGAGTAATCAGGGTTAGAAGGACTGTGAAACGGCCAGCAGAACCTTGGGTGCTCTTTGCTGATACGGCTGACGGCGTCTGGGCCAGCGGTGCAACGGGTCGAATTCTGTTCTGGAACCCGGCAGCGGAGCGTATCCTGGGATACTCCGCCCAGGAAACCATCGGCCGGCCATGCCGGGATATTTTCTGCGGACGTGACTATAACGGCAACAGGCTTTGCGGCTGGCCGTGCCCCATCAAGATGCAACTCGGCGAGGGAGAACCAGTTCAGCACTTCGACATGCTGACCCATACCAATACCGGAGAACCTGTCTGGCTTGATGTCAGCAGTCTCTCCCTCCCTCGAAAAGGGGGGCGGCCCACTGCAACTGTCCACTTTTTCCGGGACACCACGGTGGCTCACCAGATTGACGGGCTTGTTCGCAACGAACTGGTCCGCTCAAAGCTGTCGACCTCCGTGGTAATCCCGGCGCTGATCAGCAAGCTGACATCAAGGGAACTGCAGGTTCTTGAACTTCTGCGGGCCGGTGCAACAACAGGCGATATCTCCAGACAGTTCTCCATCAGCAGGGCTACGGCGAGAAACCACATCCAGAATATTTTCAGAAAACTCCGGGTCCATTCACGTATCGAGGCCGTTGCCTACGCCAACCGGCTCACCCGGCAAGAGCCCATCGCCGAGGTTCAGCCCTACGCATTGCAGTAATCCGGTCTCAGGCCCGAAGTCGACGTCGATGAGGGTGAATGGACGGTCTACAATGGGAGATGGGCTGCCCAGGAAGACCGGTCCTACGAACGATAGAATAGCCGCCTCAATACGGGCACCGTTCCATCAAACGAGATACTGACTGTCCTTCGCCAGTTTTGGTCTGCCCTCTACGCTAGCTCTGTTCTTCAAGCGTTGAGATGTCCCCTGGCGGAAGGCCCAGTTCCTGCGCTTTCAGGAGCCGCCGCATGATCTTGCCACTCCGGGTCTTGGGCAACCAGTCGCGGATCTCAATTTCGCGGGGAGCAACGGCCGGGCCGAGCCGCTTGCGGGCAAAGGCCATCAGATCGCGCTTCAGATTGTCGTTCGCAATAATTCCCTTCTTCAGCGTCACGAATGCCTTGATGACCTCCATCGCCACGGGATCGGGTTTACCGATGACACCTGCCTCTGCGACCGAGGGATGCTGCATCAGGGTACTTTCAACCTCGAACGGGCCGATGAGATGGCCCGCTGTTTTGATGACGTCGTCGGCCCGGCCCACGAACCAGTAGTATCCATCGGCATCGCGTAATGCGAGGTCTCCCGACAGGTACCATCCGTCGGCAAAACTCTTCCGGTAACGCTCCTCGTTATTCCAGTAACCCCGGAACATGGACGGCCAGCCAGGACGCAGCGCCAGTTCGCCCTGGACGCCGGGTTCGGTGATAATTTTGAGGCTGCCGTCTTCCTGCTTTGCGATCAGAGCCGCCTCGATGCCGGGTAACGGTCGGCCCATTGAGCCCGGGCGGATATCCATGCAGGCATAGTTCGCCACCATGATCCCCCCGGTCTCGGTCTGCCACCAGTTGTCATGGAAAGGCTTTCCAAGCACTCGCTCGCTCCAGACTACAGCCTCCGGATTGAGCGGCTCACCCACACTTCCCATAAACCGGACCCTGGATAGGTCATATTTTTTCACCGGCTCTTCGCCAGCCTTCATCAGCATCCGGATAGCCGTGGGAGCCGTATACCAGACGGTGACTTTTTGCTCCTGAAGAATGCCGTACCACCGGTCCACGGCGAAATCGGCTTCGTCGACAATGTTCGTCACACCGAGCGTAAGCGGCGCGATGATACCGTAAGAAGTGCCGGTCACCCAGCCAGGATCGGCCGTGCACCAGAATACATCGTCTGGATGGAGGTCCAGTGCAAACTTGCCCGTAAGCTGGTGGACCACAACCGCCTGATGGACATGGATAGCACCTTTCGGCGTACCGGTGGTGCCGCTCGTAAAATGGAGAATGGCGGGCATCTCAGGATCGGTCGGACCAATCTCGTAGGAATCCGAAGCGCCGGACATAAGAGTGGCGAAGTCGAGACAACCCGGCTCGCTGACCGCACCCCCTTCATCACTCACGAGAATCACATGCCGGAGCGCCGGAAGCTTTTCCCGAATCTGGGCGACTTTCTTCCGGTACAGGCTCTCGCTGGTGATCAGAACAGTCGCCCCGCTGATCGACACCCGGGTCTGAATTGGTTCCGGGCCGAAAGCCGAGAACATGGGGCAGAAAACGGCCCGGTGCTTCAGGATGCCTATGGCTGAAATATACAGTTCCGGGACGCGGCCCATCAGCACGCAAATCCGCTCTCCTGCCGCAACTCCAAGCGATGCCAAGACATTAGCGAAACGGTTCGACAGTGAGGACAGTTCGGCATAGGTGATATCACGATTCGTCCCGTGCTTCCCCAGCCAGCGGATCGCTGTGTGCCCGGCATTGGAACCGGTCGCATGCCGGTCGGCCGCTTCATATGCGATGTTGAGCCCCCCCCCTCCAGGCAGGCCAGTAACCAGCTTCTTTGCTTCGTCCCATGTGAAGGTCCGTCGGGTGCCATCGTAGTCTTTCAGATTGGCACCGGATCGGTCGCTTTCGGTCTTCCGGATTGGCTGGTAACCCTCAAGCATACCCGCACCTCTGCTAGCCGGCCCGCTTTGCCAGATAGACAATGCAGTTGTTGACGGTCAGGATCTTTTCATAATCAGCTTCGGGAACTTCCACGCCCAGCGCCTCCTTGAGCGCCACGACAAAATTGAGGAAATCCATCGAATCGATATCCAGTTCTTCCCGCATGTCACGATCCGGTCTGAGTGAACCCAGATCGGCATCAGGAGCGATATCGCCCAGGGCTTTCATGATAGCTTTCTGGATATCCTCATTCTTCATCTCAGCTTCTCCGGTTCCTGAAGTATCCGATCAATGGCAACCAGAAGCCGGGCGCCCTGGTGTCCGTCAGTTACCCGGTGATCGCCCGAAAGGGTCGCAGTAATCACCCGGCGTAAAGCTGTTTTTCCGTCTCTCACCCAAGGCCGTTCCATGGGTGCTCCAAACCCGACGATCGCCACTTGCGGCGGGTAAATGACACCAAACAGCGAATCCACTCCCTGATCGCCCAGGCTGGTGACGGTAATGGTGGGATCGGTCATTTCCGAACTTTTCAGCTTGCCGGCCCGGCCCCGTTTCACAAGATCACGGAACCGCTGCATCAGTTCGGCAAGATCAGCCTTGTCGGTGTCGTGCAGTGCCGGAGCGATAAGTCCGCCTCCGCGCAGGGAAATTGCCGCTCCCACATGGATATTTTCTTTCTGAACAGAACGGCCGTCCTCCCAAAGCGCATTGAGTTCCGGAACTTCACGCAGGGCGAGAGCCGTAGCCTTGAGCAGCAGGACAGCATGGATCATCCGTTTTTCCACCGGTAGCTTCCCGTTTTCCGACGTGACCCAGTCGAGAGCAGTAGTGAAATCAATGGCTTGCGAAAGATAATAGTGCGGAATCTCCCGCTTCGACCGGCTCATGGATGCCGCAATGGCCCGCCGCATCCGGACATGTGGCGTATCGGCTTCAATGGCTGGGATAACTGCGGAGCCGGTTCCGGACTGCTTGCTGGAAGCTGCTGCCGCGACATCACGGGCTGAAATGGCGCCGCCGGGGCCTGTTCCAGCCATGCCCTTGAGGCTTAGGCCGAGTTCTGCTGCGAGCCTTGCAGCATAGGGAGATATCCGTAACCGCGACTCTGCCGCGGTGATCTGCGGGCGGTAAGCAGTGGGCGCGGGTGCTGTCGGAGATATTGCTGGAGCTTTTACTGGAGCTGCGGGGGTAGGTTTTTCCGTAAGCATGGCCGCTGGTGCCGGCGGAACCGGAAGAGAGGACTCTTTTTCGGCAGCGGTGCGAATCAGGGCAAGGACCGTCCCGACCGGAACCTTCTGTCCGGGTTCGACAAGAAATCGCTCGATCACTCCATTAATATGGCATTCGACATCCACGGCTGCCTTGTCGGTTTCCACTTCGGCAATGATCTCACCCCGACGAATCGCGTCGCCTGGCTTTTTCCGCCAGGCAACAAGTTTCCCCTCGCCCATGTCGGCGCCAAGGCTCGGCATGACAAACTCAGCCATGACGGCCCAGAATCTCCTGTGCCGCGGCAACAATGTTAGCGGTCTGAGGCAGGGCGGCCGCTTCCATATGCTTGGCGTAGGGCATCGGCACCTCGGCGCTGCAGACCCGGACTACCGGTGCATCCAGATCGTAAAAGGCCTTCTCCATGATCAGGGCGCTGATCTCTCCGGCAAAACTGCCAGTACGCCACATTTCATCCACAACCACGACACGGTGGGTCCGGGATACGGATTCGAGAATTGTCGCCTCATCAAGCGGCCTCAGGACGCGAATATCCACCACTTCGGCACTGATTCCCGCGGTGGTGAGATCATCCGACGCCTGCAGCGCCTTCCCGAGAGAGCCCCCATAAGCGAAGATCGAGACATCCGTACCAGCCCGCCGGATGGTGGAACGACTGATATCAACAGGCTGGAAGGGATCATCCACTTCGCCTTCGACCGGATAGAGCGTGGCATGCTCGAAGATAAAGACTGGATCGGGATCCTCAATCGCGGCAACAAGCATGCCGCGGGCATCGTTTGGTGTGGCCGGAGCCAGCACCTTGATACCGGGCACATGGGCGTACCAGCCCTCAAGGCTGTGGGAGTGCTGGGCGGCGAGCTGGCGGCCGCCACCAGTCGCCATGCGCACGACAAGCGGCACGCTTATCTGGCCGCCCGACATGTGTCTGAGAGCGGCGGCAGAGTTCACGATCTGGTCCAGCGCGAGCATACTAAAATTGACGGTCATGATCTCCACGATGGGACGCATACCACCGATGGCAGCACCAATACCGGCGCCAGTGAAGGTGGACTCCGACAGGGGAGTGTCCCGGATCCGGTCGGGCCCGAATTCGGCGAGCAGCCCCTTGCTGACAGCGAAGGCCCCGCCGTAGCGGCCCACATCCTCACCCATGAGGAAAACCCGCGGATCGCTTTTCAGGACATGGCGGAGTCCCTCCCTGACCGCCTCCCGGTAGGTCATCTTCATGACCGGGCTCCTGCGGGCGTGTAGACATCACGTGTCAGGTCTTCCACCGCTTCCCACTCACCCGACTCGGCGAACCGGACCGCCTCATCGATTTCTGCAGCGACCGATTTCTCAAGTTTTTCCACGTCCACATCGCCAACAAGGCCGGCATTGCGGAGGAGTAGCAGGAACGAAGAAATGGGATCCCGGGTCATCCATTCCGAAACCTCCTCCTTGCTCCGGTAGAGAACCGGATCGGCCATGGAGTGCCCCCGAAACCGGTAAGTCAGGATTTCCAGAAATCTCGGCGTACCGTCCCGGCGAATCGCCTTTGCGTTGCGCTCGACGGCGGCTTCGACAGCCAGCACATCCATGCCATCAACCTGTTCGGCGTGAACCCCGTAGACACGGGCGTGGGCGGCGATGTCACGCACAGACTCATGCCGATCCAGAGCGGTTCCCATGGCGTAGAGGTTGTTCTCGCAGATGAAAAGAACAGGCAGCTTCCAGAGCGAGGCCATATTCATGGACTCATGAAACTCGCCTTCGTCGACGGCACCGTCTCCGAAGAAGCAGGCAGTGACATGCGGCTTCGATTCCATTTTGTCGGCAAGGGCCAGTCCCACTGCAAACGGGATCCCGGCACCTACGATCGCATGGCCCCCATAGAACTTCCGCGAGACGTCGAACAGGTGCATGGAGCCGCCGCGTCCCCGGCTGCACCCGTTTACTTTCCCGTACATCTCCGCCATGACAGTGCCGGGAGAAATGCCCCTTGAAATGGCATGCCCGTGTTCCCGGTAAGTCGCCACAACCGAATCGTCGGAGGTGAGACCGCGCATGGCGCCCACGCAAACCGCCTCTTCTCCAATATACAGGTGCAGAAACCCACGGATCTTGCCGAGGCTGTACAGCTCGTCGGCCTTCTCCTCAAACCGGCGAATCAGCATCATTTCCCGGACCAGCGACAGGGCATGGTCGCGAGAAGCAGGAACCCCCGGGCCCCTTTTGGGGGGCCGGGCGGAAGTCCTTTTCCGCTTTGCCGGCTTTCTCCGCTGGACAGCCATTCTGTTACCCCGTGTTTGTACGCTTCCTTCTTTGTAACCGGCAGTCTGGGGCTTCCTTATGATCGATGTCAGGCCAGTTTTCCGTGCTCGATAACAACAAAAGCAGCCGCAATACCGCCGTCATGGGTAATCGAAAGATGCACACGCAACATGCCAAGTTTCCGGAGTTCCGATCCGAGCCGCCGGGAAAAGACGAATTCGGGTGCTCTCCGGCCAGTCGAGCGGATCTCCAGGTCTTTCCAGCCAAAACGCCGTTGCAGTGGCCCCGCTGATTTGTAGAATGCTTCCTTTGCGGCCCAGATTCCGGCCACACGTCGCCACCGGGCGCTTTCAGTCAGCCGTAAAGCACTTCGATGCTCGCTGGCAGTGAATGCAGTATGCATAACTGCCGGCCGCCGCATGCAGGACCGGCGGAGCCGGCTCACATCGACAACATCAATTCCAATGCCCGAAATGGAAACATCTGGATACCCCATGATCTCAGCCAGCGACGACTATCCTGGCCTCGACCGCAACAGGGAAATTCACCGAGTTCATGATGAAACATTGCTGATGAGCCTTCTCATGCAGGGATAGTGCCCGGCTTTCGTCGTCGACGCTGGCGATAGTTACCCTCGGACGCAGGGTGGCATGGGTAAACTTCATGACTTCTCCAGACTTTTCGAGCGTACCGGATATTTCGTCTTCATAGGCCAGCACCCTCACCTTCGACAGGGAACAGATGGCCAGATAGGTAAGTGCATGGCAGGCGGCGAGGGACGCCATGAGAAGATCTTCGGGGTTGTGTTTTGACAGATCGCCCTTGTAGCCCGGCGCGGCGCTGGCGGTAATCGGTGCTTTGCCCTGCACTTCCAGCGCAAGATCGCGGGAGAAGCTACCATAGTCGAAAGCAGTACCGCTGGCACCTCCGGTCCATCTCAGCTTGCATCGGAACTCATGGGAAGCTGCTTCAGCCATTGGCTATTACCTCCAAACAAGACACTATCCCTGCCCCCGAGCAGTTCCAGAAGGACTTTTGTCACTGTCTGATGACGATGCCTTGCCGACCGGAAGCGGATGTCCGAACGGAATAAAGAATCTGGTGGAGGCGCCGGGAATTGAACCACCTGGGCGCTGCCACATAGATGAGCAATTTCGCGGTCTTGGCCAACTAACTGCAGAATTTTGCTTAGTAATTTTTCCGATCCAGTTTGCCCGATTCTGGAGCAGTCGGAACCCGTCGGACGGGCTGGCGGCACACTGACGGCACATCAACGGCGCACAACACACCGGCGTCGCATGCACGGCGCCGGGTTAGATACCCGGCGCCGTCGGATCTAGTTGGACGAGCTGGCGGCACACTGGCGGCTCCTGGTTGCCTGTTTTTGCGCGTACTAAAGAGCCGATTACCGCTCCACCGATGTATTTTGATTGCCCTCAACCGCCCGTTCTTCAAAGTAAAGGATCCTTTACTTTGCCGGATGCTTAGTAAAGGATCCTTTACTAGCGAAATCCGTTAGGAAAGGATCCTTTACCAAGCTGCCATGCGCACGTCCGGCCACAACGAGGAAACTGCTGTCGCAGGCGAGAAGGTCGGCGCGTTTGTTCCTTTACCCCTGCCCCCCAAGGATCCGCCTTTACGCATCGAAGGCGAACTGGCTACTGCACTTCAGCGGGCCGAACAGTCCCTTGCACGGCTTGAACTGGCTGGTGAAATGATCCCTTCAAAGGAGTGGTTCCTGTACGCTTTCATGCGAAAAGAGGCCGTTCTGTCGTCCCAGATCGAGGGTACGCAGGCGACTCTGATGGACCTCCTCAATTTCGAAGCCGGCGGATCGCTTTCCGGCGCAGACGAAACGGATATTCTGGAAGTCTGCAATTATCTGGATGCGCTCAAATACGCCCGGGCCGAGCTCGCCAAAGCGACAGGTTTACCTGTTTCTATGCGGCTGCTGAACGAAACCCACAAACGTCTTCTCAAAGGCGTGCGGGGCAGGAGTAAACAGCCCGGCGAAATCCGTCGAAGCCAGAACTGGATTGGCGGCAATCGGCCGGGAACTGCTGTATTTGTACCTCCGCCCCCACATCGGCTCGCCGGACTTCTCAGTAACCTGGAAAACTACATCCACAAGGACGATGCACTTCCTCCCCTCGTCCGGGCCGGACTCATCCATGTACAGTTTGAGACCATACATCCCTATCTCGACGGAAACGGACGTATCGGACGGCTCCTGATCACGCTTCTCCTCGAAGAATGGAAACTGCTTTCCGAACCGCTCCTTTATCTGAGTCTTTATTTCAAACGGAACCAACGTGACTATTATGACCGGCTGAACCGGGTGCGAACCCAAGGCGACTGGGAAAGCTGGCTGGGCTACTTCCTTACTGGAATTGCAGAAATTGCCGATGAAGCAGTGGACACTTCACGAGAACTGTTCGCAGTCGTCAGCCGCGACCGGGCGAAACTGCTGAAGGCAAAGGACAGCTCGGTAATGAGTATCCGCCTGTTTGAAGAACTCCCGCGCCGTCCGGTGGTCACGATGCCGGCCGTCGTGAGGGCTCTGCAAACGACCAAACCGACTGCGGCCAAGGCAATCAACGTCCTTGAGAGCATCGGTATTCTGATTGAAGAAACCGGCCGAGGACGCGACCGGACCTGGAGATACAAGCACTATCTGGACCGCCTGGGCCAGTAACATAGCCATGACGGTCCCTGCCCTTTGGCAGGAGATCTAAACCATCAGAACCGGTCGGGGAAAAGCCCCGGAAGCCACCGCGATGCCAGTCTGGCCGGAAACACAAGTCGTAGTGGCGAACGCGGGCTTTCGGATGACAGAACGCCGTTCTCCACCAGCGAGGAAACGATCCGGCGGCCGTGGCGGTCGCTGGCACCAACTACGGAGGCGATGTCGGAGCGAGGCAGCTCCCCCCGGTACAGAATCGCATCCAGAACGCTACCGGATTTAGGCGGAAGCCGTCCCAAGCGGATTTCTTCTTCCACCCACAGGCGGATTCGAACGCTCAGACGCTCCGGCTGCACCAGTTCCCCCATAAAGGCGACCTGATCACGGCAAACCTCCAGGAAGAACCGGGTAAAGTCCGCAAGCGCCTCCTCGCTCAGGTTTCCCCGTCCGTCGAGACTGTTCCGCCGCGGTAGATCGCAATTGGCCAGAAGACTCTTGTATTTCTCCACGCTCCGGGCGAGCCCGCGGGCGACCGACCAGACCCCGCCCGTGTCGAGCGTCTCCAGCAGCATTCCATGCGACATCAGCCGTGCGACACGTCCGTTTCCATCCAGGAATGGATGAACCCATAACAGGCGGTGATGGGCAGCAGCGGTCGAGACAATCAAATCGACTTTCCCAAGCCGCACATAGGCCTCTTCGAAATGGGTCATAAACCGGGGCAGTGAACCCGGACTCACCGGAATATGGCCGCCGACTTTCACGTCGTGCTTCCGGAATTCGCCCGGTTCGACCCTGTGACGCTCTCCCGTTTGCGGATCCTCCGCCCACAGGAGAGTCTCCGGCAATGCTTCGCAGAACCGGCGGTGGATGTCGCGTATGCCATCCACCTTCGCCACACGGCCCGAAAGCCCGCCTTCGTCGATCCACTTCTGAATGGCGATATGCGCCTTCGCTCCGAACTGGAGATCCCGCTTGCGGCTGTCGTCGCTGTAGTCGTTATTCAGCGCCCGCTCGATATCGACCGGGTGAGTATCGTGGCCTTCGATGAGATTGCTGAAGTAGCAGTTCATGGACCGGACGAGAGCTGCAAGCGCAGCCCGGACACCAGCCGGCAGGCTGCTCCGAAAGCCGGCTGACCGGGCCGCAAGTTGCAGTGCCATATCCGACAAATCGGCCCGGTGACGGGAACCGTCGCCGATCCGCATCGGCTCCATGAGCGAAGGGTTTTCACCCCGGTCTTCAGCGGCCCGAACAGGCCGTTTTATGTCCGCTTTCGTGCCCACGATAATTTCATTATTATCATATACTTATACTATTTCATAGATCATCCATGTCCGTTTATTTGGCCGCTATTAGAGCCTTACATTGAGGCCGGAAGAGGCCGGTCCGTCGGCCGGGGCTTCTACGACGAAATAACTTGGGCTGTCAGCGAACATAAGCGGGTATCGCCTGTGCCTGTCCTGCGAATAGTATGAGATAAGCTGATACCAAGACCCTGATCGCTCACTTACGAAACTCAACCTGTGGTTAAGTAATGTGTGACGTTCTCAAGATCCAAATCTCCCCCTCCCCCGAGACAGTTGAAACGGACCAGCACCGCGAATTATTCCGCCGGAATGACGGGGCCTTTTCTTCCCTATGACCGCATCCGCGAGCTGGCGGGCGACCCGAAGATGTTCGCCCGCGGGGAGAAATATTTTGCCGAAGGGCAGGTGACGAAACTGGAACTTTCGGGGAACCGCCTGGCCGCCAGAGTCGAAGGGACCGATACCTACCGGGTCTCCATCAGCCTCGACGGCCAAAAGGTTTCCCATTCCTGCACCTGCCCCGTCGGGGATGACGGCCTGTTCTGCAAGCATTGCGTCGCTGCCGCACTGGCGGCGATGTCGGAACCGGATAGCGGTCGCGCCACGCCGTCCGCTGAGCAGTGGCTTCAGTCCCGCTCCCGTGGGGAGCTGCTGGAGATCGTCCTGGCAGCCCGGCACCAGAACCCCGAATTCGCCGATTACATCGACCTTCTGACCGAAACGTCATCGGAGAGCGGTACGGCCATCCTGTTCGACAAGCTTGAGAAGGCGTTTCTGTCCGGCGGGAAGTTCGTGAACTGGGCGCGGGCGACTGGCTATAGCCGCAAGATTCACCAGATCGTCGACTCCCTGGCGGAAGTGTTGCGCCGCGTCCCTCAAGACGAAATCACCGTTGAGCGGCTGGAATCCGCGATCAAGGCTGCGGAGAAACGCCTGGATGGCATCGACGACAGCGACGGGCAATACCATCCAGTCATCGACAGGCTCGAAGAGCTTCATCTGGAAGCCTGCCGGAAGGCCCGGCCCGACCCGGTGAAACTTGCCGGAAGACTTTTCCGGATGGAACTCCAGAGCGGCTGGGAAACCTTTGACGGCGCCCTGGAAACCTACCGGGAGGTTCTCGGAACACGCAGACTCAAGGAATACCGCAAACTGGCGGAGGCCGAATGGAAAACCCTGAAACCCATCGGCCCCGGCGGCAAGGATCCCGAACAGTATGGGCGTCGCGCCCGCCTCGAACAGGTCATGCTGAAGCTCGCGGAACAGGAGAAAGACTGGCGGCGGAAGGTCCGGATCCTCTCCCTCGACCTGTCGATGCCTAACCGTTACCGGAAGATATTCGAGTTGTGCCTCGAAAACGGAGACCGGGATTCCGCCCTCGAATGGGCCCGGCGCGGCTGGGAGGATCTGCCCGAATATCGCGACCACGAATTCGCCGTTTTTCTCTGTCAGGAGTATTTCCGCCGCAAACAGGCCGGCGACGCACTTCCCATTGCCTGGCAGATGTTCGAGCGGCATCCCGGTCTGGAAAGCTACCGGTTCCTGAAAGTTCAGGCGGACCAGGCGAAGCGGTGGACGGAATGGCGCGAACGCACGTGGGATCATCTTCAGGGGAAGACCATGCAGCAGGAGGCCCAAAGATCCCGTGGTGGCCGGTCCGCAGAGGTCGAAATCCTGCTCTGGGAAGGTAAACCCGAAGAAGCCTGGACAATCGCCAACGCCGGCGGCTGCTATGACTATTTATGGCAGCAGCTTGCGGAAAACCGCGAGAAGCCCCATCCCGATGACGCGGTTCGTATCTATCAGACCCAGCTCGAAAAAACGCTCCGCATCACGGGCAACGACAGTTACAAGGAAGCGGTCAGACTCCTGCGCCGGATCCAGCACACCCTGAAACCGGCTAAACGCACAGACGATTTCATTCAGGTTCTCGCGTCCGTGAAAACCGCGCACAAGGCGAAGCGCAACCTGATGAAAATGATCGACGCGGAAAAGTGGGATTGAGGCCGCTTCACAGCCCTTCCTGATGGGCTTCCAGCCATCCGGCCCGGCGCCGGATCTCCAGAATGATCTTCCGGATGATTCCCTTGCTGGCTGGTAGTCCCAGCTGGCCGGCGGCATTTGGAGCCTCCGTCATTACGCGGGCCGCCAGTTCCGCGCTCCGCTTCTTCAGCAAGGACGGCATCACCTTCACATCGGCCGCGAACTTGCGCCAGTGCTTTTCATGCACCCACTCAGCCCGGTATTCGCCGCCAATGGACATGGCCATTTTGGGGTCCAGTTCCCGGTAGACGGCCGTACTCAGCAGATCATAGAACGGCGCCAGCCGCATACGGCCTCCCTCACCGGCCAGCAAGGCCAGGTTCTTTCCATGGGCGTCTGCATTTCCAATCAGGAAATTGAATATCACCCAGTCGATCACCTTGAGCTGATCCACGCCCGGTACTGTTGTGTGCTGGTTAATCAGGTCGAAGATGTCCTTGAAACCCGGCCCTCCGTCCCGCTGGTACTTCTGGTCCGGAAGGACTCCAGCGAGCTGGCAGAAGTCGAGCTGATGCAAGCGCCTGATCCGGTTTTTCTCTATGGTCCGGTCGTACCTGCGAATCACCAGCACGTCCGGCGGCAAACGGACTGTTTCGGCCCCAACCGCATTCAGGCCGGCCCTGGCAGCAAGTGCCAGACAAAACGCCTCGTTCTCGACCGACTCCGGGATATCCGAAACGGGCTGGATTGCCGGTTTGAGAATATGAGTAGACGCCGCGCCGTCTTTCGGTAACGAGAACTTGCCGCCATCCCATTTCACCGGGATCTTGTCCTGCGCACCCGCCAGCGACAGCCTGAGTTCGCCGTGCTGCGCAAGTAACGGGAGCCGTTTCCCGAGCCGTTCGATATCCGCCCGGATCATGGCCGGAGAATAAGGCGCATAAGACGCCTTTCGCGTCCGCTTCACGCCACCCGGTGTGATCGAAAAGGCGCCGGCTGCGTCCTCCCCCAGCGCTTCCAGCTGGGCGTACAAGTCACCAGCCGGAATCTGCTTGAGCTTAAGGATTGCGGAAAGAACCGGTCCTTCCGGAAGCAGATTGCTGAAGAACAGAGCGACCGGGTCGTTGTCGTAAGGCTCCGGCCGGAGCGGAAGGCGGGGGCTCAGCGGAAAGGCCGCATCCGCCTTCAGCCAGGCGGGATCGTACGTGAACTGGAGCCGCCGCTTGTCAGCGATGATCGTGCCGACCGGTTCGGTTTCATGCCAGACCTTCAGCACAGCTATTTCTCCAGCGCCCTGAGCCGGAGCCCGAGCGCCCGCATCACCCGGCCGGTATTTCCAAGCGAAACGCCCGGCTTTCCGTTTTCCAGCTGGATGATGAACTCCCGCCCTACGCCCGACACGAGCGCCAGTTCCTCCTGGGTCATTTCCGCGCGGACTCTGGACGCGCGGATGGTATCGCCCAGCTCCAGCAGCATGGGGTCGTCCCCCGTCGTCGCATGGCGACGACGCTTGGGCATAATGTCTTCTTTAACCGACTTTCTCATCATAACGACCGGCTTCGCCATAGAAGTCGGCTATAGGCAACTTATAAAGGATAGCGGCCCGCAAAGCAAAGAGGTGGGGTATAGGCGACTTTTCTGGAAGGTGGTGGAGGCGCAGCTGATCCGAGAAGTCGCCAAAAGCCCTACCGATCCAGCAACATTACGAGCCCATGCCATGACATTTTGGGTTGGCTGACCTGACCTGACCTTGACCTTCCCCCCATTAACACTCGAAGTGGCTCCGAAAAGCAGGGTTGGTCACGGGATTCCTCTTCGTCACGTCATCGCCTCAAGGTACGGCCGCATCACGTTCTGAACACGGCAGACGGCAGCATACCGCCACAGATCATCGGTCTTTCCCCGGTATTTGCGTAGATAGTCGCGCAGGGCTTCGAGGGCGACTTCAAGCCCGATCTTGTTCCGGTACTTGAAACAATCAGCCACGGTCTTGGCTGCCGAATATATCCTGACATCAATATTTTCGATCCGGTGGAGTTCCACACCCTCGGCGAGCGCATTACCCGAAAACCGGACGATCCGAAGCGGCGGGTGATCGACCCTCGGTCGCTGCGCCTTTACATCGACTGCAATCCACACCTCAAATGGCGCCTGAGTGGTCAGGCCATGGAAACGAAGCGCAGACAGAAGGCATACCGTACCTTTCGGCACTTTTTTGCCCGCTTCCGCCAGGGAATGGAACTCCGTCACCCGGAATTTCGGGAGGCTATATAGACCTCGCCCTGTCCGATCGAGCTTGCCCTGCCGCACAAGCCGCTGGAGGTAGACCGGTGCTATCCCGTACGCCGCAAGGTCACGGGGACGAAACGCCCCCGATTTCCGGGCATATTGCAGGATTTTTTCGGACGGAGAATACGCAGCCATTCCTTACGTTTATAATATAGAGGCATATATAAGTAAATACCGGTATTTAATAACAAACGCTGCACGAGCTTTTTCAGGAATTGAACCAGCCCGATGTCGAACAAAATGATGAGTATGATGCGGTCTTGGCCAAGAACAGCGAAACGCTCAGGCATTGCCGAAGGCCCGGTCAGGGTCTTTCCCTGATCGGGCTCAGGCACTCACCACACGCAAACAGACCCACGTCATCGGGTAGAGTTTCCCGCTTACAAGAATAAGAGCTAGGCCGACATCAGTGTATCTTTTCTGCGATTCTCGCCCCGCCATTCTTTGCCCCGTTCATCCGTCATGATCACGGTAAAAACCGATGGACCGAGATGGCCGCCAGGCGAGTCGGGCCACGGCAAGACAATATCGAAATCAGCAGTCAGAGCCGCCTTAACGACCTTGGCGGGCGGAAATAGCTGATGTACGCTGCTTAGCAGGCTCTCTTGGCACATCCAGGCGAGATTCCGGTTCCGGGGAATGTCGAACTCGGGCGGATCGATTGTCAGCGAAAGCAGATCGATGGTCACTCGCTGAACCCGGTGTTCCCATGCCAAATACGCATAATGCTCCGCCGAGGCGGAGAGCTTGTCCGCAATACCGCCCGCGAAGCTTTTCAGGTAGCGGCGGCCGAGCGGTCGGCTGGGTCCGAAATCCATGCCCAAGCATTGGATATTGCGGTGACATGATATGTCACCGGAGCAACGTGATGAGGTCATGCATAGTCAGCAGCCAATAAGCCTTCGAACAAGCTCTTTGCGCCCGACGCTTTCATTACCGCCTGACGAACATCGGCACGGGTCAGATCCAGCACACGCAACTTGCCGCCAACTTCAGCAACCGATTCGATACGACGGTAAAAGCTTGAGTGTTCCTGTGCATAGGCAGCCAGCCCCTGAAGCTTGGGCAGCGCATCAGCCAGATGCAGTCCATGCGGATCGACTAAATCCGCAACCACCTTGCCATCCTGCTCAGCAAAGAAAATGAAATCCGGGCGGACGATCTTGAACTGTTCATCTTCGACGTAGGCGATCCCCAGCGAGGATTGCCCCGGCTGCTGCGGATTGCGATACCAGAAACGGAAACCGGCGCGATTGGACTCGGTCTCAACAACGGTGCGCTCCCAATCATTCAACTCGGCTGGGTATTTGCCGTCCTTGTCGGCAAGCAGATGGCGCTGCCAGGTTGGGAGCGTAATTATCTGGTCGTTTTCACGTGCCTTGGTGGCCTCATAGCGAGATTCAGGCTTGGCCAAATCCACATTCTGCGGCTCGGTGCTCATCTCCACAATCTGCCGGTAGGATTCCTTGCGGTCGTCCGAAAGCTTCTTGATCTGCGGCCCATAAGTCCTCAGCCATGCCTTTGCAAGCTTGTCGGCTTCGGCATCGAAGTATGGTTGAATCTCGGTAACCAAACCTAAACCCGCGACAGTGACACGAGCCTCGGTGATGGCCTCAAGAAACTCTTCTGGATCATCGTCCACGTTAGCGATCTGTTTCGCCAAATGCTCGACGTAGGTACGTGCGATGTCCGGACTGAAAATTCGCGCCGCGCGCCTGAAGGCATCGTCAACCACTGCGACATCTGCATCCTCCCAGAATTCGTCGAAAGTTTTCGCCTTGCCTTTCATATCAGTGACGACCGTCTCGCCATCCACTGTCAACACTGACTTGCGCTTGGCCTCGATCTTTTCTTTCTGAGTCTCCTGAAATGCGTCTAGAGCCTTGTGCATCACCCCATGGGCCAGCTTGCCCGCATCAGCAAGGATACCGTCAGATGCCAACTCGTGAGCCAATGCCGTCAAGCGTTTTGCCGGTTTCGCGCCACGCTGCGGGCGGGTTTGCGATGGCAAGGATTCGAAAGCCTCCCAAACCACTGCTGACGCGTCCGGGTGGGGCTTCACCTCCACATATTCGATGAGAATGCGACCGGAAGGCGGGGCCGAATCATCACCCTTCATCAAGACATCGACAACTTCTTCGACCGCTTTGCGGTTGAATTTCGGCAGCAAACAATCCACTGCATTCAGTCGGTCGTTGCCTGGAATGCGGCGAGCCAACGGCGAGCGCACCATCCGCCCCAGCAATTGGGTGATGTGGGTCCGATCGCTGGCGGCGCGGAAGGACACCATCACTTCAGCGCGAGGGCAGTCCCAACCAGTGCTGATGGCATCCTTGGCGATCAACACACGCACCCAGATGGAGTCCTGAACGCGTTGCGGCTCGATGTAAGGTACGTCGCGAGTTCCGAATCGTTGCGTGCTGTGTTCGCCAAAAACGTGCGCCACGCTAGCAGCCGGCAATTCGGGATAGCGCTCGAAGATGGTTTCCAGTGCCCGCCCAATCTCGTTCGGGTCAGGTGTATTGGGAACTTGCAACACCATCAAAGGCACAACGACGCGCGCTTCTTCTTGCTGCTTGGCGTATTCGTACCAGGCGACAGTTGATTCCTTCAGCTTATCCGTAGCACGCCGCACCAGTACGGTATCGAAATCACCGGTCTCTGTGGGAATGTCCAGCAATATGGTGTCTTTGATAAGGCCGGATTCCTGCACTTTCACCGCATCCACTACCACGTTTGGCAGCTTGCTGTGCTTACCCGCGGACTCAATGGCCTTGTTGAAACGCTCCACCGTCGCCGAAATTCCCCATATCACCGGTATGCCGGTCACACTGCCAGAGCCGTTGATCAGGCGCTGTACGATGGTGTTTTTTTCCTTAATCGTCGCATTGCCCATGCCACGGTGCGCTTCGTCCAGCACCAGGTACAAGGTCAAATCCGGATCGTCGATGGTGTTCTGAATCGTGTCCCATATGGTGTAGGCACGAAGGTCGGGGCGGATCGCCGGTAGCAATGCCCCCGCCCTGGCCTCCAATTCCTCAAGATCATGGCCGCGTACCAGCAGACTATTCTTGCTTAACTTCTGGGTGTTGAGAAAATAGATTTTACCGGCCTCAAATCTAGGGCGATTAAAGGTATTTTCCACCACAACCATATCGGTGTATTTGATGCGGTCGCTGGCTTCCATCAGGCGGAAGCGGGTCTGCTCGTTCAATGACGGATCATCGCTGAACCAGATCACCACAGCGCTGGGGTCGGCCTCAAAATCGAATTCGTCGTCGCCGTAAAACAGCGCCTCGAACGCAGCGGCCGCCATCACGGTTTTACCCGCACCAGTGACCGCAGTCAGAGAAAATGCCGTCTTATCGGACTCGCCATGCCATCGGCTGCGTGCTTTTCGAAGATGATTGAGGACATCGCGCACGGCGTCGCGCTGATAATCCTTGAGGGTAAACTTCATGCTTTATTCCCCGTTCACGAAGCTGAAATTGGACAGGTAGGACTCATACAGGCGCACCGGTTCCACCCCCTCGGGCAAACGCTTGGCAATGGACTGGAAACGCCGGTCGTCGTCCGTGACAATGTAGGCGATGCGCAGGCCGCTGGATTGTTTCACCGCTTGAACGAACGGAGTGGCTTGATCGACCTCGCTCAACAGACCATAGGTGTCCACCACCGCCCAGCCCCCGGCAGGTAATTTGTCAATGCGTCGGCCTTGGGCACCAGCCCGCAGCCAAAGCATGGGCGCGATGCGCGCATACGCCAGATTGTGGTTAACAGCGTTCCGGGCCTCATAGGTCAGGGTGAAGAACTCGGCGTTTTCCTCAAAACCTTCAGCCATCGGGAATTCGTCGGTGAACTTATAATCGCTCTTGATTGGCTCACCACCCGGGGTCTTGCCCGTGATCGCCGCCGCGACACGCGGCTTGGTGATGTAGTCGCAGATGCCATATCTTTCCCATTCGGCATCACCGGGACGCAGGCCCTTCTCACGTAGTGCCCTCTGTTCGTCTGCGGCAACCTCGTTATTGGTGACGGAAATGCACTGCCTGTGACCGCCATCCTGGCGGTTCAGGCGCATCACAGCGTGGGCTGTGGTACCGGAGCCAGAGAAGAAGTCGAGGATGATAGCCTTGAGTTTCCCTCGAACGGAAAGGCGAAGCACGTCTTCAACCGCATAAAGCGATTTTGGATAAGGAAACTTGCGTCCAGGTAGCAGCGTTTTAAGTAGCCCAGAACCATGTTCACTTGCACTATGGCTTACGTTGTCCCACAGGGTTCGAGGAGCCGAAACTCGCCCTCCTTCCTCAGGATAGTATACTTGCAATACACCGTCTGACGTCTTTCCTCGTACTTCCAACTCGCCAGCTTCAATTGCTGAAAGCTGCTCGGACGTTAGGTAGAATATCGGGAACTGCCCTTCAGTAAAGTTTACTCTCCCAACTTTAACTGCCCCGATTTTGATCAACTCCCTCAATCTTTCGGGAATGACTGACCATCTCCCATCTTCACCATCAGGACGGGGTGTGGGCCACACGGCAATGAGCCCTTTTTGTGGGGCCACAGAGTTTACGTCTTGTTCTATTGGCAAAGCATCGCCAACTTCAACAATTTTGCCTGCTCTATTGAAGTAGATCGGATAGAAGGCACCCGGCGATTTACTTCGGACGCCGTTCGCGCCCGTTCTCGTCAAACCTCGCCACCGAACCTCTGTTCCACCACTTCCTTCTTTGATATCCCCTACAATTCTAGAGGAGCCAAACTGTGCAACGAAGATGTACTCGTCCACACGCGAAAATCCATCGCGTGGTACTCCTTTCGGGTTGATAACCGACGAAATCATTTGAATTCGTGCTTCCGGAAATATCTGCTCCAGCAGTAACCCCAAACGCAGATATTCCTTTTCGTCAATGGTCACTATCAGCACCGAATCCGCCGGATTCAGCAGCACCTTGGCAACCTCCAAACGTCGCTCCATCATCGCCAGCCATTTGCTGTGGCGGTACTGGTCATCGCCCTCGACGTAGTCGTTGTTGTATTTCCAGTCCTTCGCGCCGGTGTTGTAGGGCGGGTCAATGTAGATAGCGTCCACCTTGCCCGGGTGCGTGTAGGTCAGCGCCTTCAGTACGTGATAGTTCTCGCCATTGATGACGGTGTGGAACGGCTTGTCGCCGCCGCGCGTAACCTTGCCGGTGCTGACCAAACCGGGATAGATCGTGTCGCGGAATTCAGCCACCACGACCAGATCTTCCAGTGATACCGATTGTGTCTCGGTTTCTGTTGTGTCCAGCAATTCCAAGTCGGCCAGATTCTTGGCTTTATTGATGACCTTAACCTGCCACAGGCGTTTGTCGCCTTTTTTGACCGAGCCGCGCTCCGGCAGCACGCGCACTTTATCGCCCTTGCGAACCGGACGCAGCGGCAACTCGACGGCCTCCGGGCAGTGACGCTCAAAGTTCAGGCCAAATGGCAGCCGGGAGGAAAGCGCCTTGAACTCACGCTCCAAATCCGCACCCAGTTGTGCGTCCTTCGACTTGGCTCGGGCGAGTAGATCAGTGAGTCGAGACACGTGGTTCCCTGCTTGTCGTGGTGTGCGGCGTGATGAATAACGCAATCAGCGCTTACTTGTTCGGAAATTTTTTAGTAATAATGGCAATTCAGCGATCCAGCTCAGTGTCGGCATCGAAACTCCCGGAGTATAGCTCTCGCTCGCCCTTCGACAGGCTCAGGGTGAGCTCATCAGGTATACCCGCAATCTTTCCATTTCTCCAAAGGAGGGCAAGCGGCGGGCTCCCCCGGCCCTTTGGGCCACTCTCCCTGTGCACAGTGACCCATACCTTCCTTTCCGGTCCGTTATAGAATTGAAAGAAGCCGGCCTATGACCTCACCCACGGATACCTTTTCAGAAACTCCCACTTCGGCCATCCGGCCCAGTCGGCCAGAACCGTCAGGACCCAGGGGAAGTCGGTCCGCTCGCCGTAGGCGAGGATGAACTCCAGTTGCTTCCGCACTTCACGATCCGTGACAGGGCGGCGATTGTAGAGAGCGACGTCGCGCAGAATCGCCTGTAACAGCCGGCGCTCGCCGGATTTTTCGGCAGCAGAAGCTGACCGCTTCATGGCGGCCTTCCACGATCGGCTATGGATACCTTCCGTCGCCAGATGGCCGCATTCGTGGATCAGCGTCTCCCGCCGGGCGATTGATCCCAAGGATTGGGCTTTCGGAAACAGGCCAATGGTGAACGTCTGACGATCAATCGCTGCAATCATACCGGGTGCCGGATGCGACGTGAATAGGAGCTTTACTCGTTTGGCCTTAGGCCACCAGGAGAGTGAGGTCTGCCGGATGTGGTCAAGATCGGCCTGCCAGATATGCCTTAACTTCATCAAAGACTACTAAGAAGTGACTTTCCCTTCTTCTACCGCCCCTAAGGTCTTACCATCCTCAGTCTTCCAGTCAGCGCGACCATTTGAAACACGCCCGAGCATCACACCGGCTGCAGTTGATGGGGAACCAAACTCATAATCTTGTATCAACTCATATTTTTCACCCTTTTCAGCCAACACCCCCTGCAAAATCAACGATGCCCGAAGCTCTGACAAATACCCATGCAACGAATCCGTTTGAGTTTTTGCTGCGTATGATCCGCTTCGAACAACGAACCCTGCCGATGATACATACCCCTTTGCCTGGATACCTCGGCCATTAAGCACATAATCGGCCACAGAAGATCCTCCAGCCGATGGGATCTGGAAAAAACTGTATCCGAGTGCGGATAAACACAAGAGGGTATTTTCTAAGAATGCTTCTGCTTGAGCTTCATCAGGCTCCGAGAGTGATGGCCGCTGCGGAGAGTTACCATTGTCAATTACACATTTCTTAGCCTGCTTCGAAAGCTCAAGTAGCCGCGCCTCAAGATATTGAATATGTGCTTTGTTTAACCCTTGGCTCAAGCTTGTAAATACGACAGCGGTTGTCCAGAAGTCCTTTTCTTTGATATGTTTATTTAAACGCTCTCTGACTGGGTCTCCCTCGCCAACATAGATTTGCTGCATTTGTGAATCACTACTTGGTCCCACAAGCAAGTAAACACCTGGTGAGCTGCATTCCTTTCGACCACTAGCATTCGGATACAGCGGTCTAGGGATCAAAAGCCCGAGACCTGACCAATTAGATTTTTCTACCGTTTTTAGTCCATCCGGATCACCATCCGGCATAAACATACGCACCCAGAAACCCGAGTTTTTCATTTTCAAAACTCCATTGATATATATTGCGATAATACAACGAAATATAGTCGTGTTTTCTTACGGCAAGCGCATATCATTTTTCGGCCTCAATCGTACCGTCTTCACCAACCCTGAGCGTCAGCCACTCGTACCGTTCCTTTTCGACGGCCTGGGCAACGCTCTTCTGGGCTTGGCGCTGTTCGTCTGACGGGCGGGTCCGGCGGTCGAGCAAGATCAGCTTTTCGACTCTCTTGTCGGTCTTGCCATCAAACACGACGAAATCGATCGGGTGAAAGATCACCTTGGCGTCATCTGGGTTCAGGCGTTTGGGCCGGAATATCCGGTCCACTGCGCGGATTGCCTTTTCGGCCGCCTGGCGGCCTTTGATGCGGGCGGCTTCCTTGATCTTCTCCCGGTCGTTGTCGAGACGGTCCTGCGCCGCTTCCACTTTGGCCCCTTCCGCTTCAAAGCGGTCCAGCCAGTCGGCTTTCGGGCGGGACTTTATGTAGATCTGGCAATCACTCAGCCGGAAAATCTCTCCACTATTCGGGCAGACCCCGAAAATGCTTCGCTGCATTTCGAACAGCTTCAGGAAGGGGTTCATTACTTAGCCTCCGGGTCGTAAACGTCCCATTCGACCCGTTTCTGCCCGACCAGATCGCGGATCTCCTTCTGGGTGCTGCTTAGGCGCGCTTGGCCGGTCTTTACGTCCACAAAGAAAATCCGATCCACGCGGCCCTTCTCGGAGAGCCCTTCAAAGATCACGTAGTCGATGGGGTCGAACAGCGAGCGGCAATCGCCCGGGTTGAAACGGAACGACTTCATGGCAGGAGCCAGCCGTTCCAGAACAAATCCGATATTCGCCGTGTGAGCGGCGGTTTCAGAACGCTGCCTCAGCCGCTTACGGTCTTCCCGTACTTTGTCACGGCTTTCCTTGAGGGCTTCGAGCATCCCTTCGTAAACACCCCGCGCCTTGCTGGTGAACTGGTCCAGCCAGAACAGCCCGGCGTGCTTGAGGGAGATCTCCTCCTGGCAGCACGGGCAGACCGCAAAAAACTTCCCCGACGACAGCGAACGGATCAGCTCCGCCGCCTCTTTGGGTACGACACTTTTAGCCATCGGTCGATTTCTCCGGCTTCCCGTCAGTCAATTCGGCTCTGATGGGACTTCAGTGTATTGAGACTGCTACCGATCCACAACAACCGCTCGGCCAGCTCAAGAGCGTCCACGGGCCAGAATTCGCATGGACGCGGACGATGAATCCGGCTCAGTCCATCGATCGGCCTGCAAGTGAGGATCCGGTCACGCCACTGTGCGGGGACGGCCTCGCGGCCGTAGACCGCCCCAAGCAGCGCGCCGCAGATCGCGGCGTTGGTGTCGGTGTCGCCGCCCCGGCGGACGGTGTCGATCACACCCGCCTCGAACGACGGCGCGTGCAATAACTGGTAAAAGGCATTCTGCAGCGCGATCAGCACCCAGCCCTGCTGGTGCAGAAAGTCGTCCGGTGGTCCCTCGCTCGCGGCCTGGAGAGTGCGAATGATCTCCGGCGACAACTCCTGCTCAGCGGCGTACTGCCCGCACCGGTCGAACACGACGTTCGCCGCACTGCCCCGGATCGCCTCGCGGATCGCAAAGGCAAAGAGGCGGTTCGCGTGGACACAGACCGGATTCGGATGGGTTAATTCCGCGTCTTCGCCCGCCCACTTGAGCGGAGCATCGGTATCTGCCGCTGCCGCGACAACTCCCAGGGGACTGATCCGCATGAGCCCGCCATTCGCCTGCGAATGAGGGGTGGCCGACTGGAGCGCCTCCGCCTCAGGGTCGCCGCCGTCACGGAGCGCCCGTGCGGCCAGCGCCAGAGCCTTCGCCGTGGTATTACCGATATCGAACGGCTTGGTATTGTACCAGTGAGCATATGCACGCGCCGCTGTTGCCCGCGAATATGTCCCGCTCTCCACAATCGAGCGCGCCAGCATCAGCGCCATTTCTGAATCGTCCGTCGGCTGTCCCGCGAGCGTCACCCAGGTTCCGCCTTCAAGCAGCTCCCGGGGACCGTCCGGGTACAACTTCGTGATGCTTTCCGGCCCCTTGAACTCGACGAGACTTCCGAGCGCATCGCCGGCGAACTGACCAAGAAGGCAACCCTGAGCGCGGGCGAGCTGTACGGGAGCAGTCTCCCGGTACACTTTCCCTTTTTCAGGCCGGATCAGGGGATACACGTCGTTCAGTGCCGATGGTTTGGCAAATACCCGCTCCCACGGTTTGCCGGCCAGTTTCTGAAGGTATTTCTCCCCGCCGCCGAAACACCGGCCTCCGCAACTGCTGCCGCCTGTGACGGAATAGGTAACAGGCTTGCCGCCAGCATTGATCAGCTCGCCGCCTGCGGCACGAATAAGCGCGTGCCCCGCCGCGTAGTCCCATCCGACCGGCCCGTTGAGCGAAACCGCCGCGTCGCCCTCTCCGGCCGCAACCAGCGCCAGCCGGTAGGCGATTCCGGGGACTGTCCGGAACCGCGCCGGAGCGGCAACTTCCGCATTGGCCATCGAGTTCTTGTCGGCGTCCTGGGAAACAAGAATGGTCGACTCCCGGCTGAGTTCATCCGCCCACTGGCGGATCACCGGCTGGCCGTTCCGGCGCAGCGGCCCGAAGCCTTCCGCCCAGGCGAACAGGTCTCCCTGATCGTCCGGGGCACAGAATGCGTAGATGACGCCTAGCACCGGCTCGCCTGCCCGGAGCAGCGCGATCGATACCGCCGAGCCCCGGTGGTTCTTCAGAAAGGCGCTCGTGCCGTCGTTCGGGTCCACCAGCCAGCAGTGCTGCTTGTCGTCTGCGGGCGTTTTCTTTGCACCAAGCTCCTCGCCGGTGTAGCCGAACCCGTTATCAGCGTAATCGGAGAACAGGATGCCGTAGATACACTTCTCGGCCTCCTTATCGATCTCGGCGTGACCGCCGGAACCTCGCGGACCGCCCTTCCGGTAGAACTCGTTTCTGAGCATCTCCCCCGAACAGACCGCCGCCTTCACCGCCAGCGGAAGCAGGTGCTCGTAGGACCGAAGATAGGTTTCCAGACCAGGCATAGACCCTCCCTGAATAGAGGGATCTTGGCATGGGCCTGTGACAGGTAGTGTCACAGTTCCATAGCCACTTTAAAACCATCCTTTTGGCCAAAATAACGGCTCGTTAATCCGTGACACTGTCTGTCACAGAGCGCCGCTATCGTTGTCCAGCCGACCAGAGAGATCTGTCGGCCGGAGTGTGCAGGCGATGGAAACGGTTCTCCAGGGCGGCAACCTGTATTTCAAAACCGGCAGGGAACTCATCTCTTTCGGTGCCTGGCCGCATATCCGGTTCATGCGGAAAAACCTGTCCGGGCGCTGGGAGAAGCTGGCCGATAGCGACGCCGACCAGCACCGTCCATTGGAGAACCAGTGGCAGTTCATGGCATGGCTCGAAACCTTTCCGGCCGATGTGCGGGACATCGTAGTGGATTCACCTTTTGATCCGTTCAGGTTCCTACCCGTGCTGTGTGCTTCAGGAACAGCCGGACTGGATCTTTACCGGACCGGTGGCAGTTTCTGGATCTTCGCCATTGCCCATTCGGACGAACTTGGCACTCCGGTCGGGTCCTCGGAATACTCCGGTCTCGTCCTGGCGAAACGGACCCGGATCGCCGAACGCCTTGGATTTCCTCCGACGAAACAGATGGCGAAAATTGCCGCAAAAATCGTAATTCAGACTTTCCCAGGGCCTTGGTTTCTGCCCCAGGCAAGGTCCGTGCTCAGGAATCCGGCATCTCTTGCGCTTTTGTCGCACGTGGAAACGGTTAGCTATTCATCGCTGCACGTATTGGGTTGCGGTATTCCACAACATTATCTGACCAGTACCCTGCTGGATGAAATCGCGAGGGACCATGAGAGCGGGTATGCGTCGAACCGCCTGCTCCTTTTGTACCAGACCTGGTCGAGAGTGCTTCCGGAGACTCCATTCCCGGTAATCCGTTCGATGCATCAGGCAGAGACACTTGCGCAAAGGGTCGGAGTCTCCGCCATTGATGACAACCGGGAATTCCCGGAATCCCCGATCTCCGTACCGCAGGGGATAAGCTATCTGGATTGCGCAAATGCGCTGCGTAGGGAGGGCCATCATCGGAAAAACTGTGTGGCCATGTATGTCGAAGAAGCCGTTTTCGGCCAGTCTTATTTTTTCAGCCTGCGACAACCAGAGCCCGCGACGCTCAGGATTGCCAAAGATCGAGGCACAAACTGCTGGAAAATCGTCGAGATCAAGGCCCCCTGCAACCAGCCGGTTAAGCCGGAGACCGTCGAATACGTCACGACGTGGCTGGATGAAGCCAGTCGAGAAATTACATCCGGTCAGTCAGGAAACAGTAGCGGGACTTTCAGATCCCACACTTCGTAGTCGTCCTGGAGCCGGTCAAATATCCGGACCGATACCGGCCGGCGGTGGCGGATCAGCATCCCGAGAATCAGCGCTTCTTCCAGCGTCGGTGTTTCGTATACCTCATCGACGCAGGGGTCCATCAGGCTCCCCTGATCGATTTCGATGACGTACCGGTATTCAGCCTCATCCATGCCGTCTTCCTTTCATAAAAAGTATGGCAGATGCCGGTGTCAGGCTGTGTCACCGGTTCAGGGTCTACCAGCGATACCCCAAGTCCTGAAACGCGCCCGAAGACAAATACCCATGAGGCGCTGACCGCCCGCTGAGAGCAAACTTGCTGGGCGCGGGGTTCGGGTGCCGCCGTAATTCCTCGTAAGCGCGCTGAATAAGGTCAACCGTCGGGGACGGGATCAGGATTGACGGTGCCTCCCATGCCGTGAGTGCAGCCACAACCGCTTCCGAGTCCGGTTTCTCTGTAACCAGTCCGAAGAACTCAGGTATATTTTCCGGCTGCCAGGTCCCCCACACCAGCGTCACACGTCCATGTAGCGGCTTCGGTAGCGATGGAACCCGCCATAGGTCGGAGGCTTTGCCTGACACTCCGGGAAAAACGAATACACGGACAAGCGGACAGTGAGACAAGATCACCGGAAGATCGTCACGCAGGTAACCGAGCATATAGGGACTATCCGTGATTTCCATTTCGAGCCTCCTATGAAATCAAGGGTGCCGTGTCACCGGTTCTGGACTGTATCTCCGGCCAGCGGTCTTTCACCCCAAGCTCCATCAGCCACGTCTTGACCACCGAGAGGGCGTCATCCGGGCCGTCCACGTCAGCAGCGATCTGGTAGAACTCCCGCCACCAGAGGCCGCAATGCCGATAATGCGCCTGCACCACTCCGCACTTGTCCCGGAACCCGAACAGGCTGAACGAATCAAAAAGCCTGACGAGAGCGGCACGGCCCGCCCGTCTTCGTGCATCTCCGGAAAGCGACACACCACCGGTCAGATCCGACTTGGCTGCTTCAATTATAGGCTTCAGCTTATCCGTCGGTTGATGCAACCGATCGCCTTCCATATGGATCCGGCCGAGCCTGAGGCACAGATCGAGCAATGCCCGGGAATACGATTCCTGTATCAGGATGGAGGGCCACTGCATCGCTTCAAACATGCCCTGCGTCGGATCGGCGTATTTGAAGATCAACCAGTCCCGGTTTCCTTCAGCCGAATTCACCTGGTCGAGGAAGGCGTCTATGGGATCGCCTTCCAGAGGGCTGGCAATGTATGAATAGGTGTTGGGATCCCAACTGAATCGCACAACTGCCCCGTCAGCAGCGATATGCAGCGCGCCCGTCAAGGATTCAACCCGCCGCACATCGGCCCATATTTCTGGATACCACTTCTGCGACGCAAGGGTCCGGGCGAACGGTTCAGCCGCCTGCCGAACGAAAAGCACTACTGCCCTTGTACGCCCTCCTCGATTGCACGGCCATCCAGGACACTCCGAATAGGGCGGGATGCCGTTGCACCTGAAGTAACCCACCGGCGGAGTATTCTTGCGCATCCATAAATCGTCTGCGACCCAGCGTTCGAATGAATCACGATCTGCCGACACTTTGACATAGGGAACGACTATCCCGGTATCGATACCCTTGGCCTCATCCAAAAGTCTCTGGATGCTGGCTCGAAGAACGGTCTCTTTTGCCGCTTCGGGAACGTCGTCGAATATCACGGTGCAACTCCTTTTAGCTCCTGGAATTTCTCTCGCGCCCCAGGTGCAATCCGGAAGAACAAATCCCCGGCGCGTATGTGATTATTATGGACTGCCACGGTGACAGGACGTGTCACCGTATTGACCTTATCTGCCCTGTTCTTCCGCAAACCGTTCCAGATAACGGACCAGATCCTCGTCACGGATGTGAAAAGGATCCGTACCCGCCGGAATTGCAGCCGAAACAATCTGAAGCATCCGCCCCTCCGGCCATTTCTCGCGGATGTTGAGCAGCAGTTCGGCCACGCGGATCACCTGCTGGGGATCACGGGCCTGCTGCTTCCAGCCGCCGGAGGATTTCATCTGCTCCAAAACACGCCGTCCTGCTTCGATCTGCCGTCTGGTTTCTTCGCCAATAGTCATCACGAGTCTCCTCTATGCACTGCTCTGCTGCCTCCACTTCCACCGGTCCATAAATCCTACCGTCGTAGGTCTCGCAGAAGCAGACCCGGCTGTTTCCCTCGCCGCGCTCGAAGCCGTAGTCGTCTCCGCAAGCCCTGTCGCAGGGGCCTTCGTCGCCGCAGGATAGGCCTGTCACTGCCAAAACCACCGCGATACCCCTCCACAACTTTTCTGGAATCATGCGGCCCCCCCCCTGCACCTGATAACGATACCAATAATGGTGACAGGATATGTCACCGGTTTTCGTTGCCCGTTTTGGTGAAACCGCATAGATTTCTTCTATGACAAGAAGGAAAGCAGTCCCCCGGAAGGCATCCCGCGAGGACTATTTCGAGCGGATCTGGAACCTGCTCCGGCAGATGGACGAGGCGGGACTGAACGGCGCAACCGTCGAGGACCTCGCCGGACATATGGCGGCGGTCGATGAGCGGACTGTGCGCCGCTATGCCGAGGATTGCGTCAAGATCGGCATCGTCGAAATCGTCCCGCCAAAAGACAAGCGGGAGCGCCGCCGTTACCGGATCAATGACGATACCAAACGGATGTGGCGGCTCAAGTTCGATCCCGTGGAAGTCGGATCGATCATCCTGGGCGAAACGGTCCTGCGCCGGTCAGGGCACGACCTGTATGCAAACGCGCTGAAGCGAGTCCGAAGCCGCATCGAGGAAACGGCAGGCCCCCTGCTCAAGAAGCAGTTTGACGGGCTCGACCGCACACTGGTTCTCACCCAGCCGACGCGCCTCGAAAATCTTCTCGTGCTGGAAAACCTCCACCGGGCACTGGCCGAGAGCCGCATCGCAGTCATTCACTACGAGAAACCGGGGGCGAAAGTCCGCCCGCACGAAGTGAAGCCCGTGGCCCTCATCGCCGGGCCGAACATGGCGGGCGGGCGGCTCTACCTGCTCGCCGATCATGTCGCCAAGGGATACCGGCTGGAGTTCGCCCTGCCGCGTATCCGGGATGTTGTCGTAACCGGAACCGCCTTTACGCCGCCCGATCCGGCATCGCTGCAGAAGGAACTCAGCGCTTCGTTCGGCGTGTTTGTCGGCGGGAAGCCGGAGAAAGTCCGCATCCGGTTCACCGGCAGCGCCGCCGCCTACGCCCAGGAACACCAGTGGCACCCGTCGCAGAAATTCCGCAAGATCAATGATACCGAGGTGGAACTCGTCATGACCTGCACGGTCACCGATCAGCTTGTCGGCTGGGTGCTGTCGTTCGGTAGCTCGGCGAAGGTGGTGGGGCCGAGGCGGCTGGAAGTGATGGTGAGGAATGAGGCGGGGAAAGTCGTCTCTGGTTGGTAATGTATGGCAATCACCCAAACACTCATGGATGAAAGCGTCACGAAACTCTATACGGTCCGATCGGCGGCCACACCAAGATTCCATTTAGCACTTCTTGTATTTTTTCTGGAAGGCTACCGAAGCCAAGGCCGGTATGTTTCAATGAAAGCGGTCCCGACGGATTTTGCGTAATGCCGCCAATGATCGAAGCATTTGATCTCGAATTTTTGAATTTCAGGTCATATTCCGTTGAGAGCTTTAGCTCTTGGGCATATGCACGCCGAACTCCGTGCATGAGAATCGATTCAACTTCTTTCCGCTTTTCTATCCTATCTTCTTTCCCATCGGCTGATTTTAACAGACCAAAAGAAAATACGTGTGAATAAAGATAGTCCTCAAACATACGCCGACGGCGCTCATCAAAGAAACGATCTTTCAAACAACCTTGATAATCCTCAGGGGATCTAGGCTGATACAGAAACGTGGTATTACGATCGTACTCTTTGTTAATTATAAATTTTTCCCAAAAATATAGTGGGTCATCATGCAGACGTATATCGAAAGCATTGTATCCACCAGTCAACTGAGTGGCGATGTGATGAGTAAACCTCGGCAGGAACCTTTTCGCCTGTCCGATATAGGTTATTCGAGGGACGATTCCATTGAATATCCATAGATACACCCCGCCACTGTTTTTTAATTGCTTCGCACAATAATCCAAATCTTTAGGCTCATATCCCTTGGTCCACTCTATCGTTATAGTTTCAATATTCTGCTGATCGGTCATCACTCCTCCATCAATTTCTCGCGAAGCTTCACCATCGCCAGCGTGTCCTAGCCACAGCAATCGCGAAGAGGACTCGGAAACCAGTCCCTATAATCGCAAACTCGGCGTCTTTAGCCATCCGACTCAATCCACTCCTCAAATCTCCCCTTGCCGCCCTCAAACCGCATGACACATTCGCCAGCCGGACCGCTGACGTTCCTCAGGACGGAGATCTTCATCAGGTTGTTCAAATTCTTATTCTTGGCTTCTTCCACTGTAACAAACAGTTCCGGCCGGTGCAGAAGGATCACCTTGTCCGCCGCGTCGGCGATGACCGTCGGGTTCCAGAAGTTCCTGAACGTCGGCGCTCCCATCAGATCTTCATTTTGCCGGTGCCTCAACCGGGTTCCGGCAATCACCGCCCATCCGCTGGCCTCCGCCAGCCCGCGCAGTTCGGCGACTGCCTCCGCAATTCGCTCCTTCCGTTTCATCGTGGACGATTCATAGGCATTGAACGGGTAGTGGTCTTCGAGCCGGTCAACAAACAGGATTCCGGGCCGGGATCTACCCTCTGCATCGCTTTTCATCTGGTCCATCTGGCTTGCCAGACTCCATACATCCTGCGGCCTCCTGGGACTGAAAGCGATGGGATAACCGGATATCCGGCGGCGGGATTCATTCAGCGTCTCGGTATCCGCCCCGCGCAGTATCTGCATGGCTCCCAGTCCGCTGTCGATCGATAGCATCTGGAGCATCCACTTCTCCGGTATTTCGTCGGTGAGCGACACCAGCACCGGAGTAACCTCCGAGGGCGGGAGATTCCGGGCAATCAGGTTACGAATGATGCCGATCATGAAAGCGGTCGTGCCTGTTCCCGCAAATCCACCGACAACGGTCAACTCACCGGGGACGAGCCCCCCGATAATCCAGTCAAGCGAGTTAAAACCGGTCTGGATTTCCGCTGACCGGCCCTCGCACCTGTCCTGGATTCTGCCAAACAGACGTTCGAGCACGCCCGATGCGTCTGTCCGGCCTGTCAGGCGACTTGTTGCCGGTATTACGGTTTCTGCCGCTTCCATGCCGTCACCCCTCCATCAACTTTTCCCGCAGCTTCACCATCGCCAGGGTGTCCTGACCGCAGTAATCCCGCAACGCTTTCTCCAGCCGCTTCTTTTCCTTCGGATCGTCTACTGAGAGCATGGTCATGAAGGCGACGCCCGCCTCCATTCCGCCCGCTACATCCATCCCTTCGTAGGTCATCTCGGGCACCAGCGCGGGCAGCACAGACTTGATCGAGAACGATCCGTGGAACTCGGGATGGTAGATATGCTCGCGCAGGACCGGGAGCATGTCCCACAGCCGGTCCACCAGTTTCAGCAGTGGTTTCTCCAGCTTCGGCAGGTCCTTGGCAAGCTGGTTGATGACCCGGGCTTCAAAAGCGGAATAGGTGCAGATGACGCCTGTCCTTTCGACCGATTCGATCAGCTGCACCGCCAGTTCTTCGCGCGGGTCGTCACCGGTCGTCGCCAGAAACATCCGGTGGTCGTGCCCTTTCCTTCCCTTCTCCACATGGAGCGACCACTGGAACGGCACCGAGTCATAGGGGCGCGTTCCGGCGTAGCGCGGGATTGCCGGCATGAAGGTCTCGAAGTCGAGGTAGTGGACCGGGCCCGGCAGGTCCTTAAGCACCTTGCCCAGCTTGCCGGATTTCCAGGTTTTCCCCGACCGGACCACCGAAACGGCCCGGCGCTGCAGGGGGCTCAGGGGAAAATCGTCCGGCACCTCATGAATCTCCGCAACGCCCATCGCCCGGAGCTGTTCCTTTTTCGCTGCGTGAAGCGACGGGATGTGTTCCACCGGATGATCGGGATATATCATCCCCTTCGTGCAGTGGGCGTAGAAGGGGCACGGATAGGGAACCGTGCACTGATCACCCGGCCCGATCTTCGGAGGTTTCTTCTTCGCCAGCATCGCGTAAAGTCCGGCGACTTTGGCAGCGATCTCTTTCTGACGGCCTATGGCCAGACTAGTCCGGTCGTGCAGCGTGAAAAGGTTCTTGAGATCGAGCTTCCTGCCGTCGAATACGTAGTCGCGGCTCAGGAGCAGGACTCCGGCCGATTCGACCTTGAGGCCCGCGCCCTTCAGCACCCAGTACTGAAGCGCCACGTCTTCCTCGAACTGTTCTTTCACCTTCGTACTCGATTTCACCTCGATCAGGTTCCAGCGGTCCTTGCCAACGCGCTCGATGATGTCCGCCCGGACCAGCACGTTCTCGTGCATGAAGGCCGCTTCGTAAATGACGCTAACCTTCGGATCTTTCAGTAGCTTCGCCGTCTGCTTGAGCGCCTCATCCGTCTGCGTGTGATCGGCCTCGACCAGCACTCCCCCCGGATACCTCTGCTGCGCCAGGACGCCCACCTCGTGGCCGGTATCGAACACCGCCTGCTGGACCTCGTCGGCCTCCTCCGCCAGGTCAGGCTCATAGACGTGGTACCAGAGCCGGAGCGGGCATTGGAGCCCGTACATGTACCGGGATTTGGAGAGGCGGGGGGCCTGGGCTTTACTCATGGTTCCTCACCATACAATTTCGTTGTGTCAGGACATGACACGATTCATTCAATTGGCAACCAGTAGCTTACGGGACCGGTAATGCTCGTCATACAATATTTTGGTCCGCTTCACGGGAAGCGAGAAGTGCCGGATCACGCGATCACTGAACTTCTGGAGCTGTGGGTCCACGTATAGGAGATATATGCGGCTTTCCTCATCGTAAACGATCCGCCCGCGCGGCCAGTCGTCGTAATCCGTTTCGGCGAACAGCCCGCCCTTCTCCAGTGCCCAGTGTTCCCATTGTTCCAGGTGTCCCTCTGGATGATTCCTGAAACGGCCGTAACTTTCAGATTTCCCCAACGGCGTCTTGGCGGATACCAGCTTCACTCGTCCCTTTTCAATTCGGATGAACCAAAAGATGCCGAGTGAGGGTGCCATATCTCAATCCCATTGTTCTCCCATTCAAAACAATGGAACAAACATCTTCTGCCAATATAAACTTGGTTGACATATAGCACCTTGGATCAATCTGAGAATCACTGCTCTCCGCTACCATCTGCTTCCGTGGCTTCAGAAAATGACACCGTAAGATCGTTGCTGTCTACAATATTCCACATGCCATCTTTTTGTGTTTTTATCTTCCAGAAATTAGTTAGCTCAGTGCGAAGCTTTATCCAAAATGCTTCACCATCTTCTTTCCACATCCATTTAGCTCCATGAGTTTTATCTAATTTTTTAGTTGGTTTAGACGGCGATGTAAGAACGAGATGCGGAATTATTCGTAGGTTACTCACGTCCTTCTCACCCTCTGGGAAAAATAACGCTAATCGAGAAGTCTTAGAAGTAAATTGTTCATTACTCCATGACGTATCCGACTTTGCCTCCACAAATATTAGTCTTGTTACCAATTCTTTGTCTGTATTCCCTTCTTCATACGCAATAATCAAATCAATGTCTTCCTGGGTTCCCTTTATGGTCCCACGATTCTGTTCCTTCAATTTTGGATCAAGAACGGCCATCGCTCCCCAAATCCAATCTAAATGGTAGTCCATCGCGACAAAAGCTCTGTGTGGAATAGGAATATCTAGTTGACTCCTAAGCTGATAAATAAAGTCTGGGCATAAATTGAATGCATTCTGTGTGGAATGACATATCAAATGATACCTTTCTTTCCGGTTAAATTTCTTCAGATTCTCTATAAATTCATTCATTGCTTCACTCTCCCGTCAGATCCTCAAATACCTTATGTTCAATCGGCTGATCAAGTTCGTATTCGTCAGCCTGATAATTCGCATCGAAAACCTCATTCACCCGCTTTCCAACGTCGATCCGTCCCTCGATCTCCTGCCTGACCGATTTCCCGTTCCCCTCCGGGTCGCCATCAGATGCAACACACCAGCACCTGATCTGCTCCACCCAGAACGGATTCCACTCGGCGCTCATCGTCAGGATGTGCTCAGGCCCCCTCCGAAAATCGTGGGTAACGGCCATGGCCGTCACCTTTCGCTTGCGGAACCGGTTCGGGAACATCCGGAGCGGCTTCTCGCCCGGAACCGCATCCTGAACCCGGACTATTACCGGCCGTTCGAGCATCTCTTCCGTGACTTCTTCTGTGCGTTTCAAGTCTGGCATGGCGATCCTCATCCGGACAACGAGCGGTTGATCGAGTCGTATGAGGCAAGCAGGTCGGCAAGCTCCTCCGGATAATAAAGCCGGCAGAACGTGACGAGCCGCCACAAACCCTTTCCGGAGCCTTTGACCACGGGCCAGAGCCGCCCCACATCGGCAAGGTCTGTTTCCCTGCCGAGCCGGACCTTGGCAGCAGCAAGCCATTCAACCGGAACGATGCGTATTGTCTGCTTTTTGAACCGTAGCCGTGCCGCACGCTCCAGCGCATAGGCATCTGCCGGTCCGGCACCAAACACCAGATCCACGTCTAGTCCGGCCACGTGCCACGTCTCGCCGATCAGGTTCGAGACCCGGTCTTCCGGCGGGCAGAGTTTCCGGGCCGCCTGTGCGGTAGCTTCGGAGATCAGGATATCCAGGTCAGGTGAAATTTTCCGTTCCGCATAGCTGGCAACCGCTCCACCTCCGCAAAGGGCCCACCCGGCGGGAGGCAGCTTTTCCAGAAAAGCCAGCAAACTGGAGACAGACATGGGCGGATAGTCGGATTCCATTCTTTTCAAGGCCCGCTCCAGTAGCATTCCGTCCGGTTCAATCATTGGCCCATGCCTCCGGGATGTAATCCCCCGTTGCTCCACGCTGGTCGAGGAAGTCTCGTATGCGCGGCATTTCATGCGTCAGCAGTTCGTCTCGGCCGAGCCGCGATTCAACGATTTCTGCATGGCGGAATTCGCTATAGACCCATCCCTGATGACGGGCTTCACCTTCCCCAGACAGCAGCACGAGACAACCGGACCAGAGGACTTCCGAACCCGTGAATGACTCGGTTTCGGCCGCTGGAGGAACCGGATCGACGAGTATCTCCAGGCAACCACACCGGCTGGCGATCGCATGAGCCCAGAATGCCGCATCACCGATGCCCAGTGCCGTGTGAATGCTCAGATCACCGGCCAGTGCAGCAAACCAGTGTTCCAGCTCATCCCGGCGTTCCGGCGGAGTCTCATGCCGGACAGACCAATTCTCAAAAACCCGGTTGATGACGTCCGTTAGCGGACGGACCTCTATATCGTTTCCGATTACGACTGTTGTCCTCATACGGACCCCACTGGCTGCATGAATCCGACCCGGCGCTCCCGGATCTTCGCGTTTGCTTCATCCCAGAGGAGCCCGCAGAGGATTTCCGGATTCCCCAGCTGGCCCAGGATCCCGGCTTTCCGGTGAACCAGCGCGAAGTCCCCCGGCGTCAGGTTCGGGGGCAGAACGCTTCCGTCCGGCGGTTCCGTTCCAAAGTAGAGGCGGAACGCGGCGCGGCACTGCTCCGGCGACATGAACTTCAGGGTCACTTTGAACGTGAACCGGCGGAGCGAAGCAGCATCCAGGCGGTCGGAGAAGTTCGTCGTGCAGGCGAACGGCCAGTCGTGGGACTCCATCCAGGTGAGCATCTCGTTCACCTGCGTCACTTCCCAGGACCTCTGGGCGAGGTTCCGGTCCTGCAGAAGGGAATCGGCCTCATCGAAGACAAGGAACGCTTCCTCGTCGCGGGCATGCCGGAAGGCGGCCGCGATGTTTTTCTCGGACCCGCCGACCCACATGCTGAGCAGGTCAGAAGCGCGCTTCTGGATCACCTCGATTCCCATCTCGCGGGCGAGGTGGCGCACGAAGGCCGTCTTTCCGGTACCCGGCGGACCTGACAGGCAAAGCGATACCCGGCGGGAGTTCTCCAGCGAACAGATATGACCTGACAGGTTCACCAGATCGGCATCGGCGTTGACCAGTGACAGATCGTACCGGTCCGGACGTTTTTCCGGTTTTTTCTCGGGTGCCTCTCCCCGCATCAGCACGGATACGCTCCTCACAGCCTGCCGCACCTGTTCGGTCTGGCCACCCGCGAGCCGGGCCGCCCGGACTGCGCTGGCGGCCAGTGCAGGGGCTTCGCAGAAATCCCGGGCCAGCTTGCGGACCTCGTCCCCCGGAACCTCGACCGACTGGCGCTCCAGGAGCCGCTGCCACACCCCCTCCCGCACCTTGCGGGGCGGAACCTTCATCTCCAGCGCATAGGTCATCCGGCGCAGCAGGGCTGGATCGAAGCAATCCGTATCGTTGGTCGTCCAGATGACCGGGACCGGATTGTTCTCCAGCAACCGGTTCAGGAATACCTTTGAAAGCGAACTGTCCTCCCGGTCCCGGGACCGGGAAAGCAGGTCTTCCATCTCGTCGAACAGGAGCATCGAATTTTCAGCCCCGGCGAGGAGTGCACTCGCGATCTGGATGCCGGCGATCCGCTCGCTGGTCTTGGGCATCGATCCCTCGTCATCGCTTTCCCCGATGGAGTAGATCGACAGGCCGGCCTTCGCCGCGAGCACCTTGGCGAATTCCGTCTTGCCGGTCCCCGGAGGCCCGTAGAGCAGAATATTAATACCCCGTGCCTTTTCCCTCATGGCCCCGGAGAGAAGAGGCAGAAGGAAATCCCGGTCGGTGGCGACATGACCGAAATCCTCCCACCCCAGTTCCGGCAGCTGGGGTTTGCCCGCGACCGCGCGTCGGAAGTCATCGACTCCATGGTTCGGCGGCATCAGTCCGCCGAGAACCCGGTTCGGCACCTTGAGGCTCGAATCAAACTGCCCCTTGAAGGTCAGGTGAACCACCACCAGCCCCAGCCGGTACAGACGGGCCGAAGGCTTCATCCGGACCCGCACGGCCTCAGGATCGGCGGCAAGCAGCTTGGCGATCATGCCGTCCAGGCTCAGCACCCGGGTCGGCATGATCTCGTCGCACAGACGCTCGAACTGATGGCAGGTCGCGTAACGGACGGCGGCTTCGAAAATGCCCTGCTCCAGGGGATCAAGGCCGAACTCCCGCGCGATGGCGTCGATATTCTGCTGAAAGACACCGGGCGCTTCCGCACGGTTCTCCGCAAAGAACCGGTCCAGCACCTCATGCACGTCCTGAAGCCCCTTCTCCGGCTGGTTCGGTCTGAAGCGCCTGCGGCGCGAAGACCCATGATCTTCACCGCCAGGGGCCAGAAACGAGAGCCCGACCTCGGACCCTTCACTTTCCACCCAGCTCACCAGCTTCTGCACAATCGCGGAACGCGCTCCCAAGGACCGGGAGAGATTCCGCACGTACTGGATCACTGCCCAGTGTTCGTAGTTGATTTCCATATGCCCTCCTTCAGGCAATGCGTGGCCAACGGCCTCAATCGGCCGGTCAGAACGCCAGTCCGCCAGGCATTCAGGTCACGTTATGAAGGGAAGCGGTGAACTCATGGGCATGAATATAACGGCCGCCGTGACAGGACATGTCAGCGAAGCTTTGAACCCTTCGATTTCACAGAGGAAAGATTTTGTTCCAGCCAATCGATAGCCACCATTAGATTTCAATACTGTCAGATTAGATCGTGACGTTTCATGCTCCCGTCAGAAGCGAGCTGGAAATAGAATGCACCAGTCGGATTATTTCGTGAGACTTCCGCTGGATCGAGCCGGTATTCTGCGTATGCCTTCGATAGCACCCCTGCAATCTCGTCTGACCTCCGTTCGATTTCGCCCACACCGTCAAACCCGGTGAGGTGAACGATCCCGAACTCATCGACTGCGGCTTCGTCATAAAGCTTCTTTACGCGGAGCTCATCTTCCGTAATGAGGGTCCGCTTTGTCAGGAAACTGCTCAGCCGATTCCACTCCTGTGTATCTTCAAATCGGAGCTGGATGACCCGGAAGTTGTACGTCTTAAGCGGAATCTGAAGGCAGGCCAGAGACACGTCTAGAATGAAGATGCCGCGGGAGCCCGGCCTAGGTTCACGCGCTATGGTCGGCTTACTATTCAAGTGAATCATTAATTCGTGATTTGCTACAGGTATCAGGATAACGACGGAACGGAATGGTCATGGGACCTAGCATGCCATGCAGTCGTGACAGGACATGTCACTACTTTGAATATGTGATTCGATAGTTTGTAGCTCTGCGCTACAATCCCGACACCCATGGCACGTATCTTCCCAACGCCCCTGCCGGACAGCGTCCGGAAGGAGCCTCGCCTCAACGCGGAGGTGAAGGTCTACGACCGGCTGGCGAAACTGCCGGGTCCCTACACCGTCTATTACTCGGTGCGCTGGCCGTCGAAGAACCCCAAGGGCCGGACCAGCGACGCGGAGGCGGATTTCGTCGTCGTCCATCCGGCGAAGGGTGTTCTCGTGATCGAAGTGAAGGGCGGCGGGGTGGCGCACGACGGCCCGACCGGGAAGTGGTTCAGCGTGGACCGCGACGGCCGGCGCCATGAGATCGATGATCCTGTCAAAAAGGCGATGATCCTCAAGAACGATCTGGTGAAGCGGCTGAAGGAGCAGCCGGGCTGGCGGAACAGTGGGATGATCTGTCATGCGGTCGCGTTTCCCGACCTGCGGGACCGCAATACTCAGCTCGCACCCGACCTGCCCACCCCGATCGCCCTCTTCGAGCCCGACCTGATCTACCTGGAGGAAAAGCTGGAGTCGGCTTTCAGCTTCTGGTCGAACCAGTCCGCGCACCGGTCGGAGATGCTTGAGTCCGATCTGGCCGTCGTCGAAAGATTCTTCGCGCCGACCTATGAGCTGAGGAAACCGCTCGGCGTTCTCCTCTCTGACACCGATACGGAGATTTTCCGGCTCACGAACCAGCAGTTCGCCGTCCTCCGGTGCAACCGCCGCAACGCCCGGGCCTCGGTCGCTGGAGGCGCCGGTACCGGAAAGACGCTGCTGGCCATCGAGAAGGCCCGCGAGTTCGCCCGGGATGGCATGAGCACGCTGTTCGTCTGCTTCAACAAGCCGCTCGCGGACTACGTGAAAACCGCGCTGGCCGGGACTGACGGCGTTACCGTCAGCACGTTCCACGGCCTCTGCCATGACTATGCGGAACGGGCGGGGCTCCCGGTGCTGCCGCTTGGCACCAAAGAGGTTCCGGCGGACTATTTCCGCAAGCAGCTCCCGGCGTGGATGAGCGAGGCTCTAGGGAAACGGCCGGACGACCGATTCAACGCGGTTGTCGTGGACGAGGCGCAGGACATTGAAGAGGACTGGTGGCCACTCATCCTCGGGACGCTCTTTGAACCGGACGAACAACCGCTCTGGGTTTTCTACGATCCCAACCAGCGGTTCTACCGGCAGGGCTCGTCGTTCCCCGAGTTTGCGACCGAACTCACCTTGGACGAAAACCTCCGCAACACGAAACCGATCCAGCAATTCGCGGCCCGGTTCTGCAGCAACGAAGAGTTTATTCCCGGCGGCCCCGATGGCCCGCCGGTCGAGCAGTTGAAACTCCCGTCCAACCTGAAGCTGGCCGACGCGCTCGAAACGGTCCTCGACCGGCTGATCCACGAAGACCTCATCCCGGCCGAGGAGATCGCCATCCTGACCGGAGTGAGCCTCAAGAAAAGCGCACTCAACGGGATCAAGAAGATCGGGAACTGGGAGTTGACGCCATCAGACCAGCCGGTGCGCGGCAAGGTCGTCCTGGAAACCATTCACCGGTTCAAGGGGCTCGAACGCCAAGTGGTTATCCTCGTCGAAACCGAAAGCCTTGCCACCGCAACCGGCGACGAGAAGAAAGACCAGGATCACCGGAACCTGATGTATGTGGGGTGTACGAGAGCGAGAGGACTACTTATTTGCAATTCTGTTTAATCACAGTCGCTTTCATCGTCCTCATCGTCATTGCCACCATCCTCATCATCATCCACTTCATCTTCTTGTTCTTCTTCGGCCGCAATTGTATTCAATGATTCGGGCGAAAAATAAGGCGGCTTACCGAACCACGAAATAAATGTCTCCACTAGCTTTTCTAATGATATAAAAGACTCATCATCTACAGAACACGAGGCCTCCACGTACTTTACCAGATCTTCTTCAGTCGTTTGCCCGCGACTACGTTCAACAAGGTAGCGAACCGGACCAGTCTTCCTTTTTAATCCCTTAAATCTATAGCCAACTACGGCCCAGACGAGATCAGAGATATATATTCTCATATTCTCTTCGCCTTGGGGCTCAGATAGATATATTATTTTTGACGATAACGTACGAATTTGAGCCAACGCATAACTTTTGTTTAACTGTGACCGCACATCCTCATATAATACCTCCGATATTGATTTCAGCGCCCTCTTATATAGCTCTGTCTTGTTGTTCCAAGGCGCACCCTTTTTATAGTTGGATCTAATTATTGCCTGATCCCAATTAAATTTCCGTGTTTTCCATTTATCTGGAGATGATAATCCGTCTTTCGCCAGATCATAAACGACTTTTTTTACAGTAGAATCTAATTCTTTCCTAGACTTATTTATATGTATCGAGACACGTCTTTCACTTTCAGTAAGTATTCCAACTAATTCCGACTCACATTCCGATATCCTCTCATTCAAATCTTGGACATTTGAATTCGGTACCCAATAACCAAATGCAGTTTCGATGCCTGAAGTGCCAAATGCATTACTAATTTTCAGCGAGATACTTTTTAATTTTTTCTGGACATCTTCAGGAAGCATTGGAACTGAGTAACTTGATCCCTTGTTACGTTTTTGCGCAATTCCTATTTTCCTTTTTGCTTCCTTTGTGAGCATCCCCGCCCGATATAAATAATCTGATTTGATTTTGGCATTCGTTTTCTCCATATCGAAATCGTATGAAAGGAAAACGCCTTCGCTGATGAGGTCCATAACAAAATCTTGCGGCCTATTTTTATAAGCCTTTATTGTTTCGGGATCGGGTGGCTTTATTTTCTCAGTCAGTTTATTGAATTTTTCTTTAACCTCATCGCGTCGACGTTTTTGATCCTCCAGCTGTTCTTCGGTCAATTCTATTTTAGCCGATGACTTTTCGATTAAGAATTTTGAAAGATCTTTTATGTTTTCTTTATCAAGTTTGTGGCAAGCCGGTTTAAGACTTTCAAATATATCGTGAATGTCCCGACGTAAATTACCGAGATTCCCTACAGCTCTTATTGCGATCTCGGTATTTGATTTAAACGCTCTTTCGGTAAGATTAGTAGAGCCTATTAACAAATGATCCTGCCCGTCATCCCGGCCAAACCCAGCGTAAACTTTTGCATGCATCAAATAATTTGTTTTTTGAAAACACACCCAAACTGAAATGTTTTTCGGCCACTTCTCAACATATACAGAGACACGATCATATAGTTCTTTAGAAGAAATATTAGACTGATCAATCCCAAACAATAATGTGATATTACCTCCTTTCCGAAGTGATTTTTTAATTTGATCTTCAATTATTTCAAACCCAGTTAGACTAACATATGCACTAATTACCCATACTTCCTGGGCATTGCCGATGGCATCGCGAACTTGTTCTTCCATTTCACCAGTTGCGCTAGTAACTATATTTAGTTCCACTATTTACTCTCCCCTTGGATTATTAGTTTGTCATTGTGACGCCATGAAGCTCGCTGTCGTCACTTTTATGATGCCTCAATGCCCTATTGGTTTCTGGACTAGGTGAACGAATTTAACGCTCGCCTCACTCCGTCCATTTCCTCGCCCGGCTTCGTCAACCCCATCTTCTCCGCGCAGGTCATACAGAACGCCGCAAGCTGCTCCGCGTGGCGGACGCTAACGATGTGGTCCGACGGCTCCATAGGCGGCTCACCGAGGGATTTCCTCTTTTCGTTGATTTGATTCTGTCCCTCGTAATGCTCTGCGGTCAAATCTTTGGCCGAAATCGGGTCCATCGATTCGAAAGACAGGGTAACACACGCGTATACTTGGCTTTCCCGGATATCCGCTTTGCACCGGGCACACTCCAGGACCACCGGTTTCACAGGATTGTCAGGATTAATGCTTCTCAGGCGGACCATGCGTATTCCTCCAGTATGGGCGATTTAAGGTTTTCAATGACAACGGGTTTCGGTTTCGGGGGCCGCTTCCGCTCGGCGGCCTTGAGGATCTTCTGGGCGGCGCGCTGGATCCGGCTCATCTGTTTGTGAAGATCCTCGACCCGGTTTCCGAGCCAGTTCCGGTCCTCCCAGAAGGCGATGTAGACCGGCGCGGCCGTCGGCAGTTGAAGCGCCTTGGCGACGATGTAGGCGACCGATTCAGCCTCCATCTCGCGCTGGCCCTTCTCGATCGCGGTCAGGAACCGGTTGATGAATATCGCCTCGTCGCCCTGTTCGGCCGCCAGCTTGCGCCGCCGCTCCAGTTCCGCCTGATGGAGCAGTTCATGGGCCAATTCATGAATCAGGACCAGGGACCGCTGGACGGTCGGCAAGGCCATATCCACTTCGACTGAGCCGCCGTGCGACCGGCCCTGGTATCCCGCTTCCAGATCCGCTTTGGGTTTAATTTCAATGCCCAGATGGGCCGCGCCATTCCGCAGCCGGTCCCACCACGGGGTTTCGCCCTCTACCGAGCTGGTCAGTTCCGGGAGCGGGTCGCCCTCCGTCTGGGAGATGTCATAGACCCGGCCGCCCCAGAAACTGACGGCGCAGATCACCCAGATCGGCTTCGCATCCGGCTTGACGGTGCGGTTGTATTGCCGCCAGACCCGCCGGCTCGCCACGCGCCGGGCCTCGGGGAACTGCTCCCGGATCCAGAGGATGTTGTTGAACGAGTAGCAGTTGAACGCGGCACAGGCGTCCAGCCAGTTCACCCACTCATCCGACAGCCGGACGGCATCGGTCTCTTTCGCCAGATCCCCGAGCCAGACGTGGGCCTTTTCCCGGACCCGCCTCCGGGCCGTCCGGAGATCGACCTCTACCCCCGGCACGGCCGCGACCGGCTCCGCCACCTGTGCCAGGAGGGCGGCCCGCTCCGCCGCACGCTCTGCCTTCTGTTCCTGTCGCCGTTGCTCCCGGCGTTCCTGCCGCCATTTCCGATCAAGCGCCCGGCGCTCCCTGGTGGCGAGAAACCTCCTGTGCTTCTTCCTGATCGCCATGCCGCACCTCCCGAAAATCAGCCATTGACAGGTTCACTATAAGGGGTGCCTGTGACAGGTAGTGTCATAGTTCTGGAGGGGGCTTAGGAGCCATTTGGAGGGGTTTTAACGATAGCGGGACCGGCGACATGATTTGTCATTTGGGGCGGCTATATTTGGCTCAAGAACATGTCGGTAAAACTCCTCATCACCGATCTCGACCACACGCTCTGGGACTGGGCGGGGTATATCGTTCCGTCTCTGAAGGTGATGGTGGATTCGGTCGAGACGACCACCGGCTACCCGAGACCGTTCATTATCGAGGCTCTCAAGAAGGTTTACGGGCGCTACCAGACGACCGAATACGCCTTCACCCTGCAACAGTCGGCCATCTGGACCCGCTGGCGGAGGCAGCATGGCGACGACCTGGACCGTTTCCTCGAAACCGTCGTCACTCCCGCCGCCCTTGCCTATGCCGCCGAACGGAAGAAACGGTTCCGCCTGTACCCGGGAGTGAAAGAGACTCTGGAAAAGCTTAAGCGTCAGGGCGTGAGTATCGTCGCGCTGTCCGACGCGCCGAGGTTCCCCGCCGAGCAGCGGCTGAAGCGCGCCGGAATCGACAGCCTGTTCGACGGCCTCTACTGCCTGAAGTCCTATCCGATTCCGAAGTCAGGCGGCCGACACCGGGTCGCGCCGTTCATCGTCGCCAAAGAGCGGTCCGGCCACTACCGGTCCCAAGTCGGCAAAGTCATCGAACTGCCACCGTCCTGGGAAAAGCCGGACCCGCGAGGACTGCGGAAAATCCTGAAGGCGATTGGCGTGAAACCAGAAGAAGCCATTCTGGTCGGCGACTCGCTCCGGAAAGACGGGGCCGTCGCCCATACCGCCGGAGTGCCGTTCTACTGGGCCCGGTACGGAACCGAGATCCCGGCCAAGATTCTTGAAGAGCTTTCCCTCTATACGCCCGCCGCCGTCCGCCGCCGGAACTCTTCGCCGCCAGCGGGGGAGGTTCACCGGAAGGGGGAGCTGGTTTCATTCAGGGATATATTGAGGCTTCAATGAAGCATTCCCAGCGGGGGAAATGCCATATCTTCCGGCGTCATGAAGTGCCTCGGCGATCCAGTGGGCTGTCACGAAAGTTCTGTCCGGCGGTCAGTTCAGCACCTTCGCCACTTTCTCTGCAGCCTGACGGCCGGAGGTAAACGCGCCGTCCGTACACGGTGCGATCAAGTAGGCGCCCGCCACGAACACGCGGCGGTCTTTCGGCCACTGGGTGTTCAGGCCGTGGAGGATGGAGAAGCGCCCCGGAGGCATCTTCTCCACGGCCCGGTCCCATCTGAAGACGTGAATGCCGGTAATGTGCCCTTGAATGTAGGGGAAGAATTTCACCGCATCTCTGGCCACGATCTCCCCAAACTGCTCCCGGGTGCCCTTGAACGAACGAACGAACTCTTCTTTCGTGACGCAAAACAGACACCCCTTGCCCGGCGGAACGTTCTGGTTTCCCTTGGCGTCCTCGATGCCGAAAGAAGCCAGGCACTCGCTCTCTCCGGGACTGATGTAGACGCCGTAAAAAGGGTTGTGGATCGGCACGTCCGTCGTAATAGCCACCGGCCAGGTCGTCGAATACTGCGTGCTGCTGAAAATCTCGGTTTCGAGCGGTGAGAGGCCTTTTACGATCTCCGGAACGAGATCGCCCCAGACCGCGACGACCGCCGCCGCATAATCCCCCGTCTGGGTCCGGTTTCCATCGCTCCAGCTTACCTCGACCCGGCCGCCTTTCTGCTCCACGGAGGTGACGCGGGCGCCATACCTGATGTCGAGGTCTCTCGACAGCCGGGCCGGGACCGAGCCCATCCCCTCGCGGAACGAATAGAGCTTCATGTTCAGGACCGACAGGGAATAGGCCATGAAGTTGAGTTTCGACATGTCCTTGAGCGGGTACATGCACAGGGCGCGGCAGACCGGATCGCCGAGATAGTCGGCGAGTTCCTGGCTCGTGCGGCGTTTCAGCCAGTCGTAGGCGTTCTCATCGTCGATGGCTACTCCCTTGTAGGCGTTCAGGAAGCTGTTCACCTTGAAAAAGTGCTTCAGATAGTCGGGCAGAACCCCGATCATGGAAAGCTGGCTCTTCAGCGATACACCCCGGAACGTAAGCGCCGTGAAGGGGTTGCTCATGCTGACGGTGTGGAACTTCCCGTCCCGGTAAAGCGAAGCCGCGTTCCGGGCGAGCACCCGCATCTCGTCTTGCATCCCGATCTCGTGCACCAGATCCGAGACCGCCTTGAAATACTTCACCACAAACGACGCACCGGTATCCACATGGAAGTCGCCGATCTTCTCCGTCGTCATGCGGCCGCCGGCCTTCTTGCCCGGCTCGAAGACCGTGCAGGGAATGCCCTGCTGCCGGAGCGAATAGGCCGCCCCGAGCCCCGCCATGCCGGCGCCGATCACTGCCACATGATTGTCCATGGAAACACTCCTGATGTCCGGAATTGCAAACGCCCGATCCTAGCAACAGAGGGAAACGCGTTCCACTATTTTCATGTGCAGAACAAGGCATCACAAAACCCCATAACCTATGTAAACTGCTGACCTGAGGCCAATCCGGCCACCTCGGACGCCGTCTTCTGGCCGCCTCGCAGGCGTTTTTCTGGTGCCGCCAGAGGTACCCCGCTTCCGCGCGCGTGGATCGCGCGCGGCGGGCCGGGAAAACGGCGCGGTTCCAGGTGTCGTCCGAGCACGGCCCAGGGGTGCGTCCACGGGCCCGCCCAGGTGCTGGCAAACCTCTTCGCGAGCGCGGTTCGCGCACGGATGTTTTCAGGGAAATCCCTCGTTTCAGCCGTAACCCACTGACCTCCCTGGAATCCCGGATCGATCAGTACCCCCATAAACGCCCGTGTGCGCACAAAAAGATCATTGTTGAGCAAACAGATAGTTGTCAGATTGATGGCTGAAAGGACCGGGGATGATTTCCCCGGCTCGCAGAATTCACCCGGCGTTAATCCCTGCCGGATTCAGCCGCCTTCATGCGAAAATAATTGGCAAAAGATTCCGGAAGATTGGCCATTTTATTTCCCTCCCCTTTGCCCGCATCCTGATCTGGAGAAAGGACGAGACACCCATGGACCCCGCCGTCACAGAGAAACCCCCGCAGCTCTCCCCGCTTGCCCAGGCGGTCTACGCGCGCCTCCGGCAGCGTTCCGCAGCCATCCCCGCCGCATCGAGCTTCATCTACGAAATCCGCGCGATGGTCGAATCGAAGGGCTACGAAATCTCCGGCGAAGAGATCGGCCTCGCCTTCAACGAGCTGGTCCGCGCCGGGCTCGCCCGCATCAAGGTCCGCAAGGACTACATGGGGCTCATCCCCCTCAACCGCTTCCGGGGCGTGAAATTCGAATAGCCACACCAACCCCAATCCCTCTGAGGTTCATGCCATGGACCACGACAAATCTGCCGATTCATCTCAACGCTCCTCACCGATGGAGGAACTACCGGCATTTCTCACCGTTGACGAACTCGCCGCCCTGCTCCGCATCAACCGCGACACTGCCTACCACCTGTGCTCGACACGGGAGATCCCCGGCGTCCGCAAACTTGGCCGGTGCATACGCATCCACCGCGAAACCGTGCTATCGTGGTTTGTTGGCCAGGACCGCGTTTCATGCTCAACGAGGAAACCCCGATGAGTGTACGACGCAGGACCATTCAGGACCGGGAGACCGGCCTGATGAAGGAGGTGTGGGTCGTCGATATCGACTTCACGCATCCAGACGGACGCCGGGAGCGCATCCGCAAACACTCGCCCGTGAATACCCGCCGGGGGGCGGAACAGTACGAGCGGGAAGTGCGGAATGCGCTGCTCAAGGGCGAATACAAAAAGAAGAAGGAGGAAATACCGGAGACACAGCCCATACCTACTTTCAAAGCGTTCTCGATAGAGTTCGTGAATACCTATGCGAAGATGAACAACAAACCCAGCGAGATACACAACAAGGAACGGATGCTGAGGACTCACCTGAATCCCTACTTCGGAAGCCGGCCGCTCGATTCGATCACGACGCGTGACATCGAGACGTACAAGGCCAAGAAGATAGAGAGCGGCCTCTCGCCCAAGTCGGTGAACAACCACCTCGCCGTGGCCGGACGCATGTTCCGGATCGCGAAGAAGTGGGAGGTCATCGGGAAGACGCCTGAAGTGTCGTTCCTGAAGGTGAAACTGCCTGACTACGATTTTCTCGACTTCAGGGAGGCCGAACGGCTGATCGCCGGCGCGGACCCCGAGTGGCGGGCGATGATCGTGGTGGCGCTCCGGACCGGCATGCGGCTCGGAGAGCTGAGGGCGCTTCGCTGGCAGGATGTGGATCTCGTCGCGGGCAAACTGTTCGTGAGACAGGCTGCCTGGAACGACGTGATCGGCACGCCCAAGAGCGGCAGGCCAAGGGAGATCCCGCTGAGCAATGATGCGCGGCAGTCTCTCAAGGCTCACCGGCATCTCAGGGGCGAGTATGTGTTCGCGGGAAAAAGCGGAGACATGCTTCACAAGGCGGAGACGAAGTGGCCGCTCAGGCGCGCCTGGCGAAAAGCCGGGCTACGCGAGGTCGGCTGGCACATGCTTCGCCACACGTTCGCTTCGCATCTCGCCATGAAGGGAGTGCCGCTCAAGGCCATTCAGGAACTGCTTGGCCACGCGGACATTCACATGACGATGCGGTATGCGCACATGAGTCCCGACACGAAGCGGGACGCCGTGCAGCTTCTCGACGAACCTCAGGTTCGTCCGGAAGAAAGTTACGGCACACTGACGGCACATGACGGTTCATCACGCGCCGCGGCGCTCAAAAGCGCAATAAATACAGATAGTTAAATGGTGGAGGCGCCGGGAATTGAACCCGGGTCCGAGAATCCTGTTGTCAGCGGCTACCACGTGCGTCCTGACCTGTTGTGGTTCTCGGCGCCTGGTGTTGGCCGGTCATCCGCCCACCCTGCGCCATGCCCCGGTTGCTTTTAGCCATTGGAAGCCGAGGTGCCTCCCGCAGGCGAGTCCGTATTCATGTCACCCCGGGGCGGGCTTCGGACGGGCCTTCCCCGGAGAACTCGCGGTTTAAATTAGGCCGCGAGAGCCATGTCGTAATCAGCGTCGATTACAGTGTTGCCTCTTGTTAACGCGGCCGAAGGCTCCGCGGCACGCAACCCCTGACTCAGCCGATCCCCGTCGAACCCAATTCGCCCCCGCAGGTCATCCAGCAGGGAAAACCGGTTCTCCGGCATGAAGCGGGAGAGCCCAAGGCTTTCACAAAAGCCAATATAAGGCTTCCTGGCGGAAAGTCGAGGGGAGGTTCGTCAGGGCCCGGGAATGGCTATACTTTCAGCGTGGAGCACAAACTCTCCAGCCTTCCCAGCGCAACCTACCGGGGCCAGGTCAATACCCATGATGGCAAGCCGCTCGCCGGGATGGTGCGTGTATTCTGCGGCGACTCGCCGGTCCTCAACCGCAAAATGGATGGTCAATTTCTGCTCAATCTCGTCCCCGGCCCCTACCGGATTGAAATCCGCGTGGACGGATACCAGTCGATGCAGCACCAGATCACTCTGCACGCCCAGCAGGGCATATCACACCAGTTCGTCATGAATCCGCAATGGCGGCCAGATGCACGGGCTCCAGGCGACCAGCCTGAGGAAAACTAGGCAGTCACTCAGGACTGGTCGAACCATTCGGCAATCTCGCGGTTTTTTGACACCGGATAGGTATGTGACAGGCCCTGCAGCTCACGGTAGGTAACCGGACATCCGGCCGCCTTCAGCCGCTGCTCGGCGAGCCTCGCCGTTTGCACTGGGAACAGAAAATCAGATGTCCCATGGATTACATGGACGGGGAGTTTCTGCGCGGCGGTTTCAACCGGTACCCAGGGCTTCAGGACCCCTGACACACAGCTAACTCCAGTGAACAGGTTAGGATTGGCGAACCCCAGTTCGTAAGCCGCACTCCCCCCGTCGGAAAGCCCCGTCACCAGCACCTTGCCGGGATCAATGTATTCCTCAGCCATGAGCCGCCGCATTTCGGCAAGGATCAGCGGGAAATCGGTTTTTTCATCCCAGGTCGCACCACGGGATTTGGGCGCAAGCCCGTACCAGCACCAGGTGTGCAGTGTCCGCAGCCAGAGCGAAAGGAACTCCCCGGAGCCGCCAAAGGCGCCATGAAGCAGGACAGCCAGCGGCCGCCGACCAGTGGGTATGCGCCCGCTCGGCCGGAAGAGGAGCCCATGCCCGACAATGCTGCCATCCGAGACAAATTCACGCCGGATAATGTCTGCCTTCGGCAGAGGCTCGGTGAACCCTTCCGGCGGGGATACTTCAAGAAAAAACCGCTCCAGTTCGCTCACCACACTGCGATAGGGGAAAAGCGCGACCATGGCATCTCCCGCCGCATGAAAACCCGCCAGCAGCGAGGCGGGGTTGGCCGGATTGAACGGCCCGCTCAGGGTTTGGCAGCCTGCCGCCATGGACTTTACCGATTTCAGCCACGTTCCCAGATGCTCGTCCAGCCCTGCCCGCAGTTCGAGACGCGCTTCCACACCGCGAAGTTTCGGGAGATGGATCTCCCGGAGCCTCTTTTGCATCAGCGGAATTGTCCTGAGATCAATCTGCTCCATTGCCGCGTGCAGTTCGGCCAGGTACGCAAGCAGGTCACGCGCCACCTCCCTGAGCAGCGGCGTGTCTTCCCGGTCAATCACGATATCCGTCATCTATTCATGTCCCGGCATGATCACCCAGAGCCGTCATTTGAGCCGCCGCCGGCCGGTGGATTCCCGGCCAGGCATGACCTCGAACCGTTCGGGATGAAAAGCCTCGATCCCCTTGAATGCGAGGCGCAGCCCCGCTGCCGCTTCCAGTTCCTCCACGCCCGGCAAATCAGCGCCCGTCAGGCGATCCACAACCGCCGGATGGGCATGAACCACCACATTCGGCCCGAGGCCCTTGGCCGCCGAGCGGCGGACCTGCCGGAGAATATCCCGCGCCACCGTGAGCGGCGAGATCGTGCGCCCCGTCCCTTCACAGCAGGAACACACGTCTTCAAGTTGTGCGGTCAGGCTGTCACGCACCCGCTTTCGGGTCATCTCGACAAGACCCAGTTCCGATATCCGGGTAATCGTACAGCGGGCCCGGTCGGCCGCAAGCGCATCGGACAGTTCCTTCCGGACCCGCTCGCGGTTTTCAGTCTTCTGCATGTCAATGAAATCAATGACGATAATTCCGCCCAGATTGCGGAGCCGGAGCTGACGGGCTATTTCCCGGGCCGCCTCCAGGTTGGTGCGGGTGATCGTCTCCTCGAAATCACGTTTTCCCGTATGCTTGCCGGTATTCACGTCAATGGCGGTCATCGCCTCTCCCGAATCGATCACGAGATACCCGCCTGACCGCAGCCAGACGCGGCGCGCCAGCGCCAAGCGGATATCGTCGTCCAGGCCGAAGCGGTCAGCAGCCGGCTCCAGCCCCCGGTGCAGTTCCATGACCGGAAGCAATGCCGGTTTCAGGCGGCCGACCAGTTCTTTCATCGAGAGCATCAGGGGTTCCGAATCGCATATCACCGCTGCAATTCCCGGTTCGATGAAGTCGCGGACGATCCGGAGCGCCAGTTCCGGGGGCCGGTATATGACAGCAGGAACCGGCCCCGACTGGCTGCGCTGTTCGATGCTTCTCCACTCGGCGGAAAGCTCGGCCACGTCAGCCGCAATGGCCGCCGGGTCCGCTTCATGGGCGGCTGTGCGGGCGATCAGACCGGATCCCTCCGGTGCAAGTGCCGCCAGGGTTTCCTTGAGCCGCGAACGATCGTCATCGCCATTGACCCGGTGAGAAACACCGAACACCGGACGTCCGGGGAACAGCACAACGTACCGGCCCGCCAGAGCGATCCGCGTCGACACCTTGGCTCCCTTGGCAGGACCCGGTTCCTTTTCCACCTGCACCAGTATTTCGCAGCCCGGCCGGACGATATCTTCAATGAGGCGCTGCTGGCCGCGTGGCCCCTCGGGCTGGGCATCGCCCGCGAACAGGTACGCCGGGCGCTCCACCCCGATATCGACAAAGGCCGCCTGCATGCCAGGCAGAACCCGGACTACCCGTCCACGGTAGATATTGCCGGTAAGACCTGCGTCCTGGGGACGTTCAGTGTGGTACTCGGCCAGACGGCCGTCTTCGATCACGGCAACCCGGGTTTCAAGCCGGTCATGGCTGATCACCAGTTCGCGCTTCATCAGCCAGTATCACCCCGAATGGCCATACAGACGCAACGGTAGCTTCCGAAAGGCCGGAAGGGTAACGGGAACCGGACGAGAGCAGATTTCAGTTCAGGATATAGCGGAACGGATCGACCGGAATGTCGTTCACACGGACTTCATAGTGAAGATGAGGCCCGGTGGAACGGCCGGTACTACCCACTGCACCGATATTCTGGCCACGAATGACCTTTTCGCCCACCTTCACGAGGGTTTCGGACATATGGGCGTAAATCGTTGTCAGGCCGTAACCGTGATCAATAGTAATGGAGAGGCCGTAAGCGTCCCGCATGCCGGAACGGATCACCGTCCCGGAAGCAGGTGCCGTAATGACGGTCCCCTGCGCTGAAGAGATATCCAGACCTTCATGGAGCCGCCGCTCGCCGGTAAACGGATCAATCCGGTAACCAAAGGTCGACGTCACCCACCCACGCACAGGCCAGATTGTTGGCGTCGCCAGGATCTGCATCTCCTGGCTCTTGAAGTAGTCGAGGAGGACCTCGAATCCCATTTCGGCACGAACGCTACGGCTGCTGTAGGAGGCAAGGTCGGCATCAATACGCTGCAACCGGGCCGCGTCTTCTGGCCGGAAAGTAGAGTATAGCTGCGCTTCGCCCGCTACCCGCGGCCCGCCTGTGCCGCTCTCCGGCTGGCGGGGAGCAGGGTCGATACCGACAATCCGGCGGATCCGGCTTTCCAGTTGCCCGGCCCGGTCAATCTGACGGTCGAGCGTGGCCAGCCGGGCTTCTACCGCTGCCACCTGGGCCCTCAGTTCGGAGTTTTCACTCATCAGGCCGTCTACCTGGACCGCCTGCTGGAAACTGTAGAGGTAGTGGCCAATGCCAAGAATTGCGGTAATTGCTGCCAAGGCGATAATCCGGCCTGACAGAAGCCATGCGGGAACAGTTACCCGCCGAACTTCCCGTTCACCGACCAGTACGACCGTGTACGAACGCTTGGGCTTGGTATCCAATGTCTCTTAACAATCCTGTCCTTAAAAATCACAGGAACGGCGACCCAAACCGACGTTCCCACCCCAGTGCAAGGATCCCGGTCACCATTTCAAAATGGAAGAGCCGCGACTAGACTCCGGCCTGACCAATGGACTCAATGCCTTAAACCCAGTCTCACACGGACAGTGAACTGCTGTCAATAGGCGGGAATTGCTCCTCATTTTGCATTGCGTCAGAATGGCTGGAATGTTTCACAGCCCTCCCAACTGTCCGGTTTCAAAGCCGACCCTGCTGCTTGCCGCACTGATAGGCGTTCTATTCCTCTCCTGTGGACCCAAAAGCGATGACGCAGCGCGTAGCCCTGCCCCGTCATCGGGACAGCCCCCTGCTGCCACTCAGCCGACCGGCACCGCCCCCCCCACCTACCTGCCGACACCACCGGATCTCATCGAACGGTTCGGCACACTTCCCCCCACGCCAGAACAGTTCGACGTGGTGGTGATTGACCCCGGTCATGGTGGTCATGACTGGGGCGCGATCGGAATTGGCGAGATACTGGAAAAAGACGTTGTCCTGGCGGTTTCCCGGTTTGCTGCATCCTGCCTCCGGCAGGAAAAACCGGGCCTCAGGGTGTTTCTGACGCGGGAAGAGGACTTCTTCATTCCACTCGCAGACCGGACGAAGATAGCGAACAACCTGAATGCCGACGTGTTTGTATCGATCCACGCCAATGCTGCCAAAAACCCCAAGGCGCAGGGGATCGAAACCTACCTGATGAACCCGGAGGCCACAGACAGGGAAGCGCACCGGGTGGCGCTGGCGGAAAATGCTTCACTGGGCCTCGAAGGAGCCGATCCGAACGATCCGCTCCTTATGACCTTGTGGTCCCTGAAAAGTGCGCAGCATATCCGGGGAAGCGAGGACTTCGGCGCCGTCGTCCACCAGACGCTCGCCCGCGAATTCAACTTCAGGAGCCGGGGTGTGCTCCAGGCCCCGTTTTTCGTGCTGGTGCGGGCCAACATGCCGGCCCTGCTCATCGAACTGGGATTTCTGACCAACGAGACGGATGCCACTTCGTTCCGGAATGAGGCTTACCTCAAGCGGCTTGGCCGTGGAATCTGCCGGGGGATTCTCGACTACGGAAGCGAATGGCCCCGTAAGCTGGATCTGGGCCCCCGCAAGCGGATGACCGGCGACCGGAAGGAACCGAAGGGCGGGACAGCTTCACCGGGTAAGGAGCGGAAACCGGTGTAACTGAGGCCGTTCTCCTCCTCACCAAAAGTTTCCTATAATTTGCAGCATTAAGCATTCGCGCCGGACTTAGGCTCCGTTTCGCCGCACCGGATCTCCGTCAGAATCCGGAACCCTTCTGACTTGCCGCCTTCGACCACGTCTCCTATGCCTAGGTAGCCTGAGGAGGCTCCATGAACCTCGACCGGATGCTGGACAAATGCCAAAAAGGCCAATGGAACGTCAACGATTTTGACTGGACGCAGAAGCCTGCATCGCTGTCAAGATTTGACGAGATGGAAGCCTGTCAGGCGTTCACCAATCTCATCTATATCGAACGGATCGCAGCTGCAGCGTTCCTTGAGTTCGCCAAGCAGGCAGCCGACCCCACGGAGAAGGCGATCTTCGGGACGTTTTATGACGATGAAATCCGCCATGCCGAAGCCATGTGGCATCTCGCCAAGTATTTCGACGTTCACCAGTACCGCATCTACACGCCTGACCCGAACCTCGTGAAGTTTGTCCGCGCCATGAGCGAAATGATCAATGGCATCTCGCCAGAATTCGCCTCGGCAATGGTCACGGCCGGCGAACTGGTGCTGGACGTGGCCCTGCTCCGCTCGGTGAATGACTATATCGAAGATCCGCTTTCCCGTGCTGTCATCGAAAAGGTGAACCAGGACGAATCCCGCCACATCGCGATGGACTTCTACCTGTGCGAGAAATACGGCCAAGAGGCGGGCGAGCCGCCGTCCCTGAAGGATTTTTTCGATACGATGAGCAACCCGACCCTCGTTTCCGGCATGTACTGGGCCACCGTGGCGCTTTCGGAAATGTTCGGCCGGATTCAGGCAATCATGGACCCGGCAGGGACGCGCTTTATCGAAGCTCAGCGGCGGTTCGCCATGCTGGGCGAGAAGAATCCCAAGATCGCCGCCAACCGGAACTATGCGGCGGTCCTCAGGATCAACACCGTTTCACAGGATTTCTTCGGAGGCCTCCGGCGGATCATGCAGCTGCTACGCGTCGGCCTGTTCCGCGAGATGAAGGAAGCCGAAAAACGTGGAGAAAAGCGCAAGGCTCCCAGGCAATCCGCAGGACATGATCCGGTGAAAACCGCCGTCGATCTCCTGGAAGAGATGAACTGATGTCTCCCTGGCCCCGGTAGCCCCAGCCGGGGGTTTCAGCTAGAAGCCACACATGATTAACCGAGATCCGATCAAACTTTCTGCCGAAGGCCCTGCCAGTGCCACCCGGCTGCATGAAATACTGAATGACCCCGGCCGTCTGCCGGAGTGGTCTTCGCTGGCGGCAAAGGTGAACTCCGTCACCGGCGACACGGTGGAGGCCGAAGCTCCCGGCGGCTCACGGACGATCTCATATGAATACGAGCCGGCCCGCAGCCATCTCGTCATTCGGACCAAGCGGGATACCTTTCCCCAGCAGTTCAGCTTCGAGTTCCGTGACCAGAGCGGCAAGGTACGAATCGATGCCGAAATCTTCCCCGGCGGCGAAATCACCGACGATGCCCGCGCTGAACTCCGTAAATCAGTCGAGGCCGACCTCGCCCGCCTGATCCAGAAAGCCAGGGGCTGACACCCCTCGTTCCATGAACGGATGGCCCCGGTCCCGGCGTTTCGCCGTGGTTATGGCTGCCGCCGCCGTGGGCGCGTCCGGACTGTATTCATTCGTCATCACACCGGCCATGTTCGCCAGGGTCCCGAACCCCGCCAGAGGGGAGATGCTGGCGGCGGTGTTTCCGTACTATTTCCTCGTGATGGCCATGCTGTCACTAGCCGTCATGATGTCCGTCGCTATCTGGCAGAAGGCCGGAACCGCCATCCGGATCTGCGCCGGCATTGCGTCAGTCCTGGCTCTTTTCAACTGGCTTTATGCCGGGCCGGTACTCCGGGCACTTGGCGAGGAAATCCGTTCAGGGAATCTCACCGACCCGGGCCACCCTGTCCGCCAGGCATTTGGCCGCTGGCATGGAATCTCCCAATCCGGAAACCTGACGATGATTCTCTGCTTTATCATCGTGTCGATACTGGCGTTCAGGGAGCGGCCCCCGGCCCCTGTTCAGGCCGAAGACCAGTAGCTTCTGCCGCTTTCTCAGGAAGCGACTCCAGATAGTGAACGCCCTTCCGGATGCGCTCCAGCGTGGCTTCAGCGCCAGCTATCTCGCTGCCCGTCCGGTTCCCCGTGCGACGGGCTTCGGCGAGTGCATCTTCAGTCTCTTGGGCCATTTCCCGGTACCGGTGCAGAAGGCGCCGCCGCTCCTGTTCGTACCGTTCCTTCATCCCCGGAACGGTGGATGACTGCACTTCCCTCATGGCCATAGCCACTTGATCCGGTCCGACCTCGCCGCCACCCCAAGCCGACCAGATCAGCCGGGTCTCGGGGTGCTTCCAGGGCGCATAATCCTCGACCACCTGACGGCTCCACTCGGGCCGGGCATCGCCCATCCACCAGTAAAACCCGAAAGCCGCGCCTAGAATAAACAGGCAGACAATCGTGATCCAGAACCGGATCCGGAAGAACCAGTCCTTCAGGGCCGTCCAGAACGGACGTTTTTTCCGCAAGCTGCCAGCCATGACGAAGAAGCGTAACAGGCAAGGGCGCTATGGTGGCAAGCCCTGCCAGACGATCAGGCAGCGGCCCTAGAGACTGGCTTTACCGGCACGAGTCCGTTCTCCCAGAAACCCGGTACAGGCTCACGGCATCCCGGGCATTCGCCTCCCCTGCCAAGACGGTTTTCCAGAACCCGAAACCCGGTCCGCCGGATGACTGTTTCGCCACACCGGTGACAACGGGTGTCTTCCCAGTTGCCGACCTGCCCGGGCAGATTGCCGGGATAGATGAACCTGAGGCCCGCCTTGACCGCAATCTCCGCCGCCCGGACAAGGTGCCGGGGACCGGTGCGGACGTGGTCCTGCATGTGGTAGTCCGGGTGATAGGCCGTCACATGCCAGGGAATCAGCGGTGAAACCGACGCGATGAACTCCGTCAGACCGGTGAGTTCCTCGTCGGAATCGTTCCAGCCGGGGACGAGTAGCGTGACGATTTCGACCCAGAACCCCCGGTCAACCAGACTGGAAATCGTCTCCAGCACATGGTCCAGCCGGCCGCCCAGTTCACGGTAGTTCTTCTGCGAAAAGGCCTTGAGGTCTACCTTGTAGATATCGCAGTGGGGCTTCAGGAAATCGAGGACTTCCGGCGTCGCATTCCCGTTGGAAACGAACCCCGTGGCGAGCCCACGCGCACGGGCCGCCTTGAATACATCAACCGCCCACTCGGCAGTGATCAGCGGTTCGTTGTAGGTGGAAACCACGACGCGGGAACCGGCCCTGATGGCGATATCGGCAATTTCATCCGGCGTTACCTCCTCGGGTTCCACTCCTGCCACCGGATCGCGAAGCGCCTGCGAAGTCACCCAGTTCTGGCAGTAAGCGCACTTGAAGTCGCACCCGAGCATTCCGAAGGAGAGTGCTTTAACGCCCGGAAACGCGTGAAAATACGGCTTCTTCTCTATAGGGTCATTCTGGATGCCTGCCGCATAACCCCACGGAACATGGAGCTTTCCGCCCTCCATCCAACGGACCTTGCAGACGCCGCGCATGCCGTCCTTCAGGATGCACCGGTGCCCGCAGGCAACGCACCGGAGGCGCCCGTTCGATTCCGGCAGCGCCAGCGGGGTTTCCGTAGTGGACAACCGGTGTAGGTGTTGCTCCAGCGATTCACTCATAGCCGGTGATTAGAGTAGCCACGAATGGCTGGGGGGAAAGAGAAAAGAAAACCATGGGGTGGCCCCGAGGGGTTTGCGAACCGTCTTTCCCCTTGTCCCTGCTTCGGGAGAAAGCCCTGAAACTATTGGCTTTTCAGCCGGATGGAGAAAAAAACGGGCGGCCAGCAGGCCGCCCGTCTCATTATCAGGCTGGACGAGGATCAATCGTCTTCGCCATCGTCGTGGTCATCACCGAATTCGCCGGAGGCCTCAACCGCATCCTTGATCGAGTCAAGGATATCGCACTCATCCGTCGAATCGTTGATCGTGACATGGCCGGTTTCGTCAGCCACCAGATCACCATCAATGATGCATTCACCAACGCCAACGCTGGCGAACCAGGCGTTCACGTCGAGTTCCACGATCAGGTTGTTCAGTGTCGCGGCATCAATGGCTGCTCCATCCACGTTCTCAAACTCGACCTCCTCGTCGAAGTCCAGGGCGAGATCGAACGTGTAGTCGGTGGAGTCATAGTTGAACGATCCGGCCGCCACCAGCGTGTTGCCGAGAATCGGGTCTTCCGTATCTACGAGTTCCTCCTCGTCGTCCTCGTCCACCGAGTCGAACTTGATCTTGATCTTGTTATAGACGAGCGGCGGGAGCAGCAGATCAGCCAGAGACGGTGTCGAGGTTCCGGTCATGAGATCAACGACGTAGGGGCCGGTCACGCGGACCCGTGGGCCATCATCGTCATCCTCTTCCGATTCCTTGCATGTGACGTTTTCCGGCAGGGTAACAGCCCCAAGGTCGGCACAGGTAGTGCCCTCCGGGAGCTCGATATCAATGGTACGGATCGAGACAGAAGCGGAGTTCACATAGAACACGGTTCCGTCACTGCCATGACCTTCGTAATCGACCTCGCCGTCGCCGTCATCGTCGTCTGCCTCGTCACCGTCGCTCTGGACGGTAATGGCATTGGTCGTGGCGGCCGCCGGTGCCGATGCGGACGAGGTCGCACGGATGATGATTCCGCCGCCGATCCCGCTGGCATCGGCTCCGCCGCCGGTGCTTCCACAGGCAGCGAGTGAGAGTGCGGCCAGAAGGGCCAGTGATGTCTGTATCGTGGTTTTCATGAATATCTCCTTCAAAAGATGTCTTTTGAATGTGTCTAGGGGTTGTGGTTTCGGGTTTATTGCGCGCGTTCCGGAACAGGGACAGGGACTATCAGCTCAGTCATCGTCATCCTCGATCTCTTCGTGATCGAGGTCGCCGGACTGTTCGATATTGTCTTTAAGGGCTTCTTCCACGTCCTCGCAGTCGCCTTCCAGGTCGGCCGCGAAGTTGATTGGCTCTACAACTGGATCCAGTTCCTCAATGCAGTCACCGATCGGCAGGTCTGTGAACCACCTGTTCACATCCAGGTTAAGGATGATCCGGTCCAGGGCACCGTCAGTAATACTGATGCCCGCCGGGTTCTCGAACTCCGGTTCGACGTCGAAGTCGAAAGGCATGAGGTAGGAATAGACCGGGTCGTCAGTGGTTTCGGGAGTTTCGTTTGGAATCCGGATCGTACCGGCCGCATAAAGGGTGTGTCCTACAAGAGGGTGATCCGGCGGCAGATTGAGTCCGGAGGACTCCCCGAACCGGATCTTCACCTTCTTGTAGGTACCGGGCGGGACGGTAAGCTCGCCGCTCTCGGGAATCGAGGCGCCAAGGATCAGATCCACCATGAACGGTCCTTCGATGAGTATCCGGTCGTCTTCACAGGATACCGGGGACAGGAATTCGTAGTTTCCGAACATCTCGCAACCGGTGCCATCAGGAAGCTCGATCTCGATGAACTCCACATTTGCATAGCCCTCATTGACCGTGAGGATCGCACCACTGCCGTCTTCCCCCTCGGGGCCGTCGTCATCATCGTCACTGCTGTAGATATCGGCTGAGGCGGCGCTGGCCGCCACAATCGGCGTACCGGCCGGACCTGAAGAAACGGCCTGGACGGTGATCGTGGCGCCATTGCCGGTCTTCACGCCACCGGTCTCTCCGGCGCATCCGGTATCGCCGGAAGCAACGGCAAGGACTGCGGCCATCGTGATGAACAGTCGGAAGGATCTCATTTCTTGCTCCTCTGCTGGCGGGTCACAGGCACTGCCTGAAACCCGATGAAATAAACGTCCCGCGGTTCGCTGGAATCAGCGGGAGGCACGAGCTGGCTGAGGATTTCGTCCTGGAAAGCCGAAATCCGCCGACCGAGTTCTTCGTACTGGCTGCGCGTCAGGTTCACGGTCACCGACGTCACATACCGCTCCTCCTGTGGAAGCCCGTCCAGGCTGGCCAGAGCGTTTTCCAGCATCCGCCGGTGGTAGTTGCGGACCGCGAGGGATGACACCGAGGACGGAGTCTCAAGCGTGTTGTGGGCAGCTTTCAGGACACCGTTTCCCTCCCGGACGAGCAAGCCGGTATCGAGGAGAATGCGAAGGGCCCGCTCGATGTCGTACGGTTTCACCGGCGGGTGCAGCCGCCGGGCGATCCACGCCGGGTCTTCCTGGAAATCCGGATGGCGGACCATCTCCCGGACCGGGAGTGCCCACCAGAGCGAGTAGGCCTCGTAGTGGGCCTTCTCCATTTGCTTGCGCCCGTCGGTGTGCTTCCGGTACCGGCGCAGGCGCCCGTAGTAGTAGTTGCGTTCCTCATCTGTCTTCGCCTGGGAGAGCATCACGAGGGCCCCGAAATCCGCCTTTTCCTTTGCGTCGAGTCCCAGGCCCTTTGCGAACTTCTCGATGGAATCGGTAGCGAGATTGCGGTCGCCGTCCAGAACATGCTTGAGCAGACTCGGCGTATTGAACCCGGCCCGCCGGGCAAACCAGCGGTAGGAAAAGCCGCGCTGATTGGCCTTGAGATAGCTGACCATGGCCTTCAGGAATTCGCGGTAGTTCTCGAAATCCGCCGGCTGGGGTCGCTCTTGTGTTGTTCTCGCTTCCACGAAAGCATGATGACCACTTATTTTTAAAAATAAAGTGATTTTGATAAGTTATATCTAGTAATCGTTCTCAAATACGAGAACACATGATGTGAAATGGTACACGGAATCAGCTGGGCTCGACACTGTAGGCAATGTGGATAGAAATGGATTCCCCAGTCACCAGAGGGAGTTAGCCACAAGTGGTAACGATAGCGGAGCTGGTGAGGTTTGGATTGGAACGGATCAGGGCGGCCAGCAGGCCGCCCATCCCGTTATCAGGCCGGTGAACTGGCTATTTCTTCTTCGGCGGCCGCTTTTCCTCGACAGCAGCCTGTGCGGCGGCCAGCCGGGCGATCGGCACCCGGTAAGGGGAGCAGGAGACGTAGTCTAGACCGAGCTTGTGGCAGAACTTCACCGAATCGGGATCGCCGCCATGCTCGCCGCAGATGCCGAGCTTGATCCCCGGCCGCACCTTGCGGCCCAGATTGCCGGCGATTTCCATCAGCTTGCCCACGCCCGCACGGTCGATCGTGACGAAGGGATCGGACTTGTAGAGGTTCGCCTCGATATAGGCCGGAAGGAACCTGCCGGCGTCGTCGCGTGACAGGCCCATCGTCGTCTGGGTGAGGTCGTTCGTCCCGAAGGAGAAGAACTCCGCCTCGGCGGCGATCTCGTCGGCCAGGATCGCCGCCCGCGGCAGCTCGATCATTGTGCCGACAAGAAACGGCACCTTGGTCCCCTTCTCGCGGTTCACCTCGTGTGCCGTGTCGATCACGTTCTTTTTCAGCTGCGCGAACTCGGCCGCATCGGAAATGATCGGGAGCATGATCTCCGGCGTCACCTTGAGTCCCTCGTCGAGCAGAAGGTCGCTGGCCGCCTCGATCACGGCGCGGGCCTGCATGTTGAATATCTCCGGGTACACCACGGCAAGCCGCGAGCCCCGGAAGCCCAGCATCGGATTGAACTCGTGCAGGCTTTCCACCTTGGCACGGACGGCGGCGGGCGGCTGTCCCAGTTCACGGGCCAGATCCTGTATTTCCTCCTCCTTGGCCGGGAGGAACTCGTGGAGTGGCGGGTCCAGGAACCGGATCGTCACGGGATGGGGCGCCATCGCCCGGAAGATTCCCTTGAAGTCGCTCCGCTGCATGGGAAGGAGTTTTGCCAGCGCATTCTCGCGGGCCTGCCGGTCGCCGGCGAGGATCATTTCCCGCACGGCGAGAATGCGGTCCGGCTGGAAGAACATGTGCTCGGTGCGGCAGAGGCCGATACCCTCGGCCCCGAACCGCCGGGCCAGCTCCGAATCGGCCGGCGTGTCGGCATTGGTGCGCACCTTGAGCCGCCGCTCCCGGTCCACGAACTTCATGAAGGCATGGAACTCGCCCGACAGCTCCGGCTCGAAGGTTTCCAGCCTGCCCAGCATCACCTCGCCCGTGGATCCGTCCAGCGAAATCCAGTCGGCTTCCTTCACGACGGCTGTCTGGCCGCCGCGCCGGGTGGTGAACTGGGCCTTGTCGTAGTCGATGGCGATCTCGCCGCAGCCGGCGACGCAGCACTTGCCCATGCCGCGGGCCACCACGGCGGCATGCGAGGTGCGGCCGCCGCGCTGGGTGAGGATGCCCTCGGAGGCGGTCATGCCGCCGATATCCTCCGGCGAGGTTTCCACGCGCACGAGTATCACCGGCTCGCCGAGATCCTTCAGCTTCTGGGCGTCGGCGGCCGAAAAGACCACCTTGCCCACCGCGGCCCCCGGCGAGGCGTTGAGGCCCTTTGCGACCACCTTCTTGGGCGCGTTGGGGTCGAACCGGCGGTGCAGGAGCTGGTCGAGCTGCTCGGGTTTCACGCGCAGGATCGCCTCCTGCGGTGTGATGAGCTTTTCCTTCACCATGTCCACGGCCATGCGGATCGCCGCCTGCGCGGTACGCTTGCCGTTGCGGGTCTGGAGCATGAACAGCCGTCCATGCTCGATGGTGAACTCGATGTCCTGCATGTCGCGGTAGTGCTTTTCGAGCTTCTCGTATATCCGGACCAGCTCGCGGTAGGCGGACGGCATCACCTCCTCAAGGGAGCGCTGCGTGTCGTTTTCCTTGCCCGCGATGTTGATCGGCTCCGGGGTCCGGATCCCGGCCACCACATCCTCGCCCTGCGCGTTGACGAGGTATTCGCCGAAAAAGCGCCGCTCTCCGGTGGAGGGATCCCTCGTGAAGGCGACGCCCGTGGCGCAGTCGTCGCCCAGGTTCCCGAACACCATCGCCTGCACGTTGACGGCCGTGCCGCCGGCCGAGGAGATGTTGTTCAGCTTGCGGTAGATCTTCGCCCGCTCGTTTTCCCACGAGTTGAACACCGCGCTGATCGCGCCCCAGAGCTGCTCTTCCGGGTCGGTGGGGAAGTGGTTGCCGGTACGGTCAACGACGAGCCGCTTGAACCGCTCGACCAGTTCCTGCAGGTCGCCGACCGTAAGCTGGACGTCCAGTTCCACCCCGCGCTTGTGCTTGAGGTCGTCGATGATTGCCTCGAACGGATCCACTTCCTTGTCGCTCTGGGGCTTCATCCCCATCACGACGTCGCCGTACATCTGCACGAACCGGCGGTAGCTGTCCCAGGCGAACCGGGGGCTCCCGGTATAGGCGGCGAGCCCCTCCACCGTCCGGTCGGTGAGGCCGAGGTTCAGCACCGTGTCCATCATGCCGGGCATGGAGTCCCGCGCGCCCGACCGGACACTGAACAGGAGCGGCTTCTCGACGCTGCCGAACCCCCGGTCCATCAGGGTTTCCACGCGGCGGAGCGCTCCGTCCACCTGCTTTTTCAGTTCCTTCGGATAGCGGCGTCCGTTGGCATAGTAGGACGAGCACACGGCCGTCGTGATCGTGAAACCCGGAGGCACGGGAAGCCCCATGCTGGTCATCTCGGCAAGCCCCGCGCCCTTGCCACCGAGAAGGTCTTTCATGTTGCCCCGGCCGTCGGCCTTCCCGTCGCCGAAGAAGTAGACGAGCTTTCCCTTGCCCGGAGCGGCGGCGCTGGATGCTTTCACGGCCTTGCGGGCCCTTGCGGCTTTTGCTTTCCTCATGACAGTTTCTCGCCGAGGTAGTCGATGATCCCGCTGGCTGCGACGCGTTCCTGCTTCATCGTGTCGCGGTCGCGCACGGTGACGGTGCCGTCCTTCACCGAATCGGCGTCTACCGTGATGCCGAACGGCGTTCCGATCTCGTCCTGCCGGCGGTAACGCTTGCCGATCGAGCCGGAGAGATCATAGTCCACGTTCCACCGCTTCTTGAGGTCGCGGTACAGCCTGTCGGCCATCTCCGGCATGCCGTCCTTCTTCGTCAGCGGAAAGACGGCCGCCTTCACCGGCGCGATCCGGGGGTGGAACCGCATGACGATGCGGGTTTCGGGCTGGCCCTTCTCGTCCGGCGCGGTGTCCTCGGCGTAGGCGTCCACGAGGAACGCCAGCGTCCCGCGGTCGGCCCCGGCCGACGGCTCGATCACGTAGGGAACGAACCGCTCGCGGGACTGCGGGTCGGTGTATTCGAGCGACTTGCCCGAGAACTGCTGGTGCTGCCTGAGGTCGAAATCCGTCCGGTTGGCGATCCCCTCCAGTTCCGACCAGCCGAAGGGGAAAAGATACTCCACGTCCGAGCAGCCCCGCGCATAGTGCGCCAGTTCGTCCGCCTCATGGGCCCGCAGGCGCAGGTTTTCCTTCCGGATACCCAGGTTCACGTACCAGTTGAACCGGGCATCCTTCCAGTAGTTGTACCACTCCTCGTCCGAGCCCGGCTTGCAGAAGAACTCGATCTCCATCTGCTCGAACTCGCGCACCCGGAAGGTGAACTGCTTGGGCGTGATCTCGTTCCGGAAGCTCTTGCCGATCTGCGCGATCCCGAACGGGATCTTCTGCCGCGAGGTCTCCAGCACGTTCTTGAAATTGACGAAGATCCCCTGCGCCGTCTCCGGCCGGAGGTAAACCTGCGCGGCGGTGTCCTCCATCGGGCCCACGAAGGTCTTGAACATCAGGTTGAACTTGCGCGCCTCGGTGAGCTGGCACTCATCGTGCTGGCCGGGGGCCTTGCTCGGCTTCTTCGGGCACTGGGATTCGGCCAGGTGATCCTCGCGGAACCGGCCCTTGCAGGTCTTGCAGTCCACCATCGGGTCGCTGAAGCCCGACACGTGCCCCGACGCCTCCCAGACGCGGGGGTGCATGAGGATCGAGCAGTCCACCCCGGCCATGTCGTCCCGCTCGGTGACGGTGCTCCGCCACCACTCGCGCTTGACGTTGTTCTTGAGCTCCACGCCCACGGGGCCGTAGTCCCAGCAGCCGTTCAGGCCGCCGTAGATCTCCGACGACTGGAACACGAACCCCCGCCGCTTGGCGAGGGAGACGATCTTCTCCATGGTGACGGTCTGGGACACTTTTTTGACGGTTCCTTGCTCGGTTTGGAGTCAGAAATGGCCCGCCTGCCGCTCACGGCCGGACGGGGACCGGTATCTGTCCCGAAGGGTGAGGCAAATCAAGGGGTTGGGGGAGGGCGGGAAGGGTGGCCGAAACCCATACGAAATGGCAGATTTCGGGGGATGCCCAAAGAGCGCCGCCACTGGACCCGTGAGGAGTTGATTCTTGCGTTCAACCTGTACTGCCGGATGTCGTTCGGGCGGCTGCACCGGGGGAATCCGGAGATCATCGCTCTTTCACAGCGGATTGGACGTACGCCCAGTTCCGTCGCCATGAAAGCCTGTAACTTTGCCAGTCTCGACCCCATGCACCGGGAGAGGGGCGTCAAGGGGCTCACAGGGGCGAGTGAAATGGACCGGGCCATTTGGGCGGAGTTCCACCAGAATTGGGAAAAGTTGGCCTTCGAGAGCCAGCGGCAGCTTGCAGATTTGCCGCCAGCAGCGACGATGGCAGATCAAGAAGGCCTCTATTTCCCCAAGGGAGAAACCGAAAAAAGCGTCACGGTCCGAGTGCGGCTCGTTCAAGGATTTTTCCGCGAATCGGTGCTCTCCAGCTATCGGAACGAATGCGCGTTCTGCCGTATCCAGCCGGGCCAACTCCTGAACGCCAGTCATATCGTTCCGTGGAAGGATAACGTCGAAAAGCGGGCCGACCCGACGAATGGCCTCGCCCTCTGTGCGCTCCATGACCGAGCCTTCGACCGGGGGCTGATGACCTTGGACGACGGGCTCAACATAGTGGTGGCGAAGGAGTTGAAGCAGGTGAAGAACCCCTCACCGGTCCACAAGGCGGCCCTAATCGACCTCGAAGGGGAACCGCTCCGAAAGCCCGAAAGGTTCGCACCCGATCCGGATGCCCTCGACTTCCACCGAAATAGCATCTTCGGGAAAATCTCCAACGACCCGGAAGATGAACTCATTGTTCAATAAATCCTGCGCCGTCCTGGCCAAGCTCCCCCTTCAGATCAAGCTCGGTTGAAACCGCAGCGCTAGACACCGGTTTACGGCCTAGCCAGGTACGACTGCAGGGGAAGCTTTCACCATGAAAATCATCCTTGAAATAGACAGTTTGGATTTGGCGCAAATCACCAGCGGGTTAGAGGCCCGCCGGGATGCTTGGAAGCGAACCCTAGACTATTTGCGTGGCATAGACCCTTGCGACGACTTCTTGATTGAAGAGTGCAAAGACGCCAGTGAGGCAGAGGCGATCTACAAGGATTACGATAGGATTTTGTCCGACTTGTACCATCAGGAAACAAGCTACCGCCAGCAAACGGGCCGGGTAATTGGTCAACTGTTATCGTCATTCATGGCAGAGCACCGATAACAGAAGAAGCCTCAATCTCATTTCCGCCCTTCCTCCCCCTCCGCTACACTCCCCCTCTCCCATGCCCGAACCCGTCACCATCACCGCCCGCGACGGCTGGCTCCTGAAGGGCGACCTGCACGAGCCCTCCGGCTCCGCACGGGGGACGGTGCTGGCCGGCCATGCGATGATGGCCAACCGCCGGAGCCTTGACCGGCCGCCGGGGGAGGGACTGGTGGCGACGCTCGTCCGGGGCGGGCTGCGCGTCGTGACGGTGGACGTGCGCGGCCACGGGGAGAGCGGGCCGCTGCCGCCCGAGGGCGGCGCCTACAGCTACGACGACATCGTGGAGAAGGACATTCCGGCGGCGGTGGAGTTCGTCCGCACGCGGTTTCCCGGCAAGGCGGCGCTCCTCGGCCACTCGCTCGTGGGCCACGCGGCGCTCGCCTGGCTCAGCGGGCCGGAGGCGGCGGGAACGGGCGGACTTTCCGCGATCGCCGCCTACGCGCCGAACGCGTGGCTGAAGTCATGCGAGCCGGACGAAAAACGGTGGCAGGCGAAGCTCGCCCAGCTCCGGATGTGGGAGCAGATGTCGCAGGCGAAGGGATATTTCCCCGCCCGGCAGATGAAGATCGGCTCGGATGACGTGTCGGGGCCCTATATCCGGCAGTTCGTCCAGTGGGCCAGCGAGGACCGCTGGGTGTCGCTCGCGGGGCGGGACTACCGGGCCGGGCTCGCCACGCTCCGGATACCACTGCTGGTGGCCGTGGGGGCGGGCGACCGGATGCTCTGCGTGCCCGGATGCTGCGAGCGGTTTCTCTCGCCGGTCCCGGGTGAGCGGATCACCTGGTGGCTCGTCTCGGAGGCGGGCGGCTTCGGCCTCGACGCCGACCACATGCCGCTCGTGACCGACGCCCGCGCCCGCCCGCTGTGGGAACGCACGGCGGACTGGCTCCGGGACCGGCTGGGGTGAGGGCGGCCGTGAAACTACCCAACGGTGACCGGGCAATTATCGACATCCGCAAGCTGACCGGATACTGCCTGAATCCGGACCACCCCACCGGAAAACACAAGGCGAGGCAGTTCGAAGTCGCCGCCGGAATAACCGCACAAAACGCCGGCTCCCTGCGGGACGCCCTCGCGAAGGCGGCCTTTGAGCGTGAAGCCATTACCGTCAAGACCAACGAATACGGCGTCTTTTACCAGATCGACCTTGATTTTCCGGGTCCAGCCGGACCGGTCCGGGTCCGCTCGGCATGGATCATCAACCGGGGCGAGAATGACCCGCGGCTTGTGACCTGTTTCGTCCTCCGGTAGAATTGCCCTCATGAGTGAGCCCATCAGAGAACTGGACGCTGTCGCACTGGCCGAGCCAATCCCCGGCCAGAATCTCCAGCGCGGCCATGTGGGCACGGTGGTTCATCAATATCCGGACGGGACGCTGGAAGTGGAATTCAGTGATTCTCGGGGCGTCGCCTACGCCTTTGCCACAGTCCAGCCGGATCTGCTTATCCGTCTTTACAATGAGCCCCCGAGGGCCAGGGCTGTATAGCGGCCACTCCCCGTTCAGATCGCAAACCTTTTGACGAGGTTCCTGGCGATGAGGGTTTTCAGCACCTCGTTGGAGCCCTCGCCGATCAGCATGAGCGGGGCGTCGCGGTAGAGCCGCTCGATCTCGAACTCCTCGGAAAATCCGTAGCCGCCGTGGATCCGCATGGCCTCGAGCGCGTGGCGGGCGCAGGCCTCCGAGGCGAACAGCTTCGCCATGCTGGCCTCGAGGTCGCACCGCTCGCCGCGGTCCTTCTTCTTTGCGGCGTTCCAGACGAGCAGCTCGGCTGCCTCAAGATCGGTGGCCATGTCGGCAAGCTTGGCGCCCACGAGCTGGTGCTGCCAGATGGGCTTGCCGAAGGTCTCGCGCTCCTGCGCGTATTTCACGGCCGCCGTGAAGGCCGCCCGGAGCACGCCCACGCTGCGGGAAGCCACGTTGATGCGCCCGAGCTCCAGCCCGTTCATCACCTGCAGGAACCCCCTGCCCTCCCATTCGGGTCCGCCCACGAGGTTCGATGCCGGTACCGGGAAATCCTCGAAGGTGAGTTCCGAGGTCGGAACGCCACGCAGACCCAGCTTGGGGATGTTCTTCGACACCCGGAAGCCCGCATGGCCCTTTTCGATGATGAACCCGCTGATGCCGGCGTGCGGCGGATCTGACTGCGGGTTGGTCTTCGCCAGCAGGAAGAAGGCGTTTCCGTCGGAATTGGTGATCCACATTTTCGCGCCGTTGACGCGGTAGACGTCGCCGTCGCGGATCGCCTTCGTGCGCATGGAGGCGACGTCGCTGCCCCCGTGGGCCTCCGACAGGGCGAGCCCGCCGCGCAGTTCGCCCGTGGCCATCCTGGGCAGCCACCGCCGTTTCTGCTCATCGGTACCGAAGGTTTTTACCGAATGGGCCATCATCGTCTGCGTGTTGAGCATCGACGACAGCGTCATCCAGCAGGCGGCAAGCTCGGCCACCACCAGCGCATAGGTGGAGGTGTCCCAGCCAAGGCCCCCGTATTCGGCAGGGATGGTGGCGCCGAACAGGCCCAGTTTCCTGAAGCCCTCCAGCGCCTCGTGCGGGTATTCGTCGTTGTGGTCCCAGCGCGAGACGTGCGGCCGGATATCCTTCTCCAGCCACCGGCGCACCGAGTCCAGTATCTGCGTCTGCTCGCTGTCGGGTTCGATGGGCATGGACGCCAACCTATGCCTTCACGACAAACCCCGCAAGCCGCTTCTGGATGATCTCCTCGGCCTCGCGGACGATCCGCTCCACCAGCACCCTGACCGTCGGAATGTCATGAATGATGCCGATTACCATGCCGGCCGACCAGATGCCGGCCTCCAGGTCGCCCTTGTCGATCACATCCTTGCCCTTGACGCCCGCGACGAGCGGCGCGAGCTCGGCAAAGTCGGTCTGGCCGGGCTTGGCCTCGATCTCAAGCACCTTCTCGGCGACACCGTTCCGGTAGATGCGCGCCGTGTTCCGGAGCGTCCGGAAGATGAGCGCCGTCTGCCGCTCGTCAGATTCGACGATCTTCTGCTTCACGTTGTCGTGGATGGGTGCCTCTTTCGTGGCAAGGAACCGCGTTCCCATGTTGATCCCCTCGGCACCCAGGGCGAGCGCGGCAGCCAGTCCCCGGCCGTCGCCAAAGCCGCCGGAGGCGATGATCGGAATTCTTATCTTGTCGGCCGACGCCGGCAGCAGGATGAGCCCCGGGATGTCGTCCTCGCCGGGATGGCCCGCGCATTCAAAGCCGTCGATACTCACCGCGTCGCAGCCGATCTGCTCGGCCTTCACCCCGTGCCGGACGGAGGTGCACTTGTGGATCACCTTGATCCCGGCCTCCTTGAACATGGGAAGGTATTTCTCCGGGTTGCGGCCCGCCGTCTCGACGATCTTGATGCCTTCCTCGGCGATCACCCTGGCGTACTCGTCATACGGGGTCGGCTTGATGGTGGGAAGGATGGTCAGGTTCACCCCGAACGGCTTTTTTGTCATCTCACGCGTGCGGCGGATCTCCTTGCGCAGATCCTCGGGCGTGGGCTGCGTCAGCGCCGTGATGAATCCGAGCGCACCAGCATTCGCAACGGCCGACACCAGCTCGGCCTTGCCCACATGCTGCATCCCGCCCTGCACGACGGGGTGCTCGATACCAAAGATTTCCGTAAAGCGTGTTTTCAGCATTCCTGTTCCCTTCCCTGCCGGCGGCCTGATCAGCACTGACACCGGCGTCAGCCGGGGATAGTCACCCCCGCCCTGAATGGCAACAGGAAAAACCGGGCCGCCGCCGGGCGGCCCCGAAAGCCCTCGTTGACCCGCCCCCACGCGGGAAGCTACTAGAAATCCCGGCCGCCGGTTTCCGCCGCCGGAGCGGCTTATTCCCAAGCGAGGCGGACCAGAAAAGGGTGGGTTCCATGTCTGAAACCAGGTCCAGCCGCCGGCCCTCCAGCCCGATTGCCAACCTCCAGCGCGAACTCCGCAAGCGCGGGCAGGCCCAGATGCAGCAGATGATGGGCAAGATGATGCAGAACCCGGAACTGATGAAGTCGGCCGGCCAGGCGATGGCCCTGCTCTCGCAGGTAAACCAGGCACGCGCCAAGGGCGTAAAGCCATTGAACGAGGTGTTCGCCGATATCGACCGGGCCATCGAACGGCTGGACAAGAAAGTTGACCAGATGACGGCCCGCCTCAACGACCTTGCCGCCAAGGCCGACAAGCTCGCCGCCAAGCCGTCGGGAAACTGAACGCGATCCTGCCCGAACCCGCATACCCTCTTTCCGACGGGGAAGTAGGGCCGTCATCTCCATGACCGCACCCACGCCGTCCGACCTGAAGCATTATCTCGCCTTCGCCAGCGAGACTGGCCGCGCTGCGGGCCAGCTCATCCGTGAAAAACTGCGCGAACAGAAAACTTTCCGGTCCAAAAGCGCCGAAACGGATCTCGTGACGGAGACCGATCTGGCGGCCGAACGGCTCATCGTCGCTGCCATCGGGAAGAGCTTCCCCGGCCATTCGATCCTCGGCGAAGAAGGAACCGGGGACCGGCACTCCGGGGCCGGCTACCAGTCCGGTTACTGCTGGGTCATTGATCCCATTGACGGGACCACGAACTTCGCCCATGGGCACCCCATTGTGGGCTGCTCGATCGGCCTGACGTGGAACGGCGAGCCAGTGGCCGGTTGCGTGAATTGTCCGGGGCTCAACGAGGAGTTCCTTGCTGCCAAGGGGCTCGGTGCGACGCTGAATGGCGAGCCGATCCGGGTTTCCGGCGTGCCCACCCTGTCCCGGTCCCTCCTCGCCACCGGGCTGCCCTATGACCGGCGTGAACGGGCCGACCATTACCTCGCCCGCTGGAAAAAGTTCCTGATGGTGTCACACGAAATCAGGCGGCTGGGGTCGGCCTCCATCGACCTGTGCTGGGTCGCCGCCGGCCGCGTGGACGGTTACTGGGAGGAAAACCTCAAGCCCTGGGATATCGCCGCCGGCATCATCATCGTCCGCGAGGCGGGCGGAATGGTTACCGGTTTTGCGGGCGAACCGCACGACCTGAACGGCCGGGAGACACTGGCCACCAACGGCCTCATCCATTCGGAGATGTCAGCCCTCCTAAAGGGCTGAAACCTTATCCGAGAATATCCGCCAGTTCGGCGAGGATCTTCCCTGAATGGGAGACTCCTGAAAATGCCTCCAGTTCGACAAGCCCGGTTGGCGAGGTGACGTTGATCTCGGTCAGATATCCGCCAATTACATCAAGACCAACGAAAAAAAGTCCGTGTTCGAGGAGCGATGGTGCCAGTGCGTCGATCAGTTCCCGTTCACGCGGTGTAATGCGTGCCGGTTCCGCCTTCCCACCGGCGGCCAGATTCGACCGGGCCTCACCCCGGCTGGCAACGCGATTGATCGCTCCAAGCGGAATGCCGTTCCAGAGGAGTATCCGCTTGTCGCCCTTTTTCACCGCCGGGAGAAATCTTTGCGCCATCACGGGACGTGTTCCGCGCCGGGTGATCTCTTCCCAGATGACGCCGTGGTTCTCCCCCTTCAGGTCCCATATGTAGACGCTCCGTCCTGCAAACCCGTCCAGCGGCTTCAGCACGATCCGTCCGCCCTGCTCCCGGCAGAACGCATCGATATCATCCCGCCGTGCAGTCACCAGTGTCGGAGGCATCCAGTCCGCGAAGTTGAGGGCGAAGAGTTTTTCGCTGGCAGCGCGGATACCCTCCGGCTCATTGATTACCGGTGCCCTGGAGTAGTCCAGCATCCACAGGGCCTGGAAATACTGCTGGTCAACCGGTGGATCCTTGCGCATCAGGATTACATCCACCTCGCTGCTCCTGACTGTCACCGGCTTACCACGTACCTTCCAGAATGATGTCTCCGGGCGGGTGCGGGTGCCCTGCCGGATCACCACTTCGGTCAGGCAGAGCTTCAGCTCCGGCCCCTGCAACGAAAGCCCACCTGTTTCACAAACAAGTGTCCGATGGCCCATCCTGGAGGCGGTCTCCAGGAGTTGAAGCGTTGTATCGTGAAATGGCACCAGTGTGTGCACAGGATCGATAATGGCTGCGATGATAAGCTTGCCCATAAGCAGGGAAGAACCTGTCCCGGCACGCCTCACAGGGCAAGACAGATAAAAACTGGACACTGTTGTCTAGGTTGACTGAACCCGTTAGGTTGGGCCGGTTTACGTTTATGGCCCCGCAGCTTTCACCCCAGATGCAGGAACACCGCCAGAAGCGGCTTCTTACGGTCGCCATGGAGGTGTTTGCCGAAAAGGGATATCACGATACGTCGGTGGACGATATCCTAGAACGGGCAGAGATCGCCCGTGGCACCTTTTACCGGTATTTCGACAACAAGCGGGACTGTTTCGCACAGGCGCTCGACTACTTCTTCGAGCAGATGATGAACTTCATCCGTCCGCTCGACATTTCCGAACTATCGCTTGAGCAGTACCAGTCACTGTTCCGGACCCTGAGCCGGTCAGTTCTGAATAACCCCGGCAACCGGAAGTTCACCCGGCTGGTGCTTCTGGAAGCGCCGACGCTGGGCACCGACTTCCGCGACCGGATTGACCGCTTTTTCGACAGCCTTGTCAATCTCGTCGCCGCCTACATCCGCAAGGCGGTCGACAAGGGACGAATCGCCCCGATCGATCCCGTGTCGGCGGCCCACGGAGTTTTGGGGCTCGGAAAAGAGGCCCTGCTGCTCTGGTACCGGAACGACCCAGCCAAACCGGGGGTCGATACCCTGATAGAAAACCTGCTCCAGCTCGCCTTCTTCGGAATGATGCCGAGAAAATAGATCCTACAGGGCCACTTCATCGTTCCGGCGGGCGATGACCGCTTCAATGCCGAGATCGGTCTTCAGTGCTTTTGAAAGTCCATTCAGTGCACTGGATTCCCCATGAACCAGGGCGACTGTTCGGGGAGTCTTGCCCAGTTCCTTTACATAACGGACCAGATCTCCCTGATCGCCGTGGCCGGAAAACACGTCGAGGTGGTCCAATTCAGCGCAGACCGGAACCTGTTCGCCGAAGATACGCAGCTCCTTCGCGCCATTGACCAGCGCCGACCCCCGTGTGCCCTGCGCCTGAAAACCGACAATCAGTATCTTGGTGGAAGGATCCGCCATCCGGTTTGCCAGATGATGCAGAATCCGGCCGCCCGAGACCATTCCGCTTCCGGCGATGATAATCGCGGGCCCCTTCACGTTGTTCAGTTCCTTGGAATCTCCGACCGTTTGCGTGATGTGAAGCGACTTCCAGCCTTTCACACCCTTGCCATGCCCGAGCATCCGGGCGATTTCAGCATTGTGTTCGTCCTCGTAGCGGGCATACAGGCGCGTCACGTCGCTGGCCATCGGAGAATCAATGTAAACCGGCGTGGGGGGAATGCGCCCGGTCAGTTCAAGTTCTTCGATGAGATACAGGAGATGCTGGGTCCGGCCAAGCGCGAAAGAGGGTATCAGGATCACCCGCTTGTTCTGGTGTGCATCCTGGATATGCCGCTCCAGCCAGTCACGAGGGTCTGTCTCCTCATGGTGACGGTCTCCATAGGTTGATTCGAGGCAAAGCAGATCGAGAGCATTGGAAAGCTCCACCCTGGCAGGCGGGTCCATGAACTTGAGGTCGTAACGGCCCAGATCGCCGGAGAAAAGCAGCCGCTTTGTGCCCCCAGGCGCATCAAATTCGATATACGCCTGTGCAGAACCGACAATGTGCCCGGCCGGATGAAACGTCACCCGGACGCCGGGAATTACTTCCTTCGGTTCCCCATATGGAACGCCCCGGAGGTACCGGATCACCGCTTCGGCATCACTCCGCGTGTAAAGCGGCAGCGCAGGCTGGTGGCGCGAATAGCCCCGGCGGTTTACGAAACGGGCCTCTTCCTCCTGCAGATAACCCGCATCGGGCAGCAGGATATCGCACAGGTCGACAGTCGCCGGGGTCGCATAAAAGAACCCCTTGTAACCGAGCAGATTGAGACGGGGGATAAACCCGGAATGATCGATATGGCTGTGGGTGACAATGACCGCCTTCAGTTCACGGACCGGGAAATCGAGTTTCGCCCAGTTCAGGTCCTTTATATCCCGCCCACCCTGGAAAAGCCCGCAGTCCACCAGCACCAGTCCCTTGTGTGTGTGGATCAGGAACTTCGATCCCGTGACGGTGCCGGCTCCACCCAGAAAACGGACTTTGGGAGCAAATGACATGGTGATCCTTTCGTTACTCGACCAGTTCCGGATACTGCGGAAGCTCACGGACCAGTTCCGGCTCGTGAGAGGGCCAGATATGAATCTCCGGAACACGGGCTGAAAGCTCCCGTATTTCAAGAATAGTCTGCCATGCCCGCTTGCGATCTTCGTCAGCCGACCGTCCGTATAGAACCCCCTTGGGCGCCGGGAGCCGGTAGTTGTCACGGATATACACGCCATCGCCCGCAAGGAGCGCCCGGCCCGACGCAAGATGTATCAGCGCACCCAGAGAGCCAGTGCAGTGTCCCGGCAGATCAACCAGATAGATACTTCCGTCGTTCATTAGATCCCATGTCGAGATAAACGGCCCCAATTTGGGTCCCTTCCCCAGCGGCGCCTCCCGCGTCCGTCCCCCTGGCAGATCGGCAGGGTTCAACCCCCGCAGATGCCGTCTCCAGCTCCGGGCAAGCCTGAATACACCGGGCCCTACCACGACGTCTGCATCCGGGAAGCGGTCAATATCTCCCGTGTGGTCGAAGTGATGGTGCGAATAAATGACGGTTCCGATATCCGCTGGATCCACGCCTGCGGCCTTCAGCCGGGAAGCGGCGTCTTCACCCCGTATCACCTCAGGCAGCATCCCCATCAGCTTTGCCACAGGTACAAGCGGAGCAAGTCTGGATCGCCCCGGTGCGGCGAGAAACGCCGGCAGGCCGAGATCGAACAGTATTTTTCGCGCAGGATGCTCGATCAGGAAGGCGAGCGACGGAATGCGAATGGTACCCGGCGGGCTGCCTTCGCACATGTACTGCCGTGCCACCGGTATAAATCCGGTAGAGATAATTCCCACGCGGACGGATGATTCTCCGGCAGGCGGCGGCCAGCCGTACCAGGGAACCGCAACTTCAGGGGATGACGTCACAGGCATCTCGCGACAGTATAACCGTGACGTCACCGAGGGGAAGAAGGTGCAGGTGTTTTGCCTTCACGCTCCCCTTGTCTGCGCCATTGCCTCGTCAGTGATCTTCTGGTTCCAGTTGGCGATCTCCTGGGAGATCTTCATGGAGCAGAACTTCGGACCGCACATGGAGCAGAACTCTGCTGTCTTGAACACTTCCTGCGGGAGCGTCTCGTCGTGCATCTCCCGGGCGCGTTCGGGATCAAGCGAGAGGCGGAACTGTTCCTTCCAGTCGAAAGTGTAGCGTGCCTTCGAAAGCGCATCGTCGCGATCCCGGGCTCCCTTGCGGTGCCGGGCAATGTCGGCGGCATGAGCAGCAATCTTGTAGGCGATAATTCCCTGACGCACATCCTCAAGGTCAGGCAGCCCCAGATGTTCCTTCGGAGTGACATAACAGAGCATGGCTGCGCCACTCCATCCGGCCAGCGCCGCGCCGATGGCGCTCGTGATATGGTCATAGCCGGGAGCAATATCGGTAACGAGCGGACCCAGCACGTAGAACGGCGCCTCATTGCAGACCTGCATCTGCCGCCTGATGTTCATGTCAATCTGGTCCATCGGCACATGGCCGGGACCTTCCACCATCACCTGCACGTCGCGCTCCCATGCCCGGCGTGTCAGTTCCCCCAGCGTATCCAGCTCGGCGAACTGCGCCCGGTCAGAGGCATCGGCGAGACAGCCTGGGCGGAGGCTGTCGCCGAGCGAGATCGAGACATCGTACTTTGCGCAGATATCGAGCACGCGATCGTAGTGTTCATAAAGCGGGTTCTGCTTGTGGTGATGAATCATCCACTGCGCCATGAGCGATCCGCCGCGGGAGACGATGCCCGTCAGCCGGTCCGCCACGAGCGGCAGGTGCTCCAGCAGAATGCCGCAGTGGAGCGTCATGTAGTCCACGCCCTGCCTTGCCTGGTGCTCGATGTTCTCAACCAGCAGGTCCGCCGTCAGGTCTTCTACCCGATCCACCTGCTCCATCGCCTGATAGATCGGCACGGTCCCGATAGGTACCGGCGAGTGACGAATGATGGCATCACGGATTGTATCGATGTTTTTTCCGGTGGAAAGATCCATCACCGTATCGGATCCAAGCCGGACGCACAGGCGGAGTTTTTCCAGCTCTTCCTCGATCCCGCTCGACACAGCCGAGTTTCCGATGTTCGCATTGATCTTGCACCGGGAACCGATGCCAATGCACATGGGCTCCAGGTTCACATGGTTGATATTGGCGGGGATAATCATGCGTCCGAGGGCTACCTCGGCCCGCACAAACTCAGGGGAGAGTTCCTCACGCATGGCAACATGGTGCATCTCCTCGGTAACGACACCCTGCCGTGCGTAGTGCATCTGCGTGACGTTTCCGCCCTTGCGGTTTTTGACCCATTCTGAACGCATGGCCGTAACTCCTCTGGTAGTAGATGATCCGGGGACTGTGCCTGCTGAAGCTGGGTAGAGAGTGTGGAACTGCCCGGCCGGGCTGGTCCGCGCTCCCGTTCCCTACGCCGGCATTATCCGGATCAGGTTCCTGGGGTGCCTCTCAGACCGCGCACTGGTTCCACCAGTCGCGGCCGCCCCCACGGGAAAGCATCAACAATCAAGCCTAGAAACCCCGCCTCCCAAGGGCAAATGCGGGAGCCGGATGGCGGGAAGAGCTAAACCACTTCCCCTGCCGCGTGGGCCGACGCCCAGGCCCAGTGAAAGTTGTAGCCCCCAAGCCAGCCCGTGACATCCACCACTTCTCCGATGAAATAGAGTCCCTTCACCCGGCGGGCCTCCATCGTCTTGGAAGACAGTTCCGCCGTCGAGACACCTCCAGCGGTCACTTCGGCCTTCGCGTGGCCTTCGGTTCCCGCTGGTTTCACGCTCCAAGCCTGAAAAGCGTCCTCTACAGCCTTCAGTTCCCGGTCCGGACTGTCAGCGAGCCGTTTCGAGGGAAGCTGATGCAGATCGAACCATCGGTCCACCAGCCGTTTCGGCAGCAGCATGGCCAATGCATTTCTTGCTTCGGTGCGGTTCCCCTTCAAGCGCTCTGCCTTCAGCCAGTCCAGAAGATCGAGTTCGGGCAACAGACGGATCTGCAACGCCTCGCCCGGCAGCCAGTAGCTCGATATCTGCAGGATGGCCGGGCCACTCAGCCCCTTGTGGGTAAAAAGAATCTGCTCGCGGAATGTTTTCCCGCAGCAGGAGACTTCCGCCGGAGCCGAGAGGCCGGTGAGGTCTCCGAACTTTTCCAGATCGTCCCGTGACCAGACGAACGGAACCAGCGCGGGGCGGGGCTCCACAACCGCAAGCCCGAACTGCCGGGCAATCCGGTAACCCAGATCCGATGCACCCAGTTTCTCAAAGGAAAGCCCGCCGGTGGCGACAACGAGTGATTCGCACGGAAATTCGCCGATACTCGCCAGCACCTTGAACCCGCCGCCTTCCCGCAGCGTGACAGCGCTGATCTTGGTCCTTACATGTACCGTCACACCGGCACGCTCACATTCCGCCAGAAGCAGCTCGCGAACCTCCCTCGCCGTGCCGTCGCAGAACAGTTGGCCGAGCTTCTTCTCGTGATAGGGGGTGCCATGCCGGCCAAGAAGTTCGATGAAATCCGAAGGGGTAAATCTCGCAAGTGCCGAACGGCTGAAATCGGGATTCTCCGACAGGAAATGCTCCGGCCTCACGTCCAGATTGGTAAAGTTGCACCGGCCGCCGCCGGAGATGAGTATCTTGCGGCCGGGTTCATCCATGTGTTCCAGAACAGCCACCCTGCGGCCCCGCCCACCCGCAACAGCCGCGCAGAATAGCCCCGCCGCCCCGCCGCCCAGAATCACCACATCCGGCTGGACCATTCTGTCAGCGCCCGCCTGCCGCCCGGCAAAGCCGGTCACGAACAGCGGCGTCGAGCCCGCTGTCCAGCGGTAACGTGACAACGGCCACATCAAAACCCTGCACATCCACTTCGCGCAGCCAGCTGTATAGCGTTCTTGCCCGGCCTTCCGGACTTTTTTCTACCGGCAGGAGAACCACACTTTCGGGAACCGGCTCCGGGCCCGCACCAAGCCATGCACAGACTCTCTGACCCTGAAGGAGATGTGCTTCTGCCACTTCCTGTGCCTTGCCTCGCCCGGCGATCACGATTCTCGCCCGTGGCGCGTAATGAGACTCCAGCATTCCTGGGGCGCGGACCTGGGACTTTTCGTTCCCGGTCTTTACCGGACTGCCGAGTTCCCGCTCGATGTCCGTTGCCGCAATACCGCCGGGCCTCAGGATTATGGGAACATCGGAAGACAGATCGACAATCGTGGATTCAATGCCAACTGCACACGGTCCGCCATCCAGCACGAAATCCACTTCCATCCCAAGGTCTGCCCGAACATGTGCTGCCGTTGTGGGGCTTACCTTCCCAAAACGGTTCGCTGACGGCGCGGCGATACCACTTCCAAAAGCATCCAGAAGCATCAGCGCGGCCGGGTGCGCTGGAATACGTATCGCGACGGTCTCCTGACCACCGGTTATCTCCAGCGAGATGCGAGGATGGCGCTTCAGTACCAAGGTGAGTGGCCCCGGCCAGAACCGGCGTGCCAGTCTTTCAGCAGCCTCAGGAACCTTTAAAGCCCAATCTTCAAGCTTTGTGCTGCTGCCAATATGCACGATGAGGGGATGATCCGCAGGCCGGCCTTTCACGGCAAACACCTTGCGAATGGCGGCAGGATTCAACGCATCAGCACCCAGGCCATATACCGTCTCCGTCGGAAAGGCCACCAGCCCGCCTCCCTTCAGGACGGAAACCGCACGGGCAATATCGGTGGCAGATGGGGTCATGGCTCCTGCCGCCATAGAGCGACCCGCACCTCCGGTGCAAACCGTCTGTGCTAGGGTTGTCACCATGAAACGGCCCCTTTTGCTGTTAGTCTTTCTGCTTGCAGGGTGTGCCTCCCATCCGGGAATAACTGCCAAAAATCCCGCCGGATGCATCTCGGATGAAATCGTCCAGATTGGCACCTTTGGAGCTCTTCTGGCCGGCGCACTGGAGGGAACGGTCTCCTACGGCGAAATCCGTCAGTTTGGCAATTTCGGAGTCGGCACGTTCAACGGGCTTGACGGCGAAATGCTCGCCGACCGGGGACATTTCGTCCAGATACGGGCTGATGGCCGGGCCTATCCCGTCGCCGATTCGCAACGAACTCCATTCGCCACGGTCAAATGCTTCCAACCGGACCTGACGGCAGAACTGGGAGCGCAGCCGGACTGGCAGGAGTTCCAGAAAGCGCTTGATGCACTGATCCCGGCTCCAAACCTCCCGGTGGCTGTCAGGATCCGGGGCCGGTTCCGGTATGTGAAAGCCCGCAGTGTCGCCAGAAAACTGAAGCCCTATCCGCCGCTTACCGAAATCATCCGAACCCAGCCTGAATTCGAACATCGGGACGCAGAAGGCCTTATGGCCGGATTCTGGTTCCCTTCTTATCTCTCCGGAATCAACCTTCCCGGCTGGCACCTGCATTTTCTCAATTCGGAAGAAGCGGAAGGCGGGCATGTGCTCGAAGCGGTCCCGCTGGCCGTTACCGTAGAGATCGACACTGCCTCCGGCCTGCGTGTTCTTTTTCCTTCCAGCGGCGAATTCCACGAGGTGATCCTGGGGGAAGAGAGATAGCCGGACACCGTTTGACCCCTGCCTTGCCCCCGGTCTATCGCAGCATCCTGAGCAGCGGGCTTCATGGTGGGGCCTGCGTGCCGAAGTCATTAAGGATACATATGGCCCATTTCTATGCCCCAGTCCGGTTCAAGGCCGACCATGTCCTCGAATTTCGCCCCACGCGGCATACGCACGAATGGGAAGTGACGTTCGTCTTCAAGGGGCCGATCAATGAAACCAACGGTGTCATCATTAACCTGCTGGAAGTGAAACAGGCACTCGACCCCCTGGTCCGCCGGATCGAAGGGACATTCCTGAACGGCCACGCGGAACTGCTCGCCGCCCCTCCGCCGATCTGTGTGGCTGCCGAGATACCCACCTGCGAGAATCTGGCCCGGTTTTTCTACTGGTATATGGTGGCAGGCGACCATGATCTCGTGTTTCCCGATCGCGTGGTACTGGAACAGGTTCGGGTCCAGCTTGAAGAACTGGGCCGGCCAGCCAATGGCGAGAGGGGCTACGCTATCGTGGACGTATCGGATTTCCTGCCGGAACTTCTTCGCCGCCGCCATCTCCAGGTGGCCCGATAGGTTCATTTTCCTGTCGTGAAACCGAAAGCCGTCGTGCTGCTCTCCGGGGGGCTCGATTCGGCCACCGTACTCGCTATCGCAAGGGCCAATGGATTTGATCCGGTCGCTCTGACCATCCGTTACGGCCAACGGCATGAGCACGAAATCGAAGCCGCCCGCCGCGTCGCCGCCGCCCAGGGAATCTCCCGGCACGAACTGGTGGAATTCGATCTAAGGCCATTCGGCGGTTCTGCACTCACTGACCGGTCGATAGAAGTTCCCAAAGGGCGCGTGACCAGCGGCATGGCTTCCGAGATTCCCGTTACCTACGTCCCGGCACGCAATACCATCTTCCTGTCATTTGCGTTGGGGCTTGCTGAAGCGTCTGGGGCCCGGGATATCTATGCCGGGATGAACGCCGTTGACTACTCCGGCTACCCCGACTGCCGACCCGAATTCGTCGAGGAGTTCGAAAGGCTGGCGAACCTGGCCACCCGCGCTGGCGTACAGGGGGAGCGCTTCCACGTGCATGCGCCGCTTATCCGGCTCCATAAGCATGAGATCATCCGGCACGGGCTGGAACTGGGGGTTGATTATTCATTAACCCATTCCTGCTATGACCCCAATTCCGAAGGGGCAGCCTGCGGGCGGTGCGATTCCTGCCTGCTCCGTCTGGAGGGATTCCGCCAAGCGGGAGTTCCCGACCCGGTTCGATACGTCCGGTAGCTGTTACTCCGTCCGCTGTTTCACATCGCCACAAAGACGCGGCGCATTAATTAAGTCAGAACTGGCGAAAGACACCGCGATTTCCGTGCTTTGGGCACTATCCCAACTGTTCAATTCCACTTAGAATAATCGCTGATAGAGATAATTGTGTCGTGAAGTTCCGGGTGAGCACAGAATTTCTGGCGGGTGTGGCGCTGCTTGTCATAGCTACCGCCCCCTATGTTGTCTCGCAGATCATCGAGCCAGAAGATTTTGACGGCGACACGATCAGTGACATCGAGGAAGGCCGTTATCTCCCCGGCGGGCCACGGGACACGGATGGCGACGGGATTCCCGATTACGCCGATCTCGATTCTGACAATGATACCATTGCCGACATCATCGAGGCCGGTCGTTCAGACATCAACCTGCCTCCGGTAAATACCGATCTACTTCCGCAGTTCAACGACAATCTGCCCGACTACATCGATATCGATTCGGACAACGACAGCATCCATGACGCGGATGAAGCCTGGCCGCAAGGAACGCTACCGCCTGCCCTTGAAGACCAGCACTCGGCTTCCCAGCTTGCTGACAGCGAACGAAACCCGCTGGTTCCCAACGACATCACGCCATATCCGGACGGAATCCCGGACGTCCACGACCTGGATTCCGATGGCGACGGGATTCCCGACTACGTCGAGGCCGGCCTCGACATCAACCCCTTCACACTGCCGGTTGATACTGATGACGATGGCATCCCGGACTTCCGGGATCTCGATTCCAATGGGGACGGTATCCCCGATATCCTGGCCTGGGACAGCGACGGAGATGGAATTCCGAACTATGCGGACTCCGACCCGAAAGACGGCCCCCTTGGAGACTGGGATGATGACAGTATTACCAACGCCGAGGAGGGGGCGATCCATATCCGGAGCCCGTCCGGGATATGGGTGCTCCAGCCGGGCGGCAGGGATACTGATGGAGACGGAACGCCCGACTACAGGGATTCTGACTCCGATAATGATGGCCTTTCAGACAAGATCGAAAAAGGATCGGTTGGCCTCCTGACCGTACCCAGACGCAGCCGCGGGCTCCCCTGGCCGCACGACTACCTCATACCGGATCTGGATGATGACGGAGCAATGGACGGTCTCGACGCCGGCCCCAGCCAGGCCGGACCGGAGTTTTTCACTGAGGGACAGGGCCGTTTTGACAGGGACTGGGACAATGACGGGATATCGGATGGAGAGGAAGGGCTGGGTGATTTTAATGGCAACAACACCCCAGACTGGATGGAGTCAGGCGCTTCCCTCATCTGGGACTCCGATGGCGACGGCCGGTGGGCCTGGGATGATGCGGATTCCGACGGCGACGGCATCCCTGATTCGGTCGAAGCAGGACTGACCATCCCTCTCCCGCATGGCCCGGGCGATATCAGAGGCACCATTCTGGCAGCCGGCAATTTCATAGCAGATGCCTGTCCGCCCACGTTTGCCGATCCCTACAACTTCACCAATCCATACAAGCGCGACACTGATGGCGGCGGGATCCCCGACGGTCTGGAAGACCTGAATGGCAACGGCTGCTATGAACCGTGGCTGGGCGAAACCGATCCGAACGATCCGACCGACGACGCATCCTTTAACGATCCGGACAACGACGGCCTCGACACTTCGATCGAAATCGGACTTGGCCTCGATCCGTTTGACAGCGACACGGACGATGACGGTTTTACAGATGGGGAAGAAAACGGTCTGGATACGGTCGGTGTCCTCCTCCGGAACGGGAGCTCGGTATCCCAGGCGGGTTGGGGTCCACAGTTCGCCGATATCGACCACGACGGAATTATCAATGGAAAGGACCTGGATGCGGACGGCGACGGCATCCCCGATTCTCTGGAAGGCTGCTTTACCCTGGAGCACTTTGCAGCCAATCCCGGCAAATATTACGGCCCCGACGGCATCCCTGATACCGGACCCGGCCAAGGCGGAACCTGGTTCCTCGGTAACCCGGATTTTCATTTTGCACCGCCCAACTGCACGCGAACCCATTTCCTGAAAGCGGATACGGATGGCGGCGGCATCAGCGATGGGCTCGAAGACAAGAACCGGGACGGAGTGATCAACGACGGGGAAACCGATCCACTCAACCGGTTTGATGACCTGGTGATCGATCAGGATGGCGATGGACTCTCGGCCCAACTGGAACTGCAACTGGGGACTTCCGATACCGATCTCGATTCCGACGATGACGGGATATCCGATGCCGATGAATACCGTATTTTCCTGACCAATCCTGCACACCCGGATACCGATGGCGACGGAATTTATGACGGCACCGAACTCGGCCTGACACTGGCGAACATCATTCCGGCACAGGGTGAAATCGGCGGCACCGACATCTCCCGCGGGTTCTTTATTCCTGATGCTGACCCCACAACCGTCACAAATCCACTGAATTCGGATACGGACGGCGGCGGGATCCCTGATGGATCAGAGGACTTCAATCGCAACGGACTTTATGAGCCCCATCTGGGAGAGACCGACCCAAACAATCCATTCGACGATGGTACCGCGCTCGATTGCGATGGAGACGGACTGCCGGATGCAGGCGAAATAATCGTCGGCTTGAACGCCGGACTGACGCTGGCCCAGGCGGAGGCCCTCGCGTTCGATGCCGACAGCGATGATGACGGCCTGATTGACAGCTTGGAATCGTTTCAGGATACCGATGGCGATGGAAACATCGGCATTCTGGATCCGGATTCCGATGATGATGGCATAAATGATGGTGTGGAGCGGGGTGTCACTGGTCCGGTACCTCCGGTGTTGTCGCTTTCGCCCGGATGCCCCGGAGTGCTCAGTGACTACAAAGGAACCAATACTCTTTCTGCCAACTTCAAGATTGACGAAGATCCTTTAACCGTCACCAATATGCTCAACCCCGACACGGACGGTGGTGGAAAGCCTGACGGGAATGAGGATTTCAACCGGAATGGCAAGGTCGATTTCGGCGAGACTGATCCGCTCAATCCCGCCGACGATGGTCCTGGTCCCAATGACGTCGATGGCGACGGACTGTCAGATAACCTGGAGTATCTGCTGTATTTCACCAATCCGCTGGATGCGGATACCGACGACGACGGGATAGGTGACGGGCGGGAAGTCTATGTTACCCTGACCAGTCCTATTAATCCGGATACTGATTCAGACGGTATCCTTGACGGCACGGAGTTGGGATTGACCGTACCGGATTTCCCGGCACACACCAGCATGGCCATATTCGTCCCGGATGCTGATCCTTCCACAGTCACAGACCCCAAGAGCCGCGATACCGATGAGGGGGGGCGGCCTGATGGGCAGGAGGACATCAATCGCAACGGCCGGTGGGATCCAGGGGAGACCAACCCTCTCGATCCGTCTGACGACAACGACCCGATAGAAGACCCCGCCGCCGACAGTGACGGGGACGGACTGGCCGATTTTATCGAGATCGCGCTGGGGCTCGACCCCAATGACACAGATACGGACGACGACGGCCTGCTTGATGGCGAGGAAAATGGCGGACTCAGCGTTACCGTTTATCTCCGGAATGGTACGCCCGTCACCGTCAATTCGTTCCAGGTCGGGCGGGATGTCGATATCGATGGGATCATCAACGGCAAGGACCTGGATTCCGATGGCGACGGGATCCGGGATTCGGTCGAGGCCTGTATCAGTCTTGAGGAACTCCTTTCGGACCCAGCCCGCTACGACGGCAAGGACGGCATTCGCGATACCGGTCCCGGCCAGGATGGGACCTGGTGGGACGGGAATCCGGATTTTGTTTTCGCTCCAGAGGATTGCACCAACACCCATTTTCTCCGGGCGGATACCGACGGCGGTGGCATCAGTGATGGACTCGAAGACAGCTCCCACGACGGCGTCTGGGATGAGGGCGAAACCGACCCCCTAGACCCTGCTGACGACACCATCTTTGGCGGTGGCGTGGACAACGATGGGGACGGCTTAACTGCCACACAAGAGGCCCTGATCGGCACCAGCGACAACGACATCGATTCGGATGATGACGGCATTTCCGACGGCGCCGAGGTGCTGATCTACCTGACCAATCCACTGTCGCCGGATACCGACGGCGACGGCATTTTCGACGGAACCGAGGTCGGCGTTACGGCACCGTTCCCATCCGTGGATGGCATACTGGGGACCGACATTTCACGCGGCTTCTTTGTTCCCGACGAGGATCCAGACACCACTACCGATCCCCGGAACCGGGACACCGATGGCGGCGGCCGTGCGGACGGTGCAGAAGATTTCAACCGGAACGGAAAGATTGACGATGGAGAAACCGATCCGAACAATCCTGCAGATGATGCCCTTCTGGCTGATTGCGATGGAGACGGCCTGCCGGATATTTTTGAAGAACAGCTCATTGTCACCATTGCGGCAACATACGGCATTGATCCGGCAACACTCGTAACCCTTCCACTGGATGCGGATTTCGATGATGACGGCATTCCGGACGGGCTCGAAAGTTTCCTTGATACGGACGGAGACGGATTGCCCGGCGTACTGGATCCCGATTCGGACAACGACGGGCTTCCGGACGGACTGGAATCCGGGGTGATTTTTGGCGTTGCCCCACCTTCGCCGGTCCCCTTCGGCTGTGCGCCAGCGGCCGGGACCAACACACTTTCTCCCAATTTTATCCCGGATATGGACCCGCTGACCAAAACTGACCGGCTGGTTGCTGATACCGATGGCGGCGGCGTGGTGGATGGCGCCGAGGACACCAACCGGAACGGGCGAGTGGATTTTGGGGAAACAGATCCTCTGAACCCACTGGATGATTTCGGTCAGGGGGATAGTGACGGAGACGGCCTGTCGGACGCATACGAGCTGGCGCACGGACTGAATCCCTTCGATGCTGATACTGACGACGACGGGATTTCAGACGGCCGGGAGGTGTTGATCCTGAATACCAATCCGGCCAACCGAGACACCGATGCCGATGGAATCCAGGACGGCACCGAACGTGGCCTTACGGTTCCGGATTTTCCCGGCGACACGAACATGGCCATATTCGTTCCCGATGCCGATCCTTCGACCCGGACCAGCGCACGTAATCCGGATACGGATGGTGGCGGACTGTCCGATGGCCTTGAGGACCTGAACCGGAATGGGCGGCTCGATATTTTCGAGACCGACCCGCTTGACCCGCTTGATGATGGCCCCGGCGGCAACCCCAATGCTGACCGCGATGGGGATGGCCTTACGCTGGCCCAGGAGCAGACACTGGGAACCAGCGATTTCGATCGCGACAGCGATGACGACGGCATTTCCGATGGCGATGAGGTGAATATCTACGGAACCAATCCGCTGTTGTGGGATTCCGACAGTGACGGCCTTTTCGACGGAACTGAAGTAGGTATCGTCACGCCAATTGCCGCAACGGCACAATATCTGGGTACCAATCTGATTACGGGACACTTCCGCGCTGATCTGGACCCACTGACAGTTACCGATCCACTGAATCCGGATACCGATGGCGGAGGCCGGCCCGATGGGCTCGAAGACATCAACCGCAATGGCCGCATCGACGTTGGCGAAACCGACCCCAATAACCCCGCCGATGATAACATCATAGTGATAGATCCCTCACAGGACAGCGATGGAGACGGAATCCCGGATGCCATCGAAGTCCAGTTCCGGACGAACTATCTCAGTCCCGATTCGGACAATGATGGCATCAACGACTATATCGAGGTGGGCGCACCGGCGACGATCATTCAAGGCAATCCGCTGTACCTGAAGCCCCCTGATACCGATGGCGATGGCATAATTGATGCTTTAGACCGGGATTCTGATAATGATGGGCTATTGGACGGCGAGGAAGATCGAAACGGAAACGGTGTCGTCGATCCGGGTGAAACCGACCGGCTGAACCCTGACACCGATCGTGGCGGCGTCAGCGATGGCCAGGAAATCCGTGCAGGCACCGATCCCCTGAACCCCCGGGACGACGGTGTGCGATTACGGTCAGGCTGCACAGGCGGCTCGACTGATTACGCCCTCATCCTGTTCCTGCTCTCCATCCCGCTTGCGAGTATGATCCGCAAACGCCGCACGGGAGGCCCGGCCGCCGCTTGAACACGCTGTACATGCGGTCCCGGCTCGGATCGCTTCTAACGTTTGCCCTGTTACTGGTATCCCTGAACGGAACGGCCCAACCGGCCGGCCCATCCGGTGATGCGGCCATCACGCGGCCCAGTGCCTCGACTCACGGTCTCCTGGAACTTTCCGGTCCAAAACCTCTGGAACCGTGGGAATTCAATGCCACATTATTCTTTAATCACGCCGGAAGGCCCTCGACCGAATTCCAGAATGCCGCCGGTACGCAGACCTTCCGTTACCTGGAAAGTCTCTCGACCACCCACTTTGGAGCGGCGGCCGGCCTCCCCTTTCACCTGTCGGCTGATATCACGTTTCCATACCATTTCAGCTCCAAGGGAGAGGATATCAACGGAGCCGCTCTTTCCGGCGGCACCCCCGGCGACATGCGGATCGGCATAAGCTGGGGAGCACAGCCTCCCGGCGAATACGAGTGGCCGGTCATGCTCCGGGCGATGGTGAGCCTCCCCACCGGAGACTCCAGCCGACTTCTGGGTGAAAAGCTGATGTTTTTTGAACCTCAGGTCATTACAGGCGGCAGCTCACGCCGCCTATGGTGGACGGCCCAAGCCGGCCTGAGGCTTCGCAAGACAAACCGCATTGGTGATTTCGAAAACGGCCAGCAGGTTACATGGGGCATAGGTGCCTATACACCCGTATACCGAATCCCCTTGGATCTTGGAGCCGAATGGACCGGCGCAGCCAATTTGTCCGGAACAACCGGGGCCAGTGGGATCACCAGCGTCGCCCGGGTACAGGCAGTTTACTGGGCCACTCTCGCTTCTTCCGTACTTGTTTATTTCGGTGGTGACCCGGGACTGAAAGGTTTTGGAGCTCCCAAATACGAGTTCGGCGCAGGTATCCGGTGGAGTTCAAACCCCCGATGGCGGGACCGGGACGGTGATGGTTTCGATGATTTCCGGGACCAGTGTCCGGACAAGGCAGAGGACTTTGACGGGTTCGAGGATCACGACGGGTGCCCGGAGCCGGACAACGACGGCGACCGGATTCCCGACACAATCGACAAATGTCCCAATGAGCCAGAGGACTATGACGGATGGGAGGATGAAGATGGGTGTCCGGACCCGGACAACGACGGCGACGGGATTCTTGATGCCGACGACAAATGCCCCAACGACCCGGAAGATTTCGACGGCTTCCAGGATGAAGATGGTTGCCCCGATTGGGACAATGATGGCGATGGCATCCTTGATGTGGATGACAAATGCCCCAATGAACCCGAGGACCGCGACGGCTTTGAAGACAAGGATGGCTGTCCCGATCCCGATAATGACGGCGACGGGATTCCAGACGTGGACGATCTGTGTCCTGACGAACCCGAAGATTTCAACCGGTTTGAGGACCACGATGGGTGTCCGGAAGGCGGCAAACCATATAAGCCGAAACCTAAACCCCGTCCGCCGGTGACGTTCTTTGGCGACGAAGACGAAACACCTGCATCCCGGCGGCCGGGATCTCCTGCACCTGTTTTTGGCACCAAACTGGTTGACTCACCCTATCAGTTTGCGCCTGGCTCGGCGGAACTGAACCGGGGCATGCGTGAACTGATGGAAGATCTCATCATTCTGCTCAAGAGCAATGCCGAGCTGGTCCTGATCGTCGAGGTCTATGCCGACCCGGTCACGCCAGTGAAAGAACGTGAAACGCTTGTCCGGCGGCGCCGGGATTCGGTTCGTGACTACCTGCTTTTCGACCGGGGAGCGGATCCCAAGCGGGTCGAAATCGTGGAGATCGCCCAGCCCCAGCTCAAGGGTGCCTCTCCCACTGGCGAGGTCCGCAATATCCAGATGTACGTAAGCCTCAGCAAGCCATAGTTTGCATGGCCCAATCGCACCGTTCAGCCGACTAGGTTGTCGAATGCATCAATCACTTCGCGGGGAGCCTGGACAAGTTCGATCAGTACGCCCTCGCCACAGAGAGGCTGCTCTACGCTTCCCTTCGGATGAATAAAGCAGACGTCGAAACCGGCCGCGCCTTTGCGTATGCCTCCCGGCGTGAAGCGCATTCCCTGTCCTGAAAGCCATTCGACCGCCTTCGGCAGGTCATCCACCCAGAGGCCAATATGGTTGAGGGCGGGATCATGGACCGCAGGTTTTTTCATGGGATCCACCGGCTGCATCAGATCCACTTCGACCTTGAACGGACCACGTCCGGCGACGGTAATATCCTCGTCGACATTTTCCTTTTCGCTGCGATAGGTCCCCGTAACCGGGAGCCCCAGCGTATCAACCCAGAGTTTTTTCAGCCGGGCCTTGTCTGTTCCACCAACAGCGATCTGCTGCAACCCCAGAATCCGGAATGGACGTTCCATGATTACGACTACCTCATTCATGGGAATACCGGCCAACTACTAGCCGAGACTGTTGTTAAATTTTAGTGGCGGGCCCGGAGGGACTCGAACCCCCGGCCTTCTGGTTCGAAGCCAGACGCTCTATCCAGCTGAGCTACGGGCCCGGAAAACACCGGCGAGTTGTAGCACGCTGGCCGCTTCCGGCAGAAATCACCCGCCAAACGGACCGGCCCCGTCCATCGGGACAGGGCCGGTAGCACGATCATTCCCTCGACGGGGAATGGCTCAGCGCGAATAAAGCTCGACGATCATATGCTCCTGAACGGGAAGCGGGATGTCTTCGCGGCGCGGCACGGCAACCAGCGAACCGCCCGGCAGCCCCTGATCAAATGCATAGTAGGCAGGCGGAGCACCGGCGTGGTTTTCCACTGTCTGCTTGACGAACTCCTTGGCCTTGGACTTGTCCTTTACCGTCACCTTGTCGCCGGGTTTCAAGGTGAAGTTGGGCTTGTCCACCTTCTTGCCGTTCACGAGCACATGGCCGTGCAGCACAAGCTGGCGCGCAGCCGACAGGGTCGGCGCCAGATAGAGACGGTACACGGCCACATCAAGACGGCGTTCCAGAAGGGCCAGCAGGTTTTCGCCCGTGTTCCCCTTCAGGTGACTCGCCTTGATATAGGTATTGAAAAACTGGGCTTCGCGAAGGCCGTAGTAGGCCCGAAGCTTCTGCTTCTCACGAAGCTGGAGACCGAAGTTGGAAGTCTTGCGGCGCTGCATCCTGGGCCCGTGCTGCCCCGGTGCATAGGCACGGCGCAGTGACGGACACTTGGGGCTTCCCCAGATGCAGCTTCCGAGCGTACGGCACAGACGGTGCCGCCCGGTGGCGTTCTTGGACATCGTTCAAACACTCCCTTGCGCGTTGGTGAACACCGCCGGATATCGCCTTCTTCGGACAGAAGCCGCTTCCGGGGCGGGCGGCCCCGCTTATTTTCTGCAGAATCCATCTGCCGATTGGGCCGCCGGAAGTTATGTCGGGCGCGACCATAGACAGTCGGGGGAAGGGAGTAAAGGTATCCTCACCAAATCTCATTTTGGACTGTCTCAATTTGAGAATCTATCCCTATTTCTCATTTTGGGACACACTACCACACCCGCTAAAACCAGCTAACTATTTGAAATTAAAACATAAATACCGGTTTATTCGTCTGGCACACCCCATGCGTTAGCACCACAGAACCGGAGGGCGTCCCCGCTCCGGCAGAGGGAAAGACAACCATGACACTCAGCCGCCACAAAATGAAAGCGATCTTCGGACTTACGATAGGGCTCGTCCTCGCCACTGGATGCGCCCGCCCCGTACCCCGGAGCATGGTGTCCGGCACCTGGCTGCCGCCCGCTCAGGGCCGCGAGGACTCCCGCGCCCGGGCTGCTGCCGACGAAGCAATCGCCCGAAACCTGCCCGGCATCAACCTCTCGCGCCAGACGGTTGTTGCCGGCACCTGGCCGCAGGCCAAGGCCGTGCTCGGTGAGTTCACCTTCGCCAATATCCCAATGTCGACCTTCGACGAATCGACTCTCGTTCAGGCCCGGTTTGTCCGGACCGATTTACGGCAAAGCTCCTTTCAGAGCGCCGACCTGCGCTGGGCAAACTTTGCCCGCGCCGAACTTGAACTCGTCCGTTTCGACAACGCCAATCTCGCCAAGGCGACCCTGCGCGGAGCAAACCTCCGCCGGGCCGTGCTCTCCGGAGCTGACCTTCGGGGCGCGGATCTCCGCGGAGCTGATCTCACGGGCGCCATCCTCACCGGCACGAACCTTGGCCGGGCGGATCTTACGGGCGCCATCCTCACCGGTGCGGTGCTCCAGGACGTGAACATGTCCGGCGCCAAGATCGGTGCCCGCACGGTGGGCGAACACACAGTAATTACGACCGCGTCCCGCTAAGGACGCAACAGGTCGGTGGGCAATGGGTGGCTCCCCGCTTCCGTGAGGAAGCGGGGAGTTTTTTTGAGCCCAGCCAGAGATCAACTTTTTCTTGCCAAAATGACACGCGTGTCAGTAATCTGGACGGCGCCTGTACTCGCGGGCGTGACGATGGAGGGTTTGCGTCATGGCGGAATCAAAACGAACAAAGACGGCGGGCCGGGGCCTGGAGACTCCCCCCAGCGATATCCCGTTCCCGTCGGTAGCGATCATCGGGTCCGGGTTCGGCGGCCTGTGCATGGCGATCAAGCTGAAAGAGGCGGGCTTTCAGGCCATCACGATCTTCGAGAAGGCGGACCGGGTAGGCGGCACCTGGCGGGACAACAGTTATCCCGGCGCGGCGTGTGATGTGCCATCGCATCTTTACTCGTTCTCGTTTGAACCGAAGTCCGACTGGTCGCGGGCGTTCCCCGAACAATCCGAAATCCTCGGCTACATCGACCACGTTGCGGACAAATACAACTTGCGGCCGCATATCCGGTTCCGGACAGAAGTTACCGCCGCCGAGTTTGATGAAGCCAAGGGCCTCTGGCGGATCGAGACCATCACAGGTAGCTCCGAAAACAATGGCTCCAGGGGCCGTCATGAAACCCACTTTGCCCATGTGCTCGTGTCTGCCTGCGGACAGCTCAACCGGCCGGCCTATCCGGATATTCCGGGACTCGACCGGTTCGAGGGTGTGCAGTTCCACTCGGCCCGCTGGAACCATCAACACAGTCTGAAAGGGCGCAAGGTGGCGGTGATCGGTACGGGTGCGAGCGCGATACAGTTCGTTCCGCCAGTGGCAGAGCAGGCAGGCCAGCTCCATGTCTTCCAGCGCACGCCGACATGGATCCTGCCCAAACCCGACCGGCCGTACATGAACTACGAAAAGCGGCGGTTCCGCAAGTTCCCTGCCTGGCGCGAGACCTACCGCAACTGGCTTTACTGGAGTCTGGAGGCGCGATTTGCGGCGTTGAATCAGGGAAGCGTGCTGGGCGAGATGGTCAAGCGTGCCGCCCTTGAACACCTGGATTCACAGGTAAAATGGCCGCTCCTCAAGAAAGCCCTGACCCCTGATTACGAACTTGGATGCAAGCGCATTCTCATCTCCAATGACTACTACCCGGCAATCCAGCGGCCGAATGTGGCGCTGATCACCACGCCGGTCGAACGGTTTACGAAAAACTCTGTTGTGGACCGGGATGGCCGGTCGTACGATGTAGACACGGTCATTTTCGGCACCGGTTTCGAGACCACCGGATTTCTCGCCCCGATACGGATCACCGGTCTTGGGGGCCAAAGTCTGAAGGAAGCCTGGAAAGACGGCGCAGAGGCTTTTCTGGGCGTCACGGTGGCGGGATTTCCCAACCTTTTCATGCTTTACGGGCCGAATACGAATCTGGGCCACAACTCGATCCTGTTCATGATCGAGTGCCAGGTTCACTACGCCATCCAGTGCATCCGGCGGCTCGTGGACCGGCGGCTCAAATACCTGCATCCCGATCCGGACCGGCAACGCGAATACAACGAATGGGTACAGGCTGAACTGAAAAAGCGCGTCTGGGCGACCGGTTGCCACAGCTGGTACGTGAATGAAAAGGGTAAAAACACAAACAACTGGCCCACCTACACCGTTTCTTACTGGCGCAAGACCCGCCAGGTGGATTTCTCGGCCTATCGAAGCGAAGCGCGGTAGTCATATTTCCTGAAACTGCTCTATTTACAGCCAGTTAAGAACAGTTAATCCTTTTCTTTCTTTGCCCGGTTTGGCTGGCAACCGCAGTCTCGATATGTATACTGTATACAGTTCTGGATAAGCACAGGCTGACTGTCCTGAAGCATCCGAACTGACGGCCCGGTCCTTGGCAATGGCGGCAGAAATCGTCTAGTTGACCAGCGGCTTGGCCGACCTCAAAAACTGCAAGGCCCCTCTTATAAAGGAGAGATGGAAACCATGAGTTACAAACCCTCACGCCGACAGTTCATGGGCCACACCGTGGCTGCTACCGCTGGCACTTTCGTGCTGATCGAGATCGCCCACCCCAACCTCAGCTGGGGACAGGAAGGCAAATACAAGGCCGGCAAGGTGAACAATCCGGCCACGGTCGCTGGCGCGGTAACCTTCAAGGGCACGGCTCCGAAGGCGATCATGCGCGCGGTCACCGACAGCTTCGAAGTGGCGGGCAAGGAACCCCGCCAGTGGGAAGGCCTGAACCTCGGCGCGGGCAACACCGTCAAGGATGCCGTCGTGATGATCAACAAGATCCCCGAGGGCAAGGCGTTCAGCGAAGGCAAGCATGTGACCTGGGTTGAAAAGGCCGATATTCACCCGCGCTCGGAAGGCTTTGGTCTCTCCGGCCCCACGTCCGTCGATGTGGAAAACAGGGATCCGATCTTCCACTCGTGGATTCTCATGCTGGGCCGCCGGCAGGTGGCCAACGTCCCGCACCCGAACAAGGACGTGAAGCAGATCAAGATCGACAAACCCGGCCTGTATGAAATGCGCTGTGGTCCACATCCCTGGGAGCGCGCTTTCCGTATGGTTGTACCGCACCCCTACTATGCCAACACCAGCAAGGACGGAAAGTTCGAGATCAAGGACGTTCCGGCTGGCTCCTACGAAGCGGTGGCCTGGGCCGAGGGGTTCAATCCCAAGAAGATCCCGATTACGGTGACGGCTGGCAGCACCTCCTTTAACGTGGAGTTCACCGACGCGGATATCACCGAGGACCTGAAGAAGGGCGGCTGATTCCAGCCCGTTTTCCGGCTAGACCTGTGATCAGGAACCACCCCGTCTCTTGGCTGAGTCGGGGCGGTTCCGTTTTTTTGGCGGCCCCTATTTTCCTGTAGACAAGGCTACCCCGGCTTTGGTAGCAAGTGTGCCATGCAAACACTTGTCTCTCGTTTGAGAACTTCTTTCGCACTGGGCGCCTTCGTGGCGCTTTTCTTTTCAATGGCTGTCAGCCCCGTCAACGCCGATGACGGGAAGGTGGGATGGAAGGATGGCTTCAGCCTGCGGACATCCACCGATACGGCAGAGTTCCGGGTAGGTGGCCGTATCCAGCTTGATTCGGCATTCATCGCAACCAGCCATGAAATGCGCGCCGCCAATGGTTCGCCCGTCACCGATCATTTTGGTTTCCGGAGAGCCCGGCTCTACATCGACATCACCCTGCACAAGCACGTGGAGATGCGGCACGAAATCGAAACCTCCCGCGGCAACCTCCAGTTCGCCGATGCCTATGTAGGTCTCAAGGGCGGACCGGCCGGGCTCGGCCTTCGCCTCGGCCATTTCAAGGAGCCATTTGGACTCGAGGAGATGACCAGTGCCAATTTCCACCCGTTCCTGGAACGAAGTGTTGGCAACGCTTTTGCACCGGTCCGGAATCTCGGCGCCATGGTTTACATGGACAAAATCCATGACAGCAAAATTACTGCCTGGCTCGGGGTCTTTCGTACGGCCGACGACAAAGGGCTCTTCGGTGACGACATGACCGAATCGAAGGATACCGATTACAGCCTTACCGGCCGGATCACAGCCGCGCCGCTGCTAGAAAACGGCGGTGAGAAGATATTTCATCTCGGATTCGGTTACAGCCGCCGGGAATACCACTCGAATACGACGAGTCTTTCCACACGGCCTGAGACGGGTTTCTTCTACCTGACAACTCCGGCAGGGCCCGGTACACCCCCGGTCCCGCCCGCCGCACGGGTCAATGGGACCATCCTGAATACGGGAGATATCGCTACAGCCAGCGGCAATGTACAGTGGGGGCAACTGTTCGGCTTCGAGGGGGCTGTCGGCATCGGACCGGTATCATTACGAAGCGAATACCACCTCAACATGCTCGATACGGCCACCGGGAACCGGTATTTCTATGGTTTCCATGCACTCGGGAGCGTGTTTTTGACTGGAGAGCATCACCCCTACGCACGTGGCCGGTTCGTACGCCCGAAACCCAAAACTGCCGCCTTCGATGACGGTATTGGTGCGATCGAGCTGGCGCTCCGCTATTCGCGGCTGGACCTGAACGACGGCCCGGTCACCGGGGGCCACGTCAATACGTTTGGCGTGGCACTGAACTGGTATCTGAACCCCAACACCCGCTTCGGTGCGAACTACATCCATGCCCACACATCACGCACTGGCACACCCGTTTCCGGGCAGCGGGTGCCGGGTTATGTGAATGCGGTCGTGGCCCGGTTCCAGGTGGATATCTGACCAAAGGCACCGGGCATCCGGGCTACTCCGGTCCCACTCCCGGCGCTAGGCTTTTGCATCACCCGCCGGGAGAGATGCCCAGTGCCTGCGAGCGATGACAAGAAACCGGAACTGATCGTCAGCACCGATACCCTGCGGGAAGAGCGCGTACCTCCCGGTCAGCGCGAGACCCGTGCATGGCCTGTCCTGCACTATGGTGATGTACCCGGATTCGACAAGGCCAGATGGGATTTCCGTGTGTTCGGCGAAGTCAGCACACCCCTGAGGTTTTCGTTCGACGAATTCTTCGCGCTCCCCCGGCTACAGGTGAAGTGTGATATTCACTGCGTCACGACCTGGAGCAAGCTTGGCATGCTCTGGGAGGGAGTGCCGGTAAGGTTCCTGATGGAAAAATCCGGGGTAAAGCCCACGGCAAAATATGTTCTGGCCCACTGCGAGCAGGGGTTTACTGCCAACATCCCGCTTTCCGACTTTACTGAGCCCGACGTGATCTGCGGAATGAAGGCAGATGGCAAGGATCTCACTCCCGAGCACGGTTACCCACTCCGTCTGCTCGTACCCAAGCTCTATTTCTGGAAATCGGCCAAATGGCTCCGGGGCATCGAGTTCCTGGAGAAAGACCAGCCCGGCTTCTGGGAACAGAACGGCTACCACATGCGCGGTGACCCGTGGACCGAGGAACGGTACCGGACCTACTGAATCAATCGCCGTTCAGAACCCGGATCAGCGGGTAGAGCTCCGAATATGATCCAAACCGGATACGCGGCATGGCCAGCACGTTTTCCTTTTCGGATACAAGAGGCGGGAAGCCATCCGGCCGGTGCCGGTTTATTTCCACCAGACGGTCCGCACTAACGGCCTCTTTCATACTGAACCCGATGACACCACGGTGCTTGTCGTAGCTGATGGAATCGAGTTTCCGGTAGAATGACGTCACGAACGACACTGCTTCCGACGCCGAAGGCGCCACGTAGATCAAATCCATGTCGCTGGGGCTGATAACGCCACGTTCCGACATGATGCGCATATCCTCGATCAGGCCATTCCAGATGTCCCTTCCGCCCAGCAGAATCAGCGGAGCCAGCGGCATTTTCCCGGTCTGGATAAGGCACGCCACCTCCCACAACTCGTCACGGGTTCCGAAACCACCCTCCCCCAGAATGAACGCCTTGGACCGGAATACGAGAAAATACTTGCGGATGAAAAAATAGTGGAAATCGACCGCCACTCCGACGTAGGGGTTAAAACTCTGCTCATGGGGAAGCGTAATCCCGCAGCCAATGGAGTAGTGGGCCGGATCCTCGCCTTTTTCTTTTGCCACCTCCCATGCTCCACGGTTGGCAGCTTCCATCACACCGGCCGCGCCTCCAGTGACGACGCCATACCCCGCTCTTGCCAGCAGCGCACCCAGCTTGCGGTTCTCCTCGTAACTTGAATGATCGGAGGGCAGCCGGGCCGAACCGAATACCGTCACGTAGGGTTTTTCCTCATACGGAGCGAGTATCTCGTTCGCGAGCATGAATTCAGCCAGTATCCGGGTTCCCCGGACCGGGTAGCCGGTGCCGAATTCGATGTAATTCTTCATATGTTCGCGCATGGATGGTCTCCTTGTCTGACCCGCTGATATCACCAAAAGGCATGTGATTTCAGCCGATTATACCCTAACGCAATGGTCAAAACCGGCTCTGGCAGGAGCAACTACGTGAAGCCTTGTGAACAGCCTTATCCGGCGGCTTCTCCCCGCCAACAGGAGGGGATATGCTCAAGATTAATTATCTGGAACGCAACATCCGCTGCCGGGATGAATACAGGCGGGTGATTGTTCTGGCCCGGGCGGTGGTTGCCTACTTGTAGCTGCTTCGGGAGGGAGAACGAATCCACGTGATGTCTCGTATTCTGCCCACTATTGCCGTGCTGCTGCTGGCACCGTTGCCGCTCAATGCGGAAGGCTTTTCCCTGCTGTTTCCGGATAGCCACATCACACCCGGCCATCTGCTTCGTATCGGCGCGCAGGCTTTCGATGACGATGGCCTTGAAGAACGCCGCCCTTCGTCATCTCTGATGGAGTACGCCGATGAGCTCACGTGGGGACCGGAAGCAGGAGATGTGGAAATCTCACCTGCTTTCTCGCTGATCGGCGACAGTTTCGATGCAGGCGAGAATGTCAGCTTCACCGGCCAGATTTTTGCCGGCATCAACGTCACTCCGATATTCCAGGTTGGCCTCTCGGCGATGTATACGAATTTCAAGGGCCGCGATCCCGTGCAGCCCGGACCGCCGCCGACACAATCAACCACTGGCGCCACTCACACGCTTCTGTTCATGCCAACCATGCGGGTGCATTTCATTTTCGACAAGGAAGCGCGTTTCGATCCCTACGTCCAGTTTGCCCTGGGTGGAGGGCGTATTTTCCCCAGGGGAGATAACGGCGGCGCGTTCGTCTTTGGCCCTGGTGGCGGGATCCGGACTTTTGTCATTCCCAAGGCAGCCCTTGATCTCCGGTTCGAATACCTGTTCGTCTACTCGCGTGAAGATTACGAATCGATGCGCTTCATGCTGGGAGCGGCTTTTCTCTACGATTGGTTGAAATAGCAGTTCAGTCTTCTGCCGGCGTCTTCAGCAGCGACGGAAGCACGTATTTCTCGAATTCGGTGACCTGCGTGATTGACCGGGTATCTTCCGTCCGGTCCAGCCACAGTATCCCGTCCAGATGATCACATTCGTGCTGGATGGCACGTGCCAGGAAACCGGACACCTCCAGATGACACCTCTCTCCGCCGGGAATCCGAAAGGTAGCCGACAAGTCTGTCCAGCGGGACACCTTGCCACGAAGACCATCGATCGAGAGACATCCTTCCCAGTCCAGGTCACGTCCGTTTCCCGTGGGCGTCAGAACCGGGTTCACGAGGACCAGTTCACCGGTCGATTCGATGTAGGGGTACCGGGGATTGGGCCTAATATCGAGCACAACCACGCGCACCAGCTCACCCACCTGAGGCGCCGCCAGTCCTACCCCACGCGCAGCGCGCATGGTCTCGAACATGTCCGATATCAGTTCTTTCAGTTGCGGAGACTGAAGTTCATCCTCTGCGAGTTCACGCGAACGCTCACGCAGAAGGGGGTTACCAATCTTGAGAATCTCGCGGATGGCCATACCAGCAGCTTACTATCTTGCCGGGGCTGTCTGGAACGAAGGCTCATCGATCTTCCGGACTGATTCGACAAACCCCCTGAACAACCGCACTTCCAGTGGCCCCGCCGGCGTACGACGGTAAAGCCAACGCTCCTTGTGGCCTTCCGTCTCGGCACGTATTTCCGGTTCGCCCACTGCCAGCATTACCGCCTCGCGGGAAAACCCTTCACGGATATCGCCACGCAGAATGGAGCCCACTGTCAGTGGCGTCCACTGGGGATTCGCCCGGATGACATCAAGTTTTGCCGTTATCTTTTCCATCGTGCTTCGCACTTCCAGATGGATATCGTTGGCGGGAACAAAGCCGGTCAATGCATCCACACGGTCCAGCCGGACATTCCATGTCACTTCAGTCCAGGCGCCATCGTGACGGACAATACCGGTACGCGAAAGCCAGCGGGTCTTGACCAGTTGCGGCGGGTCACGATCGCCGGGATGACGGAACACGGCCGCCTCCTCACGGAGCAGAGGATCGCCTTCTCCTGGCAACTGGATCACCCAGCCACGCTTCAGAATTGTCCGGGGCATCGAGTGCTCCCGCAAAACTATTTCATACCAGGGCTGACGGCCTTCACCAAGCGCGGAACTCTTGACCCGGAACACGTCCAGATACTGGAGATCCTGAAGCGCGGGCTTCCCGAAGCCGGCTTCGGTCCGCACCTGGGTTTTCGTCAGCACGATGGCATAGTCGGCGGGCTCGGCCGCGGCAGCAGATATGAGCAGGGCATGGACCAGAAGGGTCGCCTGGCCGAACCGGATACAACTAACCCGCGAAGGTAACACTCTTCCAAACATGCTTTAGGTCCGACTGGAGATCCTCTACCAGCGATGGAATCGTATAAAAGACAAACTGGTATCCCTTGCCGTTCCGGACAAGGAAATGAACAAAATACCGGAACGTAATATCCTGCGACGATACGACCTGAAACTCGACATATCGCGCAGGCTGTCCGCCGAGGACAGATTTGCGATCCTCGGAAAGCTGGAATGACGTGTACCGCGCCCTGAACTGGTTAAGGGCCAGGTCCGTAAAACCGTCCAGCGACAACGGCGTCTCCTCGACGATCAAGAGTCCGAAAGCAAAGGAGCCCTGATCGATAAATTCAAATTCGGCGGCGGGGTTCTTGATAATCTTGTCTTCCGAATCCCGCCCATTGATCTGCCACCGCCCGGAGGGAAACTCTATCCGGACTCCGCCTTCAGTGCTTTCCGCCGACACTGGACCCGCCGTCTCCAGCCGCATGGCCTGTGGAAACGGGGCTGCCGGGGCCGTGCTCCCGGTCCGATGCTCCAGAACGCCAGAACGCCAGAGCAGAAGACCCGCAATGGCCACAATCAGGGCTCCAACCATCGCCCATTGCAGACGGCTTACCTGATCCTGAAGCACGGTGCCGCACTTCTGGCAACGATGCGTGTCCGCCGGGTTCTCCGCACCACATTCTGGGCAAATGAGCACTGGCATAACGGCTAATTCCTTCCAGCTTCCTGCAGCCAGAGGGCGGTCCGGGCCATACCCTCATCCAGGGTTACACGGGGCTCATAGCCGAGCAGCTTCCGGGCCTTTTCAATTGAATAAGGATACGGCCGGTTAAGAAACGCGATGGCATCGGGACTCACCTGCGGTTCACGGCCCAGCAAAACCGCCGATTTCTGCATTATCCATGCAATCCCTTTCACAAGTGGTAATGGAACAGAGTACGGCCGGGGTGCTCCCACTGCCTTGGCAAGGCGAGTGAAATAGCTACGGAAGGTCGTGTCGGCACCGTCGGTCACGTTAAATGTCTCTCCCCACATCTCGTGCTCCAGCGCAAGAAATATCGCGTCGATGAGATTATCCACGTAGACGTGGTTCATGATCCCCTGTCCACCGCCCGGCAGTCCAAACTGCCGCTTTCTCATCAGCTTCGCCGGCCGCACGACCCAGGGAACCGAACCTGGGCCATAAACATCTCCCGGCCGAATCACAATTACCCCGAAACGTGGCGGCTGATTGTACCGGAGTGCGGCCTCTTCGCTTTCGATCTTGGTCTGGCAATAAGGATTATTTTCGCCCCTGAGGGGCCCCGTCTCCGTGACATAAGGGGGAAACGTAAATCCATAAACCATCACGCTGGAAAGCTGGACAAACGCCTTCGCACCCGCCTCACGCGCGTTTTCACATACATTGACAGTGCCGCCCACATTGACCCTGCGGAACTCATCCATTGAACCACTCTCATGGACGATAGCCGCCGTATGAAGGACAATATCCGCTCCACGGCACAGGTCACGGACAGCTGACGGACTCGTCACATCACCAACTACCACGTCCGCTCCGGCCTTTCGTGCCCGCACCGCTGCCGGCTCCGACATATCCAGTCCCCGGACCCGCATACCGCGCTGCAACGCCCTTTCGGCGGTCCGAAGCCCAATAAACCCGCCTATACCGGTAATGGCCAGCAGTTTCCCGTCAAGTTCCACAGCGCACTGTCATACCGCGCCCTGACGGGTGCGGCAACCATCCGGACAATGTGACGCCCATGTCAGAGCATTCACGGCCGCAGGTCTTTTTTCCTTGGTATGGACATGCATCATTCGGTATCTTGTGATGCTTCCAGCGTATGCCTGTAAACAGATTTCTCCGGTTCTCAGCCATCCTTGCCACTGTTCTGGTGTTTCCCCAGATGGGTACAGCGTCAACACCATTTCTGGATGCCGGCAACCGCAAGCTGATGCCCCATGTGCTGACCGGAGCTGAGCTCGCACCACTGCAGGGCGCCCGCATCAGCCAGCTTGCCCTCTTCGCATCACTCGATGAGGGGTTTGGTCCCATCCCGTTCCAGGTTGACGAGAAGGACGCCAGCGGGCGGTTTGTCTACCGGGGCGGCGGGCAGATGGGCAGCGACGATGGGCTTCTGGATGCCAATGACGAACTGGTATTCATGTTGAAGGACTCCGGCCCCCAGTTTCCGAAACCCTTCTGGCCAGCCGGTGTGCGCCGGGGCCTGGAAATCGAGATGACCGATTCACTGGATAGCACGCGACGTGGCTACGTCTACCTGTTGGAGTTTGAAGGCCCACCAAGGTACGCTTCGCGTGACTATATACAGTTCGATCCAAAAAACTACCGCGTGACCACAGGCAATGCGACCATGGCGGTAAACCCCAGGCATCCCGTCTCCCATGTGGAGTACCGCCTTGCCGACTCGAAGGGTCAGCTAGGCCCAAACCTGCTGGACCGGGTGAAAATACGGCCATCGGCATGGACACTGGGCGAACTGATCCGGTTCAGCGAGACGGAAGAGACATTGAACTCCCGTATCACTGCATGGACTGATGGACCGGTGCGGGTAATTTACGAGCTGGAAAACACCTTCAAGCTGGGCCCAATCCCGCTCGTTCGCGCTTCGACCGCATGGATTTTCTACGAGCATAACTACGCCGTGCCCGTACGTGTACAGGTTCCCGGCCTGATCCGTACTTTTACCTCCAGGGTGGAGGCAGAGATCACCCTCGATTTCCGCGACATGACCGGAGCGACTTTCTCCTCGAACGTGCTCCCGCAGGGCGTGACCATACGGGGAGGAGAGCGTCCGGATGATGACCACCGCCGGGATATCGGCCTTGGCGGCTGGATGCTGCTCGGCCGGGGAAACCAGTCGATATACATGGAAATCGACCTGGACAAGACACTGCCCGTCAAAGTCTCACTCGTTTACTGGGACAACAAGACCGGCACACGGGCTCCGGAGTCGGTCCCTGGACAACTCCCTGAAGCCGGGTTCCGAATCCACGACTGGACCGAACTCGACCGCAGCATCTACGAATTTTATGTTGGCGTATATATACTCACCGAACCGCCCGACCAGGGCGGCAACGGACTGTTCAAAACTATCCATACACCCCTTACGGTACGACATAGCACCGGTACTGAACCAATAGCGATTGTGGCAGGGAGCACTGTACCCCAGGAAGTAATTTCCGCGCTGGAAGCGGCAGGGGTCAGGATTGAGCGGACAGACATTACCGGTGCCATCAGGAAAATGGCTCAGGGACCGGTTTCCCTGCTCGTAATGGATAGTCAGCCCGAGCCGGCAGTGGTCCGGGCGATTTCGCACTCACGAATTCCGGCTGTCATCACTAGAGGAAGGGGGCAGGGTGGACTGTTCGCAGGCATCTCGGCGGATACAGGCCCTGACCGGCTCGCCCGCGCCGTCGGAGCGATTTTCCCCAAGGGAACGCCCGTCGTGCTTATTGCCGGTCCCGGTGCAGAAAATGCCCGCCGGGCCGAAACTTACATTACTGCTACCCGGGCGGCTGGTCTGGATGCCACTGCAGCAACAGCAAAGTCCGAGCCGGAACTTGCGGCAATTCTCAGAGACCGGCCGGTGAAGGCCATACTGGTAGGTGACGACCCCCTGTGGGACTCGGCAGCACGGTACCAAATGCTTGTCAAAACCGCCGGCTCCACGCCGGTAATTGGCACAAGCCGCCAAGCAGTACTTTCCGGAGCAGCGCTGGCTATCGCGTCCGAATTCAGTGGGGACTGGAAACGGCTGATAGACCCCTTGCTCCGCCGCCAGAAGCCGGGGGCCGAGGCCATGCCACTCCGCATATTTGTGAATCCCGATGCTATCCGGCGGACAGGGCTCACCCTTCCGCCAAGCCTGCTCCAGATTGCCGAACGGGCCACGCCCTGAAGCCCTCTCCCCTTGCCCACCCTACCCCGTCCGCCGTACAACGCTAGCAAGCAATGATCTCCTACCTCGAAGGCAGACTTCTTGAAGCGCATGATGACGGCCGGGCCGTGATCGTCTGTGCTGGTGTTGGTTATGGGGTTCGCATCTCCGCACGGACCCTGGAAGAGTTGCCAGCTCCGGGCGGTGAAACCCGGCTATGGATTTATACGGCAGTAAGGGAAGACGCCATCGAACTGTTTGGCTTCCACGATCCGGTAGACCGGGAACTGTTTCTGCTGCTCATTACGGTAGACAAGGTAGGGCCCAAGGCAGCCTCGGCTCTGCTATCTGGTGCCCCGGCAGGTGAGCTGGCCGCCTGGATCGCCGCCGGAGACGTGGCGAGGCTGACCACCATCAAGGGAATTGGGAAAAAACTTGCCGGAGACATCTGCCACCATCTTGGTGAAAAAGTCGGCGCATTTCTCGACCGGACAGGTCTCGCACGGGCATCCGGCATGGTTCAGAAAGCCCGGCATGGCCCCGGAACGGACGCCATATCGGCACTTGTAAACCTTGGCTACCGTGAGGCGGAGGCTGCCCGTGCAGTGCAGGCGGCAATCTCCAAACTCGGCGATGGTGCCACTACCGAAGCGGCCGTGAAGGAAGCGCTGGCGCAACTCCGCCCTGCGCGAGAAAAGTCCGCATGAAGGAAAAACTGCTTGTGACCTATGGCCGGGAATGACAAACGGAACATGAAACGTCTCGTCTCGGGCGGGAAGCAGGATCCGGAAGAGATCACCGGGAATATCGGATTGCCCGTCGGAGACGATCCGCGTCCGAAATCACTGGGAGATTATGTTGGCCAGACGGAACTGGTTTCCAACCTCCGGGTCTATCTTCAAGCGGCAAGGAACCGGGGGGAACCGCTCGACCATGTGCTGTTCTATGGCCCCCCGGGACTGGGAAAGACGACCCTCGCCCGGCTGATCGCCACTGAGATGGGTTCCCAGCTCAAGCAGACATCAGGCCCGGCCATCCAGCACAAGGGAGAACTGGCTGGTCTCCTGACCGGGCTTGAACCGGGAGATGTACTGTTCATTGACGAAATCCACCGCCTGAGCCGTCCAATCGAGGAGGCCCTTTACCCGGCGATGGAGGATTTTTCCTTCGACATCATGATCGGCGAGGGGCCGGGCGCACGGAGCGTAAAACTGGATCTCCCGCGTTTTACACTCGTGGGGGCAACGACACGTTTTGGCGCCATGTCGGCACCGCTGCGGGACCGGTTCGGGATCCAGATGCGGCTGGAATTCTATGCTGTGGAAGAGATCCAGCAGATCATTGAGCGCGGAGCCGGAATCTATAAAACCAGAATCGACCGGAACGGTGCCACCGAGATCGCACGACGTTCCCGTGGAACCCCCCGGGTTGCCCTGCGACTCCTGCGGCGCGTCAGGGATTTCGCCGACGCCCAGAACGGGGGCATCGTGGACAGGGCACTCGCCGACCAGGCGCTCAAGCGTCTTGATATTGATGAAATGGGACTCGACCCCCTGGATCGCCGCTATCTGGAGTTTCTCATCACCCGGTTTCAGGGCGGCCCTCGCGGCGTGGAAACCATGGCCGCGACACTCTCCGAAGAAGTCGAGACGCTGGAAGCTTCCGTGGAGCCGTTTCTTCTGAAAGAAGGGTTTATCGAACGAACTTCCCGCGGACGTGTCGCGCTGGAACGGGCCTACCGGCATCTGGGCCTAAAACCTGCCGGACCGCAGAACACGCTCTTCTGACCGCTTTTGATCTTGCCCCATCCGGCGGTTAACAACTGTTCCGCGAAGGAATCGTATCCAATGTCCCATTCCAACGAACCCGTTCGCTCGGTCAAGGGAATGAATGATGTTCTCCCTGCCGACGCGCCCCTGTGGCAGCGGGTGGAAGCCATTTCACACGAGGTGCTTTCCAGCTTCGGCTTTCGTGAGATCCGGACCAACATCCTTGAGCCGACCAGGCTTTTCTCCCGTAGCGTGGGCGAAGCAACCGATATCGTTGAAAAGGAAATGTATACCTTCAGCGACCGGAGCGGTGAATCCCTGACCCTGCGTCCGGAAGGAACGGCCGGCGTTGTCCGGGCCTATATCGAGCACAAGCTGCACACTGAAGACCGCATTTCCAAACTCTGGTATCTGGGTCCGATGTACAGGCATGAACGGCCACAACGTGGCCGGTTCCGGCAGTTTCATCAGGTAGGTGCGGAAATCCTGGGCGGTGCCGAGCCAGCCATTGACGTTACGATCATTGCCCTGGTTGATACGCTGCTGGAGCGGCTTGGAATCCGGAAGAAAGTCTCGCTGGAAATCAGCACTCTCGGTGACATGGAATCACGAATCGCATTCCGGGCGGCCATTCAGAACCATTTCCGGCCCCTCATCGGTGGTTTCTGCGCCGATTGCCAGCGACGGATCGACACCAACCCGCTCCGGATTCTCGACTGCAAGGTCGATATGGACAAAACCGGCGGTGCGCCATCAGGACTCGATTTCCTGAATGATCCTTCGCGCCGCCATTTCGAAACGGTAAAGCACGGACTCGCCAGCGCCGGGGTCCGCCATATCATTAACCCCCGTATTGTCCGCGGGCTCGACTACTACTGCCATACCGTATTTGAGTTTGTTTCCCAGGAGCTGGGTGCCCAGGGGACTGTCGCAGCCGGAGGAAGATACGACGGTCTGGTGGAAGAATTGGGTGGTCCGCCCACTCCAGGCATGGGATTTGCTGCCGGTATAGAACGTCTGGTCGACCTGGCCAGAACAGCGGGATTTACGGCTGATGAGCCGGGGCCGGCTGTATTCCTGGTTTCTGTTGGTGAGAAAGCCCGCCATGAAACACAACGGCTCGCACTTGCTCTCTGCCGCGAGGGAATCCCGGCCGGAATCGATTATGGGGCGAAAAGCCTGAAAAGCCAGATGCGATATGCCGATCGCCTGAAAGCAAAGTATGTGGCCGTTCTTGGCGACAGCGAGCTGGAATCCGGCAAGACTCGCCTCAAGCTGATGTCAGACGGAACCGAACGGGAAATCAGGCTGGATAACCTGGCCGTTGAACTCAGGAAGGGATGAGGCTCACTCTTCATCCAGCGTTGCCGCACGAGCTGGCGCCTTGGTGATGCTGTCTACGGCAGTGTCGGTCTCGCGAACAACAACAAACGCCAAGGCAATGACCGCCATGGGAAGCGCGATCCAGTGGACCGGTGAAACGCCGGCCGCAACGGCTCCAGCCAGAAACCTTATTGTCCCGCCGCCAAGCAGCATCAGCACGGTCGTCCAAGAGAGATAGCCCAACCCGATTGCGCTGGCCTTTTGCTGTTCCAGACGCCCAAGCCAGCCAGAGTGCTCTCGCCTCGCATAGAGCCAGCCCACGCGCGACACGCCGTACAGGAGCAGCAGAACAAACAACGGCCTTGACAGGAATATGCCCATCGCCACAGCAATGTTCACCAGAACAACAACGAGAATTACCGCGCCTGTCCTTCCGGGCGCGTCCGGTTCGGTTTCCGACAGCTTTTCATACCGGTTCAGCCCGTAACCCGCCATCGTGAACACGATTCCGGCGACTGCCGCACGGCCGAGAGCCACGGGATTTTCCAGTTCGCCGCCAAATACCACCGGCAATAGGGTAAATGGTGCCAGCAGCCAGAAACTTCCAGGGGTGGGGCGCTGTAGCGCGGGATGTTCTGTCATTTCGCCAAGAATCCCCGTCTACAGCAGACCCGACCGGTTCAGAAGCGCAGAAGGATCCGGTTCGCGCCCCATAAACCTCTTGTACAACTCCATCGGATCATCTGAATCGCCGCGGGAGAGCACATGCCGGCGGAATTCCCGGCCCGTTTCAGGATTGAATATTCCTTCCCGTCGGAACCGGCTGAAAGCATCTGCGTCCAGTACCTCGGCCCATTTGTACGAATAGTACCCCGCCGCATAGGCTACTGGAGATGAAAAAAGATGCGTGAAGGAAGCAATCATCGCATAGCCGGGAGGGAGATCGGACGCCGAGAAGGGTGCAAGCTGCTTTCGCGCAAACTCCACTACATCCCCGTCATGCTCTGGATCATATTTCACATGTAGCGCCAGGTCAGTCCATGCAAATCCGAGCTGCCTCATCATCGCCGCCGCGCTCCTGAAATTCCGCGCACGAGTCAGTTTACGGAATAGCTCCTCCGGTATCGTTTCGTTCGTGCTCCAGTGACGGGCAAACAGGTCGAGCGCTTCGCGCTCCCAGCACCAGTTTTCCATGATCTGCGATGGCAGTTCGACGAAATCCCAGGCCACATGGGTTCCTGCCAGACTTCGCACCGGCACACGGCTCAACAGGTGATGCAGCAAATGTCCGAATTCGTGGAAGATCGTCTCCACTTCCGTATGGGTCAAAAGCGCAGGACGGCCATCCATGGGTGGCGTGAGATTGCCGCAGATCAGGCCCAGATGCGGCTTGAATCCGGCCAGCCCAGGTTCCCCGGTAATGAGGGCATCCATCCACGCACCGCCACGCTTGGTCTCGCGGGGAAAAAAGTCGGCATAAAAGGAACCCAGATGGGAGCCGTCGCTGTCATGAACGGCGAATGTCCGCACCGATGGATGCCAAACCGGCATTGTGTCAGTCTCCGTGATCCGGATACCGTAGAGGCGCCGGGCTATTTCAAACATCCCGGCAAGGACCCTGGGAAACGGGAAATAGGGCCTGAGTGCCTCCTCGTCGAAATCGTACAGCACCTTGCGCTGCTTCTCGGCCCAGTAACCTACGTCCCAAGGCTTGAGATCTCCGGCTCCCTTGCCCAGCATTTCCTGCCGGAAATTGCGAAGCTCCTCGTTTTCTTTCCGGAACCTGTCTTCTGTCTTTCGGCGAAGATCTTCAACAAACAGGATGGCTCTCTCTCCGGTGCCAGCCATACGGTCTTCCAGTACATAATCGGCAAAATTTGCATAACTGAGCAGCCGGGCCTCTTCGGAACGAAGCGCAAGGATACGGGCAATAAGCGGGCGGTTATCCATGTCACCGGAGGTCGCGCGCGTCATCGCTGCCCAGTAAACCTGCTCCCGTATTTTCTCATCGTCCAGATACGTCAGCACCGCCGTCAGGCTGGGGGCCTGAAGCGTAAATCGCCAGCCCTTCTTGCCCTTGGCCTCAGCGTCGGCACGGGCAGCCCGGACCGCGCTCTCGGGAAGCCCAGCAAGCTTATCTTCGTCCTCAATCAGCATCTCAAATGCGTTGGTCGCGTCCAGAACATTCTGGCTGAATTTCGTCGTGAGCGTGGCGAGCTCCATCGCGATCTCCGACAGCCGTTTCTTCTGCTCCGTCAGCAATGCTGCACCGTGACGCCTGAACTCGTCGACGGTTTTCCTGAGAAATCTGGCGCGCACCGGATCAAGCTCCCGGGCATCTGCCGTTCCGGCATATTCATTTAGCGCATTCCAGATGCCCCCGGAGAACAGGATGCTGGAATGAAGCTCGCTGACCGGTTCCTGAACATTGTTCCAGGCAGTTCTGAGGTCCGGAGTTGTCGCCACAGACTCCATATGCCCGGCGACTGCCATCGCGTAATCAAGCCCGCGGGTAATTTCCTCCAGTGCCTGCATCGTATTGGCGTAAGTTCGTGGCCCCGCGGATCCGGCCAAACTATTCAGGCGAGCTTTGGACTCAACCAAACGCTGCCCGGCCGCAGCCTCCACGTGGGAGGCGTTAATCCGGTCGAACGGCACCTTGAACTGCATGTCCAGAAGCGGATTGTCACTATTATCCATCCATCGCCTCTTCTTCCGTTCCTATATAGCACGCCACTCCGGTGGAACGAGGCAAACCGCACATCAACTTTTGGAGGGTGATTTCCGTCACGCAAAAATCGTTTAAACGCAGCGAATATGCCGTGAGAGCCGGTTTTATTGCTTTCAATGTCTTGCGAAATCCTGGCTTCCTAATCATACTCGCACCAACCTTCTTCCAAGGGGAGCCTGTCATCAAGCGATGCCTGTACATTATGGCCACCGCCTTGATGCTGGTCAGTTCACTGGTACCTCCGGCAATAAGCCAGGCCGACGAGAAAGATGATCTTTCCCCGCCACGCTTATCCCTGCTGCTTCTCCGGACGCTGGCGTATGATGCCAGGCTCAAAGTGAAGTCTCCGAGACGAATCCTCGTAACAGTGCTATTTCCCTCCGGCAGCGACACAACGGTTTGCGAGTCTGTTCGTTCCGCGCTCCAGTCCGCAGCGGCTGAAACCACGGTGTCTGGACTACCGGTCGAAATTACCCGGCATGTGTATCAGGAGCCGTCAGGACTGGGCAGTCTGCTGGAATCATCCGGCTCCAAGGTTCTGTTCGTCTGCGCCGGCCTGGAGAAGCAAGCGCCAGCCATCGTCCAGATTACACGCAAACAGGGCGCACTCACCTTTACCGGCGAAAGAAATCTCGTTACAGCGGGCGTCAGTGTCGGGCTTGTAGCCAAGGAGACCAAACCGGTCATCGTCGTCAACTTGCCCGCAGCCAAGGCTGAAGACGCGGACTTCAGCATGGAACTACTCCGGCTTGCCGAAGTGATCCGCTAGCCGATGGCTTATCCAGACTCACCCGTCCTGCGCCATCCATCCATCTGAAGTGACAGGTGGAAGATGAACTCCCGTGATTGCCCCGGAAGTGGTGGATGGTAGCCGTCGTATGGCTGTATGTAGACGGCGTTTTCGTTGAGCAGGTTCCGGATGCCGGCTCCAACGGAAAGGGGTGGAATAAACAACCCATCGTACCGGACGAAAAGATTGAGAAGCGTCACTGGATCATACTTGCGTATGAGCTGGGTGCCGCCACCTGTCACCGCGCCATAGCCATAGCGGGCACTCATGAATACCAATGATGGATTGATCGACAGGCCTTCCAAAGGCACAACACCGCCGTTGAAGGTGATCTTGTGGCCGGGAAAAGCAAGCAGCATGTCGCTACGGCCCGGAATCTGGTAGGCAGGCACACGGTTCTTCCCGGCAGTGTGATAGAAAGAATAGGTAGCACTGGCGTACACCCGGTCATGACGGAGTGAAAGCTCCGATTCCACGCCGCGTGATCCCGTCTTGTTGAAGTTCTGGTAACTTTCCGTGCTGGTAACCGGGTCGAAGTTGTATACGATGGGCTTTTCGATGGTGATATCGAAGAAGTTGACCGAAAACAGGCCATAGCTGCCGATCTCGACGCCGCCCTCAGCTTCGAAAACATTGGTCTTTTCCTGCTGAATCGCCGGGCTCAGCTCAATGTTCTCCAGACTCGGAGACCGGAAAGCGCGGCTGTAAAGTCCTTTGAGGTAAAATGGCCCAAACGCCCTGGTAATCGCCACACGCGGAGCAAACGACGAACCGTATTGTTCGTGATTTTCGAACCGCAGCCCTGCCGTCACATTGGCAATTTCATGCCGGAACAACCCCTGTCCGTAGACGGCAACATTCCGGTAGGTGATCGACCGGCGCCCATTCACAAAAGAGGCCGGAAATGTCGACTGGTAACGGCTGTCTTCTGTCGCGTGGGTAAACTCAAGCATGGTCCCGGCTGTCAGGTGCAGTTCATCGGTTGCCTGCCAGGCACCTTTCAGACTCCCCTGGTACCGGTCTACGGTCCGCTCGTAATATTCCGCGGTGGCCGGGTCTCCGTCAGGGGAATTCCACGGATGCTGGCGCCGGTAATTGAACAGCGGCGTGATCGTCACTGAATCAGCAGGCTTCCATGCATAGGAAACATCCGTAAAATATGAATGGAAATCGTTATGAATTGGTGCTGGCAGAACCGCATCGAAACTGTCCTGATGCCGGGTGCTGTAGTGATCCAGCATGAAACGCAGCCGGAAGCCCTTGTACTCCCCCTTCAGGTTCACATTGACAGGGTTAAGAAATGAGGCGTCCTCCATGTTCACGGTCGTTCCATAAAAATCGGTATAGTTGCGGTCAGAATGGACGCCACGACCCAGATGGAATGACGCTCCCACGTAGCTGTCATCGGTCGGCTTGCCGCCAATAATTCCGGTGTAGTTGTGGCGCGCCAGGGCATCTGCCGTAGCCCCCACGTTCGCCGACACGAAGCTGCCGTCAAAGTCTGCTCCGATACGGGTTGTGACGTTGATAACAGCCAGCTCAGCGGCACCACCATACAAGGCCGATCCAGGCCCCCGGATTATCTCCACCTTTTCAATCACATCCGCCGGGAAATGCTGGCCGAACTGGGTCGTGGTGTAGGAACCCTCATTCATTTCCTGACCATCCACGAGAACCAGAATCTTGCCTTCATGGCCCCAGTTGCCGCGGAATCCGGCGCCGATGACACTGTGAACGTCCACCCCGAAATAAAATCCCGGTACCATCAGGAGTATCTCTTCCAGATCCCGGGCTCCTGATCTCTGGATCTCCTCGCGGGTAATCAGGGTGACGACACCGGGGGTTTCGCGCCGGGTCATGGGCTTTTCGGAAGCCACAGTCGTCTCGGCCTTCAGCAGGTCTTCGAGGGAAAACTGGGTGATGTCTTCTTTTTGAGCCGCCTGAGCAGTCATTGCGGCAGTCAGGCTGGGAATCAGCAGGGCAGCCATTACCGCCTTGCCGAACGAGGAAGACCGGCTGATTGCGTTTGGGTTCTTCAAAATAAGCTCCGCTATCCCTGTTCCGGGACCAGCCCCACCCGTTTTCCGAAAGCGGCCTATCCTAGAACAAAGAGCAACCCGGAGACAGAGGCCCCACTTGGGGTTTGGTGGATCACGGTATAGCATGAAGCCGGATGGAACCGCTTGGCGGCCTCTAAAAGCAGGGCCCCTCAGCGAAAGAGGAAGGAAAACCGAAATGAGCACCCAGCAAATCCCGGGGATCGTCAGGAAACTCCGGACCACATTTGAAAGCGGACGGACACGCCCTCTGGAATGGCGCCTGCGGCAGCTCAAGGCCGCCGCCGCCATGATCAAGGCCAATAGTGATGAAATCGTCGACGCCCTTCACAAGGATGTGGGCAAGCCTCCCCTCGAAGCAATCATGGCTGAAGTCTCATTTATGACGCAGGAGATCGCCCTGTTCCGGAAAAAGCTCCCCCAGTGGGTCAAGCCGGAAAAAGTCTCGACACCTCTTCCCGTCCAGCCGGGACAGAGCCAGATCGTTCGCGAGCCTCTCGGTGTCATTCTGGTCATCGCCCCGTGGAACTACCCGTTCCAGCTCACCATGTCGCCACTCATGGGAGCCATCGCCGCCGGCAACTGTGCTGTCGTGAAGCCTTCAGAAGTGACACCCAACACCTCCGCCGTGCTCGCCAAGCTGATCCCCCAGTACCTGGATCCCGACTGCGTGGCCGTGGTCGAGGGAGCCGTGGATGAAACCACCGCCCTGCTCAAGGAACAGTTCGATTACATTTTCTATACCGGCAACGGCACAGTCGGCCGGATTGTCATGGAAGCCGCCGCCAGGCATCTGACGCCGGTGACGCTGGAACTGGGCGGCAAGAGCCCGACGCTCGTGGACAAGGATGCTGACCTCGATGTGGCAGCCCGCCGCATCGCCTGGGGCAAATTTTTCAACGCTGGCCAGACCTGCGTCGCCCCCGACTACATCCTCGCCCATGAGTCAATCGAAAACCGGCTCGTCGACAAGCTTCGGGAGACCGTCCGCCAGTTTTACGGCGACGATCCGAAGCAGAGCAAGGACTATGCCCGCATCGTGAACCAGCGTCACCACCAGCGGCTGATGAAGCTGATGGGAAGCGGTGATACTGTGACAGGCGGAACCGGCGATGAATCCCAGTGCTATATTGCCCCGACCATCCTGCGAAACGTACGTGAGGATTCTCCGGTGATGCAGGACGAAATCTTCGGGCCCATCCTGCCGGTGCTCAAGGTACCGAACATGGACGCTGCGATCGAATTCGTAAACAAGAGGCCAAAGCCGCTGGCACTCTACGTCTTCTCCTCAAATGATGAAGTCCAGAAGCGCGTTATCAGCCGGACCAGTTCCGGCGGCGCGGCGATCAACCACGCCGTCGTGCATCTGTCGGTCCCCGACCTGCCGTTTGGCGGCGTGGGGCCCAGTGGCATGGGCTCATACCACGGCAAGCAGTCGTTCGATACGTTCTCGCACAGGAAATCGGTACTGAAAAAGCCCTTCGCCTTTGACGCACCGATCCTTTATCCGCCGTACACCGAAACCAAGACCAAGTGGCTCAAGCGGCTGCTGTAGCAGCAACCGGAACGGCTGCATTCCCGGCTGGGCCGGGATGAGTAATCCTTGTTCGCCAAAGGAGCCGGTTGTGAATATATCCTCCGCTTTCGTTGCTGGTGCCACCGGCTTTACCGGCCGCGAGGTGGTAAGCCAGCTAGTGCCGCGCGGTATCCGCACCATCGCCCATGTGAGACCCGATTCGTCCCGCCTGGATGGCTGGCGGGAGAGATTCGAAGGCCTGGGTGCATCCACGGACACAACTCCATGGGATACAGTCGCACTGGCAGCCACACTTGCCTCGCTCAAGCCTTCAATAATTTTTGCGCTGATCGGGACCACCCGCAGACGCATGGCCGAAACATCGAAAGAAGCCGCCAGCTATGAGGCCGTGGATTACGGGCTGACAAAAATGCTTCTTGATGCAGCCGTCCGGTCGGGTGCCAGTCCCCGCTTCATATACCTGTCGGCATCCGGCGTCTCGGAGCGTAACCCCACCGCCTACATGAAAGCCCGCTGGAAGGCCGAAAAGGCAATCCGTGAAAGCGGACTCCCTTATATCATTGCCCGGCCTGCTTTTATTACCGGTCAGGGGCGCGATGATTCGCGGCCGCTGGAAAAGGCCGGTTCGGCTCTGTTCGACACGGTACTTTCGGCTGCCGCACTGGTCGGGGCAGGCAAACTCCGGGACCGTTACCGGTCAATTACCAACGTGGAACTGGCCGGCGCACTAATTAAACTCGCCCTGAACCCCGAGAATGCAAACCGGATCATCGAGCGCGAAGGCCTTACGCCCTGATCCGTCACTCCATTCTTCCCAATTCATATTCGCCACTGCCTAACCGCAGAACGATCCGTCCATCAGGCAGTTCCACCATGAGATGTGACAGGGATTGGGCCGCTTGGCGGCTGAACCGGGCGCCAGCGGCTCCATTCTTTACCAGACAATAAGGAACATTCCCCCGGTAATGGAGCGTTTCGGGAACAAGGAACTCTTCAGCCCCATCATATGTCCTGATGAGAATCCGCTCCGGCATGCCACCTGGCGTGCCGCCGACATCGCGGCAGGAAACCACCTGATATGGAACATCCTCGATTTGAACCGGCTTGCGTTCCCACTCGGAAACATAAATCTCCCATCCCGCCCCACCCTGCACGGGGCGCAGATGACGACGAAGAAAATCCAGCATCCGCTCATGGACGATTTCTTCACCCTCGCTCCAGAACCGGCCCTCGCGATCTATACGGATCGGAGGGTTTTCCCATCCTGAACGCGCCTCTTTTGTCTCACCACTCTTCATGCACGCATCGCAGGGAACCATCCATTCCCTCAGAACAGTTTGGCTGAATCAAGAAGAATCGTGAATGGTCCGTCATTCACCAGTTCCACCTGCATATGGGCCCCAAAACGGCCTGTGGCGCAAACGGTGCCGCCTTCGCGGCATAGCTCCGCCAGCCGGTCAAACAGCGGCCGGGCATGCTCCGGCTTTGCGGCCTCTGTATAGGACGGCCGACGACCCGTACGGGCGTCTCCCAGCAACGTGAACTGGGAAATCAGCAGTATGGCACCGCCCGTCTCGCGAATACTCAAATTCGGCTTATCCTGCAGATCATTCAGTATCCGCAGGTTCAGCAGCTTCTCGCTCATCCATAGGGCATCCGCTTCTTTATCCTTTGTCGAAATCCCGATCAGGACACACAGCCCAGGGCCAATCTCCCCTGCCATTTCGCCATCCACACAGACACATGCCCTGCTGACACGCTGCACAACTGCCCGCATGAATGCCGTTACTCCCCATTGTCACCCAATAGCCCTGCTTCCGCGTTCGTGCCACACTGGAAACGTACAGACCGTATTACTGCAATGCTATCAGGCAGCCCTTCCATCCGCTCGATAGAACCCGTTCAGGTCCGTGAACTGACCGGAGTCGGGATCTTCGGACCCCTCGCCCGGGTATTTTTCATAGCCGTTATCCTAGGTGGTTCCTGGCTGACTTGGCGGCAACCGGCCGCAGGGCTCGGCCTCGCCTATAGTCCCGTGCTTGCCGGTTATGTCATGGCGGGCATGGCCTCAATCTATTATTTCCTGTGCTTCGCTGTCCGGACATTCCGGAAAGTCCCGCTATCCCCTCGAGTCGATAACTGGCTTGAATATGTCCAGGCAGCCATCGATTCCGTACTGGTTCTGGCAACCGTATACATTTCCGGCTCACAGACCACGAGTTGGGTGGTCCTGATCCTGGTACTTGCCGTCTACTATATGACCACGGCCGGCCCCCGGTTTGGAACCGGACTGTCGGTATTTCTGGGATTCGCCTATGCGGTCATCGTTTTTCTCGAAAGCCGGCACCTTATTCCTTACGCCCCGATCCACTCACAGCCGGTTTTTCACGAGTATGTAAGTCTCGCTGTGGTCAATTTCGGGGCGGTCGGCTCGGTGGCTGGCGCCCTGATCATTGGCAACTTCGTAGGATGGGTCACTTTCCGTGCCCTCCAGCGCACACTGGAAACCGAGGTTCAGGTTTCCCGAAAATACGATGAACTGATCCACGGCATCTCGGACATCATCTGGGAATGCGGCCGTGACCAGAACTATACCTTTGTCAGCGAAAGCGCCCGTGCCCTGCTCGGTTATGGGCCAGATGAACTGACCGGACGGAATTTCAGGTCGATCTGCAGCGCCGACGATCTGACACGTGTTGACGCATGGCTCAACGGAGGCAACCCAGAGAAAGGCGGGGTGCTCGACTATAGCGTCGTCGCGCGCGACCTTACACTCCACTGGATTTCAACAACAGTCACGCCCATTTTGGATAGCGATGGACGGTTCGTGGGGTTCCGTGGAACCGCCCGCGATGTAACCAATGCGCGTATCGCCGAGGAGCGCCTGAGCCGGGCCCAGCGTTATGAGGCGGTCGCGGCACTGGCGAGCGGTATCGCCCACGACTTCAACAACCTGTTCAATGCCATCAACGGATTTGCCCAGCTGGAGCGTTTGAATGCAGCGGACGGCACAGAGCCCGCCGAAAATCTGGACGCCATCATCAAGGCTGCACGCCGGGGAACAGCCCTCACCAGCAATCTGCTCAATCTGAGCCGTCCCCAGCTTTTTCAGAAAGGGATGGTTAACCCTGCCGAGCTTCTGGAACATACCCGGCAGATCGCCCGGGCCAGCATGGGCGGGCGGATACTCATAGACATCGATATCCGCACCCGCCGCCAGATTCTCGGAGATGAAAACCTGCTTTCCACCGTGATTCTGAACCTGTGCCTGAATGCGCGGGATGCCATTGGCTCCAGGGATGGGCGGATCCTGATGAGCGTCGACGAATCCAGGGATGGACGGCAGGTGATTATTGCGGTTGAGGATAACGGCACCGGTATCCCCCCTGAGCTGCATGAAAAGATTTTCCTCCCCTTTTACACCACCAAACCGCGCGGTTCCGGAACCGGACTGGGACTGGCCATGGCCCGCAAGATCGTCACCGAGCATGGAGGCTCACTGGAACCCGGGAGTTCCACACTCGGAGGCGCCGCATTTGTTCTGACCCTGCCTGCCGCCGACGGAATGCCTCATCCCAAACAAACGCCAGGAACCGCATCCGCATCAGCTGCGCCTGTCCGGCGGCTACGGGTAATGGTCGTTGATGACGAAGAGTCGAATCTTGTGCTGGTCGCCAAACTGCTTGAGCGCCGGGGCCATACCGTCATGCCGTTTTCCAGCGGCGTTGATGCCCTCCGCTGGATGGAACGTCTGGACAAGCCGGTAGATGTCGCAGTTCTCGACATGGTGATGCCGGAGAAATCGGGCATCGAAACCTTCCACGAACTGCGTGCCATGCAGCCCGGATTACCGGTACTGTTCATTTCAGGCTATGCTGAGGCAGAACACCTGCGTTCGGTGCTGGCGGCATCCAAAACATGGTTTCTGCCGAAACCACTGGATCTCGACCGTTTTGCCGATACCTTGGAGAAAAGCGTTCATATCCCGGTTGCCTTGTCGGCTTCCGCCGGCTGATGCCGCCGCTCTTCCTCTATTACGAGCTGATCCCGTCCCGAACGCTTCGCCCGGTACAAACACTGGTCGGCTCGCTCCAGGCAATAGTCCAGATCAGCCGGGTTCGCGGCAGCCCAGACAGAAAAGGCTCCCAGACTGAGCGTCACGCTGAACGTCCCCGCTCCATCCACAAACCGGGTATCACGCACTTGATCAAGAATACGGAGGAGGATGGTCCGGGCACCGTCTCCGCCAGTATCGGTCAGCAGCAGCACGAATTCGTCCCCGCCGAACCTGAACGCGAAATCCATGCCCCGGCGCAAGGACCGGTCGAAAACACCGCCGACGGTTTTCAGCACCAGATCACCGGCGGCGTGCCCCCTGGAATCGTTCACCCGCTTGAAAAAATCGATATCCACGAGGGCGAACGTTACGGCCGTGCCGGTGCGGGCGGCGCGCTCCAGCTCCCTCATCGCACTCAGCTCAAAAACCCGGCGGTTATACAGGCCAGTAAGCGAATCCCGGCTGGCAGCTACTTCCAGTTCGTCCCGTTTTCGTGCCAGTTCTTCCAGCACTGCCAGGCCCACGGAATACACCACAAAAATGCAGCACACATAAGAGGCAATGACGGGAAGCGCATGCCATCGCGACGTCTGCAAATTGACAAACTCAAGGGACCATTCGACATGGGGAATTATTTCAAAGGTTTCCAGCAGGATGATACCTGTCAGCAGAACCGCATCAGCGATTGCCAGCAGGCGGATCCGGTAACGATCGAGCAGCAGAATGCCCATGAGGATCGGGACCAGCACAAACATGGAAACAAATGCCGTCCATGTTCCGGCTGACCAGACCAGCAGACACAGGAACAGGGAATCCCGAAGCAAAACCGAAAAAACTGTCCGATGAAATTTTTCTTCCAGTGGACGGCCACGGGCATACCGGCCACACCAGATATAAAGCCGGCTCTGGATCGGCACGTAAACAAGGGTTACCAAGACAAGAAGCCAACCAGCCCCGGAGGGGGTTTTTTCGAGAAATACCGGTGCCCCTAGAAGCAGGATGATGGTGAAAGTCAGACCCGCAATCACCAGATAGGCACGGAATGTCCGAACCACAAACTCCGGGCGCATCGCAGTGGCGTGAGCCCCGGCGGGCGAATCAGGGAAACTCATCGATCTTGTAACAAGGTTAGCCTTTAATGATACCACAGGGCCAGTCACGGCCTGATTCACTGACTTTGACGTCATTCTACCTCAGCCCGTATGACCGCCTGAAATGCTTGAGATTTTCGGCCAAACCGTGCAAAATACTTCCCGGTCCCACGGGAAAAGAGCATTCCGCCGACATGAACCGCAAACGGATCCCATTGGGTACGAGACTGCTTCTCGCCTCGGCAGGCGGAGCATTTCTCGCATCCTTCATTGTCGTGGGCTATGTCCAGCTATTCCCCGGACTTCCCTTCGCCACAATCGTCCTCGTCGCTGTAGCCGCCGCCGGCGTGCCGACCCTGTTCGTCCAATGGCGGGTAGTCCGCCCCCTGAGCGACGACATGGAAGGGCTGATTGACGCATCCAAGCGGGTTACCGCCGGCAAACTCGACCAGCCGGTCGCCCTAGCCCCCGGTCGCCCGGACGACGAAATAACAGAAGTCGCTGAAGCGATTGACCGGCTGCGGGAGAATATCAAGGCACTGGTAAACCAGATTCAGGGGACTGCCCGGAGTCTTTCCACCTCGACACACAATCTGTCTGCGACGGCGGAACAGATGAGTTCGTCCACGGCCGAGATCGCATCGACCATGGCCGATATTTCCAGGGGCACTGAATCGCAGTCAGCACTGGTCGAGACCACCACAAAAAGCATGCGGGAGATGGTCGAAGCACTCAAGATGACCGACCGCAGCGCCCGCGATGGCGAGGCATCGGCAACGCTGGCGGCCAAGACCGCACGGGAATCGTCCGAACTTGCCCGGCAGGCGGTTGACAAGATGGCCGATGTTTTCGCCCGGGTGGAAGCATCGGCCAAACTCGTTGTCGAATTCTCCAACAAGACCAAGCAGGTGAACAAGATCGTCGATGTGATCAGCGGTATCGCACAGAAAACGACACTGCTGTCACTCAATGCAACCATCGAGGCGGCCCGTGCCGGTGAATATGGCCGCGGGTTCGCTGTTGTGGCGGATGAAATCCGGAAACTGGCGGAGTCCACGACCACATCTGCCGAGGCCATTTCCGATCTGATCGAAGGCATCGATGCCGAGAGCCGGCGCGTGTTCGAATCGATGCAAACCTCGATTACCATGATCGAGAAAGGCCGCGTGGACATCACCACGGTTGGCAACTCGCTGGAAGCAATTGTTGCCTCGGTGGCCGAATCCGAGAGTCTTGCCAAGCAGATTTCCGACTTTGCTACCGGCCAGACGGATCAGTCACAGCGAATGCTCAAGGCCATCGAGGATATCCAGAAGGTTGCCGAAAACGTCGCAGCAGCCACGATGGAAATATCGGCATCCACACAGGAGCAAACGTCGTCAATGCAGCAGATGGCCAAATCGGCGCAGGATCTGTCCAGAATGGCCGAAACGCTGAAAATGCTGGCAAACCGGTTTCAGGTAAGCAGCGAGCCGGCGCTGCCCGGCACGGGACTTAGCCCGACGGATGATGAGGTATTGATCGGTTAACAGGCATGGGCACGGCACCGTCCCAGTATGTGATTTTCCGTTGTGGGGCGGAACGGTACGCCATAGAACTGGCGCGCGTCCTGCAAGTGGTCGAAGAAAGAGAACACGAACTGGAGCCGGTACCGAGCGCGCCGGGGCCCTGCCTGGGCGTGTTTTCATACTATGGACGTCTGATTGCCGTCTTTGATAGCCTTCCTCTTTTGGGGGGCAGCCAGTCAGGAACGCCGGACCTGGAGGGCGAGAGCAAGGGGTTTCCGGTGTGGCTTGTCATGCGATCCGAAGAATATTCGGTCGCACTCCGGGTCGATGGGGTTGAATCCATTGTCGAAATTGGTGACGGATGGAATCGCCCTGAGGAGGCCCAGGACGGCCTTGTCGATGCCCTGTGGCAGGATCGGGGGACGGTAGTGAACCGGATCGATCCACAGGGCCTGTTGCACAGGATGGACTGCCTGTTTTAGCTTGAAACAGGCAGTCCTATACTGGAAGGCATCAAGTTAGGGGTCAGGTATGGCGATACGGATACTGATCGCGGATGACGCGGTATTCATGCGGAATATGATCCGCGATATTTTCTCCAGCGACGAGTTCGAAGTCGTAGGCGAGGCTGCCAACGGTGTCGAGGCCGTGCAGCGGTACAATGAGCTCAAGCCGGAAATCGTCACGATGGATATTGTGATGCCAATGAAAAGCGGTATTGAGGCCGTCAAGGAAATCTGCCAGATCGACAGCGCGGCAAAAATCATCATGTGCTCTGCGCTGGGTCAGGAATCGCTCGTAATGGAAGCCATTGAGGCCGGTGCCAGCGATTTCATAGTCAAGCCGTTTACACCGGAAAAAGTCGTCGAGGTGGTCCGTAAGGTCGCTGCGCTCTAGGGCGCCAGACGATCTGCCCCAACTCCCGGGGTGCCGGATCCTTATTCGGCCTGGACTGAAAGTAGAGGACCGGTCGCCATGGACATGGGCAAATACCGCGCCCTGTTCGTGAACGAGGCGACTGACCAGCTTTCACAGATGTCCACCCTGGCAGTGGATCTGGAAAAAGAGGACGTTTCCGAAACCGTCCAGTCACTTTTCCGTTTGTCTCATTCGATCAAAGGCATGGCGGCCTCCATGGACTTTGGCGAAGTCGCATCGCTTGCCCATGCCATTGAAGACCTTTTCAGCCGCTATGACCGGGACAAGATGCGTCCTGAACCGGAATCAGTAGATCTGGTCCTGGAGACCATCGACCAGCTCCGATCCATGATCTCTGCCCGGGAGTCAGACAACCCGCTGCCGCCGGCCGACGCCCTGGTTGGCCGGATTCGTGAACGGGCGGGATCAGTCCGCGGTGGTCCGTTGCCGGTCGCCCATGCCGCGTCAGCGGGCGTTGTCGCCGCACCCGAACCCCGGCAGGCGGAAGGACTGTCATACCGGGTCCGCGTAAGGATTGATGACAAGTGCCAGACACTCGGAGTCCGGGGATTCCTTGTCTGCAAAAAACTCCAGGAATCGGGCCCCGTCGCATCGCTCAACCACACCATGGATGAGATCAGGGCCGGAAAATTCGACAATCTCATAGAAGCGGTTCTCACCGTCAGTGATCCTGAGAAACTCGAAAAACAGCTGCGGGCGATCACCGATGTTGTACAGGTCGAGGTACAGGCACTGAAACCCGCCGAACCGGCCGTCAATATGGTGGAAGCCCGGTCTGTATCGCACAAGCGGGCATTGGGAACCACTGTCCGCGTCAAGATTGAAACTCTCGACCAGCTCGTCAACATGGTTGGCGAGTTCATCCTGGCCCGCGCCCGAATCGAAAAGGCCACCTCACATCTGGATGATCCGGCCCTTCGGTCAGCCGTCGATCGCCTGAATGCACTGGTACGCGACCTCTCGGATCAGGTCATGCGGGTCCGGCTGATGCCTCTTGATTCGGTAGCCGATCTCTTCCCTCGCGCGGTCCGTGAAGCAGCCCGTAAAAGCGGCCGGGATGTCGATTTCGAAATCGCAGGACGAGATCTGGAAACCGACCGGGCCGTACTGGAAGCCGTCGTGGATCCCATAATCCATATTCTCAGGAACTGTGTCGACCACGGCATTGAATTGCCGGCGGACCGCGTTAAAGGCGGAAAACCCCAGCGCGGCCACATCCGGATGCTGGCCTACCGGGACCGGGACACGGCTATCATCCAGATTAGTGATGACGGGAAGGGCATTGACGAAAAGCGGGTCATTGCCAAGGCGGTCAAAGCCGGACAGCTGGCTGCAGACCGGGTCCCTCACCTCACCCGTGCCGAAGCGCTGATGCTGATATGCCTTCCGGGTGTTTCCACCGCATCCACGCTTACCGAAACCTCCGGACGGGGTGTGGGAATGTCCGCCGTCAAGACTGCTGTCGAGCAGATCGGCGGCACACTGGTGATTGATTCCGAACAGGGCCGAGGAACCACTTTTACACTCCAGCTGCCACGCTCCATAGCCATCACCAACGTGCTTCTGATACAGGCTGCAGGCCGGACATTCAGCATCCCGGTGAGCCGTGTTCACTCAACCATTGTACTGGAACCAAGGGAAGTGTTCACAAACCGCGGCAAGCAATTCTGTCAGTTCCGCGACGAAACCATCCCGCTCTTTTCACTGGAAAACCTGCTCAATCTCCAGACAGTCGTCGGATTGGAGCGGGCATCCGGTATCGGACGGCATGCTGTCATTATTCAGCCTGAAGGCCGGCATTCCGTGGCCATCGCTGTAGACCGTTTCCTTGGCCAGCAGGAGGTATTTGTCCGGCCGATCGGGAAGCCGCTTGAGCGGATTCCGGCTCTGGCAGGTGTCACCATACTGGGAGACGGGCGGCCAGTATTTGTGCTCGATCCTGCCCGGCTCGTGGAAACTACCGTGCGCGGAGCGGCTGCGTGACACGCCCAGATCCGGCTGATTCACTCAGGGTTCTAGTCGTCGATGACGACCCGTCTGTTCTCGCTCTTCTGGAACAGTACCTCAGACGCTCCGGCTATTCGCCACTGACGGCCATTAACGGCAGCGAGGCTCTCGCAAAAGTGCGGGATGAGGAACCTGACCTGATCCTGCTGGACATCATGCTTCCGGATATTTCCGGCCATGAAGTCTGTACCCGTATCAGGGCAGAACGTTCTATCCGCCAGATTCCTATCGTCATGATGACCGCTCATGGCGACCGTGAGATCCTGGTACGCTGCCTCGAAAACGGGGCAGACGATTTTATCCGAAAGCCGATCGATCTCTCGGAACTGAAGGCACGGCTCCGTGCCCAGGCCAGATCACTGGAATTCCGCCAGTTCCACCGGGATTTCTTCGAATCGTTTCCGGCCCCACTGTTCATTCTCAAGGCTGATGGAACTATCGAAGGCAGCAATCACGCTGCCAGCGAGCTGCTGGGGCTCGCCGGCGATTCTACCAATGGCCACCTGCTGGTATCCTTCGTGGCAGCAGACGAAAGGGATGTCTTTGACCGTGCACTTCGTCTCGCACCGGAAAGTTCTGCTCCCGTGGTTATCCCCGAAATCCGCTTCCAGACCGGAACTTCTGGAGCCCGCAGCTGTGAACTTGAGATACAGAGTCTGACCAGAAACACGCGCCGGTTTCTGGTTACTGCCGTCGACCGGACTCATCGCCGTTACCTGGAGAGTGAGCTGTACAAGACGCGGGATTTTCTGGAATCCATCGTCCAGAGCTCGGTAGACGGGATCATAGCTGTAAACCGGAAAGGGACGATCGTCGTCTTCAATGAGGGAGCGCAGCGGGTCACCGGTTACCGCGTCGAAGACGTGGTTGGCCGAATGCATATCGCTGAACTTTACACCGAAGGCGGGGAGCGCGATGTGATGCGCAAGCTCCGCTCCCCCGACTTTGGCGGCATCGGGAAACTGGAGACTTCATCTTATTTCATTGTCGGAAAGAACGGAGAACAAATTCCGGTCAATCTTTCCGCATCGCTCCTTCACGATGCATCTGGCCAGGAAGTCGGCTCCGTTGGAATATTTCAGGACCTTCGCGAACGGATCCGTATCGAGCAGGAACTGTCCGGGGCGCGTGAAAAGCTGATGGAGAGTGAAAAAACCCGGGCGATGCTCGCCACTGCCGGTACGATTGCGCATGAACTTAACCAGCCGCTCACTGCCATAACAGGTTTCACCCTGATGCTGAAGGAGCGAGGGAACCTGGACCAGATATCCCGCGATTTGCTGGAAAAAATCGCCAATGAGGCAGAGCGGATGGCGGATACGATCAAGAAAATCACCAAAATGACAAAGTTCGAGACCAAGCAGTATTTGAACAATACCCAGATTGTTGATCTGGAGCGTTCCTCCGAAGGTGGTGAGTCTGCGGCAACTCACAAAGCCGATACCTGGCCACAGCATAGGGCTCCGGGTAAACCCGGAACGAATACTGAAGATGGTTGAGCGGAAACTCCCCTCAAGGAAGAAGACTGCCCGGAACGCCGGACTGGTTCAGGCGCTGACGCGCCTTAGCCAGTCGGTCTCGGCAGGACGGAACGGGGGTTCGATCGGCCGGGACTTCCGGGAACTGCTTGCCCGCCATTTCCCCGGCGTCCACATTGCCCTGATCATGCCGCAAGAGACGGCCGGCGTTGCGACGGTCGAATTCGGCTCTGGTCTGCTTCGCAAGGTGGAAGGAAAGCAGTTCCAAATTAACCAGATCGAGCGGACTTTTGGGCGCCCCCGTCCTGGTGATGCCCCAAAGCTGATACGTGATCTGAGCTCTATCTCCCCTTATCGTCCTCTTACCCCTGATGCGAAGGCTCTTTGCATCATGGCGGTTGCGGGGCACTCGAGTCGTCTGGGTTATTTATGGGCTGAATTTTCAAATGATTCTTGGAAAGATACAGAACGTACAGGGGTTCTCCAACTCGCCGCCACCCAGTTCGCTGCCATACAGAAGCTCCAGCGTCTTGGAACGGAGCGCGACCGGCTGAATGCCCGCCTCAACGGAATTATTCATAACACCAATGCTGCTATCGTTATTGTCGATGGCCAGCGCCGGGTGAAAATGATGAACCCAGTTGCCGAAAAGCTCACCGGTTACCGGGAATCCGAAGTTCTCGATACGGATGCCTTTGATATCGTGGTAGTGGATGCCCGGTATACCCGCTGGAGCAGGATTATTCATGAAGTCAGCAAAGGTTCCGCAGTTCCACCAGAGGAAGTGGACATTCTTGCGAAGGACGGATCCGTCCGGCGCTGGCTGGTAAACGCCGCACCAATTCCCGCAGCAGAAACCCGGAAAAAGGATATTGTGCTCGTCGCTATCGATATTACCGAGAAAGCGGATCTGGAGCGGCGAATGATCCAGTCGGAAAAGCTCGTAACGCTGGGGGAGATGGCCGCCGGCATTGTGCATGAACTGAATAATCCCCTCACGGTACTGAGTGGGGCGACCGACATGCTGCTTAAGCTGGTAGATTCGGTGGGCGGAGCGGAACTGGTAGCCCGGCCCGCACGGTTTGCGCGGGAATCGCTGGACCGTATCCAACAGCTTGCACGGAACCTGATGAATTATGCCCGCCCCGGTGGCGACGAAGACCGGGAACTCGTGGATGTAAACCGGGCTATTGAAGCCGCCTTGTCGTTCAGCGAATACGAACTGTCCCGCGAGGGAGTGAAGATTGAGCCAAATCTCGGGAACCGGCTGCCACCAGTCCGGGGGTCGGGCAGCGAGTTACAGCAGATCATTATCAATCTGCTTCAGAACGCCCGGCAGGCCATGCAAAGCCAGCCTGGTTCACGCAGGATCCGAGTCGAGACTGGCATGGAAGGCAACCAAGTCCGGATTACGGTCTCTGATAGCGGCCCGGGAGTGCCCGAAAAACTTCAGCAACGGATTTTTGAGCCATTTTTTACCTCTCGCCGCAAGAGCGGAGGATCAGGGCTTGGGCTGTATATCGTGAAGAACATCGCCACCCGCCATGGCGGCGAAGTCCGGCTCGAGACACAAAGCCCCATCGGCGGTGCCGCATTCTCGGTTCTGCTTCCGGCAGAAGCCAAGGACTGAGAGTCAGTTATTCTGAAAGTATTTCGACCTTGTTACGGACGATGCGCAAGCGGCCGGCAAGATGAAGCTGGACAGCCCGAAGCAGTGTTTCGCCTTCAAGAGCCTGCCCTCGACGGATGATGTCCTCTATTTTTTCCTGTCCGCTCGTTTCCACAGCAAAAGCACTCTGGGCAATCACCGGACCACGGTCGAGATCCGTTGTGACGTAATGGGCAGTGCAGCCCACGATCCGCGCACCGAACTGATGGGCCTGCCGGTAGGCCGATGCCCCAGGAAAGCTGGGTAGAAGAGACGGATGCAGGTTGATAATCCGCGACAGATACCGGAGTACAAATTTCGGACTCAGTATGCGCATGTAGCGGGCCAGTACAACGAGATCGATATTCGCCCCCGAGAGAATCTCGAGTATTTTTCCCTCGTTAACCGCCTGGTTGCCGGTTTCGACATGATGAAACTGCAATCCGGCGTCCATTGCCAGTGGTGCCAGCGCATCAGTGGTCCCGATTACTGTGACGATATCCCCGTTGAGCTGCCCTGATTTCTGGGCTGCCAGCAGCGCGTTCAGGCAGGCGGGTTCCCGTGTCACCAGCACCCCTACACGAGCCCGCCGGGGTTGGTCGTGGTGATAAACCCTGAGCTCCATCTGGAGATCTTCAGCGGCAATCCGAAGGGCCTGGTCGAACTCGGCACGAGGGACTTTCAGATCAGAAGCGTCCACCTCAAGTGTCATGGCGAATACCTGGTCCTGGACATGCTGCTCCAGGTCCTCGATATTGCCACCCGCCTTGAAGATTTCGCCCGTAAACCGGGCGATGACGCCTCTCTTGTCGGTGCCGACGACATTGATCTGGATTAATGGTCTTGCCATGACGAGCGGGTCCCTTAGCCGCTTCCGGCGCCGCAAGTCCACAAGCGGCTTGACTATACGGTTTATATACGTATCATGCTTTCATGCTTCGCCACATTTCAAATCCTCCGAATCCGTGGCGATCATCGGAAGTCGAATGGCTGGGGCCGCCACCGGTGTCGGAACTCCACGTCTACGAGGAAAACGCCCGTTCCATCCTGAGCGAAAACGAAAGCCCCGACGTGGGCTTCCGGTGGAGCGTCAACCCTTACCGGGGCTGCCAGCATGCCTGCTCATACTGCTATGCCAGACCCTATCACCAATACATAGATTTCGGGGCCGGAACCGACTTCGATACCAGAATAGTGGTGAAGACAAATGCGCCGGAACTTCTGGATCGTGCTTTGGCGAAAAAGTCCTGGCTGGGCGAGCCCATCGCCTTCTCCGGAATCACCGACTGTTACCAGCCCCTGGAGGCAAATTACCGTTTGACACGCCGCTGCATGGAAGTCTGTCTGCGGTGGGCGAATCCCGCAGGCATCGTGACCAAAAGCCTCCTGGTGCGACGTGATGCCGAACTGCTTGCAGAGCTGAATCGCATTGCACCGGTCAAGGTATTCATCAGCATTGCCTTTGGCTTGGCCGAACTGGCGCGTCTCATGGATCCTGGAGCTCCTTCGCCAGAGCGGCGAATTGAAACAATCGGAATTCTCGCTGATGCCGGTGTCCCCGTCGGCGTGGCCTTTGCCCCGGTCATCCCGGGACTGAACGACGACCAGATTCCCGATGTGCTCGGCAGGGCCCGCAGGGCCGGAGCCCGATGGTCATTTATTACCCCAATCAGGTTGTCCCGGGAGGTGCTTCCCGTCTTTACCGAACGCATTCAAGCACTGCTTCCAGAGGCCCGGGTCCGGAAAATCCTCTCTGCGATACGCGCAATACGGGGAGGAAGACTGAATGATCCGGCATTTGGCTCACGAATGGAGGGCCAGGGCGAACGCTGGAAAGTCATCGAAGACCTTTTCGAAACCACCTGCCGCCGTCTTGGCCTGAATGCCGAGACAACAAACGACATCACCTGCCGGCATCCCCGGCCGGTACAGGGCTCGTTTTTCTAGTACCGCTTCAGGACAGGGGGGGCCGGCTCGCACTTGCCATTGGCCTTGAGCGCACGGACCCATTTGGCGTAATCAATATCGGTAGCGGGAGTCATGACGCAGCCTTCCGGATATCCTGCCGGATGATCCCAGCGGCGGATCAGGTGTCCCAGCTCATGGGTCGTGTACCAGGCAAAATCATCAATGGCGGTAGCTTCCGGTGGGGATCCCCTCAGCTCATTGAATACGTCGTTATCCGCCACGAACGGATAAATACTCATCACCACCATGCCACCCAGCGGGCCTGGGCTCATGCTCGTGACACCGGTAGTAATGCCGCCGCGTAGTGATACAGGCCAGGTCGCCGTCATCTCGGCGCTGGCGACCGGAACATTGATGATTACCAGCTCATAGTCCTTCTGGCGGCGGGCAAGCCAGTCCCATGCTTCATACTGGAGATACTGATAGGCGCGAGCGAACACTTCCCGCCCATTCACATCGCGAATATCCAGTATCTTCTTTACCCAGTCCATGTGGTACTGAGCCACCAGTCGGACGCAGGTATCCTCATTCGTGCATTCCGAGCTTTTCAGTCCGAGACGCGGGTGGTCGCCAACGGCTTTCATCAGATCGGGCAGATCAACGGGTGGAACATTCGAGCGAAGCGCTTTCCGAAGCTTGTCCTCGGCGTCAAACTTGTCCTTGCGGAAATCATTGATCCGCTTCAGGCACCGGTCCGGATTGGTACACTGGGCAGCGATCTCTGCCGCATCTGCACCCGCCCGGACCTTTTCCATCATGGCGCTGACATCGGCCGGCTGCATATTGACCCTGAGTGCAACGGCAAGCGCATCGACAGAGCCTTCCTTGCGTGGATCAATGATCGTTTCCTGCTGGAGTTTCAGGAACTCATCCGCATAAATGTACCGCCGGAAAAAAATCTCCATCGGAACCCGGTCGGGTTCGGAAAACTGTATGTCAGCTTCCAGGTATGTCTTGGCCGTTTCCTTGAGGATTGCGAATATCCGGCGGACATCGCGATCAGACAGCACGGGCAAACCGGGAAGCTCGGCCAGCGCCACACGAATGTTCAGCGGGCGGCTGAGATCAAGCGGTCTCAGGTCCGGGAAACGGTCGACGAATCCTCGCCGGTCCTGGACAGCGCATGCTGCGAAAACACCAGCGGCCACAAGTGCTGCCAGTGTCCAGGAAACCACGCTCCAGTGAATACGAAAGTCTTTCTCAGTCAGACGATGATACGATTTCTTCAATTTGCTGCCCCTGCCGTTCCAGCCGTTTCATGACCAGCACATCGCGGTCGATGAGCTTGCCAAAATCCAGTCGCTCGCCGCGCCGGGTGAGGAGCAGCGTGCGCAATATCAGTTCGTAAACCTGCACATTATAGAGCACGGCCAGGTGGCCGATCTTTTTGAGCAGGATATTCTGTGCCTCCGAATAGGGCATCCGCGCATAGCTCGGCGGCCAGACCAGCGGATCGACATAACTGTACAGGCTTGTCCATGTAATGCCCGGAGGAAGCGGAAGCGCATTCAGTTCTCGCAGGAACCGCGATCCCGGAATCATCTGTATTCCGCTTTCACCAGCGATAGCAGGAAAGCCTGGCACCATACCCAATGCTGAAACCGCAATTTTATGTGCGTATCCGGCAACACCCGCATAACTGCCTTGATGAGGTGTCGCCAGAGTAATGACCTTTGATATTTTCCGCGTGATTCCCAGCTTCTGCGTCATGTAACGTGCCACCAGGCCGCCTTGCGAATGGCCGACGAGATAGACCTCCTCGGCATCCGTGTTTTTCATGACGTACTCAAAAATCTTCGCTTCATGCTCGGCTGAACGGCGGATATCCTGCGAGTACGGCTGATAGCCCCCTGAAACAGCAAAAACATCAAAAAGCGGGCTTTCGAGAAAATCCTCCAGACGCTCAAATCCCGCACGTGTCTGGAAGTAGCCATGATATAGAAAGGCTACACGCTTCTGGCCCTGATAGGCCTTAAGGCGGTTCTTCAGATATTTCTCTCCGAAGACAAACCGCTCGGTGAGCGCAACCGTGTGGTCCAGAACGTTCTTGGAAATATAATATCCCTCTCCAATAGTGCTGAGGAGCATCCGGACATTGGAGAGCATGGGGCGCTGGTGTGTAAGCGGATTAACATCCTCGTTGGTCACCTGGACTTCAAACTGGATCAAGGTTTGTCTCCCGCAATTGACGCCCGGTTCGCAGATTAATTCCAGCAGCCGCGATGCCAAATATGGAGGTAGTGTGGCACCCTGCGTTAAACTGCGTCAAACCCGTTTTGCCTCGAATAGCAGCGTATTTAAACCAGCCCGCCAAAGGGGAGCCGGCCGGGAGGTTGTCCCAATACCCCGGCCTCAATGCCGCGATGCGCCTTGAAACCAGTTCACTCGTTCTGGCAAATTGAACCCATAATCGGAATACGCAGAGGCAGTCAGGCAGGGTGTGCGGGGAAGGCAGCCTTGGTCCACAAGGCCCCTTTGCCTTCCGATGGTCCAGGTAGTCGGGGGATTGAAGGCATCATGACAGCATCAGACGGTGGAAATCCGTTCAAAAACCTATGGGAAAAACTGCCGGAAGGTTCTGCGTTTCGGGCAATTATTGAACGTGCTGCCAGCTTCGTAACCGAACTGACTGAGGGCGCCGATCCCAGTTACGAGGAACCTGATACACCACCGACTGCCCCGGCGTCGAAGGACGATCGCGGTGGGCCATCGTCCGGGCATGAGAGCCGCCGCTTTGGTGCCTGATACAGGTACCGAATTCCTAATTGCCCCCGAGGTTGTTTAATAGAAATGCGGAAAGAAGCTCCTCGTCCGATTTGGACTCTTTAGGCGCTTCGACAACCTTTTCCTCGATCACCGGCGGAGGTTTTGCCGCTTCAACTTTGGCGCTCGCACCGGATGCCAGCGGACGGCCCAAGTACCCCTGCTCTACGTCGTAAGCAATATCCTTGTATATGCACGAGTTCATGTAGGCTTCGGCACCCATCTGCTCAAGTTGCTTGACGGTTCTTACCTTGCCGATAAGCTGGTGCGGATCGGGTGAGCCGTCCGATGTCTTGACGAACCGGTACGCTTCATCGAGCATGAACTGGACGGTGACACCGGGCGCCTTGTTCACTGTCAGCACGTTTTCGGCGATGGCGATCTTCTTGCCTTCCGACCACGTATCAATGATCTGGTTGGAGAAAAATACCGGTTTGGCTGCTGTGGACATGATTAGGGTTGGGCCAGCTAAACCAATGTAACTGCTGGACTTTCTCAGGAACATCTATCTCTGGCGTGGACACCGTGCCCCGCCGAACGTGCCCTGTAAAGCTACTGCATGGAGCCCAAAAGGTCCAGCCGGACACGCTCCACCTTGCCACCCCTCTTGACCGGTCAGCCCCAACATGGATACGCGATTGGATTAGCATGCCCGATTCCCGCCCCATTGGTATTTTTGATTCCGGCGTCGGCGGCCTGACGGTGCTCAAGGCACTCCGTACCCGGCTGCCGTCGGAGAGCTTTGTATACCTAGGCGACACGGCACGCGTTCCCTACGGAACCAAAAGTCCGGCAACCGTGATCCGTTACAGCCGTGAACTGGCCGGTTTGCTGCGCGACCGGAAAATAAAAGCGCTTGTCGTTGCCTGCAATACGGCAAGCGCGACCGCCATGGAAGCCCTGCGACACGATTTTTCGCTGCCGATGACAGGCGTCATTGAACCTGGTGCCGCCGCCGCGGTTGAAAGCACGAGATCCAGGTCCGTTCTGGTGCTTGCCACTCAGGCTACTGTCCAGAGTGGTGCCTATCGAAACGCCATCGCCGCACGCGATCCGGCTATCCGGATCTGGGAGCGCGCCTGTCCCCTGTTTGTCCCGCTAGCCGAGGAAGGCTGGACAGATGAAGTTGTGACACAACTTGTCGCTGAACGTTATATCGGGGATCTCAGGCGGGATCCCATAGACACTGTGGTGCTGGGCTGCACCCATTATCCGATTCTGCGCGGCATGATCGAGAGGGCAGTAAGGCCGGGAACAGCCATCGTCGACTCGGCTGAAACGACCTCCCGCGCCGTTGAAAAACTCCTGCGGCTGAATGCACTCGATGCGCCGCCGGGATCCTTATCTGCATGCCGTTTTCTTGTTACCGACTCTCCTGAAAGGTTTCGTTCCGTTGGCGAACGGTTCCTCGGAACTCCGCTCGCCGAAGTCGAGGAAATCCGGGTGGGCGGCTGAAACGAAAGCCGGATGGCGCCATGGGCAAGCCGCAAAATCGTGTCACCCTTTATGCCTTCATGGCCTTCATCGCTATCGTCATTGTCACTCATCTGTGGCCGCGATTATTCGTCGGCGTGACGAGCGGTAGCCTTATCCTGCCCCTGGGTCCCGCCGACGAAGGCTACTACCTGGCTCCCATCCACCAGATCAGCCTGGAACGGACGAACTTCAACCACTCCATCTATTACGAACTCCGGCACGAGGCCGACCTGCCGGCCATGGAGGCCAACATCAAGCTGTTCGCATGGCTTTCCAGCTTGGTGCCACTCACCCTCACCCAGTTCACAACCCTGATGTACGCCATCTGTGTTGTTGTTCTGGTCCTGCTTTTCAGCTGGCTTTACTATCGTCAGACAGCCAACAGTGTCTGGACTCTGGCTCTGGTGGCAGCAGCCATTTTCGCTCATGACTATTTGATACTACGCGCACATCCGCAGGAAACTTTTCTCCAGACGTTCGGTCTTTTCGCTGATCCATTTGTTCCAAGTGCCTACCTCCCCTATATGCGCCCGATGAACCCGCAGGCCTCCAGCATCATCTTCCTGATGCTGGCCGGCCTGATGGCGGGTTTCCTTCCGGCCGCGCCCGGTGAACGCCCCCGGACCGCTCTGGCCGCATTCGTCTCGGTAGTAATCAGCCTTCTTGTAGCCGCCCTGACGGCACTCTCTATCCATACCTGGTATTTCCTCGGTATCTACTGTTTCTCGGTTGTCGGAGTGCTTCTGGCTCTGACCTTGTTTCAGCGTGAATTCCGGTATCTGGCTCCATCAATCGGATCGGGACTGCTTACCGGGCTCGCATTTTCGCTTCCATTCATCCTTACACTGATGGACCAGGTGACCGGCAACGCTGCTCTGGATCCAGCTGCATCCGTCAATGCTGTTCCCACTCGCATGCCGGTCATCACGGGTCCCGGTTTCGTCTGTCTGCTGGTGGCGGGCTACCTCTGGAAAGAAATCCACGCCGGGAACCATCGTGCCGTACTCCCGTTTGTACTGACTGCTGCCGTCCCGGTGGCTGAAAACACCCACGTCACCACCGGCCTGATGATAGAGCCATTTCAGGTCGGCTGGCATTATGCCCCGCCCGCATTCCTAAGTGCCGTTGCCTGGTGGGTCGGCGGTCGTGCGAGTTTCCAGGAAGAGGGTTTCTGGGGAATACGATCAAGCATCTTTATTCTGGCGGCATCTCTGCTGCTAGGAATTATCCATTTGCGGTACAGTATGCAGAATGATTTCACGCGGTTCGGCGAAGAAGCTGGACTGGCAGCGGTTTTTGCACGTACAGAACCGCTTTCCGATGGTGAATGCGTCGTAATGGCCGGCAGCCAGGTCTCTGATCTCGTGCGTCTCTATACTCCTTGCCGGGTATACGGCCAGCCAATCGGAGTCCGCGGCATTGGCCCATCCTCCCGCAACATTGATCGCTTGCAGAGAATAGCCTCCGTATTCGGAGTGACTTTCGATGGCGCCGACGCCCAGCGGCAGTTGGCCAGTCCGTGGACCGGGTGGGGCGGACGGGATGCCCCGTTCTATCTGTTCGGATACCGGGCACGGGACTTCCTTTTTATGGGAAGGCGAATGCTCACCGCCGAGGAACTGTCTGGATACCGCCGCCAGTATGCCGATATTACTTCCCAATGCGTCGATTACCGGGATCCGTTCCGCGTGGACTACATTATCACACTGGGCGACGAAGACGCCTATCTCCGCCCTGCACGTCTGTGCCAAGAGCTGGAGCCGGTAACCCGCTCAGGCGTTGCACGGTTGTACCGGGTAACCGACCAGATCCGCCATTAGACCTATTCCAGCTTAAGATACTGGCTGATCGCGCTCCGGAGCTGTTCTACCGTGATCGGCTTTTTAAGACACTGTGTGAAACCGGCCGATTTCCCGCCGTATTCCTCCGGGCTTCGCCCGGACACCGCGATGATCCAGACATCTTTGAGTGCCGGGTCGTTTCTGATAAGCCGAGCGGCTTCCGTGCCATCCATTCGTGGCAGGTTAATATCCATCAAAATCAGGTCTGGACTGGTATCACGTGCCCGGTCCACAGCTTCCTGCCCGTCATAAGCGAAAACCAGATTGAGGTTATAGGGCTTTAGCGCCATCGTGTAGAACGCCTTCACAAAAGTGTGGTCATCTACAACCAGAACGGTCTTTGCGGTTGGTTTGACTGACATCCGGCGGATCCAGGCGCAAGTATCTGTTACGGATGGCCGGAACGCAAACACACAGCCGCATGTCACGCTCCTTCGGGCCGTCGCCGCCGAACCGAAAACGGGCTACTCTGTGGAAGTCCGAACCATTTCCATCGCGGGGCCGGGAGGAGTTGGCCGATGATCGAGTTCGTACCCAAAGACAAGATTATGGATTTTGCCCGAATCATGACGACATTTCTGGGCGCAGTCGCCGTGCCGCTCGCGATCCTGTTCCTGATCCTTCTGTTCTGGGCGATACACGACATTTTCTTTCAGCGGGAACATGCCATCCGCCACAATTTTCCCGTCATCGGGTCACTCCGCTACATTCTCGAATCGGTCGGACCGGAACTGCGCCAGTATTTCTTTAGCGATGATACGGGTGATCGTCCGATCTCACGATATGTCCGGAACTGGATCTACCGGTCGGCCAAGGGCGCAGATTCAAGCCTGCCTTTCGGCACCAAACTGGATATCAGCCAGCCCGGAACCATCCTGTTCCGTCACAGCCCATTTCCGGGGCAGGACACCATCAAGCCGGACCGGGTGCTGATCGGTCCGGGCAGGCGGCATCCCTATGCCGCACAGCGGTTCAATGTATCGGCCATGAGTTACGGCTCGCTGGGCAGAAATGCCATTCTGGCGCTGTCAATGGGTGCCAAGACTGGCGGCTTCAGCATGAACACCGGCGAAGGTGGCATCTCGCCATATCACCTTCAGGGAGGCGCGGATCTGTGCTGGCAAATCGGCACCGGCAAGTTCGGGTGCCGTACCCAGGAGGGGAACTTCTACGTGGAGCTGTTTCAGGAAAACGCCCGCCGGCCGGAGGTAAAACTGATCGAGATCAAGCTCTCCCAGGGAGCCAAACCCGGAAAGGGCGGTGTACTGCCGCAGGCAAAGATAACCGAAGAGATCGCCCGCATCCGGAATATACCCCGGGACCGTGACTGCATTTCCCCGCCGGCTCACCGGGAATGGAATGACGTCAAGGGCTTGCTCGATTTTATCTGGATGCTGCAGGAGGAATCGGGAAAGCCCGTCGGTATTAAAATGTGCGTCGGTGATCCGGCATTCGTTGGGGAACTGGCTGATGCAATCCGGACAACCGGCCGTTCGCCAGACTTCATTACCATTGACGGAAAAGAGGGTGGCACTGGTGCCGCACCGCTCAGCTTCTCGGACCGTGTCGGCTATCCGCTCCGTGAAGCACTGATTCTGGTTGACGACACGTTCCGCACAAAGGGAGTACGGGACAAAATCCGGCTCATCGCCTCGGCCAAGATATTCACTGGCGCAGAGCTGGCGATGGCCATTGCCCTGGGTGCAGACATGGCCCAAAGCGCCCGGGGGTTCATGCTTTCAATCGGCTGCATCCACGCGCTCCGGTGTGCCCACAATACCTGCCCAGCTGGCGTCGCCACACACCACCCCTGGCTCCAGGCGGGCCTCGACCCGTACAACAAGGCGCCACGGGTCACACGGTACCAGGCGGCCGTCATCAAGGACATGCTGGAAATTGTCCGGGCATGCGGTCTCAAATCTCCATCGGAACTGGACCGGCATCACCTGATGATGGTGGCCGAGCATACGAAGATCGTCGGATTTGACGAACTCCACCCTTCTCGCGGCCCGCGCCCTGCGGCAGTAATGCCGGAGCCACTCACCGCCGTTTCCGCCTGATATCCCGATCAGCCCGCAGGCGATACAGCTCCAGCAGCCGCCGCGTAACGGGACGTTTTGCGAAGTTTTTTACTTTCCTGCCATCAATTGTCCGCACCGGGTAAATTTCCGAGATACTGGCAGTGAAGAACACCTCGTCTGCATCGTACAGCTCTCGCCGGCCGAAGGTTTTTTCCTTTACTGCAAGACCTGCCATCGGAGCGATATCCAGCACGATCTGTCTGGTGATACCCGGCAAAAGACCCATGCTGAGTGGCGGCGTATGCAAGGTGCGGCCTTTCACGCAGAATATCGACGCAGTGGATCCCTCAGCCACCCGCCCCTTCTCATCGACGAAAATCGCATCATCGGATTTTTGGGCCCCTGCTTCACGGAGAGCCAGAAGACTCCGGGCATAGTTGGAGAACTTCACCTTCGCCGCTCCTGCAGTGTGAAGCCCCTCGACAGTTACCGTCGAAATACCGTTCTCCTGTTTTTCCGTCACACTGGTTCCGATTGCATAGGCAATCACCAGGACCGTCGGGCGGTCGCCATGAGCTGAAAGCCCCAGTTCCCGACCGGGCCCCCGGGATATCTGGATGCGGACGAATGCATCTTCGTCCATAAGACGATTTGCCTTCAGCAGCGAACTGATCCGGCCCTCCATGGACGGGAGCAAATGAACGGCCCTGATTCCAAGAAGGTCCAGTGACGAACGAATTCGCCCCATATGTTCGTCCAGAAATGGCAAGGCGCCCCGGTAGGCACGGATCGACTCGAACACTCCATCCCCGTACAAAAATCCGCGATCCAGCGGAGATATTGCAGCCTGGCGGACTGGGACAAGTTTTCCGTTAAGATGAAGGTACCTGGTCTTTTGTGCCGTCATGATATCTTTCGCTCCGGTTTTTCCATACGTGCAAGGGTATTCTGCAATCCTTCGAGCTTGAGCATGACCTCCGCAGCCTCCGAGTGAGGATTGCTGTCAGCGACGATTCCACCACCCGATCCAGCCGTGATCCAGTTTCCCCTGCCCATCGCCATTGCCGTACGAATCAGCATGGCGGCCTCGAAGTTCCCGTCGCGGTCGATGGCAAAGAGCGCCCCGGTGTAGAAACCCCGCGCTGAAATTTCCGTGCGGTCTATCGCCTGAATTGCGGCGCGTTTGGGAGCCCCCGTTACAGAACCGCCGGGGAACAGCGCACGAACCACGGCGGGGAACATTGCCAATCCCTTTTCCGGGAGTCTGGCCCGGACGGCCGAAACAAGATGGAAAAGGCCCGGCAGGACTTCAATCCGCTCACGTACTGGAACTTCCACCGAACCAATCGCAGCAATCTTGCCAAGATCATTGCGTTCCAGATCAACAATCATCCGGTGCTCGGCCAGCTCTTTGGGGTCAGCGAGCAGCTCTGCGGCGGTTTTCTGGTCATTCGCCATATCGCCAGTACGTCGGCGTGTGCCCTTGATGGGAAACGTCTCGATCCACGGTCCCCGGCACCGGGCAAAACATTCGGGTGAATTGATGAGAAGGTCCCCAAAACCAAGGCTGATGTACGCCCGGTAAGGCATCGGCTGGTCCAGCGCCCACCGTTTCCAGGCTGCTTCGGCAGAACCGGCACATCTGAACCTCGCCCGTTGCGACAGGTTCACGACATAATAATCGCCGCGATAGATCCCTTTCCGGAGGCTATCGACTCGAGCGGCGTAGTCATTCTCATGCAACTCGTAACCGTCATTCGCAGCGAGAGCCATATATTCCGGTATTGGAAGGCCCGGAAAAACAAGCGGCGGGGTATCTTCAAATGAAATACCGGTAGATAGCCGGTGCCGGTGAACGGCATGCCCCGGCTGCACCGACTCATAAAAAAATGCGAGGAGCGATGGCGTTGCAGCAGTTTTTTGCTGAAGCACGACCCCTTCTGTCTGCTCCAGAAACTCGTAACTTACTGCAAGCAGACAGCAAGGAGCCGACAGCTCTGTGGAAAGCCGGACCGCCCCCACTCCTTCAACCCGTCGTCCCTCAATGATTTTCCTGACCGCCTCAAGCGGGTCTATATCGGGAGGCGGGAGTTCCGAACTGCCTTCAAAATACCGGGTCCGGCCAGCAAACAGGAGCACCGCCCTGGGGTTTCTGAACTCAAGTGTTGCAGGCCAACCCGGCGTTAATGTGCTGGCCCGTCCGCCGTGATCAAGCAGTATCGCGTGTCCGGGCGGATGGCGGACTGCCTGATAGAGCGAATCCACGGGGATCCCTACTTCAGCACTACTTCCACCGGATCACCCGGGGCCGACTGCTGGCCGGCATAGTCTACCGCGATCAGGCGGTACCGGTAGGTTTTGCTCTTTCCCGGCTCAATGCTCCGGTCAACGTAGTAAAGCGTTTCCACGCCTGAAACCAGTTCGCTCCATGCACCAACACCGGCAAACAGCGGGATCTGCCTCTGGATGATGAACGTGAGCTTCGGATTTGGCTCAAGGCCGCGAGCATTCCATTCGAGCCGAACCTGTCCGCCCTGTGCCGCTTCCACTGTCGCCCGGAGATTCGACGGCACGGGTGGAAGTGGCCGCGTACGGGTTTCCAGCGGTGTGCTGCGGGCACTCTGGAGCCCATCGTCATCAATGGCCGAAACCGAGTAATAGTATGCAGATCCCGGAGCAAGATCGACATCGATAAACTCGGTCTTGTCAGTCATGCCGATAGGCCGGGGTTCGCGGGCTGTCACTTCCGACCGCCAGATACGATATTTGTTCACGTCGATTTCAGTATTTTTCTTCCAGTTGATCCGTGCCTGCCGAATTCCGCCCGACGGAGCTTCGACGCCCACCGGTTGCAACGGTGGCGGCTTGGTCGTGGCCTGCACGGGGACGGAGGGCTGGCCGAATGTACCGAACCGGTCGATTGCCACCACCCGGTAATGATAGGTGGTAAGATCATCGAGCGAACCCAGATCACTGCCACGGGAACCGTCAATAAATCCGGTTGAAAACCGCCCGCTGGCCCTGCCCACTTCCCGGTAATCGCCATCGCGCAGTCCTGAGCGGAATACCACATATCCTGTCACCCGGCTGTCACTGGCAGCCCGCCATGTGATCGGAATGACACGCGGAGCATTGGAATAGGCTTTAACATCTTCGACCACAGGCGGGACGGGTGCAGTGGTCGCAGATATCCAGTTGGAACAGGCACTTTCACTCTTGTCCTCACCAAAAGAACTGACACAATAAAAATAAGTAGTGTTGTAATCGACCTCGTTGAAGAAGGATTTCTGGTCCACATAATAGGTGGCGTGCCGGCCATTATTGGTTCCGATCCGCACACCTCCCGGACGCGCCTTGTCCCGGCGGTAAATATGATATCCGCGCAGTGCTCCACGGGTGACCGGCTCCCAACGGAGATAAACCATCCGTTCAAGTCCGGATGTGGCTGTCACTGCCTCTGGAGGCCGGATTGCCGCCGAGGGAACCGACGGGGGCTCCTTGGGTTCGACCCGTATAGCGTCAGCCTGGGGCTGCCCTTCAGCACCTGGCTGGCCTGTTACGCCACTGGTAGACGATGATGAAGACGCAGCACCTATTCCCTGATTACCCGCTCCGCCAGCCTGGGGAAACTGCACGCATGAAACAGTCACCAGCGTCGCAATAATTGCGAAAATCCTGAAAATCAGCCTGGGCATCAGTATGCTCTCTCCTGCAAGCCGCGGGGTGCTCCAGCCTTCGAAACGGCCGGGGTCCGTCCGAATAGCACGGCCGGGCGCGGGGACCAACCGGATGAGGATACCCCTATTTCCGTCCGCCATGCCTGCGTGTTACAGGTTTTTTAATAAGATGAGGGCCAGTTCCATGAACAGTAACGGGAAAACGGTTCTTATTACGGGTGGAAACAGCGGTATCGGTGCTGCAGCAGCAAAGGCACTGGCCCTTCAGGGGTTTTCAGTTGTGATTGCCTGCCGGAACCAGGATAAAGCCACCCGCGTACGCGACGAGATCAACCGGGAAACCGGGAACGGGACGGTCAGTGTGCTGAAGCTGGATCTGGGTTCGTTCCGTTCGGTACGTGAATGTGCCAGCCAGTTCCATGCACAGCATCAGCGGCTTGACGTGCTGGTCAATAATGCCGGCCTTGCTCCACCCCGGAAGGCGCTAACCGAAGACGGTTTCGAACAGCAGTTCGGGGTCAACCACCTGGGGCATTACTTGCTGACCCGCCTTCTCATCGGTCTTCTGAAACAATCCGCCCCGGCACGGATCATCCACACCTCATCAATGATGCACTGGCTGGGATCGATCAATCCGGCAAGTTTCCGGGGAGAGACATTTTACAATCCGCTGGGTGCGTACGGTCAGTCAAAACTTGCCAATATCCTGTTCAGCAACGAACTGGCCCGGCGGCTGAAAAATGACGGCGTCGTTTCCAATGCGTTCCATCCCGGAGGTGTGGACACAGGGATATACGATTCCTACCCCCGGCCGGTATCGGCCATCATCAAGCGGTTCCTGATTCCGGCAGAAAAGGGTGCCGATACGGCGGTCTGGCTAGCCAGTGACCCGGCAGCGGCTGGCATTTCGGGCAGATATTTTATCAATCGCAAGGAGGCACGGACCTCCGCCAAAGCCCGGAACCCCGGCCTTGCTGCAGAACTCTGGGACGAGAGCGCCCGACTATGCGGTCTGGATTAGTTCGCGCAAAAAAGTGAACTGCTGGTAAATTTACTATCTGCACCCTGCAAAGGGAGTTGCCGGGAAGCACCCTTCAGGATAGCGTCCAACTTTAGACAGATTCCAAATCGCCCGGGTTATCCTGCGGGCGATGGACCTCAAGAACAGACTGGAGAAAAAGAACCATGAGCGTACTCGTACAGAAACCCGCACCCGATTTCACCACTACTGCCGTCATGCCTGACGGCTCATTCAAGGAAGTGAAGCTATCCAGCTTCAAGGGCAAGAACTACGTGTTGCTATTTTTCTACCCGCTCGACTTCACCTTCGTCTGCCCAACAGAAATCATCGCGTTCTCAGACCGGGCCAAGGAGTTCGAAAAGCTCGGCGTGCAGATACTCTCGTCCTCCATTGACAGCCAGTTCACACATCTCGCCTGGCAGGAACGCCCACGCAAGGACGGCGGTCTCGGCAAGATCAGCTACCCGATGCTGGCAGATGTGGGCGGAAAGATTGCCCAGTCCTACGGTGTACTGCTCGATTCGGGTGTGGCACTGCGTGGACTTTTCCTGATCGACAAGGCGGGCATTGTCCGTCATCAGGTTGTGAACGACCTGCCGCTTGGACGAAGCGTCTCCGAAGCCCTCCGCATGGTTGAAGCACTTCAGTTCTTCGAGAAAAACGGCGAGGTCTGCCCTGCTGACTGGGAAGAAGGCAAGCTGACAATCAAGCCAGATCCGAAGAACAGCAAAAAGTTCTTCGAGAAGGCTTACAAGAGCTAATCCCCCTGCTCTTCGCCTGAATCGCCGGCCTCTGTGGTATTCCGTTCCATCAGGGCGCGAAGCTCGTCGATGGACATGCCGCGGGGGCCGTCGAGGCGTTCCACACGTTCTTCCGAAGCAGTTCGCTTGTGGATACCCTTTACATGCAGATCGGGATAGCCCCTTCGCTCCAGTTCAATCGTTGCGATACGGATGAGCGTGTGATCCTTGTGGTGAATCCGGACCAGTTCCATGAGATCCTGACGGGTGATTTCCTGGGCCAGTTCCCGGCGCACGCCGATTTCAAGCCGGCGGTTACGGAACAGCGCCCGCCGGACCGGATAACGGACCCCCCATTCCGGATGCTTCAGCACCAGTTCCAGTGCCCGGAGTTCCCAGTCTCCCTGGGCAAGACCCACTTCGAGCACCCGTTCGTTCATCCGTGGATTGGCAAGTGCTGCCTCGACGACAAACCGGTGTGGTGAGCCCTTAAACAATATCTCCAGAATTCGCGGAGTGGCCTTACGAGCCATCGTGATCCGCTGACCGATTGGCATCACCTTGAGCCGGTCCTGGAGGGTTCGTTCAATGACGATCAGGGTATCCCGGGTGATGTACGGGCTGTTGGCAATATCGCACAGATGGAATGCATCCAGCGATCGCACCACTGGATGCAAAATCGCCACCGGGATCCGGGGATTCTTGGCGGCTGCTACGCGGATGGATTGCGACTTCCACCAGTGATCCAGCGTATGAATGCGCTGGAAAACCCGGGGGTTCAGATCCCTCCGTTCGATGAACTTGATCCGCTGGATGAGGGTAAGCTGCTCGTTTTCTACCAATGCCATTGCAACATCGGGATCCCGGTTATGGACAAACACCCAGGCGGCATCGCCGCATACCGTGCGGGCGCGATCGAGAAGTCCGGCCTTCTGCGCCGGACTTTCGGTTGCAGGCTGAAGTGCAGGGTTGCTCATGGCTTCCAAACACGAAGAATATCACAGCCCCCCGCCAGAGACACCGGGCGGCTGTTTCGGCTAAACTGGAGACCATGAGATTAAGCCGGATTTATTTGGGTATCCCGCTGGTGCTGCTTTCCGTCTCTTGCGGCGGCTCAGGCGGCACGTTTGAGCTGGCCGTCAACCCTGATGTCGTGGAACTGGCTATCGAGCCTGGCTCAAGGGCTTATGTGAATGTCGAACTGGTCAGCGGGAATTTCAACGGACTGATCCAGGTGGGATTCGTCGATTCATCCCTGGGACAGCTTCCATCCGGTATCCGGGTGCTTTCTGTTTGTCCGAATTCAGGCCCCGTGGATGGTTGTGACCAGTTTGTCGACTCGATCATCAATACCAACGCCGGTGAAACTGCAGCCACTCTGGCACTTGAAGTCACCGGTATCGAACTCGTGGCCGGAGATGAATACGAACTGCAGGTTGCTGGAGCACGGGCGGAAATTGGCGGCACCAGAGCGGAAGCGTCATTTACGCTGAAGCTGGTGGAGCCGACCGAGGAATAGACTGATGGCAACCGACAAATCCGGCATACTCATGATTGGAGGTGTCCTGACCGGGGCCTTGGCAACCGTGGGACTAGTTCTGGTTTTTTTTGGCGACACCGGAGAACCAGCCATTCCGGTGTCTCAACCGCCAGTTTCATCTGTAAAGTCAGCGCCGCTACGACCGCCCCCTGATAGTGCGGGTACCCCGACAGGAACAGCGCCGGCAGCCAGCCGTCTCCCAGCCTCGGCACCCAGTGATTACACCCCCGCTACACCTGGTGACGCGACGCCTGGAGCTGCTCCAGCGGCGACCTCACCACGGCCATCGGCTCCGGCAGCCGCTTCCAGTTACCAGGAATACAACCAGCAACGAAATGCCTATTCCATCGAATTTCAGGAAAAACTCAATGAGCTGTCGCACCGACGGGCTTTCGTTACGGCCGGTTTACCCATCGACGGGGCACGCCTCGAAGCGGTCATCCATATGTACGAGGACGCCCTCGCCCGTATGCGCAAAGGTCAGGTCAACAATTTAAGCGAACTAAAGCGCAGCCTGCACGATGCAGAAAAGGAATATTTCCGGGGTTCACGGGATTCCGAGCTGGTCCGGGAACTTGAAGATTCGCGGTAATCCAATTTGACTTTCGTTTTCAAAATGTAAACCATCAGGTCATGGGTGGTGAGCACATGCCCGCATCGGCCGCTGGATACCCGGAAACCCCCGCTGTACCGCTGGATACCCTTAAAAACGGCGAAAGGGCCTTCGTGGTTTCAGTAACCGGACAGGACCGGGACACGGTCCGCCTCATGGAACTGGGACTTGTGCCGGGCGTTCCGCTAACCATTCTCGGAGGATCTGGCCCGATCCGGCGCCTCGCCCTCCACGGCAGCCGGTTCGGTCTCTCTCCCGACACCGCCAGAACAGTCCAGGTACGGCGGATTCCCTGAATTGTTCCCTTGGGTATGACCTGAATGTGAGTAATGGATTCTTCATCCGCCTGCCATGACACCAGTATGCCATCGCCGGTAACAGGCAGTTCACCGGTCATCGTTATTACGGGAAATCCGAACGTCGGGAAGACAACTCTCTTCAACGCGCTGACCGGCGCACGACAGAAAATAGCCAACTACCCAGGCGTTACAGTCGAGCGGAAGGAAGGGCATCTGATACTCGAAGGCGGACTTCGGGCAAGAATTATCGACATCCCCGGTGCCTACTCTCTCACCGCAAGATCGGACGACGAGCAGGTCGCCCATGACGTTATTACCGGCAACCTGCATTCTGCCGGTATCCCTTCGCTCGCGATCTACGTCGCCGATGCGTCAAATCTAGAGCGGACCCTGTTCCTGTACAGCCAGATTCGTGACCTGGGCATTCCGGTACTGATCGCCCTGAACATGACTGACATCGCTGCCGCCCATGGAATCGTCATTGATGTGCCGAAACTGTCCCAGAATCTTGGGGTGTCTGTCATCCCGGTCGTCGGACACCGGAAAACCGGCATCAGGGAGCTACGGTCAGCCATAGCCGAGGCGATGATACATCCTGTGCTGCCCTCAAGCCGCCCCTGGCCGCTCCGGGCTGAAGTCGAACAAGAGGCACATGCCCTTGGCCAGTGGCTGAAGCCCAGACTACAGGGCCGGCCGGTTACCCCGGAGGCAGAAGCATTATGGCTCATGTCAGCGGTTGAGGACCCGCGTGCGAAGATCCGGCTGGATCCGGAAACCCGTGCCGAGGTGAAACGGCACCTCGAGCTGCTTTCAGCGAAGGGGATTGATGTCCGCACCGAAACCATCCAGGGCCGCTACGCCTGGCTTAACCAGCTCTCACAGGAGGTCCAGACAAGAACCGAATCTGCAGGACCAATAATTCACGACCGGCTTGACATGGTGATTACACACCGCGTGGCCGGTCCACTCATCTTCCTTGTCGTGATGGCCGTAATGTTTCAGGCGGTATTTGCCTGGGCAGATCCGCTGATCGGACTGGTGGAAAATGCCGTCAGCTGGCTCTCCGAGCTGGCTTCCAGCCATCTCCCGGAAGGGCTTGTGACCGACATGCTGGTCGAAGGCGTTCTTGGTGGCGTCGGTAATGTGGTCGTATTCCTGCCACAGATCCTCATCTTGTTCTTTTTTATCAGTTTGCTGGAGGACGTGGGATACATGTCCCGTGCCGCGCTGGTGTCCCACCGCCTCATGTCCCGCATGGGCTTGCCCGGCAAGGCCTTCATCCCTCTCATGTCTTCATTTGCCTGTGCAATTCCGGGAATCATGTCGGCACGGACCATAGAGGACAGGCGCGACCGGCTCGTTACGATCTGCATTGCCCCGCTCATCAGCTGCAGCGCACGGCTTCCGGTTTATGCGCTGGTGATAGCCGCCATCTTTGAGGCCGACAGGCCGGTCTTCCTCTTTTTCACCGAAGGCGGCCTCGTCATGCTTTCCATGTACCTGCTTTCCATTGTCATGGCGGTAACGGCGGCGGCCATCATCAAGCGGACTGTACTCCCGGCCCCCCCTGCTGGATTCATAATGGAACTGCCTCCTTACCGCATTCCCCGCTGGGGGGACACGCTGATCAATATGATCCAACGCTCAAAGGTGTTTCTGACCGAGGCCGGCACGATCATTCTGGGTGCAACCCTCATTCTCTGGCTCCTGCTCTCTTTCCCTCGAACCGGTCCTGAAATTGATGCGGCTGTGGCCGCACGGGATAGCCTGAAGGCCCAGGCCGGCGCTGATGCCAGACCGGGGCTGGACGATGAGATCGCCCTTGCCGAGCAGCATGTTGCCCGGGAACGGCTTCATCACAGCTATGCGGGCAGTCTGGGCCGCATTCTTGAGCCAGCCATTGAGCCACTCGGGTTCGACTGGAAAATCGGCATTGGCCTGGTGGGTTCGTTTGCCGCCCGTGAAGTGCTCGTCTCGACACTCGGCATCGTCTACGGGGCCGGCAGCGTGGATCCAGAAGACACACAACCGCTGCGCGACCGGATCCGGACCGAACGCGATCCGGCCACCGGAAAACCCGTATTCACACCGCTGGTAGGGATGTCTCTTATGGTCTTCTTCGTCCTTGCCTGCCAGTGCATGTCCACTCTGGCTATCATCAAGCGGGAGACAAACTCCTGGCGGTGGCCTGCCTTTGTATTCACCTATATGACTGTACTGGCCTGGACCGGATCGTTTGTCGTCTATCAGGGCGGCAGGCTGCTGGGATTCGAGTAGCTATCTGCCGTCTGGCGGAACGGGCTGGCTGAACCGCCGGATCAGGTCGGCAGCGGCGGTTTTTCGTCTTTCATCGGCAATCTGGCGCATTTCGGCCCGGCGGTCGGCAACGAGAGCAGCAGGTATGTCGGCAAGAAACCGGCTGGCAACCGTTGGAAACACCTTGCCGTAACGTTCCCGTTCACAGGCCCGCGTGAGGACCAGCCGGTCCTTGGCGCGGGTAATGGCGACATAGAACAGGCGTCTTTCTTCGGCTGTATCGACATTCTGATGGTCAGACCTTACTCCGTCCCCTGCCTGTGTCGACTTGATGTGCGGTAGCAGCCCTTCCTCCACTCCGGCCAGAAAAACCACCGAGAACTCCAGTCCCTTGGCCGAATGAATCGACAGCAGCGTGACGCATCCCATCCGTCCGTCATCGGTGTCCTTTTTCTCGAGAGCGGTCTCCTCCAGAAGCCGGACAACCGCGTCCCGTGGATCTTCTCCCTCCGGAAGTGACTTAATCAGTTCATCGAGGACGTTATGCCGCACCTGCCGCTGGGCAGGATCCTTGTACTCACGGTCAATCTCCGACCGAAGACCCGATTCCATGAGCATTCTTTCCAGGACCGGAGCCACACGTTCCTTTCGATCAAACGCACTCCGCGCTCCGTCCAGTATCCCGAAAAACGACTGCAGTCCTGCCGACTGACCCGGAGTGAAGTTTCCAGATGCCAGCAGCCGCCGGGCAGCATCCTGATAGCATTCGCCTGTCCGGCCGGATTCTTCACGAATCAGGTCAAGCGCCTGCTTTCCCACCCCGCGTGCCGGATAGTTGACTACCCGCAGGAACGAGAGATTGTCCTTGGGACGGAGCGCACATTTCAGGTACCCAAGGGCATCCTTTACTTCCCGCCGCTCAAAGAAACTCTCGCCTCCGAGCACGCGATACGGGATCCTGGACAGGCGCAACGACTGCTCCAAAGGACGGGACTGCTGGTTCGTCCGGTAGAGAACGGCGACTTCATGCGGCGGAGTTCCACGTGCGATCGCCTGCTGTATTTCACTGGCAATCTGGTCTGCTTCAGCCTCCGCAGACGGGAACTCCAGAATTTCCACCGGGACGCCCGCCTCCCGAACGGTCCGCAGCTGTTTTTCATGCCGGTCCGGCAGGCGGCTGATAACTGCATTGGCGGCATCCAGTATATTTCGTGTAGACCGGTAATTCGATTCCAGCCGTACAATCTTTGCCCCAGGGAATTGCCGCTGGAATGACAGGATGTGCCCCACTTCCGCTCCGCGCCACCCATAGATCGACTGATCGTCGTCACCAACCACGCAGCAATTGCCGGTACGCTCAACCAGCCCCTTGAGCAGCCGGAACTGGCCTGAATTGGTATCCTGGTATTCGTCTACCAGAACGTAATCATACTTCTCGCGGATCCGGAGGCCGGCGTCTTCGTCGGACAGAAGCTGGACCGGAAGGAGCAGCAGGTCTTCAAAGTCGACCATCTCCTGGCCCCGAAGCGCATCGTCATAGTATTCCCACAACTCCAGCGCCGCCCGGTCGTAATCACCGATCACTTTCTTGACATGCGCCGGTTTGCCATAAAGTCCCTTCCAGCGGCTGATCCGGCTCACCAGCTCATATACATCCCATTTCCGGTGATCGAGCCCCTGTGAACGAACGAGCGCCCGGAGGATATCACACTGGTCACCCACATCGGCGATCCCGAAATCACGCTTGAGGCCCAGCGGTTTGCCATGATCACGCAGCAACCGCGCTCCCAATGCGTGAAATGTTGATAGCACCACCTGCCGGGCCCGACCCTCACCGGTCATCCGGGCGAGCCGCTCGCGCATTTCCCGGGCAGCCTTGTTGGTAAAGGTAACGCCAAGGATTTTCCGGGGGTCGACTCCGCGATCCAGAAGATGCGCTATCCGGTATGTAATAACGCGGGTCTTGCCGGAACCAGCCCCTGCCAGGACCAGCAGCGGACCTTCCGTTGTTTCGGCAGCGAGGCGCTGCTCAGGGTTCAGGCTGGACAGATCAACCGGCATGCGGGAAAGAACTATTACATCCGCTCGGTTGCAATAGTGAAGTCGATCCCTTTCGCAGGCGGCTCGACCATGCCGCCCGGATAGTAGCCTTCCAGATCGCCAGGCGCGCCCAAGGCATCGCCGCTCCGGGATATTCGTGCGAACACTTTCATTGAACCGCTAAATGCAGTGCCTGGCTGGCGTATCATCATGTCGTCAGCCGAAAGCTGATAACTGTAGGGAAACTGGAATTCGCCCGGCCCCAGCCGGCGTACCGCGGCCGGTGGTCCGCTATCGCCAGCGCGGGCGAATATATACAGGGTGTCCGTCGGCCTGAGCGTCGGTTTAAGGACTTCCGCCACATCAATGGTGCCGGTTACGGGACCGCCAGCGGAAGATTGTCCGCTGCCCGAAGTTTCGAGTGTCCCGGTACGCCGGATCTCGGCGCGGTCCTGGCAGCCCGGAATCAGTACAACCGCCACAAGGCACAGAGAGGAAAGAAAAACAGGCAGGACTGAACGCGGCATCTTGAATACTCCTACAGCTCCCAGAGGGTGCGGCTGAATTTGCCCGTACCGGAATCCCAGCGGAATTCGGCCCACGGCGCGGTGGGTTCACTCGGATGGGGCCCGACAATAACAGTAACCGGACCGCCGGGCCGCCGCCGTTCCGGAAGTTTTCCAATCCAGTCGCAGAACTGCTCGAAACCCTGCGGATACCGAACGGACCTGTCGTACACGGAAACCAGAAACAGGTCAGCCTTTATCTGGCCGAAATCGGCAATTGCGCTGCGTACCAGCGGAAACCGGTCAAAGTCGGCCACAACCGCAGCAACCCGGTCCGGCACACCGGGTTCAGGCACCGGGGCAAGCCAGCCCTGGGCAAAGCCAAACTTGCGGGGTTCGACGGCCGGATAAAATTTCCTGCCAACCTTTTCCCACAATCCGAACTCCTTCATGTGCGGGAGTGCGAGATTGCCGACCATGACCCGTTTCCAGTTCTCATCGTTCCTGTAAAGCGCCTTCCAGTTTTCGTACTCACGGCGAAACGCACCCATAACGGCGAAAAACTCGCGCGATACTTCTTCGGGCATCGGTACGGGAAGCGTACTGCCCAGAAGCCGCAGGATCAGCCCCAACGGCATTACCTGCTTCCATCCGTCTTCGGCTCCGGCCTCAATCCGCCGGATGAAGTCGAGCGGTACCGGCTCGCCGCGGGCATCCGTAAGCTGTCCGGCGTCGAAGATGACGTATTCCAGCACGTCCTTGTAGGCTGCCAATGCAGGCGATGAACGAAGTGCTTCCGCCAGCGTATCCTCAATCCTTACCGACTCACCGGCCGTCAGGGGATCCTGTCCGTAAACCATTGGTAACGATTTGAAGAAATCGAGCGGCCGGTCAACCGGACTGATTTTCCGTTCGCCCAGTTCCACCGGCCTCGACAGCACGAAAATGGCATCGGACAACGCCTTGCCGGCGGCGTACAGCCGCCCATCGTCCAGGAATACCCGGAACAGCGGGACTTTCTGGTCTCCGTCAAAGCGCATGAATGGGATGGTTTCGATCATCGTGGCTTTGTTCGCCGGCAGACTCAATTGCCGGCGGCGGGCGTCACTATGAGGAGAAAATGCCGCAGTGGCAAATTGGCTGTGCAGGCAGCGGCGTTTATCTATCTAACTCATTGAAAAGACAACAGGTTTCACTGAACACCACCGATTTTTATTCGGTGCATCATTGCCGTTGGTATCCGTCAAACTGCGTGCTAGGTAGGGAGGCCTTCCGGCACGGGGATGGGACGTTCACAGACGCCTGTCACCCAGGAACAGGGCCGCCGGATCGCATACAAAGCATGAGTTCGCTGTTCCTAAGTAGGACCGGAACTGGAGGCTCCAGAGTGCCCCGGTACCGGAAACCAAAAGACGGATACAGCAGCGAACTTCCGGCCCCGGCACATGGTCAGTAACCAAACCACCAGGGAGGAGAAGCGATGAAGATCGTCGTTCTCGTCAAGCAGACGCCTGACACAGAAACCAAGCCCAAGATTACCGCCGACAAGAAGCGGCTCGAGGAAGGCGAAATCAAGTTTGTCATGAACCCTTATGACGAATTCGCCGTCGAGGAAGCACTCAAGACCAAGGAAAAGATCGGCGGAGATTCGACCGTTACGGTTATCAGTCTTGGTCCGGACCGGGTGGTTGAAACCATCCGTACGGCCCTTGCCATGGGTGCCGACACCGGCATTCACATCTCTGATCCGGCCCTGGACAGTGCTGACAGTTACGCTACTGCCGTGGCATTGGCCGCAGCAGCAAAAAAGGCCGGGTTCGATGTGATCTTCTGCGGCAAGCAGGCGATAGACGGTGATTTCGCGCAGGTGAACTCCCGTGTCGCAGAAACCCTGGATATTCCGCAAATCAACCTCACGACCAAGCTCGACCTTTCTGCCACTGGCGGCAAGGCCGAACGGCGTATTGAAGGCGGAGAGGAACTGATCGAGTTCCCGCTTCCGGCCCTGATTTCCTGCGAAAAGGGACTCAATGAACCCCGTTACGCATCCCTTCCCGGCATCATGAAAGCCAAGAAAAAGCCGCTAGACAAGCATGATCTGGCGGCTCTGGGCCTTTCGGCTGACGCGGTCAAGCCGCGGCTCCAGATCCAGGAAATCCGGATCCCCGAGCAGAAGCGCCGCGGTGTCAAGCTGACGGGCGAGGTGACCGAAACGGTTCCCAAGCTCGTGAAACTGCTCCGCGAAGAAGCCAAGGTCATCTGAGCCGGGTCGAATGATCCCCCTCAACTAAACGGGAAGGAAATACATCATGGCAGAAAAAGACGTTCTGATTGTCGCCGAGCAGCGCGGTGGCACCATCCGGAAGATTAGTTACGAACTGGCCGGCATCGGTGGCCAGCTTGCCCAAAAAACCGGTGGCGAGCTTGTGGCCGTCCTCATCGGCGAGGGCGTACAGGGTGCGGCCGCCAGCCTTGGGAAATACGGCGTGAAGAAGGTGCTCGTCGCTGACGGCCCGGCCTTCAAGCTTTACTCGACCGAAGGCTACGTGACCGCGGCCGCCAAGGCCGTCGAAAAGGTGCAGCCAGGCATTGTGCTGACCGGCGCTTCGGCGCTGGGACGCGATCTTTCGGCCCGGCTCGCCCAGCGGCTCAAGACTGGCCTTGTGACAGACAGCGTAGGTCTCGATATTGTCGACGGGAAACTGCAAGGCATCCGTCCGGCACTCTCGGGCAAGATCCAGCATGTGGTTACGATTCCTGAATCCAGACCACAGATCGCTTCCATACGGCCGAACGTGTTCAATGTGCCTGAGGCAAATGGACCTGACGCATCAGTCGAGACGCTCGATCATGGCGTGGACGCAGGCAAGATCCGCGCCAAGGTGACCGAAGTGCGTGCCTCGGCCGGAGCCAAGGCAGACCTCACCGAGGCCGAACGAATCGTGTCCGGCGGACGCGCGCTCAAGGCAGCCGAAAACTTCAAGATCATGAACGATCTGGCTGACGTGATCGGCGCGACAGTTGGTGCTTCCCGTGCGGCGGTGGATTCGGGCTACGCCCCTCACGCCATGCAGATCGGCCAGACGGGCAAGGTTGTTAATCCGACCCTGTATCTGGGCTTTGGCATTTCGGGCGCCATCCAGCACCTTGCCGGCATGCGGACCTCGAAGGTTATCGTGGCGGTGAACAAGGATCCTGATGCACCGATCTGGCAGATCGCTGACTACGGCATCGTTGATGACCTGTTCAAGGTCACCCCGGCGCTAATCGAGGAGTTCAAGAAGTTGCTCGCACAGGGCTGATTCAGTCCCCGGTTTCATCCGGAACGCCGGTCCTGCTGCAAGCGGGCCGGCGTTCTGTTTTTATCCGGCTTCTCCAGAGCCGCCTTCAAGCGGATCCAGCCATTCCTCCAGATCAAATGTCATCTGCATATGATGGATTTTCCGTCCCGACTCCGGCATGAACTGATCAATGCGCTCATCAATTACCAAGGCCCTGATCCCACGGTGCTGACAAATCCGGGCTGCCGCCAGCACGAATTGTCCGGTCATCTCGTCGCTATCCGAATAAAACTTCACGAGGTCGGCCCGGAGCAATTCTCGATCGGCGAGCCTTATTTCGCAGAACCCTGCTACCTGACCGTCCCGCTCCGCAACCAGCATGATGGTATCCGGGATATGCAACTCTCTGGCAATCCGGCCTTGGACTTCGGCCGCAGCCATGGATGGTTTAAGGGAACAGTAAAGCCCTGTCAGTGACGCAATATCACTATCCATCGCATACCGGACCAGCATGACTGCATATTATCACAAATCGCCAAAACGGCGATCGTGCCCCCAGCCTGACTTTGACATGGTGCACGCTATGCTGCGGGAAATGAAACCCGCTCGCCAATGGAGGATTCTCCCTGCCGTTATCCTTTCTGGCCTCTTCATGGCAGGTTGCGATATTGCCGACCAGGACGCACCGCATCGGCTGAAATCCCGGCTTGCCGAAACCGGCTGGACAGATATCCAGACGGGCACCGCCGGCTGGCAAATCACGATCAGGGGAATTGAACGTCATTCGGAAGGTATCTCCGCCCGGCGGGAAACGGCCTTGGGTCAGGTGATCATCGCTGCAGGACGGTTCCGGGCACGGATTACCTGGGTAGAACTGTTAACCGGTGGCGGCGCGGATGTGTCCCTGACGGGTCTTGGTGCCATGTGGGAACCGGATGCATCAGGAATGCTGCGAACGTCCCCTTCCCTCCCGGACTGGCCTGAGCCCACGATACAGGCACTCGCAGGGGCATTTGCGGGCAAAATTCCCAAGGCCGCCGCCAGAAATATCCGCTCACTGACGATTTCCGGTAAAGCGGGAAAATATAGCGACCCCACCACCATTCAACTGGACTGGGACGGATCAGGACAAAAAGGTGCCATTTCGCTCCGCAGGGCCGACAGTTCCCTCACATTGCAGCTGAAATCACGGCCGGTTGAAGATGAAAGCATTGAGTGGAATGTCATTCCCGATATTGGCAAACCCATCGGCCCAGTGCGGATCGCCCTTGACGGGAAAATCTCGCTTGCCGGGCCAGCCGACCTTTCACTGGTGACCAGCCTTTTCGTTCCGCAGGCGGTCCTGTCGCTGGATTCTGGTAGCTCAATAATGTTCACACCAGCTGGCTGGTCCTTGAGGCTTGAACACATGGAGGCCGGTCACAGGGACGGCATCACAACCCAGCTCTCCGGTAGCTGGGAGAAATCAAAGACGGATCACGAAATAACACTGGAAACTGCCAAATCACGTTCCCGCTTCAAGTTTGCCAACAGCGATCTGGCTCTTCTGGAGGTAACAGGTGAACTTTCCTCCCTCCAGATACCGGGAGCAGCCACGGGAACTCTTGCACTCGGAGAGCTGTTTCCCGTTTCCTGGCAGGGGAAGCAGGTGAATCTGGACAGTTTCGTTTTCCGGGGCATTACCGGCAGCACCGGCAAGCACTCTTTCCGGCTCGAAAGTCCAACTGATCAACTGCCCGGCATCCGTTTCCGGCTGTCACATCCGCCCGGCGGCATGTCAGAGATCCAGTTCGATCTGAATGGCATACCGGCAGCGCCGTTCGTAAAGCCGCTCGGCTTGCCATCAGCAGTAGCTGCTGCCGTTATTCGTGCGGAAATCCGGGCAAATGATCGCTCGTCCAGCATCCGTATTCATGCTTCAGGAGTTGGACGCCCTCTTGGCGATCTTGTCCCGTTCCCGGCAGAAATGCGTGATGCACTTGTCGGACCGGAGTTCCGGTCCCTCTGGCAGGCAAGGCTGGACAGTGGACTGTTCGGACTCGACTGGCAGGACGGTCGCTGGTCCCGGCGGGTCCATGTTTCTACTGACGCCTACCGTATTGAGGGCGAATACGATCTCGTCGAGGTCTCCCGCCGGGACCGCCGTGGTGAACCGATCCGTTTTATGCTCTCGGGGCCTCTTCTCAAGCCTAAAATTGACTTTGCCGACGCCGGCATGCGGGCAAAATTTCTGGGAGTCATCGGCGGCGGGGCAAAATAGCGTTATCGGCATGGTTGACCCTCGCCAGTACCGGCGGGTATCTGCGGAGGGCCTTAGGTCGGTCCCTGGGAGAAAGGCTGCGCGGCCCGTGACTGTCGAAACCGTTCGTCTCCGTAATGGCGTTCTGGAACTGATCGACCAGCGCCGACTGCCCTCAAAAGAGATCTGGATCAGGTGCCGTACGGCAGAGGATACCGCACGGGCCATCGAGACGATGGCCGTTCGCGGTGCGCCGGCAATCGGAGTCGCGGCCGCTTACGGGGTTGCTGCCGGGGCTGCAGCGCTGAAGGGACGCACGCCCTCTGCACTTCAGTTTGAACTGGAGCGGCACATCGAACGCCTCGCCCGGACCCGGCCAACAGCGGTCAACCTGTTCTGGGCCCTGGAGCGGATGCGGACCTGCGCCCGCACCCTGCTCGAAAATGGCGCGGACCGGGACCGGCTGGCCCGTGCCCTGCTGGATGAGGCGGTCCGTATTCATGCCGAAGATCTCGCCGCTTCCCGTGCAATGGCCGATTACGGAGCACGGCTCATTCCCAAAGGTTCCAGAATCCTGACCCATTGCAATGCCGGCGCCCTGGCAACGAGTGGAGCCTATGGGACGGCCCTCGGTGTCATCAAACGTGCACACGAGCAGGGAAAAAAGATCAGCGTGTGGGTCGATGAAACCCGGCCATTCCTTCAGGGAGCACGGCTTACCGCCTGGGAGTGCGTGAAGGAAGGCATACCGGCAACGCTGATTACCGACAATATGGCCGGGCATTTCATGAAATCCGGGGACGTGGATTGCGTGATTGTCGGAGCCGACCGGATCGCCGCCAACGGCGATACAGCAAACAAGATCGGAACCTATACTCTTTCGGTACTTGCAAAGGAGCACAGGATTCCTTTCTATGTTGCGGCGCCGCTTTCGACAGTGGATCTCGCCACTCCCGACGGGAGCCAGATACCCATTGAGGAGCGGAGCCACGAGGAGATTCGCAGCTTCCGGCACATACGGCACGCACCAGAGAAGGTCAGCGCACGGCATCCGGCTTTTGATGTAACGCCAGCCTCCAGCGTGACGGCAATCATTACCGAGGCTGGAGTAGCCAAACCTCCCTACCGGCGTTCGCTAGGAGCGCTTTTCAAGGGACACCCAGTCATCCGCACAGAACGAAGGGAAAAACGGAAATGATGCTTCAGGGAAAAGTAGGAATCATTACAGGCTCAGGCCGTGGAATCGGCCGTGAAATTGCGCTGCTCATGGCCAGGCATGGCGCATCCGTGATTGTGAATGATCTTGGCGCCGCACCCGATGGCAGCACTACTGCCGAGCGGCCTGCCGAGGAAGTCGTCACCGAAATCAGGAAGGCTGGAGGCAGGGCTGCCCCAAACTTCGGATCCGTTGTCTCATGGGATGATGCCCATTCGATGGTAGCCCAGGCGGTCAAGGAGTTCGGCAAGATCGACTTCGTGGTAAACAATGCCGGAAACCTGCGCGACGTGATTTTTCACAAGATGACCGAGCAGGACTGGGACGCAGTAATCGCCGTTCATCTAAAGGGCAACTTCAACCTTTGCCGTGCTGCCGCAGAGCATTTCCGCAAGCAGCAGTCCGGCTCATTCATCAATTTCACTTCGACATCAGGACTTATCGGCAACTTTGGCCAGGCGAACTATGCCGCCGCCAAACTCGGCATTATTGGCCTCACCCGTTCGATCGCGCTGGACATGAGCCGTTTCAATGTCCGGGCAAATGCCATCGCCCCGTTCGCATGGACGCGCCTGACGGCGACAATTCCCGAAGGCGAGACCGATGCGCAGAAGGCCCGGGTGGAAAACCTCAAGAAGATGAAGGCGGAGCAAATCGCACCACTCGCCGTTTTCCTCGCTTCGGACCAGGCCAAGGACATCACTGGCCAGGTGTTTGCCGTCCGGGGTGGCGAGATCGTGCTGTTTTCGCTGCCGCGTCCGGTGCGTCACATTCATCACGCAGACGGCTGGACTGCCGAGGATATCGCTGCCGTGCTGCCGGGAGCACTCAAGACGAATTTCGTTCCGCTCCAGGTATCAGCAGATATCTTCCCTTACGACCCGCTGATATAAAGGGACTACCCGAGTTTTTCCTTGAGCAGCCGGTTCACGACCGCGGGGTTGGCTTTGCCCTGCGTTGCCTTCATGACGGCGCCGACAAAGAAACCAAAAACGCTCTGCTTTCCGCCCTTGTACTGCTCTACCTGTTTGGCATTGGCGGCAATTACATTGTCGATCACTTTTGCCAATTCACCCTCGTCCGAGACCTGAACGAGCCCCTTGGACTTGACGATCTCCTCCGGTTCCTTGCCGCTCGTCCACATATCGCCAAAAACATCCTTGGCGATCTTTCCGGAAATCGTGCCCTTCTGGATGAGGGTAATCAGTGCGGCAAGCGTCTCGGGCGTTACTTTCGCTTTGGGGAGTTCCGTCTCGACATCCTTCACCTCACAGAGGACTTCCGTCTGGATCCAGTTGGCTGCAACCTTGGCGTCGCCGCACAGCTTCGCGGTCTTTTCGAAAAATGACGCCAGCACCTTGTCGGACGAAAGGATGCCAGCATCGTAGTCGGACAGGCTGTAATCGGATATGAACCGCTGCCGCTTTGCCTCGGGAAGTTCCGGCAGTCTGGCACTGATATCACTAATCTGCGCCTCGCTTACGACGAGCGGCAGGAGGTCTGGCTCCGGGAAGTAGCGGTAGTCATGTGCTTCTTCCTTGGACCGCATGGACCGGGTTTCGCCCGTATTGGCGTCGAACAGGCGGGTTTCCTGCACAATCGTACCGCCAGTCGAGAGGATCATCTCCTGCCGCCGGATTTCGTACTCAATGGCCCGTTCCAGAAACCGGAACGAATTGACGTTCTTCGTCTCGGTCCGGGTGCCCAGTTTTTCGGAACCTTTTGGCCGGAGCGAGACATTGGCGTCGCATCGCAGGGAACCCTCTTCCATGTTGCCGTCACAAACGCCGAGATACAGAAGCACCTGCCGGAGTTCCTTCAGATACGCGCTTGCCTCGCGGGCTGACCGGATATCAGGTTCGGAAACGATTTCCATCAGGGGCGTGCAGGCACGATTCAAATCGATCAGCGATGAACGGATATCGCGTGAAGCTTCATGCAGGGATTTTCCGGCATCTTCTTCCATGTGGATGCGGGTAATGCGGACTTCCTTCTCGTAGGCCACACGTCCATCGTCCCCCAGCACACGCGCTTTCAGGTTTCCACCTGAACAGAGCGGCAGGTCGTACTGGGAAATCTGATACCCCTTGGGAAGATCGGGATAGAAGTAGTTCTTCCGGGAAAAGACCGACTTGCCGTTGATCCTGCAGCCAAGCGCCAGCCCCGTCCGGATGGCGTATTCGACCGCCTGACGGTTCAACTTGGGAAGAACTCCCGGAAAACCCAGGCAGATGGGACACGTATTGGCATTCGGGTCATCCCCGAAGGAAGCCGAGCACGAACAGAAGAGCTTGGTCTTCGTGAGCATCTGGGCGTGGACTTCAAGCCCGATGACTGCTTCGTACTCCATTGATATCCTGCTCCTTCAGAAATCCTGTACCTGCCGCTACAGCGCGGGCCGCCGCTTATGCCAGTCCGTAGCCCGTTCGTACGCGCCGCCCACCTGCACAAGCGTCTCTTCGGCGAAGTGTCGCGCCAGAACCTGAAGCCCCACCGGGAGGCTTTTCGACGTGAACCCGCACGGGACGCTGACTCCCGGCAGCCCGGCCAGGTTGCACGAAATGGTGAAAATATCCGACAGGTACATCTGGATCGGGTCGGCAGCCTTTTCACCAAAGCGGAAAGCAGCCGTCGGCGTTACCGGAGAAACGATGGCATCACAGGTCTTGAATGCTTCCAGGAAATCCTGCCGGATCAGCCACCTGAGTTGCTGTGCCTTCCGGTAATACGCATCATAGTAGCCGGAGGAAAGGCAGAATGTTCCGAGCATGATCCGGCGCTTCACCTCGGGACCAAACCCCTCACCACGGCTCCGGACATACAGGTCAAAAATGTCTTTGGGATCCTTTGCCCGGTGGCCAAACCGGACCCCGTCGTAGCGGGCAAGGTTGGATGATGCCTCGGCAGTCGCCACGATGTAATACGTGGCAACTGCGTATTTCGTGTGAGGCAGAGATACTTCAACGAGCTTTGCGCCCTGTTTTTCCAGTTCCGCCAGGGCACCGCGAACGGCCGCTTCCACCTCGGCATCCATCCCGTCAATGAAATATTCCTTCGGGACTCCAAGCCTCAGCCCTTTCACGCCACGATCCGCTGCAGCAGCATAGTTCGGCACCGGCCGGTCCACAGATGTCGAATCGAGGTCATCGAAACCACTCATGAATTCAAGCAGATGAGCCGCATCGGCCACCGTGCGGGCAAAAGGGCCGAGCTGGTCCAGGCTCGATGCGAACGCAATGACTCCGAAACGGCTTACCCGGCCGTAGGTAGGCTTGAGGCCAACCACACCGCAAAAGGCGGCCGGCTGGCGAATAGACCCGCCAGTATCTGAGCCGATGCTCACCGGACAGAATCCTGCCGCCACGGCGGCCGCACTGCCGCCGGATGATCCGCCGGGAACACAGTCCAGATCCCACGGATTCAGGGTCTTCTTAACCGATGAATTCTCAGTGGAAGAACCCATGGCAAACTCGTCCATGTTGAGCTTGCCAAAACAGACAGCCCCGGCGGCATGGAGCTTGCGGACCACCGTGGCATCATAGGTACCCTTGAATGCCGACAGTATCCGGCTTGCCGCCGTAGAAGGCGTTCCATCCATGACAATCACGTCTTTTATGCCGACCGGAATACCGGTAAGCGCCGTCACTCCACGGCCTCCATCAAGAAGTTCCTGTGCATGCCGGGCCTGCGCCATCGCCTGTTCGGCATTCACATGAAGAAATGCCCCGACCTTCGGGTCGAGAGTTTCCACCCGTTTCAGGTGTGCTTCAAGGACTTCCGATGCAGAGACCTTTTTCTCCCTGAGCAACGCACCCAGTTCGCCGATGGACAAATGGCAGAGATCGGCACCCACTATTCCACCACCTTCGGCACGCGGAACATGTTGAGCTCGGCGGCCGGTGCATTTTCGAGCCCGCGGGACGCATCGAACTTCCGGACCGGCTCATCGTCACGGAGCGGCGTATCCATTTCGACCGCGTGCTCCAGCGGCGGCACTTTCGAGGTGTCCACTTCCGAAAGCTGGGCAACGTAATCCAGCATCCTGTTCATGTGGACAAGAAGCGCCTCGGTCTCGGCATCCGTCACCGACAGCCGGGCAAGCTGGGCAATTTTCCGCACATGTGCAGCGTCGAGTTTCATGGCCGCCGTTCTTCAGGGTATTTCCGGACGGCCTACCGTCCGGGGGAGGCAATCTGCCACACAGGAAAGCCGTCAATCAATGGGGAGAAGACCCCCTGAAAACTGCTAGAAGAGCTGTCCTATCGTGAAATTGAACACAGGGGAGCCGAAGCGGGAGCCATCGGCTGTCAGGTAGCGGGGTTTTACCAGCGGGAATCCCAGCTCAAGGCGGATCGGGCCCACAGGCGAAAACCACCGGATACCGGCACCCCAGTCAGCAAGCCAGGGCGCTGAAAAAATCATCTGGTGATCGTTGTAGACGTTGCCAGCATCCATGAAGACTACCGCCTTCAGCCGTGCCGGCTTGTAGAGTGGAAATACCAGCTCGCCAGACAGATATCCTGCCTTGTCCCCGCCAATCCGTACCGGACGGCCATTGTTGCCGATGTCGAATGGGCTCACCGAAAACGGATCATAGCCGCGAAGATTGGTAATGCCGCCCCCGTAATAGCGTTCTTCAATCAGCAGGAAGAAACTTTCGCGCCGCTGGAGAAAGCTCACCTGCCATTTTGCGACACCCACTACCTCCCAGAACAATTTCTTGAAATAGGTTCCGGAAAAGTCGTAGCTGTTGAAGTTCGACACGACCGATGGGTCAATATCAAACAGGTTGAATGCTGTCCGGAAAGACGCCGTATGGCGGCTTCCGTCACTGGGATCGATCCGGTCATCGAGGCGATCCAGAAACAGGTTGAAATCGAAACCGGTCTTGACCGTATCGCTCCGGATACGGTCACCCAGTGCTACGAGTTGCGGCGAGAAGCCTTTCAGCTTGTTACGGAAGCCGAACAGGCCAACCGATGCGGAAAACCCGTCAAAAAACGGGCTGATGGATGTAAAATCATAGCTCACAGAGAGCGAACCACCGACACGCAGGCTCTGGAAATCGAACAGCTTCCGGTCAGAAGCCTCGCCCGTCACCCCATAGCCCCAGTAACTGTCATAGAATCTCGGATCCCGGTACTGAACCGATATCTGCTTCGCCCGCTTACCCAATGTACCGCTGAATCCGAGCGACTGCCCGCGTCCGAACAGGTTCTGCTGCTGGATCTGGGAGAAGACAAAAAGACCATCGAAAGACGAATAACCGCCCCCGATGTTCAGAGATCCGGTAGACCGCTCGGTCACGGTGAACCGGATATCAACCTCGCCCGGCCGGCCCGGAACCCGTTCCTTGGTAAAGTCGATTTCATCAAAAAATCCGAGTTGCCGGATCTTCTGGCGCGACCGTTCCAGCGCACTCGTGCTGAACTTGTCGCCCTCGGCAAGCCGGATTTCCCGTCGAATCACGTTATCCCGGGTCCGGCTGTTTCCGCTGATATGGATGCGCCGGACGGTTACTGATGGGCCCTGATCAATACTGATTTCCAGGGCAATTTCGGGTTTTTCGGTTTCCACGTCCACAGGGCGTGGAATGATTGTCACGTTGGCGAATGCATACGACGCATCGCCATAAACCCGCTCGATCGCAGCCTGGTCTTCCAGCAGCCGCGACCTGGAAAACACCAGTCCCGGTTTCGACTGCATCCGGGCCAGCAGACTGTCTTCCGGCTCCAGCAGATCGCCGGCGATGCGGATTGACCTCAAGTGATACTGCTTGCCCTCGGTGACATGAAATGTGACGAAAAGCGCGTCCCGTCCCGATGTCAGCTCAACCACCGGATCGGAGATCTTCGCGTCCACATAGCCACGGTCCATGTAAAAATTCTTGAGCGCGATACTGTCGCGGAGCAGCATTTCACGCACGAAGTTGCCCCGGTCGGTAAACCAGGAGAAGGCGTGATGCTCCTTGGCGAGCATTTCTCCTTTTAGCTGGTCATCACTAAAGGCCTGATTGCCGATAAACCTGATCCGGCGGATACGAATCTTGTCCCCTTCATCCAGATGAAAAACAACCGCAATGGTATTTTGCCCCCGGGCAGGCCGGGTTTCGGCCCGGATACTGGCGAGGAAATAGCCGTCTTGCTCATACCGGCGCCGGATACGCTCAATGGTGCGATCCACCTGCACCGGCGAGTAGACAGAGTTCAGCTTGAACTGGAGATCTTCCCTGAGTTTTTCGTCATCGATGCCGCTGTTTCCTTCAAACCGGATTTCACTCACGGTCGGACGCTCACGGATCACGTAAATGAGCCGGATTCCTCCGTCGGTCCGTTCCCACTCAATCCGGATGTCGTCAAACCAGCCGAGCTTCCAGAGCGTACGGATATCCTCGGCCAGCAGCTTGTGATCCATCCGCACACCCTGACGAATCCGGGTACGGGTACGTATCAGCTCCGGATCCAGCCGGACCTGGCCGCGAACCACGATTTCCGTCACAAGTTCACCGGCTGGAGCCTCTCCTGCCAGAACCGCCGCAGGGATGTCCGCCGAAGCGCCCTCAGATGGCGAGTTGCCGGTTACCTGTGCGGAAGCAATGGCTGGCCCGCACAGAAGACAGAAAAAAATCCACCGTCGGAAAGTCCGGATCAAGAGCCGGCCTCCGCGATGCGCCCATCTACCAGCGTAATCCGGCGGGTCATCAGGGCGGCCAGCGCCATTGAATGTGTCACGACAACGAACGTCGTCCCGTCCTCTTCGTTGAGGCGAACCAGAAGATCGTGAATTTCCTCGGCGGTATGGGTGTCAAGATTTCCGGTCGGTTCATCCGCGAATACAATCCGTGGCTTGAGCACGGTGGCGCGGGCGATAGCAACCCGCTGCTGCTCACCGCCCGACAGTTCCCGGGGACGGTGCTCATACCGGCCCGACAGGCCAAGCCGGTCGAGCAGGGCCCTGGCGGCAGGCTCAACCTGCGAGCGCCCTTTACCCGCAATCAGTCCCGGCATCATCACGTTTTCGAGTGCCGTGAATTCCGGAAGCAGGTGATGGAACTGGAACACGAAACCGAAGTTCCTCGCCCGGAATGCCGGCAGGGAATGTTCGGCCAGCCCAGTCACATCAACACCGTTTACACGGAGCAGACCGCCGGAGGCCTTCTCCAGCGTGCCCAGAACGTGCAGAAGCGTGGTTTTTCCCACTCCGGAGACGCCTACAACACCCAGCCGTTCTCCGGGGCGAATATCGAGATCAATACCCCGGAGCACATCGACCCGGCGATTATCCAGGTCGAAATGCTTTTCCAGCCCTTTCGCGGAGATCACCGGATCACTCATTGCGTAGCGCCTCCGCAGGCGTCAGCCGGCCCGCCTGAAGCGAGGGAAACAGGGCCGCCAGTGTGGTGACAAAAATCGGTGCCGCCACAACCCAGATCACGTCTTCGATACGGACCAGCAGTGGAAGATGATCCATCTGATAGACGGCCGGATCTATCGGAATCAGATGGAAGGTCGACTCGACCCAGCAGAGGCCCAGACCAAGCACAAGCCCGGACAACGTTCCCACCAGACCGATAAACGCGCCCGTATAGAGGAATACCCGCATGGTCTCCCGGTTTGTGGCGCCCATCGCTTTCAGGATGGCAATGTCATGCACCTTCTCCCGCACCAGGACAATCATCGAGCCGGCGATGTTGAAGCTGGCAACGATCACGATAATCAGGACAACAATGAACAACCCGAGCTTTTCCAGGGCGAGCGCCTTGAACAGGTCGCCAAAACTCTCCTCCCAGCTACGTGCCCGGAGCTGTGGCTTTTTCCAGTCAAGAAAGGCCCGCCGCATGATTTCACCGGCAACAGCACGGGCATTTTCCACGTTATCCACTCTGACCTGGATACCGGTGACATACCGCTCCTCGTCTGTCAGACCCGGATCGAAAAAGTCCTGCGCCACCGGAAGATCCACAAATGCCAGCGTCGAATCGAATTCGATGAAACCCAGCTTGAATATGCCGACAACCACGAACTTCCTGGGCCGGGCTGTAGGGCCCGTGGGACCAATTCCGCATAAAGGGCAGATGACCGTGATCTCGTCACCGGTACTGACAAACAGGTTTTCGGCGAGCACGCTTCCCAGCACGATACCGGGCAGATCCTTCCGGCTTTCTATGGAACGCCCGGCTGCGACCGAAACATTCTCCGTTCCGGTGCCTGTCAGATTCCGCAACGATCCGCTCCTCATGCGCTCGCTGAACAGGGCGGTCCTGGCGGCCAGTTCGGGAACAATGCCGAAAAGCTGAATACCGGCCACTTCATCGCCATTGGTGAGCATCGCGTCACGCTGAAAAAACGGCGAAACAGCCACGACGCCCGGAACAGCTTCGACCAGTTTGCGGGTCTCGTCCCAGTCTGGAAGCTGCAGCCGACTGTATGAGGATTCATAGGAAACAAGCACATGCGGCCGGGCCCCCAGCATCAGATCGCGCAGGTTTTTCATGAAACCTGCCATGACGGCCTGAACGATCAGAAGGGCCGCCACTCCCAGCGCCACCGACAGGATTCCAACAGATGTCTGAAACGAAAAAGCAGCCCGCGAACGGCCAACCAGATACCGCCGGGCCACCCACCAGGTCCAGCTCATTCAGATCTCCCGGCTTTTCAGCAACGGGAACAGGATAACGTCGCGGATCGATGGCTGGCCGGTAAGCAGCATAACCAGCCGGTCCACTCCTATCCCTTCCCCCGCCGTGGGCGGCAATCCGTATTCCAGCGCCCGGATATAGTCAGCATCGTAGTCCATCGTCTCTTCGTCGCCGCCTTCGCGTGACTTCAGCTGGTCTTCGAACCGGGCCCGCTGATCGTCGGCATCGTTCAGTTCGCTGAACCCATTGGCGATTTCCCGGCCGGTAATAAACAGTTCGAACCGGTCGCTGATCTCCGGATTCCGGTCATTCCGGCGCGAGAGCGGTGAAATCGCGGTTGGATACCCAGTGACAAAAGTCGGCTGGACAAGTGTAGGCTCTACCAGTTCTTCAAATGCAGCGCAGAGGCGCTCGGCTGGTCCCCGGGCGAAACATTCGGCAGCAAGCTTGCGCATCTGGGCCCGTATATCGCCCGGATTCGCATCCGGGCAGTGTCGCAGGGCGGTGGTTTCAAGCATGGCGACAAAATCCGCTTCGGAAATCGCCGCCAGTTCGGCCAGCCCCTTGCCAGTCACCTCGCGAACGGCCTCCTCCATACCGATCCGTTTCCACGGTCTTGCAAAGCTGATTTCCCGGCCCTGGTAAGTCAGATTTGTCCCGCCGTGCAGCTTTTCCACGAGCCCGGTAATGAGATCCTCCGTCAGGTCAATCAGGTCTTCGTAGGTTGCCCACGCCTGATAGAACTCGATCATCGTGAATTCGGGATTGTGCTGGGTACTGATGCCCTCGTTGCGGAAATTGCGGTTGATTTCGAACACCCGGTCGAAACCGCCCACCACGAGCCGTTTCAGGTGCAGCTCTGGGGCTATCCGCAGAACAAGGTCCATGTCGAGGGTATTGTGGTGAGTACGGAACGGACGGGCCTTGGCACCAGTGACGAGCGTGTGCATCATCGGCGTTTCAACTTCAAGATAGCCGCGATTGATGAAGAAGCTGCGGATCCCGGTGACGATTTCCGATCGCTTGCGGAATACTTCCCGCGCCTCGTCGTTCACCATCAGGTCCAGATACCGCTGGCGGTAACGGATTTCGACATCAGTAAGGCCGTGCCACTTGTCCGGAAGCGGTCTCAGGCACTTGACCAGCAGGTTCAAGGTCTTGGCGCGAACCGTCAGTTCCCCGGTCTTGCTACGGAACAGTTCGCCTTCGATACCGGCAATGTCGCCGATATCGAGCGACCGGGCACGGGCAAAACCGTCCTCACCCAGACCGGAGAGATCGGCAAAAAGCTGAATCTGGCCAGATGAATCACTCAGTGTATAAAATCCGCCCTTGCCGAATAAACGGACAGCCCGAATCCGCCCGGCAACGCTCACCCGGACGGGTGCAGCCGCAAGGGTCTCACCGGTAACGTCACGAAAACGGTCCTGGAGTTCTCCAGCACGATTGGCGGGTACAAAGCCGTTTGGATAGGCAGGCGCGGGTCCCTCGCGAAGCTGGTCGAGCTTTCTTCGCCGCTCGCGTATCTGGTCATTGTCCTGATCCATGAATAAACGCCCAAGGTCTCCAAAAAACCCAATTTTTTCCGCAGGTTGCCGGGACCGTAGACGGATAGCCCCGCCGGAAAGCGCGGACGTTATCCCTCACCCCCCAAGCGGTCAAGAACCCTTGAGAGCTGCGCCAAGGATGGCTAAATGAAAGGCATGATCAGGCTCGAACTTCTTATCCCTGTTGTCGTGGCTCTTACTGGCTGCGGTCCATCCAACCCCAATCCCATCGATTTTGCCGCTCCACCAGACAAGACCATCCCGGTAAAGCTGGCCGCATCTCCAGCCGATTCCCAGACGTGGGCTGAACGCGACCTCACCCTTCCCGACGTCAGTGGCGGGAAATTCACGCTCTCGTCACTCAAGGGGAAATATGTACTGCTCGACTTCTGGGCGAGCTGGTGCGGGCCATGCATCAAGGCTATTCCACATCTGAACAAGCTGCAGGACCGCTTTCCCGGACAGCTTGAAGTCGTGGGAATTTCGGTGGACGACGAGCCCCTGTCGTTCGTTCAAAAATTCGCACGTGACAACAAGATGAACTACCGGGTCCTTCACGGCGAGGACAAGCTCATCGACCGGTTTGGCCGCTCACGGGGCTTGCCTGTAGCTTTTCTGCTTGATCCCGAGGGCCGGGTGGTCCGCCGGTTCATTGGCGAGTATCCCGAGGACCGGCTTATCTCAGCCATTGCAGGTGTTATCCCGGCCAAGGAAGAGAAAAAGGATGAATCGGGTCCGCCCAGTGAAAGCCCCGACCCGCAATAATCCGTTCCACTGGCCACCTCCTCGCAGCAGGCAAAACTTATGCGGTGACCCACGCTGCATCATCCTGATACATCTGTTTTTTCGTGCTGACAGTCCACAAATGAAAAGATACTATCCCGCTGTCTGCAATGAATAGTGGTTCCATACGCAAGCGGGTAGAAGCGGCCGGGCGACAGTCGGTATTGTGGGGCTGTGTTGCAGCCATAATCCCGATTGGTTTTTCGCTGGCAGTCATCCTGACGCTTCATGGTTACGGCCTGCGTGAAACAGCCACCTCTATTCTCGCGGTAGCGGTGCTTTTCATCCTGTTCGCACCAATCAATCTGCGCAGACTTCACCGGGAAAACTCCGCACTGATCGGTACCCTCGAAACTCTGGGACGCGGAGAAACACCCTCGAATGAACTCGTCACCGAAGCCGTCCAGAAGGCTCGCTCGGCAGTCCTCCGGTTCCAGGTTCTTTCGACACTGGGCTGGCTCGCCGGGCTCGGGATTGGCTTCTGGCTGTTCCAGATGCAGGGGGATCTCACCCGGTTTTCCCTGACCATCTTCGTCTGCTGCTTCGCGGGCAGTTACCTGTTCACCCACGGACTGAGCTGGACGATCTACCGCCGCGCATTTGCACCCTGCCTGTCAGAACTCGTCACCCATCTCGAGGAACAGGATGCAGCCCGGCTGGCCCCACTCACCGTTCGTATCAAAATTCTGATCGGTCTGCTGTCAGGACTCGGCATTTTCATTTCGGGCGCTGTCGCGCTGGTAGCCTACCACAGCCGGATAGAAACAGGATCAGTGGCGGCCACCGCACTCCGGCCCACCGTAATGGCCGAGTCCGCCTGGCTCCAGTCAGGTGCCCTAGCGGCCGAAAGCCCATACCGCCCCCTGTGGCCAGACGCCAAATGGATCGTCATCGAACCCGACGGTTCTGCAAATCCCAAACCGGATTGGGATCGCATTGACCGCCGGCTTCGGGATAAAATCCTGGCTTCCAGCGGACAAACGGTTTTCAATACCGTTGTATTCAGGGAAATCGCAATCATGGCGCCGGCTGGACAGGGCCGCCGGGTGGCAGCGGTTTTGCCCCGGGGTAGCCTCAAATCAGACGCAACCTCCACCCAGGCAGCTTCCGGAGCCATCATTCTCCTCGTGATTCTGGCTGTTGGGTTTCATACCTTTGTCGTCATCCGCGACGTGACTGAGCCGTTCGGAAGCCTGCGCCGTCTCGCGGCCAGAATTGCGGCCGGCGATCTCCGGCCGGATCCGGTGCCCTATGCCGACGATGAAACCGGTATTCTGCTGGTCCAGTTTGATCGTGCCGCTCGCAAGCTTTCCGAAGCGATCGAGTCATCCCAGAATCTCGCACGATCGGTGGCAGCCGCAACGGAGGAGCTGGCCTCCACCGCTGTGACGTTTGTCAGCTGGAGCGAGGAGGTTCGTGGCCATTCATCAAGAGCCGGAGGAATGCTGGACCAGATCGCGGCGGGCTCGGCTGACGTCAGCACACTGGTGAAGTCCACACGCACAGAGACTGAAACCGCCGCCCGGGAAGCCGGTGGCAGCGAACAGGAACTCGAGGCAAGTTCCCAGGGCCTGATCCAGCTCGGACAGGCGCTGGCGCAGGTATTCTCCAGAATTGAGGATCTCTCGAACCGCAGCGCCCATATCTCCGGAATCGTTGATGTCATCCGCGAAATCACTGCACAGACGAACCTTCTCAGCCTGAACGCCGCCATTGAAGCGGCCCGGGCAGGCGAGCACGGCCGCGGATTTTCAGTCGTGGCGGACGAAATCAGGAAACTGGCTGACCGGGCCAGCACCAGCGCCGCCGAGATCAACACCATTATCCAGCAGGTAACCGAAACCGGACAAACCGCATCCCGGCTGGTGCAAGGCGCCCGTGAAGATTTCTCTGGCCGGCAGGAGACCGTCCGGCAAACTGCTGACCGGTTTCATGGAATTACCCGGACATTCGTAGATGCCGGCCGGGCGTTCCAGAAACTGGATGATCTGGTAGCCGAGCATGTCAGGCTGTCGCTGGAGTCGGCTTCGGCCTTGCAGAATATCGTGCAAACCCAGGCCGAGCAGACCACGGCCGCCGAACAGCTCCGTGCCACAGCCACCGAACTCACACGGATGGCCGAAAACCTCTCCCGGCTTCTCATGGCCTTCCAGATCGGAACGAAAAAGAAACGGTAACCCTTACCCGTCCTGCTCCAGATACGTATAACCTGCCAGTCCGCGGTCATAATGGCTGATGAGTTGGCGGGCTTCCTCAAAAGTAATTCGGCCGTCCCTCAGGGCCATTTCGGTAGCATCACGCATCATGTTAACCAGCTGGGACTTGTCGTACTCGACATAGGACAGAACGTCAGTCACGGAATCGCCCTGTACCACATGCCCGATGGTGTAGCTGGAATCGTCATTCACCTTGACATGCACGGCATTAGTATCGCCGAAAAGATTGTGCAGATCGCCGAGTATCTCCTGATACGCACCTACGAGGAACACTCCCAGATAGTAAGGCTCACCAGGCTTGAAGCGGTGCAGTTCGAGGAAATGCTTGGTGTCGTGGGGATCGATAAACTCATCAATTTTCCCGTCAGAATCACAGGTAAGATCTGCAATCGTTCCGCGCCGTGAGGGTTTCTCATTCAGCCGGTGGATAGGCATGATCGGGAAAAGCTGGTCCACAGCCCAGTGGTCCGGTATCGACTGGAAAATGGAGAAATTGCAGAAATAGGTATCCGTGAGCAGGTTTCTTACATTCTCCAGTTCGTCGGGAATCTTCTCCACCTCATCCAGAATCTTCAGGAACTTCTTCGTGCAGGAAGCCATGTACTGCTCTGCCAGCGCCCGGGTTTTCAGGTCGATCCGGCCGCGCGAGAAGTCGGTGGCGATGTCTTCTCTCAGCACCAGAAGATCGTTGTACAGTTCCTGGTAGTTCCGGTGAGAAAGGTTTTTCAGGATGTTCCACAGTTCCTGGATGGGAGCGGGGGCGTCCTTTGGCGGCTCAGGCTGCTCATCCGGTGGCTGGAGTTCATTCACTCCGAGCACATCGAACACCAGCATGGCATGGTGCGCCACCAGCGCACGGCCGGATTCGCTGAGCAGCGTGGGATGCGGAACATGCCGCTCGTCGCAGTAGGTCCCTACTTCAGAAACGATATCGTTGGCATACTCCTGCAGGGAGTAGTTCTTGGATGAATGGAAATTCGATCGTGAGCCGTCATAGTCGATAGCAAGTCCGCCGCCCACGTCCAGATACTTCAGATTGGCACCCATCTTGTGCAGGTCACAGAAGACAATCGATGCCTCGCGAACCGCATCCCGGATGGCGCGGATATGCGTGATCTGGCTGCCGATATGGAAATGAAGAAGCTGCAGGCAGTCGAGCATCTTCTCCTTTTCGAGCAGTTCCACCAGCTTCACCATTTCGCTGGCATTGAGACCGAACTTGGACCGCTCCCCGGTCGATTCATTCCACTTCCCCGCTCCGCGGGCATTCAGCTTTACCCGCGCACCGATCAGTGGCCGGACGCCGATCCGCCTGGAAACTGCGATCACCTCGGCTGCTTCGGCGAACCGGTCCAGAACGATGAATGGCTTTCTTCCCAGCTTTTGTGCCAGCAGGGCCGTCTCGATGTATTCGCTGTCCTTGTACCCATTGCAGACGATTACGGCCTCGGGATCGTTCATGAACGCCAGCACGATAAGCAGTTCCGGCTTGGAACCTGCCTCCAGTCCCAAATTGTACGGGCGGCCATACTGCACGAGTTCCTCAATCACATGCCGTTGCTGGTTCACTTTCACCGGCATGATCGGCCGATAGCTGCTTTTGTAGTTATAGGTCTCGATCGATTTCTGGAATGCCCGGCTGAGACGGCTCACCCGGTCGTTCAGTACGTCCGAGAAACGGAGCAGAAGCGGTGTCGTCAGCCCCCGGCGGCTGATATCATCCGTCATGGCCCGAAGATCTGCCCGGGGGCCATTTGGTCCCCGCGGGTGTACGAAGAGATTCCCGTTATCACCGATGCTGAAGTAGCTGGCTCCCCAGTTCTCGACTCCGTAAAGTTCTGCGCTGTCACGCACCGTCCAGGGACGAAGGTCCTTGGCCACCTTGTTCGCTCCTTTTCGGAACCACCCTAGTCCTTGAAGGATGGCCTTCCGGCCGGATGCTCAACGGGTCCGGCAAGCGCGTGATTGAATACGAAGCGAAGCAGCTAGGCAACAGGGGGTCCCCGTCCGGCGGGTCCTAGATATTTCCAAGAACAGCCGTCCAGTAATTTGTAAAAATCCCGTAAAACCCGGCCGAATGCCACTATAAAGCCGAATTTGGCTTTTACAGAACTAGCACAGTCAGCCCATTTCAACCCCGCTATTATCTCTGGTCGCGGCCGCAGATTCTGGCCCAATACAACGGGCCAGACCGGCGCAAACGCCTCACGGCATATGGAAAGAGAGCCAATTCGACCGATGATCCCCGAAACCAGCACCACCCCGGCTTCCACATCCGGACATACTCCTTCGCCTTCTTCTGCCGCCTCGAAAGCCACTCGCCCGGCCGTCAAGTCGCCGGCCTGGTTTCGCGGAAACCTGGCGGCTCACGCCATGATGGTTGTGCCCTTTGCAGCCATGCATCTCATCGCCATCTTCGGTGCCTGGCATGTAGGATTCCGCTGGGAATGGCTGGCTGTCGCCATAGGTTTTTTCTATCTGCGCATGTTTGGCATTACCGCCGGCTATCACCGCTACTTCTCGCACCGTTCCTTTGAAACCTCACGTTGGTTCGCGTTTGTACTCGCATTCCTGGGATCAAGCGCCGCACAAAAGGGCGTCATCTGGTGGGCAGGGCATCACCGCGACCACCACAAGTATTCCGACCAGACCGAAGACATCCATTCGCCGGTCCAGAAGGGTTTCTGGCAATCACATGTGGGATGGATCCTGGGCGCCGAATATGACGGCGTGAAATGGCACAACATGAAGGATTTCGCCCAGTATCCGGAAATCCGTTTTATCCAGAACTACTGGCTCATTACGCCGGTTTCGTGGGGCGTTCTGTTTTTCTATATCGGCGGCTGGCCACTGCTCGTATGGGGACTCTTCGTGTCGACCGTGGCGCTTTACCACGCGACATTCACCATCAATTCGCTTTCACACGTTTTTGGCAAGCGCCGGTACAAGACAACCGACACCAGCCGGAACAACTGGATGCTGGCACTGCTTACCATGGGCGAAGGCTGGCACAACAACCACCACTACTACCAGGCCAGCGTCCGGCAGGGCTTCTACTGGTGGGAAATCGACATGTCCTACATGATCCTGAAAGTACTTTCCTGGTTCGGGATCGTCTGGAACCTGAAGGTTCCGCCCGAGCGGGTTCTCAATCAGAACCGTTACACCGCTGATGAACTGGCCGCATGGCGACAGGATTCGGTCCTGACTGCTCCGGCCATACCCGCCCCGGTAGAAGCGAACTAGAGCCAGGAACGCCGGAAAGGGCCCTGGAAACAGGATCGCCCATCAGGAAGGGTGGTCCTGTTTCATTGCCACTTGCTGTTTGCACCGGCCTTGCGAGGCGTTTATGAACAGGCCCCGATGATCAGCACCGCTCCAGACTACCGGTGGCCAGAGGCGGGTTCTTCCCGTATTCCATACTGGATCTATTCCGACCCGGCTATTTATGCCCGGGAGCAGGAACGCCTGTTCAGCGGTTCAAGCTGGAACTACATCGGCTTTGAAAGCGAGATCCCGGCCCCGGGCGACTTCAAACGGACCTTCGTCGGCGAGCGGTCTGTTGTCGCAGCCCGCGACCGGGACGGCCATATCCACGTTTTCCTCAACACATGTGCCCACCGGGGTGTCCAGTTCTGCCGCCACTCGCACGGTAACGCCAAAAGCTTCGTCTGCCCCTATCACCAGTGGGTTTACGACCTGAAGGGCAACCTGGTGGGTGTCCCTTTTCGTAAGGGCGTGCAAGGACAGGGCGGAATGCCGGAAGATTTCGACCTCGCCAGCCATGGGCTCGTGAAGCTCAAGGCGGAAACCGTCAATGGAGCCATTTTCGCCACCTTTGACCAGCGGATGGTTCCATTCCGGGACTATCTGGGTGACTCCATGTACCACTATTTCACGCGGGTATTCGACGGCCGAGGCATTCGTGTGCTTGGCTATGCCCGCCAGATCATCCCCTGCAACTGGAAACTGATGTTTGAGAACATCAAGGATCCCTACCACGCCAGCCTGCTTCATGTGTTTCTGGTGACGTTCGGACTGTTCCGGGCTGACCAGAAATCGGACGTGAAACTGGACCCGACCGGCCGCCATGCAGTTCTCGTCTCCCGCAAGGGCGAGCAGAAAGCCACCGAAGGCACTGCCGAGATGCGATCGTTCAAGGCGGACTACAAGCTGGAAGACCCGCGCCTGCTGGATCCGGTAAAGGAGTTTCCCGACGATGCCACAGTGGTCATGCAGACACTTTTCCCGAACGTGATTGTCCAGCAGCAGTCCAACACGCTTGCCACCCGGCAGATCATTCCCAGGGGCCCGGACCGCTTCGAACTGGTCTGGACATATTTCGCCTATACCACCGATGACGAGGCAATGGTACGTCGCCGGCTGCGACAGGCCAATCTGATGGGACCGGCGGGACTTGTATCCGTTGATGATGGCGAGGTTCTGGAGTTCACCCAGGACGGCGTGAAGGCAAACCCCACTATGAACGGCATTCTGGAAATGGGCGGGCGCGACCGGGCCGACACGGCCCACATGGTCACCGAAGCGGCCATACGGGGATTCTACGACTACTACCGGGAAGTGATGGGACTCTGACGTGAACCCCGGCCTGGATCTTTCAAAGCTTACTCCGATAGAGCTGCGCCTTCAGGTCGAAGAGCTGCTTTATGCCTATGCTGACGTACTCGACAACGGCTTACTGGACGACTGGCCGCCATTCTTCACCTCCGACTGCCTGTACCAGATCATCGCCCGCGAGAATTACGACCGTGGTTTCCCCCTTGCCACCATGCTCTGCGAAAGCCAGGCGATGCTCCGGGACCGCGTGACGGCATACCGGCAGGCGAACGTCTATTCGCCCCGCTACTTTCGCCATCTCATCAGCACTGTTCGCATCGTTGGAATCGAAAGCGGTATTGTGTCCGCACGCTCCAATTTTGCCGTGCTCCAGACCCTCGTGGATGACAAAACCCGGGTTTTCCTTGCTGGCCGCTACGAAGACTGTATCGTCATTGACGAAGGCCGTCTACGTTTCCGGCAGAAGCTGTGCATCTATGACACGCTTCATGTGCCCAATTCGATTGTTCATCCGGTTTGACCCATGGCTGGAAAAACGAAGCTCATACTTTGGGATATTGACGGCACGCTGATCCGTTCTGGAGGTGCCGGGGCGCGAGCGCTCGACCGGGCCTTTGTTGATCTTTACGGTGTCCAGAATGCCTGCGAAACAATCGACTGGGGCGGCATGACTGACCCGCTGATTGTGAACGAACTGATCCGTTTCCATTTCCGTCGTGAAGCCACTCCCGAGGACCGGGAGCAGACGCTGCAGGGGTACCTGTCCTACCTTCCGGAAGAAATCGAAAGAGCGAGCGAATACCGGGTAATGCCCGGGGTGCGTGAGGCCGTTGAAGAAATGCACGAGCATCCTGAATATCATCAGGGGCTTGGCACCGGAAACCTGGAGCCGGGCGGCCGGATCAAGCTGGGCCGGTCAGACCTGGGCCGGTATTTCGAGTGGGGCGGCTTTGCATCCGACTCCGACCGCCGCGCCGAGCTGATCCGCATCGGCATCGAACGCGGCCGCCGCGCCGCAGGCGAACACGTTCCAGCCGAGCGTGTGGTGATTATCGGCGATACCCTGCGCGATATCGAGGCGGCCAGGGCCTGCGGGGCCCGCGTCATTGCCGTGGCAACCGGGGCAAAAACACTCGCCGAACTGGAGGCTGGCAAGCCTGATCTGCTTGTCGAAGATATTGCTGCCGGAGAAACGCGGTTCTGGGACTGGCTGAAGTCGCTTTAGCCCCTATTCCACGCTTTTCACCGGTTTTGCTTCGCAGCCCTTGACCCATTCAACCGTGCCATCGGCAAAATACTCTTTCTTCCATATAGGGACGGTCTGTTTCAGGGTGTCGATAGCCCAGTGACAGGCGCGAATGGCATCAGCGCGGTGCGGCGAACTGACCGCAATGGCTACCGAAGCCTCGCCGATGGCCAGATCCCCCACGCGGTGCTCAATCCGGCAACGGGTGACAACAAACCTCCTGACGGTTTCCGCTTCGATCTCATCCATCACCTTTTCGGCCATGCCGGGCATCGATTCGTAGTAAAGCCTGAGAACACCCCGGCCTTCGTGGTGATTACGCACAACGCCCAGAAATGTCGCCACCGCACCGGCTTCCGGCGTCACAACTTCGGCCGCCAGCCGGTCAACAGATAGCGTATCTTTCAGAAGACGGCTCACCGGCACCCTCCACTCACGGGCGGAATCAGAGCTATCTCCTCCCCCGGTTTCAGCTTATGCCCGGTGTCAATGTAACTTTCGCCGGAAACGACAGCGATGTGCTTGCGGCGGGCGGCAATATCCGGATGCCGCTCCCCCACGGCTTCCAGAAGCATTCCTACCGATGAACCATCGGGCAGATCGAACAGTTCGCTGTCGGAACCTGCCAGATCCCTTAGCATGGCGAAATAGGCAACCCGAACCTGCATGAATGGCTCCATTCTCCGGTGGAAAATCTACCCGGAGAGTGGAGACCTGTCGAGCCGCTCAGGCCAGCTGGCTACATCCGGTCAGGGCCAAACGGCCGGAACAGCCACTGGCCGCCGTCGGCGACGATGATTGTACCTGTAATGTAGCTTGCGGCATCGGACGCGAGGAATACCGCCGTATTGGCCATCTCCTTAACGGTACCCATACGGCCGAGCGGAACACCCTTGTTGATAACCGTTTCAGGAACACCCATGCCGAGCCGTTTCATTCCCTCGGTGTCACGAATCGGCCCCGGAGCAATTCCGTTCACGCGGATGCCAAGAGGCCCCCATTCGACAGCGAGGATACGCGTCTGCGCATCCACCCCCGCCTTGGCGGAAGCGGCATGGATCTGGAACGGCGTCCCAACGTACTGGAGTGTCGCCGTAATATTGATAATCGAGGCATTCCGGGTTTTCGCCAGATGCTCATGTGCTGCCTTGCACATGTTGAAGGTGCCGATCTGGTCGATTTCCACCACCGTCCGGTAGCCGTTATAGGAAAGTTGCGAAGCCGGACAGATGAAATTGCCGGCCGCTCCATTCACCAGGATATCGAGCTTACCGAACTTGTCTGCGGCTGCCTTGACGGCTGCTTCCACCTGTTCCGTGTTCCGGACATCGGCGGGAGTACACAACACGTCCACGCCGGTATTTTTCCTGATAGCCGCTGCCGCTTCAGCCAGTTTTTCCGCCTTGCGGCCCAGAATTGCCACTTGCGCGCCATGGGCAGCAAACTCCTCGGCAATGCCCTGGCAGATACCCGAACCGCCACCGGTCACCAGTGCCACCCGGCCTTTAAGAATGTCCTTTGAAAAAAATCCCATCGTCCCCTGCTCCTTCACTGCAACTGTCCGGGCCGGAAAAGACCTGTCCCGTCATACGGGCTCAGGCTATCACACCCGGAAACTCAATTACTAAATGAGTTAATCAGTTGCAACATTCATCATTCGGGGTTTTCCAGCCGCGCCCGGACTTCCGGGATTTGCTCCAGATAGTCCGCCAGTCCCAGGCCAATCACCCGGTGTCCCGCAGCATTTGGATGAACCGGTTCGCTCATCAGATCCCAGTATCCGTAGACATAGACCGGTGACGTGTAGACATCCTCTGGGTCACAAGACCGCCGGTAACGGGACAGGTCTGCCGGAAAAGTATGGAAAAACCGGGCCGTCCAGTCCTCATGAAGGGTGACCGGCCAGAAACGGGGCACAGCTTCCTCCCTGATAAAAAAGAACCTCAGGGTTTCTCCCACCGGAACATCCAGCATCAGCGAAAAAATCCCATCCCCTGCTTGATCGTCGCCCGCCCGTCCATCGTCGCGCATCGAATAAGGGGGAACGAGCCATGGAGCCTGCTGGACAGACTTGAAGGTATCCATCCCGAGACGCTGTATGGCTAGTCGGAAACCTTTTCCACCTTTCAGGCCCGGTGGAGCCATGACCCGCATCCGCAGTTTTGCCTGTTCTGACGCCGGAACTGATGGCGCGTACGGACAAACAGACGCCACCGGATCACGCTGCGACGACAGCTCGATCTCTTGATTCACCAAGAGATCGGCCGCCGGGAAAACCGGAACATCCAGTTCATGCGCCATTCGTTCACGTACCGGCCGGTAGTAACGGCGAGAAAATTCGCCATCGATAAATACCGGTAGCGCCCCACGCTGGCGCACCAAATCCACAAGCCTGGCCATCAGCTCGGCATACTCGGCACGGCTCGTGAATGGCGCCCACCGCCACGGACCGAACCGGCGGAAAGTCCCATCAAATACCGAGTCCAGATTGCCGGCAGGCGCCAGTTTCATGTCCGCCGTGGACGCCCCCGGCAGCCTGACTCTCCACAAATGGGCTGGTGTCACCGACAAATCGGGGAGATGGCTTCTCATCTCCAGGGGTTTTACACCCAAGTCGTTGAACGCCGAGGCAATCATCACAATGTCAGATTCCAAGTCTGAAAGACCCTGGTACAAATCCTCAATCCGGTTGAGTAAATATCCGGGGATCCCGAGATTGATAACTTCTATCTGCCGGTACGGATGACGCCGCAAGAGCTCCGCTTCCAGCACGACCGCAAATGTTTCATCAGGTTCAACAGGGATTCCATAGGCCGTTGAGTCGCCCAAAAGCACAACGCGGAACACTTCCAAAGGTTTTTTCAACCTGAACTCGCGGGTACGAAAACCCTGCGAGTTGGTGAATATCCGGAATGCGCGGCGAGGCCGTCCGGGGATCGTTTCCAGTCTTTCAATGCCAAACCACTGCGGGTGAAATCTTGCCTCGATATCAGGCTTCATCGGTGAAATGTCCGGAGCAGGGTCCGGCAGAAACATCCCATCGGCACTCATCACCTGGTTCAGGCTGGACGCATCGATCAGGAGCTTTCCATCCGGATTCCTCGAGACCGCAAGGCCCCGACCGGTAAACCTGTCACATGCTGCCGCTGGCAGCATCATAAGAACCGATACTGGTAGTAAAACCAGAAACCTGGGGGTCATGGATTCAGCCCCGGCGTCCAGTGGACAATATACCGGATCATCCCCGCCTGTGTGGCGCTACCGTGCGCCTCCATGGCACGAAGCTCGGTAATCAGAGCCGGACGCCGCGGAATAATATCCATTATTGCCCAGGCCGCCCGGTACCGGACCCGTTCATCGTCACTGCCTAGTTCCTTCAGAAGCGCACCGAAAATGTCGTCTACCGGTCCCGTATCACCGGTCACTGCCAGTCCTAAAAGCGCCTCCAGCCGATCATCGCCGTCAGTGGCCCCAAGCCGCTTCAGCCAGTCTGTGGCACCACGGCCGCGATACCAGACCTCCCCATCGGGTGCTATTTTTTTCAATGCGAGATGAGCAGCTTCACGAACTGACGGCTCGTAGTCATCAAGCAGGCCTGCTATCTCCGCCTGGTATTCGGTCGCAACCGCTCCCAAGTCGGAAATTGCCAATGCGGCTGTCGCCCTCACGTCTGGATGCCAATGGTTCAGAAGCAGTGAAAGTCCCGGCAAGGCTGATACCGGGGGCATCCCCAGGAGCGGCCTTATCTGGGCAACCTCAGCCGCCACCTCCCGCGATGGATCGGCCAGTAACTCCACGAAAATCCCGTATGACGATGGCTTTTGCCGAGACAAGCGGACCAATGCCTGTATCGCCGCCATCCTGTCGGCAGGATCAGGATCGAAACGGGCGATCAGTTCCAGTCGCGTACTCTTGACATCGCAGGCAGCTAAAACGGCTCCGGATGCCATTATTGCAACTATGAATTGAGCAAGTCTCATTTCTTGTGAAACATTATCCCGCCTGACCGCCTGCGCCAATCCGGCCGTGCCTGCCGCTTTGTGCTAGGCTTCTGTTTCAAACGGAGATCACCGCATGACCATTCACGCACAGGCTGCACTGAAGGCCAAGGGCCCCCTGGTTTCGTGGAGCTTCGAGGAGGGTCCACTCGGCCCCTTCGAGCTGGAAATCGACGTCACCCATTGCGGCATCTGCCATAGCGACGTGCATCTGGTGGACAACAACTGGGGTGTCAGCAGCTATCCGCTGGTCCCAGGTCACGAGGTCATCGGCAAAGTCCGCCAGATGGGAACACTCGTCACCGGTTTCGAGAAGGGAATGCGTGTGGGAATCGGCTGGCAAAGCGGCGCTTGCCTCAGATGTGAATGGTGTATTTCCGGCGAGGACAACATCTGCCCTGACAGCCAGGCGACCTGCATTGGCCGCCATGGAGGTTTTGCCGAGCGTATCCGGTCAGACAGCCGCTTCGCCTTCCCTATCCCGTCGCGCCTCAAGTCCGAAAATGCCGCCCCCCTCCTTTGTGGAGGCGCGACCGTCTATTCACCGCTGCGCCGTTACCGGAAAACCCCCAACCTGAAGGTAGGCGTCATCGGCATTGGCGGTCTTGGCCATCTGGCACTCCAGTTTGCCGCCGAGATGGGTTTCGAGGTGACCGCCTTTTCCACCACTGCCAACAAGGAACCCGAGGCAAGGGCATTCGGTGCGCGCCATTTTGTCGTGACGTCAGAGCCCGGTGCGATCGGGAAGGCCGCTGGCAGGTTCGATATCATTCTGAATACCGTACACGCGAACCTAGACTGGCAGGGGTATCTGGAAGCGCTTAGGCCCAACGGGCGGCTGGTCATTCTGGGAGCGCCACAGGAAGACCTACGCATTGCAGGCGGGGCACTGATCGGAAGCCAGAAGGGCATTAGCGGAAGTGCCATCGGAAGCCGGTCGGTTATCAGTGAAATGCTGGAATTTGCCGCCCGTCACGGCATCAAGGCCAAGACGGAGACCATGCCCATGAGCCGCGCCAGCGAAGCACTGGACCGGGTGCGCTCAGGGAAAGCCCGGTACCGGATGGTTCTGGTGAAAAGCTGAGTCCTATTTCCGCCGGCGCTCAAGGCCCTTCTTGATTTCACTGACCGGAACCTTGCGGGTTTCTTCCGGTCCGCCGGAAACCGTCAGCGACGTATATGACGGCGTCAGGGTGTCGTAAATCCACTGCGGGACAAAATACACCGATGAAGATCCCTCCCGCATCGCGGGGTAGGTGTCATCCTTGGACTTCATCCCGAACTTGATCAGCGTCACCTTGCCGCTGACCTCGGTCACCTTGATCGTGGCCTTGGGCGGTTCAAGGCCATAGCTGGCAAGATCGGCTGCGGAAGCCGTATCCGCCACACTCCTGGCAATAATCACCGCGAACTGGTTGACCAGCTTGTTGACCTCGGACACCACAGCCGCATTTTTGTCCATCGCAGGATCATCCGGAGCATGAAAGCCCCACGGCCCATCCGGCGAGCGGCGGATTGTCAGCGGCTTCTCGGTGTATTCATTGAAAAACTCGATTTCATTCACCTGTGCGGGTTCAATGCGAATCAGCGTACGGTCACGCCAGTCTCCCGCGTCCCGGTCCACGAGCCTGCGGAGATCACCCCCCAACTCGTAAACCTCGTTGGCTCCAGCAACCCGCACATAGTTGGAGCGGAAATTGAAGGCGAGTTTTCCGATCACGATCTCTCCCAGTTTCCGCTCGCCTCCAGCAAGGAATGCCACCACAATTCCCCTGTCGGCATCCACATCGAATGTGCCGAACTTCTCGGGATTGCTTGAGATCAGCTTTACAACCCGCGACTCGGACATCAGCTTGAACAGGTCCTCGATATTGCGTGATTCGGCAGGGAACGTACCCTCGCCCGGCACCTCAATGCGCCATTCGTTTTCGGCTTTCGTCAGGGTAATCCGTGCCTTGTTGGGCCGGTCAATCCGGATCGCCTCAACCGTCTGTCCGTTGATTCCCGGCAGGATAACATCCGGTGTTGCACTCCCGCGTTCCAGACGGTCCTGCTGCTTTGGAACCAGCACCAGAAGCAGGCCAAGGCCCACGACTACCGCCGACAGGATCACTATTTTTTTCACGATCTCACGAGCCTCCTATGCATCAACCGGCGTGATCCGGCTTCACATAGCCCATCGCCTCGGCGAACTCCTTGCGCTCGCGCCAGCGGAGTGCCGTCCGGATTCCGGCCCAGAGTACCACCAGCATCGCTGCGCCAAATGTGCCGATGAACTTCAGCCAACTCCGCTGCGCCTCGGTCAGTTCACGGGTAATCAGGCGGCGGCCCGCATCACGCATCCTCACCCCCATGAGCCTGTCGCCTATTTCCAGCGAATCGATGATATTCAGCAGCAATCCCAGGTTCTGCGGCGCCATCTGGAGCGCTTCGCTGGTAAGCCAGTAGGCAGAACCCGCCACCACCAGCCGGCCCCGGTCAGTGGAATCGAGACGTTGTGCCTGCAGGGCCAACGGTGATTCTGGCGCTGGCTCGGGTGGGAGATCGCCTCTCAGCCTGAGGGGAGTCGGCTTCTCCCGTCCCTGGAAGTAGCTCGTAAAGGGGCCCTCGACCGCAACAACCAGACTCTGCGGCTCCTGCTCCGGAAACCGCAGGAACTCCGGCTGGTCCGGCGTCAGAAGCGTGGGCAGCGTGAGCGTCAGGGACCGCCGGCTCGACTGGACCAGCGGACGTATGTATGTATCTCCGCTCTGACGATCAACCGAAACCGAGGACGTCCAGAACATCACGATTTCGTTAAGCCCGCGGGTGGCAATATCGTCTTTCAGGAAGCTCTCGGCAGTAATGCGCGGCCAGAGCGGATATCCCCGCAACACCCGGCGGCCGTACAACTGGAACATGGCCCGCTGGTTGCGTTCGTCCGCGACCAGATCGTTGTTGATACGGACGCCATAATGGGCAAGCAGGGATGTGACCGGTGTCGGAGCCATCTCGGCCCGCGACATGTCGGATGACCGCTGGTTTACTTCCTGGAGGACGACCAGGTTTCCCCCGCGCATCAGGAACTGGTCCAGGGCGTACAGGTCCCGTTCAGTCGCCCTCAGCGGACTGGCCACAATGAGCGTCGAAACATGGTCGGCGACCAGCTTGCCCTGTTCGAAACTGACCGGCTCAACCTGGTACTGCTGCTGCAGGGCGCGACGGACGGTTTCAAACTCCTTGTCGTATTCGTACCGCATCTCCGGCTTTTTAGTCGCCACGCTGGGGTCCGTGTCCCCAAACCACATCCCGATCACCGGGACCGTGTCCTGCGTAACCTTAACGATGGCACTCGTGAGGCGGTACTCAAAATCCTCAAGCTGGGCGACCGCCTGGATGACTTCCTTGCGATCGGCATAGAATACTCCCATCCCCAAGTAGCCCTTTCGAACCTCCTGGCGGTCGGCCTCGATCACGTTAAACTGGAGTTCCGGAATCCCCAGTATGCGCATCTGCTGGACCGTATCGGGAGAGTCGTCCGGGTCAATGAAACTGACCTGTATGTACCGGCCGCCAAATGCCTTGTACTCGGCGAGGTAGTCCTCGATCCCCTTTACCGTTGACGCCAGACGTGCCGGCAGGTTGCGGGTGCGGTAGAACTCGATCTTGACGATGTCATCGAGGCCCGCCAAGACCCTCTTGGTTCCGTCTGCAAGCGTGTATATCTGGTTCTCGGTCAGGTCGATACGGGTAAATACCCGAAGCGATACCAGATTCAGCAGGACAACAATCGCCACTACCAGCACAAACAGCGGAATACCGATCAGGTCGAACTTCAGCTTGTCAGGGGAAGCGGCCATCCGCCATCCCTCCTTCGGTTTCTGCAATCTGCCTGTACGCATCAGCGCATCAGGTCAGGTTTCGCCCGGCCAGCACACGGGCATTCAGGAACAGGAACAGTCCGATTATGGACAGGTAATAAACCACATCGCGGGAATCGATCACTCCACGTGACATCGATTCATAATGCACCCCAAGACCGATATAACTGAGAACATTCGTGAGTGTCTCCGTCAGCAATCCCGACAGCTGTGTCGCATATCCCACTAGAAAAAGAGCGAGACACGCTACCAGCGCCAGAATAAATGCGACGATCTGGTTTTTGGTCAGTGCACTGGCAAACAGACCGATAGACAGATACGCCGCCCCCACCAGCAGGGCCGCCAGGTAGCTGGCCACGATCGGCCCCGGATCGGGACTGCCGACATAAGATACGACAAGATAAATCGGAAATGTGAGCGCCAGCGCCACGGCAAGAAACGCGACTGACGCCAGGAACTTGCCCAATATGACCTCATGGTCGTTGAGTGGAAGTGTCAAAAGCACTTCGATCGTGCCGGTGCGTCGCTCCTCCGCCCAGAGCCGCATGGACATGGCGGGGATCACAAACAGGAACACAAACGGCAGGATGCCGAAAAACTCCCGCATTTCGGCCGCCTCGATTACAAAAAAGGGCCGAAACCAGAAGAACCACCAGCCCTGGAACACCAGGAACACCACCAGCAACACATAGGCTATCGGCGAATTGAAATATGCCGAGAACTCCTTGCCGAACATGATCCCGATACGTTTCATGATGGCCGCTCCCCGGGAGTCCCGGTTTGCCGTGTCAGCCGCTTGAACACGTCTTCCAGGGACACCACTTCCTTCCGCAACTCACTGAGCGTCCAGCCGTTCGAGGCGACCGTCTGGAACACCTTTTCGCCGCCCTCCGGAACTCCCTTGAGAAACAGCCTGAAGATCTGGAAATCACGCACCTGCGGATCAACCCCCTGATCCGTGACGCCCGTGCAGCCATCCATTTTCGCAAGTGCCTGTTTCACCTGGTCACGGGGACCACGAACAGCGACAACGAACCGTTCCTCACCAACCGCCATCCGGGCCAGTTCCTCGGTCGTGCCCTGTCCGGCGATCCGGCCATTGGAGATTATGAGCACACGCGAGCAAGTCGCCTGCACTTCAGGAAGGATGTGGGTGGAGAGTATCACCGTCTTTTCGCGGCCGATCTCCTTGATAAGGTTCCGTATCTCGATGATCTGGTTCGGGTCGAGCCCGGATGTCGGCTCGTCCAGGATCAGGATATCCGGCCGGTGCAGCATCGCCTGGGCGAGCCCCACGCGCTGCCGGTAGCCCTTCGACAGCTCACCAATAGGCTTGAGCATCATCGGGCCGAGGCCGCAAACCTCGGCCATCTCACGGACCCGGTTCTTACGCTCGGACGCAGGAATGTCGCGGACCTTCGCCATGAACACGAGATAGTCCCGCACGTCCATTTCGTAATAAAGCGGGGCATTTTCGGGCAGGTATCCGATCCGGCGGCGAACCTCCATCGACTGGTCAACGACATCATATCCGCCCACAGTCGCCCTGCCCTCATCGGGGCGAAGGAAACAGGTCAGCATCTTCATGGTTGTCGTCTTTCCCGCACCATTGGGGCCCAGAAAGCCGACCACCTCGCGAGGATTCACCTCGAACGAAATACTGTCCACGGCCAGTGTCTGTCCGTATCGCTTGGTAAGGTTTTCAACGGAAATCATGGTTTTCTCTCGCCGACATTAGCTTGCAATCAAACAAACGTCCTGCGCGGAACTACCTGCCTTTTCCGAGTAATGCACCAAAATCCGGTAAGCTTCCTATATCGGCATTAGGCACCAATCTGTCAAGGACCGGCTGCATGAAAAGCACTTAAGGATGTCTCTAGCAGGTCGCATGATATAACTCCCATACTCCCTGAAGATACTGGAGCCGCATGACGCCCGCCGTATTCGACAAAAGAGGCCGCAAGGCAGTGGCAGTCTACTGTTCCGCCCGCAAGGCTGGTAACGAAGCCCGGGAACTGGGCCGCCTGCTCGCAGGCCGTGGCTATACCATCCTGTGCGGCGGCGGACCGGGTTCCATGCAAAGCCTGGCGGAAGGAACGCACGAGGGTGGCGGCCGCATTGTCGCCGTCACGATACGGGACTATGCCCATGAAAGGCGCTCCCATTTCAGCGAGACAGTCGAACTGCCCGACCTTGCTTCACGGCTCCAGTTCTTCATCCATGAAGCTGATGCATTTGTGGCCCTTGCAGGCGGCACGGGAACGCTGGCAGAACTGGCGCTTACCTGGGAGTTTGTAAACAAGGGTCTCGTTGCTCCAAAGCCCATCATTATCACTGGACCATTCTGGAACCCGCTAGTCAGCATGCTCCACCTGGAACCGGGGGCGCCCGATCCCACGGGCCTTGCCACCGCCGCCGCGCAGCATATCCACAAGGCCAGAAACCCCCTCGAAGTCGTGACCGTTCTTGATGTCCGGATAGGCGGGCCCCACCTCAATGACAGGCAGGTGCCAGCCACTTCGCAACCCGGAACCAATTGACCCGGACCGGTGTTTCGGCCAAATCTATCCCATAATCCGGCCACTAATAGATGGATCTCCAGCGCATAGAACTGCTCCGCAAGAACTTCCTGTTCAGGGAGCTGGGCGACATTGAGCTGGAAAAGCTGGGGCGCGTCTGTATTGAGGAAATACACCCGGCAGGCAAGGCCATAGTGACCGAAGGGGAAACTGGACACGATCTGTACCTCGTGCTCAAGGGCGGAGTAAATATCGTCAAGGGAGAGGGACAGAGTTTCCTCTCATATATCGGCAGCGGCGGCTATTTCGGTGAAATGGCCGTCTTTCTCGAAGCTGCCGAACGGACTGCCAGTTGCATGGCCGCCATGGATACCACCACCCTGAAAATCGACCGGCATACGATCGACAGTTTTTGCGAGGAAAATCCTGCTGCCGGTGTCCGTATTTACCGCGCCATCATCAAGGCCCTGGCCGAACGGTTGCAAGCCACCAGCGGTGACCTAGCCATGATGATGAAAGCCCAGATCATGGACCAGTCGAAAATCACCGGACTGGTCGGTAAGACCAAGTAATCATCGGCGTCAGCGAAACGCCTCCTCCGGCTCCAGTCCGAACATCCTGAGCCAACCGCCAAACCGGCCCTCATCAATGGGCCACCGGCGCTCCAGTTCCAGCCGCTCGGCCCACAGGCTATTCCGCCGTTTCCATACATCACGATGCGCACGGAACATCGCACTGGCCAGCGGCAAGGCGCCCGATCTCATTGCGCTCTGGACAGTCCGCCCACGGTTAGTGACGAACGCCGCGATGCCGGAACCCAAACGACGCCCCAGCTCGACAGGGGATCTCCGGATGTAGTGTTGCGGGTAGTGCCTCAACAGGTTGTACAGCCGGTTCCGTTCGATCAGATAGAACCGCTCCGGACTGGCTGCACCAAGCACATGGGCGCCAGAATGAATGAACCGGGAACCTGGAATCCGGCGGCAGAAATGGCCTGCCCGGCGAAGCCGCATCCCCAGATCAAAATCGTCCCCGTATGCGAAATAAGATTCAGCAAGACCGCCCACATCCAGAAGCGCTTCTCGCCGGTACAATCCGGCCGCTCCGCTGGGACAGAATGCATCCGGCTCCCGGTCAACCTGTCCCGAATCCTGCTGGCCGCAACCAGCACCCCGGTTCAACCCGTCAGAAAACAGTCCCAGACCAAAGGCATCAATCCGGCCGCTGGATTGCAGACCGGCCGGATCAGCTACCAGTATTTTGGGAGCGAACATGGCCGCAACGGACTCTCCCTGAACCGCATCCATCAGTCGCCCCAGCGCACCAGGCTCCGGCCGTGCGTCCGCATTGAGAAACAACACCCAAGGGGCTTCGCCCGCTTCAAGCAGCCGGTTGTTCGGTGCACAAAAGCCAAGGTTACGGCCCGACTGCCCGAACCAGACACGGCGCCCCTGCTGGTGGTGCCACTCCAGCTCCCGTGCAATGAGAGCTGCCGACCCGTCACCCGATCCATTGTCGAACACGAGCAGCTCATAATCTTCAAATCCGCAATTACGAATGAACGCGAAGGTCTTGCCCAGTTCGGCTTCGCTGTTCAGGCTGACGATCTGTATCGATAGGCGGGCAGGCATACCTGTTCATTATGGCCTAGCGGCGTAGCACCCCAAACCCCGGCTGAGGAGGACCCGATTCTGGACTTGTGCGGTAGGTCACGTTGCTCTAGGCTGGCTTGTTAACATTCTGCGGCACCGCGTTCTCGAAGGCCGGGGGGAAAAGGCCATTACGGGGGATCAGTTCCAGATGTTGAGGCGATTTTTACTGAAAGGCCGCGTCACTGGCCTGGTAGCAGGGATACTGCTGGCAATGGTGCCAGATCGCGCCATGGCCAGTTCAGCACCGGTATTCGATCAGGTTAACCGCTATCTGCATGCACAGGTGCTTTCTGGCGCAGCCACGGCCGATCTTCATCAGGTTCCGCTGGCATCGATTCGGGTAATGGCGCTCGGAGCCGGCGGTATGCAGCCGATACCGTTCCAGATCGACGAGCGGCTTCCCGACGGAACCTTTGTCGCCGACCGCGGCAAGGTCACCCGGGATGATACTCCAAACCTCCTGGATGCCGATGACGAAATCGTGTTCCTGGTGCGGGATGCCGGTTTTCGTGCGCCGAAGAATGCCTGGCCCAAGGGTGCCCTGAAGTCGGTAGAAATCCAGCTTAGCGATCCATTGGGCGGGACCACTGGATACGTGTACCTGTTCGCTTTTGGCGGGACACCCCCGCGGATGAGTGAACGCCGTCACATCTCGTACGACTCTGCTCTGGACCGGACGAGCAGCGATACCGTCTCTATCGGTTTCGATCGCAAGATGCCGATCATGCTCGACCACGGCGTATTCAAGCGTATGAATGACAGCGGCCGGGACAAGGATGTGATCGACCGGCTCAAGATCCGTATCAAGGCCGTGACTTCGGCTGGTGTCACAATCTCCCGCAACGAGGAAGAGTTCACCCAGGAACTGACAGGAGTCCGGGTCGGACCCGTTCGCGTGATTCGCTCACTGCAATTGTCCGTGTCCATACCGCCGATGCCGACCGTGCCAATCAGCGTCACATTCCTCATTTACCCTGATTACGTGGATGTGCCTGTCAATTTCGAGATTCCCGGACTCGTCAGCATGTTCATGAAAGACATGGTGGTGAACGTTGGCGTCGATTTTGATGGCATGCAGAACACAACTTTTGCCACCCTCGAACGGCCACGGGGCACCATCGTTGACGGACAGCAGCCTGAAATCGAGCGCTACATCCCCATGGGCTCCGAAGAGTGGTTCATGATGCAGGGACGCGGCCTCAATACGTTTGTCGTGTTTGAGCTGGACAAGGAACTGAAAAAGCGGAGACTGAAGAAAGAGATCCATTTCATGGACTCGACTGATGGCTCCAATCCGCCCGAATCGATTCCCGGCCAGCTTCCCGAGATCGGCTTCGCCCTGTCTCAATGGGGCGGCCTTGAGGCCCGTAAATACTATTTCGAGGCAAAGCTTCACTTCCTGTGGGAAGCTCCCCAGCAGGGGGGTAGCGGCTATTACAAGTATCTCATGACGCCGCTCAAAACTGCAGCATTACCAGGCGAAGATGCGACTGTGCTGATCGCCAGCGAAGCTGGAGATTCCGCAGGAGAAAAGCTGGCGGCACAGCTCCGGGAAAAACTGGGTACGCTGGCCAGCACCGGAACGGTCAAATCAATGTCCCGGCCTGCCATTGGACAGAAGCAAAGCCCCAATGTGGTTATTCTGACCGGGATGCCGCCGCTGCCAGCCGTACGCGCTGAAATCTCCCGTAACGGCAGCTACGCCGTCCTGGCCGGCGAGGAAACGAGGCACCTTGAAGACGGAATCACCTCTGTCGGGCTTGTCGTGGGGCCTCGCGCCCTGCTCGGCCTGATTCGCCAGTTTTTTACCGGAAAAGTAAAAGCAGGGCTGGTCATTTCCGGACTTTCCCGTACCGAACTGAAAGATTACACCGATGGCGCCCAGCGGCTTTCAATTGAACTGGTACAGCTCAAGCCCGGCCCGGACGGGCGTATTGATGCCGGTCAAACGGCTGACCTTAACGTGATCCTGGTTCCGGGCGGCGAGTCATGGACCAGTGGAGGTGGCAAGGCGTTCGCCGAACTGCTCAAGTCGGCCCACGCTGGCGGAGTTCCCGTACCGGTGTTCACCAACAGCCGGGAGCTCGTTGGACTTGGTGCCACGGTCGGTGCCGAGCCTAACATAGGTGCCGGTGCCGATTACTTGACCGCCATGGTGCAGCGCTATCTGCGGGGTGAAACCATGCAACCCGAAAGCGGGGCAAGCCAGTTCCTGAAGATCTATCTGAACCGGGAAGGCGTCCGCAGTTCACGGCTTCTGGTACCACCAGCACTTATCCGGCTTGCGGAAGCAATGTAATCATCGCCGGTTTACCGGCAAGTCTCTTTCAATGACGGACGACGGTGGTACTGCGTGCCCTGAAAACGACCTTGCCGCTCCGGTCCGTGCCTTCCTGGTCGACGACGAGAAAGTCCATCCCGCCTGACTTTCCATCCTTGGTGTATATATCGGCAATCTTCTGCGTAATAGTGATGGTCTCACCAGCCAGCAGTGGCCGTTCATATTCAAACCGCTGGCCGCCATGTAGAACCTTGGTCATGTCAATGCTGAGTGCATCGCGCATATTGAACTTCGGCCGGAAGATCGTCGCAAAGGTCGGCGGAGCCGGAATGGCGGCATAACCTGCCGCCTTCGCCGCACCTTCATCGAAATATATCTCGCTGGTATCGCCTATGGCCTCCGCAAAACGGCGGATATGCCCCTTTTCAATATCAAAAGTCTCAGGCGGTGAGGTTAAACCGATTTTCGATTTGTCGAGCGGCATCGCTGATTTCCCTTCCGTGCCCGTGTATTCGGGAGCCAGACTGATAGTAAACTTGCCACAAGGTAGCAACCACCTTGCCGAATACGAAGGGTCTTGCCGGAATGGCATCAAGGCGACACATCTGGCTGTGGATCACTGGCGTGGCTGCAGCCACGGCCGCAGTGTTCGCCGGCTTCCAGGCGGTTCATGCCACGACGGCCACTTTCGCCGTTATCGTCATTTCGGCAATCGCCGTCGGGGCCGCCAGCCTGTCGAGCCGCTGGGCATCAGACAGTTTCGATGACCGCCGGTTTCTGTTCCGGATATTTCTTGTTGGCTACTTTTTCCGGCTTGCGATCGCCCTGTTCCAGTATTTCTACCTGACACCGGACTTCTTCGCCCCTGACCAGAACGCCTACCACCTGTTTGCCAGCATGGGGGCTGAGCGGATGGAGGCGGGGCTTGCCCCATTCCCCGAAACCGCACTTCGTCACAGGCTTTATGTCATTTATTGTGCGTATCTGTACTACCTGTTCGGAAGCGATATCCTGCTGCCGTCGCTTCTGAATTCGATATACGGCTGCCTGGCTGCCATGGCCGCATACCGGCTGACTGCAATGCTCGATACTCCCGAGGCTGGGCGTTACACGGCTCTGCTCGTCCTTTTCACGCCTTCCCATATGCTCTGGTCTGCCCTGAACCTGCGCGATGTTCCGGCAATTCTCAGCCTTATGTTTGCCGTCTACTTCATGACCCAACTGAAGCTGAAGTTCTCTTTCGCTGCCGTTCTCGGATTCGTGCTCGCCATGCTCGTCCTGCTGGGACTCCGCGACTATATTTTCTTCCTGACACTGGGTTCGCTTCTGATCGGATATCTGGGGGTACGTTCGGGCCGCATGCTCGAATTCATGGCTGGCGGCATTCTGGTGATGAGTGCCTCCATCTTCCTTTATAACGCGGTTCCGGACGGCAATCCTTTCGCCAGACCAGCCACTCTTGCCGATATACAGACATACCGTCAGGGATTTCTTTCAGATGCGTCTTCCGCCTTCCTGCCCGATGCAGATGTTTCCACTCCGGCAGGGGCCCTACTGTATTTCCCGATAGGCCTTGCCTACTTCCTGCTGGCACCGTTCCCGTGGCAGTGGGGCTCACCCCGCCAAATCATCGCCGTACCGGAAACACTGCTCTGGTATTCGCTCATTCCCGCCACCATTGCCGGCTTTGTCCATATTGCCCGGACACGCCTAGGCACGACCCTGCCGCTGCTGATCCTGATTGCGTCGGTTACGGTCAGCTATGCCATGGTGCAGGGAAATATCGGAACGTCATTCCGCCACCGTGCACAGGTGATCGTTTTTCTCTATGTGTTTTCCGCGATCGGACTCCGGCTCAGGCGCACGCCGCAGCCGAACCCGCCTGTGCCGGGCGGCCATCCAGCCACATCCGCTCAAGCGATGGCCCGTGTGCAGGGCGTGTCACCGACAGCACCGCCCGCTCAAGCGTAAGGTATTTCCGGGCGGCCTTCAGGACGTCCTCACGCGTAACCGCACGAATACGCTCGGGAAATTCCAGATGATGCTTGACGCCGAGGCCGTACAGTCCGTTCAGCGCCATCGTGCTTGCCTGGGAACCGCTCCGCTGGAGGTCAATCTCGAAGGTGCCGGTCAGATATCGTTGCGCGCGGCTGATCTCGTCGCGTGCCACCAGTTGCTGTCGCACACGGTCCAGCTCCGCCTCCATTGACTGAAGGGCCTGAACGAGCTTGTCCGGCGACGTGCCGATATAGGCCGCGAACAAGCCCGTTCCGATCCCCTCGGTGCTTGACGTTGCCACCGTATAGGCAAGGCTCTGACGGTCCCGAAGCTCACGGAACAGCCGACCACCCTGTCCGCTCAGGATCGTATTGAGTATTTCCAGTGCATAACGGTCTGGACTATGAAGCGAGGCTCCCAGAAAGCCGATGGCCAGATGGGCCTGCGACCTGTCCGCTATCTCCTCGACATACTGGCGGCCGGACAATACGGGGGCCACATGACCGGATACTGTGGCACTGGCCGGGGGCTGGTAACGTCCCGCCTCCGCGCTGAACCTGTGTACGATCTCCTCCGTATCCACGTCCCCCACCACGGAAATCCAGAGGCCCGATGGGTCCATGTGACGGCGGTACAGGTCCGAGAGCGCGCCGGAGCTGAACCCCCTGACCGTGTCAGCCCGTCCATGAAGGCGAAAGCCGTACGGATGGGCTCCGTACAGGGTCTTTCGCAGGTTCGCGAAAGTGAGCGACGAAAGCTGGTCCCGCTCGCGCTCGATGGCTGCCAGCGTTTCCGACCGCACCGCCGGGATTTCCGCTTCCGGGAAAACCGGGTCCAGAAGCAGCTCTGTGAAAAGGCTGATGGCCCGGTCATGGAAACGCGACAGGGCGGCCACCTCTATACCGAGGCTGTTCCGGCCAGAATACCCGCCCGCCGATCCGGCTATCGCATCCGCCTCGCGGGCGATCTCCTCGGCCGTGTGACGGCCAGTACCCTTGGACAGCATTTCGGCCATGAACGAGCCTATCCCCTCGGTTTCCGGGGTTTCAGCAAGCGATCCCCCGCGAACGGCACACTTGATCGCGAGCGTCGGAGTGCTGTGCCGCTCGCGCACGACGAGCTTCGCTCCGTTGGGCAGTTCGTGGATGGAAATATCGTCGCCAGGAAGAAGTTTCGGCCGTGTAGCCACCTTAATGGTTCGTCCCGGATGGCCATGCCGGTGATAGGCGCCATGAACGGTTTCGGCGAGAGATTCCCGCTCCGCCTTCGCGGCGGCGGGTTCTCCTGGGCCGAACAGGCCGAACGTCAGGTTCCGCTCATGCAGGTATTTACGGGCTGCGTCACTGACCTGGTCCGGTGTGGTGTTGGCGAGACGGTCCAGATAGCGTTTTTCGAAATCCAGATCCTGTGCGGTCATGTGATAAAAACCCCATTTGCGGGCGAGCCCCTGAACAGTCTCCTTGAGATAAACCAGATCGCTCTCGATATTCAGCCGTGCGCGCTCGAATTCGGAACGGGCAGGCGGATCCTTCTGGATGCGGACCACCTCGCCTATCAGCTCACCGACAGCTTCGGCTTCCCTGCCAGCGAACAGGTTACCGCCGGCCATGAAGACACCAGGGTCACGTGGCGTGTAGGCGCCGGCGTACACCTCCGAGACAATGTTTTTCCGGTATTTCAGCTCACGGACGAACCGTGAACTTTCCCCCCCACCCAGAATCGTAGAGAGCAGGTCCAGCGCCACGCTGTCCTCGTGGACGACTCCCGGAATGTGCCACGCCATCGACAGATAGGTGTCATTCATGTCCCCACGCTCGACAAAACCGCGCATGGCCTTCTGGGCACGCTCGACCGGACGGCGCGGGCGGCGGACCGCATGGCTCCTGACACCCCGGAATGCCTTCTGGACGAGCGCGAACGCACGCCGGGGATCCACATCCCCCGCGATCACGACCGCCATATTGGAAGGGGTATAGTACTTACGGTAAAAATCGAGGACGTTTTTCCGCCGGAAACTCCGGACACTGGCAGCCGTTCCGATCACTGGCAGCCGGTATGGGTGGTGCTGAAAGGCAGTGGAGAATATCCGCTGGGAAAGCCTCCGGCCGGGCTGGTCATCCCCGCGGCGGATTTCCTCCAGAATGACTTCCTGTTCCCGGGCCAGTTCTTCAGGATCAAATGCCGGGTGTAGAACAGCGTCGGTCAGTACATCCAGTGCCCGGTCAAAGAACCGGCTGGCCGAAACAATGTAGTAGACTGTCTCGTCGAAACTGGTATAGGCGTTGATTTCTCCTCCCAGTGCCTCGATCTCCGCAGCGATCTCGCCGGTCCCCCGCCTTTTGGTGCCCTTGAACAGCATGTGCTCATGAACGTGCGCGAGCCCTGCCTCGGCATGGGTTTCATCCGCCGACCCTACCCCCACCCAGACCTGGACGGCCACGCATGGCGAGGTGTGGTTCTCGTCGACAAAGACATTCAGCCCGTTGGATAGGCGGCGGTGTTCCATTTTCTCTCCTGAATCCGGCAGCGGGAGCAGTCCGGCCGCCAGATTTCCAGTCTGGCATATTTTCATCCGCTGGCGAGCTGGGGCAACCCCATGACACCGGAAGCCCATGGACCACCCCCGATGAAGCCGCTAACGTCTTCCCTGCAGGGAGAGTTTGTACCCAATGAAAGCCTCCGAAGAACAGGAAATACCCGTTTTCATTGTCACGGAGACGGTGCTGTTTCCCGGCACGACTGCCCAGGTAAACTGTTACGAGGATGACCCCGAACGGCGGCTGATCGAGGAAAACTACGTCCACGGACGGGAAATCGGGGTTTTTCTGGCCGACTCATCTACCTGGGGGACTGACGACCCCCGGCCGTTGCCAGTAGGATGCAAGGCACGCATTCTGGACTGGGAAGACATCTCTCCCATGGACAGGCTTGCGAGAGTCCAGGGCATCTCCCGGCTCCAGATCGTCGACTGGGTGTCAAGCAATCCCTACCCCAAGGCCATCGTTCAGGAAGCAGAGCCCTCCCGGGGGATTCTGGGCAAGCCGGTGGATCCGAAACAGACGCAGCGAATCCGGGCCGGACTTCAGGAACTGTGCTTTCTCCAGGGCGGCGAGGAGTATACCCGGCTCATTCCCCTGCTCGATGTGCAGAAAGAACCTGGACAGCTGGCTGACTTCGCCGCGTTCCATCTGGTCCGCGACATCTTTCTGAAGCAGGAGTTACTCGAAACGCTGGCACCAGCCGACCGGCTCGACACCATCAGCCACTGGCTGAACGGGGAAATGGGCCGCCATTCCCCTCGCCCATCCGGTCCGTAACCGCTATTTTTTCTTCTTTTTTTCGATTCGCACCGTCAGCACAGCGCAAGGTGCGTGCCGGACGACATTTTCGGCCACCGAACCGATCAGGGCATGGGCAATTCCGGTCCGGCCATGGGTGCCGATCACGATCAGGTCGGCCTTGACCGATTCGGCGAACTCGCAGATCGCCGGCGCCGGGCTCCCGTTGATCGTAAGCAACCGTGGATGGGGACCCGTGTAGTCCTTCGGACAGGCGGCCTTCCACTGGCTGGCAAGCTTCTGGTCAGCGGCCGCGTGGATTTCCTTCAGTGCCTGCTTGGAAACCTCTAGTCCCAGGCCGTACTCGCGGCCAAGCAGAAGCTCAGACGATGACACCACATGGATGATGTGCAGCTTGTCCGCACTGGTGGCCAGATCGGCCGCCCGCTGCAACCCCTGAATGGAGTTGTCTGACAGGTCGCTCGTAACGACGATATTCCTGAACCTTGTGTCTATGGGCATAGATAAAACCCCCTCCGAACCGGGAACTATTAGCCATTGGCTATCAGGACAGGCAAACCGGCTGCTATTTGCGGAACTGGTTGAAATCGGGCTTCCGCTTTTCCAGGAATGCCTTCATCCCTTCGCCGAGTTCCTCACCCCCGTAACAGACGGCAAGCAGCTCACCACCGTGCTCGAAGGATGAATCCATTTCGGCGATGCCGTGATTGAAACTCATCTTGGCGATACGGAGCGACTGCGGCGACTTCGCCAATATGTCCATGCAGATCGAGCGAGTCTCCTCCCGCAGCTTTTCGTGTGGAACAACCTTGTTGCACAGGCCCCATTCGAGCGCCTTCCGGGCATCAATGCGCGGGCACAGGTAGACCATCTCCCGGGCCCGCTTCTCCCCGATGATCCGGGGGAGTAACTGGGTTCCGCCCCAGACCGGCACCGAACCCACCGTGGGGCCGGTCTGCCCGAACACTGCCTTTTCGGACGCGATCGTGAGATCGCAGAACAGGTGCAGCTCGTTCCCGCCCCCCATCGCATAACCGTTCACCATTGCTATGACCGGTTGGGGACAGTCGCGCATTGCCTGAGAGAGCCGCCGGCAGGCTCTGAGAAATGTCCGCCCGTTGGCCGGTGTGAGAGACGACATGGAGCCGATATCTCCGCCAGTACAGAATGCCTTGTCTCCGGCGCCGGTCAGAATGATGACTCCACAGACCCCGTCGGCTCCTGCCTGATCAAACGCATGGGCCAGTTCCTCCAGCGTCTGCGTCCGGAATGCGTTCAAAACCCTAGGCCGGTCGATCGTGATCCAGACAATATGTCCGTCCCGATCCACCCTGATATCTTCGTATTGCATGGCGGCAATCTTCGCCCGGGAGTTCCCAAAACACAACTATCGCACGACGTTGAGGATTGATTGGTGGACTCCATTCCCTTTTTGGCCTTTTGGCGCAATGCGGCTATGCTGAGGGCCGGATCGCGGTCCACAGTGCATACCGCCTGGAATGGCGGATGCAACCGGAGACACGGTGCCATGACGCAACAACTGGGAAGCCCGCTCGGTCCCCCCGAGGCAAACCCTTGGGGCGATGTGACGGGCTGGAAGCCTCTAGATACCCTCATAGATGAATCGCTGCTGTCGTACACCGAGACCGGTGTTGCAAACGGTGCGAGACACTTTGCCGGGGAGATGAAATTCGGTCATCCAGCCCTGATGGGCCCGCCAGGCCGCCTCCAGGGCGGCCTGCACTGCGTGGCACGAATCTTTCCCCTGCTCCGGCGGGTGCAGGAGCACGATCCTGCCGCCACCTGGCCGTGCCGGATCTACGTCCGGCTGGAACGCGCCCTTCCCCTTTATGAAACCATACCGTGGGAAGCCGCCTACCGGCGCCATGTGAGTGGCCAGTGGTGGATCACCAGCCGGTTCGCCGGTACCGACAAGCTGGATGCCGCGTGCTGGTCCGTCCCGAAGACCGAGCATCTGGACTCCCGCCGCTGGGACCGCTGGCGCGAACGGTTCACGGCTGCATCGTCGCGTCCTGATCTCCGCAAGGTGAAAGTCATGGCCACCGAGTATGAGTCACATGGCGACCTGTTCTGGACGCGTGTGGATCCGGCCCAGATACGCGCACCCGGCCAGATGCTCCGGCTTTTCGAGGCTGGCGAAGGGCATCTTTCCCTTGCCTTTGTCTGTTTCTACCTCGACGTGATCGGGGCACTCTCGAAGGCCCTCGACGGTTTCCGGCCACAATTCACGACACTGGTATCGCTGGAACTGGGCACCGACCGTATACCGTCGAATGAGCCGCTCCTGCTCATCGCCGACAACAGTACCCGCCGTCCAGCCGAGCATTCCCGCGCCCGGCCGGTCGAGATCAACGGCCAGCTTGAGGGAACCGACATCGTGCAAACGCTGCTCGTGCCGGCAGACTTCTCGAAGGTCTATGCACATGGCTGGGTCGCCACGCATCCAATCGACCTCAAGAAGATGACTGCGCTCCAGACGCGACCGGCGTGACCTCCCCCGCTGGCACGGCGACCCCGTTCCGCTACACTCCATCCCAGTGCCAGCTGCCTCCACACGCAAGCCTGCCCGCCGGATGGCAGAGATACCACCAGCGGTCCTGCGCCAGCTCAACGCAGGGACAACTGAATCGCTAAACCTGGTCGAATGGCTTGCCGTTGACATCGAAAAGCTGGCAAAGGCCGCCGGATATTCTGCCGGGCTGGACGGAGCCGAGCTGGCCACCCATGCCCGAAAGCTCCGTGGCCTCGGGGTCATGCAAAGAACCGGGGGCATGGGTGCGGCACTTCACCAGTTGCTCGAAAATGACCAGCGGCGGGAGAAAACACTCGGCAAGCTGGCCTCGCATATGTCTGATTCGGTCCGGACGTGGGCCTGCTACGCGCTGGTAGCTCACTCGGAGCTTCCCCTGGAAACGCGCCTTGAGCTTGTGCGCCCCTTCGCCGCTGATTCGCACATGGGGGTGCGGGAAATCGCCTGGATGGCCGTCCGGCCCCATTTGGCAATGGATCTGGAGCTTGCGTTCAGGCTTCTTGTGCCATGGACAACCGAAGATGATCCTAACCTGAGGCGATTTGCCTCCGAGGCCACCCGCCCACGCGGCGTCTGGTGCTCCCATATCAGCGAGCTGAAAAATGATCCTGAACCGGGCCTCGCCATTCTGGAGCCGCTCCGGAGCGATCCCCACATCTACGTGCGCCGATCGGTAGCCAACTGGCTCAATGATGCCAGCAAAACCCGCCCGGACTGGGTGAGAAAGATCACCGCCCGGTGGCTCAGGGAATCAAAAACCAGAGAAACCGCCTGGACCGTCAATCACGCCACCCGGACACTGCGGAAAGGATAAACAGTGGTGACGATCACTCCCGCATTCCATTCCGGCATCTGTCTTAATACCTGTGGAAACAGATACCTTCCTGTTTTCACGCGGAAAAACAGAAGCGGGTACGCTGCCGGATTTTCCCGTTAAGCCCCCGTGCTTTACGGGCATAACCTGGAACTACATATTCAGTTTCAGCAACTTGTCTCGCCCGAAAAGCACCTTAGAGACATTCCCGGGAAAGCGCGGTTTTGCCGGAAGGAACAGGCCAAGATGGGTCAGGATGATCCTTCCTGGGCCAAAATGGATCACGTCCTTGAATCGTCCGAAAAACACCGGCATTAATCGCAACAGATCACGAGTGCGCCCTGAATGAATGGCCGTGCGACGGGCACAACCCGCCTGCTGCTAACCACCAACCGTAAACAGCCAAGCAATATAAGTTGCATAGATCGCGAGGAACCCTGTGCCCGTCGCACGGCCTAGATGCCGGATCCGGAAGATAAACGGCCCCAAGACTGCGGTGACAGCGAGCATGGCCCACATGTCGAACCGGATAAAACCTTCGGAAACCGGAATAGAGCCGAACAGTGACGCCGCGCCCGGTATAAACAGCGTATTCAGGATGTTCGCACCAATCACGTTGGCTACAGCCAGCTCATGGCTTTTCTTGAGTGACGAGGCGATGGCTGTGGCGATTTCTGGCGCTGACGTCCCGACCGCCACGATCGTCAGGCCGATTACCCGCTCACTGACGCCCAGGAACCCGGCGATGCTTACCGCACCGGTGATGAGGAGCCGTGCTCCAATGCCAAGCGACAGAAGACACAGGACAAGCACTCCGATGAGATACCATCCGGGCTTGTGGCGGAGCTCATCCGCATGCTCGGGCACCGTTTCGGCCAGTTCCCGGCGTTCTTCGCGGGAGGACTGCATCCGGGCGGTCCAGACAGACCAGCCAAGATAGGCGACCACTGCCAGCAGCATGAACAGGCCTTCTAGCCGGTCAATACGGCCATCACGTGCCAGAAGCAGCATCACGCATCCGGCCAGAAAGCAGAACGGATAGTCGATCCGCACGGCATGGGCGGTAATGGGAATGGTGGCGATTACCGCCGCCGCCCCCAGCACCAGAGTGAGATTGGTCAGGTTGGACCCCACGACGTTGCCAAGTGCAATGTCGGGCGAACCCTCAATGGCGGCCACGACCGAAACGACAAGTTCCGGAAACGTCGTCCCGGCCGAGACAATGGTCAGGCCAATCACGGCCTTTGTTACGTGGGCCTTTTCGGCCAGCGCCGAGGCAAAATCGACCAGTTTGTCGCCGCCCACCGTCAGGATGAGCAGTCCGCCCGCAACGAGGAGGAGATCCAGCAGCATGTGCTCAGCCGCCTTTCACCACTCCGTCCATCAGGTCGAAGAACCGGGAAATGTCGTCCGCCGTATTGTAGAAATGGGGGGAAACCCGCACGGCACCGCGCCGGAACGCGAGATCGGAACCGGACTGCTTGAGTTTCTTCACAACAGAGGAGCCGTCGAAGTCGCCGGTAAAGCAGGTAATGGCGACATCCAGGCCGGTCCCACGGAAATTCACCACCTCCCAGCCCCGGCGACGGACCGCTTCGCGAACCAGGGCGGCATTGGCGAGCGCCATCCGCTCGATACGGTCAATACCGATTTCGGCCAGTTTCTCCAGTGCAGCCCCCAGCGGGAAAATTGTCAGCTGCGGAAGCGACCCCTCCTCGAACCGGCGCGCATGCGCGGGCAGGTCGAATTCGTAGGTATCGAAATCCTTGTTCTTCACCACCGAATTCCAGCCTACCAGCGGCGGCCGGAGCTGGCCGATGAGGTTTTTCTTAACGTAGAAAACGCCGGTCCCCTCAAACGAGCAGAGCCATTTGTGCCCGTCGGCGGCGAGAAAATCGATCCCCATCCGCACGACGTCGACCGGATGTACGCCAAGCGACTGGATCGCGTCCACACAGAGGAGCGCGCCTCTCGCATGCACGGCATCGGCAAGCATGCCGAGATCGAAACGGAATCCGGTGGAAAACTCGACATGGGAAACCGACACGAGACGTGTCCGGCTGTCGATGGCGGCGATCAGGTCTTCGGTCCTGAACTCGCCATCCCGGGCCGGGACCAGCCTGGTGGAAACGCCCCGGTGCTTGAGGTTCAGCCACGGGTAGACATTAGAGGGATACTCGACGGCAGTCGTCACGATATTGTCTCCCTCGCGCCAGTCGAGTCCCTCGGCGACGAGCGAAAGTCCGTGCGAGGTGTTACGGACAAAGGCCACCTCCTCCGGCTGGGCCCCCATGAACCAGGCGGCGAGCCCCCGGATCTTCTCGATCCTGGCCTCCCACTGGGCGTAGTTCTGCTGGGCCGTACGGGTGGCCTCCGCGGCGAAATGGGCGGCGGCCAGCATCGCGCTGGTCATCACCGGGGCGATACCCGCATGATTGAGATGCAGGATTTTCTGGAGGACCGGAAACTCGGTCTTCCGGAACTCATCGAGCTGGTCGGGCGGCATGACGGACATGGGCGGTTTGACTCCCGCCCTCCGTTTGGCTTTAACCTTGGCCAGTTTCAAGGCGCGGGGTGTGCCGGTCCGAAGGCCCCCGAAGCCCGGAAACCGGAGAGTTTCATGGCAGCCCGCGTTGTCCTCATTCGCCGCACCCAGCCCTCCTTCCTGGAGCGGATCTACGTGCCCGAAGTGGCTCGTGGCCTTGCGACGACATTCGGCCAGCTGGTCCGCAATCTCGTCCACACCTGGACGTCAAAACTGCCCCGCGTGCGCTCCACCCTGAATGCCGTCAGAAAGGCATTGGCGCCGGTGCCGGGCCTGGGTGCGATCGTGCGAGGGCTGCTGCCTGGAGAGCGGGACGGCATCGTCACGGTGGACTACCCGAACGAGCAGATCTGGCAGCCGCCCTATTACCGGGCTGCCCACCGGCTGATGCAGCACGAAGACGGGCGGACCCGCTGCACCGCTTGCATGCTGTGCGCCACCAACTGCCCGGCTCACTGCATCCATATCGAGGCCCAGGAAGTCGAAGACCCGGCGGTGGAAAAGGCTCCCCGCCGCTATGATATCGACATACTGCGCTGCGTATTCTGCGGTTTCTGCGTGGAGGCATGCCCCTGCGATGCCATCCGGATGGACTCCGGAATTGTAGATGACGTGCAGTACGGCCGGACGGTTCTCGACATCAACTTCCTCATGAAGCGGGGCGCCAAGGTGACTCACCCGAGCGACCACCGCCACGACCGGCGCGAGTTTTTCAACGGCCTGCCGGGACACTGATATCCGCCGCCCAATAACGGGTGTCTAGTGCTCAAGCTCACCGGAATCGTGGTCGGTTCCGGCACCGGGGGGCGGGTGAATACCGCGTTTCTTGAGTTTTTCAATCAGCGTGGTCCGCTTGATCCGAAGCAAGGCGGCAGCACGGTTCTTGTTCCAGCCGGTCCGGTCCAGAGCCGACAGGATCAGCCGGTCCTCAAAATCCTCGATGGTCCGCTTGAGGTCCAGCCCGCCTTGCGGCAGCGCCATCGCCGGCGAGCGGACCACGGCCGCCTCTCCGCCAAACAGCTTTTCAGGGAGATCGGCCAGATCAATCACGCCTTCGCCCTTCAGGACGACCGTACGCTCCATGAGGTTTTCAAGTTCCCGCACGTTTCCGGGCCAGCTGTAATCGGTCAGCGCGGCCATGGCTCCGCTGGTAATTCCCCGGATCGGCATGTTTTTCTCGCGGACAAACCGGTCAATAAAATACTTGGCCAGCAGCGGGATATCGTCGCGGCGTTCTCTTAAAGGCGGAATCTGGATGGGAATCACATTCAGCCGGTAATAAAGATCCTCTCGGAACCTGTCCTCACGGATCAGTTTTGAGAGATCCTGGTTCGTCGCTGCAATGACACGTACATCCACTTTCAGGGTTTTTTCCGAGCCAATCGGCGTGACTTCCTTTTCCTGAAGAACACGCAGGAGCTTCACCTGGAGATTCGGGCTCATCTCGCCCACTTCATCCAGAAACAGCGTGCCGCCGTGGGCCGACACAAACCGGCCGGTACGGTTGGCAATGGCCCCGGTGAAGCTGCCCCGGGTATGGCCGAACAGTTCACTTTCGAGCAGGTCTTCAGGAATCGCGCCGCAGTTCACCGCCACAAGCAGCTTGTCCCGACGACGCGAAAGGTTGTGAAGTGCACGGGCAACCAGTTCCTTGCCGGTTCCCGATTCCCCCGTAATGAGCACCGTTGAGTCCGTATCGGCAACACGGCGAATGAGTGAAAATATCTTCTGCATCTTCTCGGAAGATCCAATGAAGTTTTCAAAACCGGACAACGTCTGGAGCTGCCTCTTCAGTTCCAGGTTTTCCTGCCGGAGCGCATGGTGCTCACGGGCCTTGGCAAGAAGATTCAGGAGATCGTCCAGCTGGAATGGCTTGGTGATGTAATGGAATGCGCCACTCTTCATGGCATCCACGGCACTTTCCACCGTGCCATAGCCAGTCATCACGATGACTTCCGATTCGGGGGAGAGCGTCTTGATCTCCTTGAGCAGGTCGATCCCGTCCATGTCGGGAAGTTTCACGTCAAGCAGCACCACTTCCGGACGGAGCCGGTCAATCGATTCGCGCCCTGCACGGCCGGAATCGGCAGTGGTCACCTCGAAGCCATGGCGCTGCAGTACAAGCTGCGTCGACTGCCGCATCATCGGCTCGTCATCAACGATCAGCACACTCGGCAGGCTGGCAGTTTCCTTACTCATGTTCCGGCACCGCGGCGGCACTGGACACTGCCTCCGCGCAATTTCCCTTTATCATCCGGTGAAACGAGAACAGACCCCGCATGCAAGTGTAATCATTTGCCTGAAAAGGGCCAGCCCCGCACTAACGGCCCTGACGATCCCGGCTGATGCCATCGCACGATGCGGCATAAGGCCCGGCCGGTATGCCCAGTTCGGCACGGCAATCACAGTTTGCCTCCAGAACCATGCGGCAGGCCTCGACAATTCCAGGCCGGAGATCTTCCCGGACGCTACTCACATCTTTTGGCGGAAGGCTGATCCGGAATGGAGCGATGGAAATCATGGAGTCACAGGGCGACACAAACCGCATCTGGAACTTGAGTGAATTGCTGCTGCATTCGGGACTTTCAATAAAAGCACTGATAGCAAATGCCCGGCTGCTGTCTTCGACCGGACTGAACCTGGATAACCCGCCGTCAGGAACAGCCTCGCCGCCGCAGGCGGCAATGAACCGCCCGGCTGCCCGCTGGGCCTGAATGCCGATCTCATTGCAGACGTCAATCGTGGGGCGAGTCTCGATGCGCATCCGGTTCAGCCAGATGGCAAGACCCGTGAAGAGAACAAGCAGCCCGCCGCCCACAATCATGAGCTGCTTGCCACTGACCATTTCCGATGGTTCCGGTGCGTTCGCTGGCATGAACGTCTATCCCTGCGCACCTGGCGCGCCGTGGTGGCTACCGGACCGGAAGCGGCTTTTCAACCACCTATCTGGCTGTGTACTGCAACGGGTTGTCGAGAATATCCAGGTAATGCTTTTCATCGCCCGGTTTGAAGGGGAAAGCGAGGTACTGGAAAAACGTAATATTGAACTTGCCCTTGGGGAAAGTCAGGAGATCCACGTCGTAGCCAACATAGTGGTAACCCTTTTCATTCTCGGGGGGGTCTTCCCGCTCGGCATCATCTTCAAACCGGAACATCATCTTCACGTTCTTTTTCTGGAGTTCCTCGTCAAAAATCAGCCGTGCGATGATTGCTGCCTCCTCGTCCGGCTTGTAGACGGCGAACCAGGGACGGCCTTCTTTTTCGGAAGCGAGATTCACCTCTTCGGGAGTCATTTTGCCATCAATAACGAACGGCTTGGCCTGTCCAGTCGTGAATACCTGGGCACCATAAACCGATGTCCTCAAGTCCACGCCGCCACTGAACATGGAACCCTCGCGAAGCATGTATTTTGGATTGAACGGATTGAATATCTCTGTCGGACCCTGGAGCTGATTGTCATAAAACTTGAAATAGACGATCGCCTTGGGAAAAAATGGCAGCTTGATCCCGCCAATCACGATCCAGAAGATATTGCGCCGAATGACACGTACGGGACCGTCAATATAGCCGGCCGTAAAGCTTTTCACGTTGTTCTCGTCGAAATTGAGGGTGAAGAACATGATCGGCCGGATCGTGATCCGAAGTTTGAACCGGTCCAGCACGTTCGGCTGGGATTTACCGGTCTTCTGGTCCTTTCCGATAATCTTTTCGAGCACCAGCGGCTTGTCGTCCACGAAATCCAGAACGGCGAACTTACTCTCCACGGTATCGCTTTTGGGGTCATAGGTGATGTAGTCCGCCGGACTGAGCGGGGGAGGGGATGACGGATATGATGCCACGTATATCCATCCGGCAGTCTTGTCGACCGGATTACGAATCGTGACTTCAACTATCTCGGCATTTTGTGGCAGTTCATCCGGACCCGCACGATCACCTGCATCCCTGGCCATGAACACCAGTTCGTCGTTGAAATCAAACTCGTCGAGTTTTTCTTTCCATGTGGCGGCACGCTTGCGGGCCTCGAATGCGGCCCGGGAAAGCTTCCCGCTGCTCACGTTCTCTTCCAGACGCTTCTCTTCGCGGCGAAACTCCTTCTCCCGGTCGCGGGCGCGCTGCTCCTCGGTCCGGGTATCCCATCCGGTTTCATCGATAACCTGTTGCGACATGGACCCGGTTGGAATCATGTAGTTGCCGTCAGGATCAAGCTTGTCGATCTGGAAGGGGATGGACTGAAGCACGCCATCCCGCCTGGCCATTACCCGGATGGAGGCTGTCTTGCGGTCCCAGAGTTTCTGGAGCAGTTCCCCCTGGAGAACCGATGGATCGGCATGCCGGGAAAGCGTTCGCGTAGCCTGGGCGAATGCCGCCCCTGGAACAGCCAAACCGGCAGCCAACAGAACATAAAAAGCAGTTTTTGCACGCAAATGCATGTAATCCACCCCGGCAATAGAACTGTCTCCTTAGCACGCCGCCTGTGTCTCTCGCCATAGGCATTGGTTCTTCCGGCCGGATACACTTCCAAGTGCTATCCGGATGAAAGGCGGTACGGCCCCGTCATTATGGCGACTACCCACAAGATCGTCCTGCTCCCTGGCGACGGTATCGGACCGGAAATCACGACGGCCACCCGGCGGGTGCTGGAGGCGACAGGCCTGAAATTCGAGTTTGAGGAGTACCTCTGCGGACAGGCCGTGGCCGAACAGTACGGAACCCTGCTTCCTGACCATGTGGTTGAGGCGCTCAGGCGGGTGGGAACAGGGCTCAAGGGGCCCATCGGAACGCTGATCGGAAAGGGACTACCGTCAGCAAATGTCGCACTCCGCAAGGCTGGCGACCTCTATGCCAACTACCGACCCTGCCGCAATCTGCCCGGGATCGTGACACCGTTCCAAGACGTTGATCTTATTATTATCCGGGAAAATACGGAGGATTTATATTCGGGTCTTGAGCATGAAGTGGCTCCAGGTGTCGTAGAGTCGATCAAGGTGATTACCGAAAAGGCGAGTACCCGCATCGCCCGGTTCGCCTTCGAGACAGCCCGCAAGCTTGGGCGTCGCAAGGTAACTGCTATTCACAAGGCCAACATCATGAAGGTTTCCGACGGGCTTTTCCTGGACTGCTTCCGCAATGTGGCAAAGGACTACCCCGGTCTGAACGCCGAAGAGATGCTGGTGGACCACGCTTGTACCGATCTCGTCAGCTCACCACAGATGTTCGATGTCATGGTTATGGAAAACCTGTTTGGAGACATACTTTCCGACCTGTGTGCGGGCCTTGTCGGGGGACTTGGCGTCTGTCCGGCAGGCAATATCGGAGAGAAGGCCGCCGTCTTCGAACCGGTGCACGGCACAGCACCAGATATCGCGGGACAGAACAAAGCAAACCCGACCGCCATGATACTGTCAGCAGCCATGATGCTGGATCATCTGGGTGAAACTGCAGCGGCCCAGCGTGTCCGGGATGCTGTCAGCAAAACACTCTCGGCGGGGAAGATCAGGACCGGCGACCTGGGCGGTTCGGCAACCACCACCCAGTTCACGGAAGCGATCTGCGCGGCGCTTTGAGGCGGCATTTCGGGCCGGTCCGAGGACATTACCGCTGCAATTCCGCCGCCCTGGAGAGCAGATAGTCCCGAGTATTCCGGGCGGGATCGGTCAGCACCTCCTCAAGCAAAGCCCTGAGTGCTGCTCCCATCGCAGGGCCTGGTTCCAGTCCAAGCTTCCGGAGATCTTCCCCTCCTATGGCAAGGTCATTGACCGACAGGGGAACCTCACGTGCTGTTTCTTCGCGGACCCTGCGTACCCAGCGTTCGCCCTCTGGGGAAGCGCGGTTTCCATCTTCCCCTGCGTTGGCATCTGAAAAGGAAACCACAACCTCCGCACGGGCAGCGACAAGTTCCACCAGCGGCTCCAGCTCGTTTCGGCCGGCGAGTGACATCCAGCGGCGGACTTCTGTACCAGTCGAATCCTGAAGACCGGGCCATCCTTCGGCGGCTTTAAGGGCCCGGGTCCAGCCAGCAAGCCGCGCCGGATCAGCTCCTGCGACCGACGCCTTGATCCGTCTGAGAAATGCGAGCGCGAATCTGTCCGAATCGGCAGCAATCAACTCTTTGCCCGGCCTGATACAGGCAGCAAGCACTCCCCATCGGAGCAGCGATGGCGCCCCGGATAATCGCGGGGTGAAACTCATCCAGCCCTTGATGCAACGCCCTCGTGACAGAAACACGTCCGCAATCTGCTCACTCCAGGCAGGACCCAGCTCAGGAAGGACATGCTCGATAAGCCCTCCGCGTTCCAGCCAGTCAAAACCCTGTCCTGGCCGCTCACATGCGAGAAATTTGTCTATTTCTGCACTGATTCGCTCTCCAGGCAGATGGCGTACGAGATGACTATCCCGCCGCATATGACGAAGCGTGTCAGGCTCAATGGTAAAGCCAAGGCGCGCAGCAAACTGGGCTGCCCGAATAAGCCTTAGCGGATCGTCCTGAAACGACCTGTCATGAAGCAGCCTGAGTTCACGGCGCCCAAGATCCTGCAGGCCATTATGAATATCAATAACAGGTCCCAACGTCCCCGTCTTGTCAACAATCTCGCAGGCGAACGCATTGATAGTGAAATCCCGGCGGCCGAGATCCTCCTCCACCGGCAAATGAGGATCGGCATGAATCCAGAAGTCCCGGTGACCGGGTCCAGTAGAACGTTCTTTCCGCGGGAGTGCAAAATCGATTGTCTCCCGCTCTGTCGCCAGCTTGATGATACCAAACGATTTTCCGACCTCTTTCACCTGGCCAAATCCAGACAGGAGATTCTCCAGCGAACTCGGCGCCAGCCCGCAAACCATCAGATCCAGGTCCGTGACGCTCCGGCCAAGCAGGAGATCGCGGACCGGCCCCCCCACCAGATACACCCTCCCGCCAGCCCTGTGGATGGCATCCACAAACGGGACTGGGCGGTTCAGGGTGGAAGGAAATGGCTTCATGGGATTTGCTGGGCCTCCACAGACATTTCGTCAGGAAGGTCGTCAGGCGAATCGTCTCGTAGCGCTTCCGACTCCATCGCCTCTTTTCCAACCGGATCGAGCGGATACTCGGCCTGAAGAATCGCGTCCATGAGGGTTCGGTCAGTCAGAACCTCGGCCAGCAACGGATGAAGAATTGCCTTATGCCGCTCGCCGGCGGATGCAAGTCGCCTGGCATCAGGGTCAGCCGACAGTGCTTTCAGGCGCAAATCCTCCCATAACGGGTCGGTGAAGCCAGCGGCCCGGAGCCGGCGCATTCGGTCCGCATCGCCCAGAAATTCCAGCATTACCGATAGTGCAGAAACTTCCCGGTGCGAGTCAGTCACGAGCAGATCCGGGTCGGCAAGGAAATTAAGTGGCCTGGTTAGGGCCACAAACAGTGAACTGGTAATCTGTTCAGGAAGGTGCGGGACACTGCGCTGGAAGCTCCGGGGTAACGCCGCAATAACAAACAGAAACATGACAGCCCAGAACCCGCCATCCAGGACACCAAGCGCCAACCCACGGACCTTGTCACGCTTGCGATGCCCAGGCTCGCGGCCATGAAAAATCATTTCGCGAACGAGTATCCCGATCAGGTTTACGGTCAGGATAATAAAGAAAAAACTCAGAATGGTAAGGCCATATACCCTTACTACTGGTGCGACACCTTCCCATGCTGGAAATATCCTCGCAGTCGCACGGCCAGCCCGGTAACAGCCAAAAAAGGCAAGCATGATGCCGAACAACTTGACGACCTGGAATACAAACCCCCGCTGGTAGCCAAAGACAGCAAAAGCAAAGACAATCAGGGCAGCCAGTATATCAATCAGCATGCTAGCGGACCCGCTCCGTCCGTGACTCCAGAAATAATGGCCGCAGATACTGGCCAGTAATAGACCGGGGCTCACGGGCAACCTGTTCAGGCGGGCCCTCGGCGACGATTTCTCCTCCCGCTGTCCCTCCTTCAGGACCAAGATCGATGACCCAGTCGGCACGGGCAATCACATCCAGATTATGTTCGATTACGATAACAGTATGACCATCATCCACCAGTCGCTGCAGCACCCGCAGGAGACGGGCCACATCGACACCATGGAGCCCGGTGGTCGGTTCATCCAGAATGTACAGCAGCTTCCCCTTCGGTGCAGCCGCCAGTTCACCCGCGATCTTGAGACGCTGCGCCTCACCACCCGACAACGTCGAGGATGACTGGCCAAGCCTGAGATAACCGAGCCCAACCGATTCCAGCAGCATCAGTTTCCCACGGGTGGATGGTAGTCCGGGAAAGAGCGAAATCGCCTCGCTGACGGTGAGACCCAGCACATCGCTGATATTGTACGTCTTGTACCGGATACGGAGGACCTCTGGCTTGTAGCGGCGCCCATTACACGCTTCACAGGGAACTTCCACATCGGCGAGGAACTGCAGGTCGATGGTCTGGATTCCTTCTCCGGAACAAACTGGGCAACGGCCACCTTCAACATTGAATGAAAAACTCGATGGCTTGAATCCGGCACGGCGCGAGTCCGGAAGCTGGGCAAATAGTTCTCGAATCTCGTCGAATGCCTTGAGATAGGTGACCGGATTGGACCGGCTGGACCGGCCAAGAGGAGACTGGTCAATCAATGCAACACCGCGCAGGGCTTCCATACCACTCACCATGTCAAACTGGCCGATTGGTTCGGTTCCTTCGTTGAAAATCCGGCTCAACGCCCGGTAGAGGGTTTTTACAATGAGTGTTGTCTTTCCCGAGCCCGATACGCCGGTCACACAGATAAAATTGCCGAGCGGAATCCGGACAGTGAGATTACGCAGGTTGTTTTCCCTGGCCCCACCCAGCTTTACCCATCCACGGTTTTGATGCCTCTCCGCGGCGGGCGGAAGCCGTAAATCTCCATTGAGAACCCGCGCAGTCGGTGTATCTCCACGTTTTGATAGATCTCCAGGAGTTCCGCCGAATACCAATTTCCCGCCATTCCGGCCAGCACCCGGTCCCAGTTCCGCGACCCAGTCGGCAGAACGAATCACTTCACGATCATGCTCGACCACAACGACCGAATTCCCACGCTCCCTGAGGCGATGAAGAATACTGATCAAACGGGTTGTGTCACGTGGATGGAGTCCGATGGATGGTTCATCGAGCACATAAAGGGATCCTGTCAGTGCGTTACCGAGCTGGTTTGAAAGCAGAAGCCGCTGGTACTCGCCGCCCGACAATGTGCGCCCGAGGCGATCAAGTCCCAGATAACCCAGCCCCATTTCAGCCATGCACTCAAGCCGTTGCCGGACCTGGCGGACTGGCTCGGCAGCGATCTGCATTTGCACGGGAAGAAGTCTCAGCCCTGACAGCCATGAAATAGCCTGATCCACCGTCAGACGACAGAAATCCGCAATGCTCAGGCCTCCGATCTGAAACCTGAGCACTTCCGGCTGAAGCCTTGCCCCATTACACGCTTCACAGACCGACTGGCTCTGATAGCGGCGCAGGAATACCCGTACATGCAGCTTGTATTTCGACCGCTCGGTCGCCTTGAAAAACGGCAATACGCCTTCAAACTTCGGGGACCCTATGAAAATCTTGTCCCGCTGATCTTGAGAAAGCTCTTTCCAGGGTGTTCGTGCGCTGATTTTCGCCGACTTGCAGTAGGCCAGCAGTTCATCCTGCATATGGCGGAGGGATGGCTTGGTCCACGGTTCAATTGCTCCCTGGGAGATCGAAAGCTGTGGATTGGGAACAATCAGCTTCTCGTCATATGACAGAATGTTTCCGAAACCGTGGCACTCGGGACAAGCTCCCAGTGGTGAACTGAACGAAAATAGCGCCGGCGAGGGATCAAGAAATACTTCGCCCGAAACCGGATCATGCAGGATATTCCGGTACCGGCGAAGCCCTGTCTCATGCTCTACCTGAACCCAACAGCGCCCGCTACCTTGCTTGAACGCAGCTTCAACCGATTCGCTAATCCGACCCAGCGCATCCGGCTTGATAATGAGCCGGTCCGTGACGATCGCCAGTTCTTTCGCATCTTTCCAGCAAGACGGGGCGGACGGGTCTTCGATCTCGACAATCTTTCCGTCGGCCCAGAACCTGAGCCTGCCCGTGGCCAGCAGATCGGCCGGGCGGAACTGGGGACGTGGCTCGAACGTAACTGGCTCCAGAATAGCAAGCCGGGTTCCCTCAGGAAGCGTCATCAATTCCCGGCAAACCACAGCCGGATCATGACGGATCGCTTCGACCCCGGTGGATTCGTTAATAAGTTTCGATACTTTTGCCCACAAGAGCCTCAAGTAATCGTAGATTTCTGTCAGGGTAGACACAGTCGAACGGCTGTTGCGAACCGGATTGCGTTGCTCAATTGCCAGCGCCGGCTGGACGTTCTCAATGAAATCAACATCGGGCTTGGGCATCCGCTCCAGGAACTGGCGGGCATAGGTCGACAGACTTTCAATATACCGGCGCTGCCCTTCAGCATATAGAGTATCAAATGCGAGGGAACTCTTTCCACTTCCCGATGGTCCGGTAATAACCGTCATACGCTTCAGCGGGATATCAATATCAATCCCCTGGAGGTTATGCTGGCGGGCTCCCCGGATCCGGATGAAGTTCGTCGTCATCTCAGCGGTCCTGCCCGTCCCGAAGCAGCCGGTCAGCCGCTGAAAGATCCTCGGCGCCGGTCAGCTTGAGAAACACATGCTCCAGGTTCGCGTCTGGATCATTGGCCTTGCGGCGAATCTCCTCAAAAGTCCCAGTAGCAAGCAATTTTCCATGCTGGATGATCGACAGCCGGTGACAGAGTTCCTCGGCCACCTCCAGAGAGTGGGTGGACATGAAAATCGCCGCACCCTCATCTGCCAACCGGTGAAATACCTTTTTGAGCAGCCGCGATCCTTTGGGATCCAGTCCTACGGTTGGTTCGTCCACGATCAGCAGTTTTGGCTTGTGTATCAGGGCACCCGAGAGCGCGATTCGCTGCTTCATGCCGTGCGAGAAACTCTCGACCAGGGCATCGGTCCAGTCCGTCAGCTCAAAAAAATCGAGGAGCTCCATCGTTCGCGCCCGGATTGTTTCGGGAGGCAGCCCGTAAATGCCGCCTACAAACCGGAGATATTCCCGGGCAGTTAGCTTTTCATAGATGAATGGCCGGTCAGGGAGAAAACCCGTTACCTGCTTGGCTGCTTCGGGCTCCTTGTCCATGTCATGTCCGCAGATAGTGATGCTGCCTTCAGTGGCCTTGAGCAGCCCGATCAGCATACGGATGGTTGTCGTTTTTCCCGCTCCATTCGGCCCCAGAAAGCCATAGATTTCTCCTGGCTGTACATCAAAATGGATACCATCCACCGCAACGAACCGGTCGTAGACCTTGGTCAGGCCGCGCACGTCGACACAGTGAGAAGGAGCTGCCATCCCCCTATTCGGCCTCCAGCAGTTCCAGCTTCAGCCGCCCAATAAGCCGGGAAATTTCCGACTGCCGGTCGGCTCCACCATCAATAAACTTTATGTGTGTGACATCCGCCGGAAACTGGTTGAACACGGCATCGGCCGTTATCCACCTGTCTCCAGTCCAGAAACTGACCCACGCGTGATAGTAGAACCGACCAGACTCCTCGAGATGCATCAGGCCTGCCTGCTGTTTGGTCGGTATGCCCGCAGCCCTTCCAAGAGCTGTCAGCAGAACAGTATGCTCATTACAGTCGCCCTTGAGGCGATCCAGGACATCCAGTGCATTTGGAAGCGAAAACACCGGTTGCTTGTCGACAGACCGGTATACCCATTCGATCAGACGCCGGGCAGCCATCACCGGATCAGCAAAGGCCCCCTTAGGACGGCGGCGGAATAATTCCAGAAACCCATCCACTCCGCCAATTTTTGAAGATGCATCGAGTCCGGTAATCCGCCGGGCCTCGGCAATAATCCGGGGATGATCGGAGGCGACCATCGGCTCCGGGAGAAGATATTCGGCCCATTCTCCGTTCGCTGGATAAGGCAGTTCATAGCCACCTTCTACCGGCAGGGTTTCCCTGACAATAGTGAGAACGTCTTCCGTGAACTCCTGCCGGGCGTCATCCAGGTCAAAGCCATCAAAATCGGCGCCCGATAACCGCACCCGAAGCCGCGTGAGCCTGTCCTGACGGCGAATAGGCTTACCCGCGCTGACTGACAGCGCTTCAGCAAAATCGGCCGGGTTCTCGGCGATACCTGAACGAGCCGTTTCGGCTGTCTCCCGTATCAGTACAAATCCATCGCCAGTTTCTTCGCGCAGCGGGTTTCCATCCCGGCTTATCCAGGCGGTCGTCGTGATACCCAGCAGGGTCTGGCGAACCTGCCATGCAGGGACCAGATTGCCCAACACGTCAATGGTCCCTTCACCCAGAACCTCCAGCATAAGGGGCTGCCGGCTCTGGGTAGTTGAATCGAACACAACCAGCTTGTGGGTTTCACCTGCCCGAATCCCGGTGTGCCGGAGCCAGGGGTAAATCACCGATGGGGTGTAGACTGGTGGATCGCCAGCAGGCCTGGGGATGTCAACCATCTGTTCCGAGCGCGCTGAGCGAATAACCACTGCGATCCGGTCCGGATGGACAGAAGCTGTGTAGTCGAGATGCACGTCAGGCGCCCGCATGGAAAAATCGATCCGGTCAAGCGAGTAATCAGCCCGGATATGGCTCCGCTCGGCAATACTCACTTCGCGGGTTACATCCAGCATCTTCAGGCGAAACCAGCTTTCCGATTCCGATTTCCAGCCGCCACCTTCGCTTTCGAACACCGGAGCCAAAAGCTGACGGCCCCATCCGATTTTCTGCTCCCTGAAATAAATACCCCACCACTCGGCTTCCGGTGACTCTGGGGCTTTTGCAGATGTCTCACCCAATAATACCGGAGGGGACGCCAGCGCCTGAGCCGGGTCCAGTGTCCTGCCAAAGGAGGATTCCCGTTCGGTGCGATGCTTGCCTGCAAGAAGCCCGAGCAAAGCCACGGCGGCGGCAATGCTCAGAATCCGGACAGCCTTCATCAGCGGCCACTCTTTCCGCCGTCAATATGCCCAAATGGTTTCATCCGGGAAGCGGCACAACCGGAGCAGACTGGCCGATAGCCGGATTAACTGCAACGAGAACGCTCAGTAGTAACCCGGGTCGCGGTACTCGCCGAATACTTCTTTCATGGTGCCGACGATTTCGCCCAAAGTCGCATAACTCCGCACGCAGTCAAGAATGGGAGGCATGACATTCTGATTGCCCTCACACACCTTCTTGAGCCGCTTAAGTGTAGTTTGGACTGCGTTATTATCTCGGGCCTGCCTCAGGTCCCTGAGCGATTCCACCTGCTCACGCTCGATGGTTTCCGGAATATCGAGTATCTCTATTGGGCATTTCTCATCGTGCTGGACGTATTTCGTGACGCCGACAATGGTCTTTTCACCCTTTTCCACCTGCTCATGATACCGGAGTGCTGCCTTGTGTATTTCCTGCTGGGTGTAGCCTTTCTCAATGGCCGGAATCATTCCACCCATGGAATCCAGCCGTTCGACATAAGCCCATGCTTGTGACTCCATCTCGTCGGTCAGCGTTTCCACAAACCAGCTTCCTCCCAGTGGATCAATCGTATTGGTGACCCCCGTCTCCTCGGCAATGATCTGCTGGGTGCGGAGGGCGATAGTGACCGCCTGTTCGGTCGGCAACCCAAGTGTTTCATCCATTGAGTTGGTATGAAGCGACTGGGTGCCGCCAAGCACCCCCGCAAGCGCCTGCAGCGCCGTCCGGACAATGTTGTTATATGGTTGCTGGGCAGTCAGCGAGCAGCCAGCCGTTTGCGTATGAAACCGGAGCTGCATTGACCGCACATCCTTCGCTCCAAAACGTTCCTTCATTATCTTTGCCCACATACGGCGTGCGGCGCGCATTTTGGCAATTTCCTCGAAGAAATCCGAATGGGAGTTAAAAAAGAAACTGAGCCGCGGAGCGAAGCTGTCCACATCCAGTCCCGCCTCCACGCAGTGGCGGACATATTCCAGGCCATCGTAGAGCGTAAAGGCGAGCTCCTGCGCCGCCGTCGAACCTGCTTCGCGAATGTGGTAACCCGAAATAGAAATCGTGTTCCACTTGGGCACCGCTTCACGGCAAAATGTAATCATGTCGGTAACAAGGCGCATCGCAGGCCGCGGCGGAAATATCCATGTCTTTTGCGCAATGAACTCTTTAAGTACGTCGTTCTGGGTCGTCCCACCGAGTTTTGTCCACGGAACGCCCTGCTTTTCTGCCGCTGCCAGAAAAAATGAGAACACGATCGCCGCCGGAGCATTGGTCGTCATCGAAGTCGTTATATCCCCCATCGGAATACCGCTGAAAAGGGTTTCCATGTCGCGCAGGGAGTCCATCGCTACACCGCACTTGCCCACCTCGCCGGCCGAACGCGGATCATCCGAATCGAGCCCCATCAGCGTCGGGAGATGAAACGCTACCGACAGCCCCATCTGCCCGTTTTTCAAGAGGTAGTGGTATCGCTCATTTGTCTGGCTGGCAGTCCCGAAACCGGAAAATATGCGGGTAGTCCAGTTCTTTCCACGGTAACCGGATGGGTGAATTCCACGGGTATACGGAAACTGGCCGGGAAAACCCAGGTCGCGTTCGTAGTCACTGGAAGCCTGGTTCCAGGGCCCATACAACCGGTCAACCGGGACATCACTGAGCGTAGTAAATGGTACCGGCCGTTCCGGCATACGGTTCAGAGCTTCTCTTAGCTCAGTAACAGTCCAGGTTTCCTTTTTTTTCAAAAGTGCTTCGATAGCTTCGCGTGAGTAGCCAGACATTTCCGCCATCCTCATCCGGCTGTGGAACAGCCATCAGCCCTAAAAACAGGGACTCACCAAGGTAATCAAGTCCATACCCCGCACGCAATGAGCAGAAATCAGCGCCCGCCGGATGATCTCCCGGACCAAAACAGGAAAAACCACGCGCCGAAATCGGTTCAGCCTTTATTGCCGCCGTGACACGGCGCAGCTAAAGGACAGGGTAACCTGTGAAAGGATATCCGGCTTGTTCTTTTTCCGTCGTGCCGATGATTCCTGATCTCACGCTGTCTCTTCTCCTGATATTTTCACCTGCCTTGGCCGGTGTACTGGTTATTTTTGTCCCTGGCACGGGAGCAATCGCCCACTGGCTGGGAGCTGCGGCATCGGCTGTCTCGGTTTTCTGTGCGATTCAGCTGGGCCTTGTTGGAGGAAGCGAGACTGTTCTGGCCGCCCAGTGGGTCAAGGCGCTGGAAATCGACATTTCCTTCCGGATCAATCCACTCACTTTGAGCCTCGCCGGCATGGTGGCCGGTATCGGGGCCATCATTCTCCACTACTGCGGCCATTACTTTGCGCCCGGCCAGAAGCGCGACCGGGTCATCGCCACGCTTTCCCTGTTTGAGTCCGCAATGCTCGGTGTCGTGCTTTCCGACAATCTCTATCTCATCTTTATCTTCTGGGAACTGACAGGGCTCTGTTCTTTCTTCCTGATCGCTACCGATTCCGACAAGGATCCCGACGCCCCGCTTGCCGCAAAACAGGCATTACTGGTGACCGTAGGCGGCGGGCTTCCCATGCTGATCGGGTTCATCTACCTGGCATCCATGACGGGAACGGCGAGCCTCGCCCAGCTCGCGGCGAACCCTCCTCCACCGGACATAGCACTGGTAGCTCTTGCCTTCATCCTGCCCGGCGTGCTCACGAAGAGTGCCCAGTTCCCCTTCCATTTCTGGCTTCCCGGCGCGATGGCAGCCCCTACTCCTATTTCGGCTTACCTGCACTCGGCGACCATGGTGAAGGCTGGCGTGATTCTGCTGCTTTTCCTGTACCCGGTGTTGGGTGAATCGTGGCTCTGGCACACCGCGCTCATTCCTCTTGGAGCGGTAACCATGCTCTGGGGAAGTTTTCAGGCGCTCCGGCAGGATGACATCAAAATCCTCATGGCCTGGTCTACCGTGGCACAACTCGGCCTGCTGGTGACAGCTATTGGCATTGGCTCGCCGCTTTCAATTCGGGGTGCGGTAATGCATCTGTTTGCCCACGCCTTTTTTAAGGCAGCACTGTTTCTGGTAGTGGGCATTGTCTACCACGAAACCCATACACGGCTTTTATCCAAACTCGGCGGCATGCGTACCGTGATGCCATTACTGGCGGTAGCATGCGCGGCATGCGCGGCCTCCATGGCCGGTGCACCTCCATTCGCCGGGTTCCTTTCGAAGGAGATCATCCTGGAGGCCGGATTCGGATCCTGGGGTTGGGCCCGGATCGTGTCACTTGCAGCCATTACGCTGGGATCAATAGGTACTGTCTGGTATTCAGCCAGATTCTACATTGGGATATTCGAAGGCGAGCAGAGGAGCGACGACGCCCGTCACGCCCACAAACCGGCTGTTTCCTTTGAGAGCGGGACGGTTTTCCTCGCTCTTCTGACCGTTGGAATCGGATTTGCTGCCGGGTGGTTTGGCGATACGATCCTGAATCCGGCCGTTACGACACTAAGCAGGGCGGAAGCAGCCGCCGGACACCTTGCGCTATGGCATGGTGTTAATGTCCCGCTGATTACCTCCATCACCATTCTGTCGGCGGGTTTTCTCCTGCACCGAAGGGCAGGATTAAAACCGCTAGCAGGCTCCGGCTTTGGAACCGACGCCTCCGTCCTGTTCGAGCAGTTCCAGGACGGATGCAAATCCGTTGGCAGCTGGCTCAACCGCTACCTTTCAGCGGCCAATCCATCCTGGTATTTTGCAGCCGCCATCATTGCCGGGTTTGCCGGGGCCATCGTCGGCATTCCCTCCTATCCATACGAGTTTTCGATGGGAGAGCTGCCGATTGCCGCATGGATGGTAATCGCCGTACAAGCGTTGTCCATCGCCGGTATTTTCTCTGTCCGCAGCCGTCTGGCACGTGCGCTGCTACTTTCCGCTGTCGGTTTCAGCACAGCCGTCCTGTATCGCATTTTCCGCGCTCCGGATCTGGTGCTGACACAGGTGCTGGTTGAAATCCTGCTGACGGTGTTTCTTGTCCTGTCAATCCGGTTCTTGCCCCGAAGCACCGGCACGGTCTGGCCGCGCAATCCGGTGGCCATACCAGCCCGCACCCTCCTCTCTCTGGCTGCTGGAGCTGGAGCTGCCGCCGTGGCGCTGGCGATGTTCGCCATTCCCCGCGATACACGGCTGGCCGACTATTTCTTCCGTGCCGCTCCCGAAATCTCCCAGGGCAACAACATCGTTAACGTCATCATCGTTGATGTCCGCGGCATCGATACCCTGATGGAGGTCATGGTGATTGTGGTGGCAGTACTTGGTGTCGCGGGACTGATACGGCATCGGGAACTGCCAGTGGAGGAAACGCCCGAATGAGGAGTTTTCTGCTTGAGCAGCTCTCCCGGCTCATATTGCCGCTCGCCATCCTGCTTGCAATCCACCTCTACTGGCGTGGCCACAATCTGCCCGGTGGCGGTTTTGTAGGCGGTCTCACGCTCGCCGTTGCAGGCATTCTCATCGTTGCTGCCTATGGCCTAAAGGTATTCCGGGACCGGGTGCCGGTCGACCCCGCATGGATGGCAGTCTTCGGGTTCGTTTTCATCATGGTCGCAACGCTTCTCCCGCTGTTCCTCGGCCAGCCGATGCTGACGCACCAGCAGGGGCATATAGATATGTTCGGCGTGCTCCCGTACCATTTCCATACAGCGGCCATTTACGACCTTGGCGTCATGCTGGTTGTGGGTGCTGGAGGCACTTCCGCAGCCATTCACCTGTGGGAACTTCCCCACTCCGCCCACGATCATAATGACAGCGGCACTCCAGCGGATGGAGAGCAGCCGTGAGCATCTTTCTTGCTCTTTCCGTGTTTCTCACCACGTCGGCAGGTGTATATCTGCTTCTCGACCGGAGCATGTTCCGGGTAATCCTGGGAGTCGGCTTTGTCGGCCATGCGACCAACCTGATAGTTTTGGCCTCCGGGCGCTGGCGGCCAAGGTCGCCCATCGTGGATGAAACCCTCCAGGCGGCGGAAATGGCCGACCCGCTTCCTCACGCCTTCATTCTGACAGCAATCGTCATCTCAATGGCCGTGACCATCTATCTGATGACTCTGATGGTGATGAATGTCCGAACCAGTGGGCTCAGCTCGATTGAACCTGCTCCTGAAACTGATGCGGGCCGACAGCCTGACCATATTCGGTCCGAACTGGAAGGCCGAACCACATCCGCAGATGCAGAAGGTACGGCTGCATGACCATAGAGCCGGTACTTATGTTTTTGCTTCCAGTGACGGCCGCACTGGCAATCTGGCTGGCCCGGCTGGAATACCGCGCTGCGCGCGGACTGACTCTGGTCACAAGCATCATCCTTCTGCTGACAAGCGTCCGGCTACTGGTTCTTGCAGATGGCACGGACCGGTGGGTCCACTATGTCGGCAACTGGCCCGCCCCGTTCGGAATTACTTGGGTTGTGGACCGGCTCGCTGCACTTTTCGCCTTTATCCAGTCCCTCCTGCTGGTCGCGGCTACTGGAATGCTGCGCTCGGAAACCCATGGCGAGACCACGGCCCTCAGGGCCTATCCACTGCTCCTGGTGCTCGCCTTCGGCCTTATGGGCGCAGTTTTTACGGCAGATATTTTCAACCTGTTCGTGATGTTCGAGGTGGTCCTGATTACCTCGTATCTTCTGATCCAGGTTCCCGGCACTCCCCGTTCCCTCAAGGCTGGTTTCCCCAATGTGGTCATCAATGTGATCGCCGCCGCATTTTTCTTCGCTGGAGTAGGGATTCTTTATGGAATCGGCGGATCGGTAAATATGGCTGATCTTGCAATGCGGGTTCCTGATGCAGACCCCTTCCTCCGGCTGGCCGGTGCCGGCATGATCGTGACCGCATTTGTCATCAAGGCTGGCGTGCTTCCGGTAACCGTATTCTGGCTGCCGGCAACCTATCCGACCTTCTCTGGGCCAGTCGCGGCATTTTTCGGCGGCATGCTGACCAAGCTGGGCATTTACGCCCTGATCCGGACGGCTCCAATCCTGCTGGTCCCGACCGGGCTAAACTCGGTGCTCTTATGGCTTGGTGGCGCCACGGCCCTCATCGGCGTATTGATGGCTTTCGCCCAGTATGAACTGAGGCGTTTGCTGTCTTTCCACATCGTCTCGCAGGTGGGGTACATGGCCGCAGCCTTGTCGCTGCTGACTCCTGCAGGCATCGCAGCGGCAATTTTCTTCGCTCTGCACAACATACTCGTGAAATCGGCTCTTTATTTCACCGCTGATGAACTGGAACGGGCCAACGGAACCCGCGATCTACGGGAGATGCGCTGGTACCGGGGAGGGACAGGCGTTGCATTCATTTTCTGCGTCGCTGCCTTCTCGATAGCCGGAATCCCGCCGCTGTCGGGTTTTTTCGGAAAACTGTCGGTATTCAAGGCAGTCTGGGATGAAACCGCGGTTGGGCCCCTTGCTCTGCTGGTGGCAGCATCATTCTTTACACTCGCCTCAATGGTGAAAATCTGGCAATTCTGCTTTCAGCAAGTGCCGGAGGCAAGGCGCCCGGCAGGCTTTGAGGACAACCGGTCTCCCGCCCGGCTGATACCTCTCCTGCTCGTGACTGCCGTTTCGCTGGCAATGGGGGCTGGAGCCGGATGGATGAGCCGCTACAGTCTTGATGCCGCACGGCAGGTGCTGGATACGAAGGGCGCCGTCAAGGAAATCATACGGCCTGAAATGGCCATTATGCCCGAACCGAAGGAGCCACACTGATGCGACTGCTCGGTTTCACGCTGGCTTGTGCGCTCATATGGGTTGCCCTGGAAGGGGATTTCCAGGGCAGCCGGTTCCTGATGGGACTTCTCATCGGAATCGTACTGGTGACAATGGAGCAGTCCCGTCTTCGGCGGACAAATATCTGGCGCAAGACCTTTGCGGCGGTTTATATACTGTTTCTATTTCTATTCGAGATCGTTTACGCCAACTGGGAACAACTCAAAATTGTACTGGCACCAAAGGTAAAGGTTGAGCCCCATTGGATTCAGTATCCCATGCAGCTCCAGAGTCCACACTTTCAGGCCATGCTGGCCGCCATGATCACGCTTACTCCCGGTACCTGCTCGGTGGATGTCGATCCGGGCCGCCGGATCATCTGGGTTCATGCACTGAATGCCGCTGATGCACCGGCCACCATCGCCCGTATTCACGACCGGCTGGAAAAGCCCCTGCTCAGCCTGGAGGAAACATGATCGGCATTATCTACCAGATCAGCACCGGAATTATCTGTCTGGCCATGCTGATGGCTGCCATCCGCGCTGTACGGGGGCCTTCGTCCTTCGACCGGGTGATGTCAGTCGATATGGTGGCCTTGGGCGTTGTCGGCCTGCTGATGACCGAGTCGGTGGCAAGCCGCGATCTCACCTATTTTGATGCGGCGCTTTCACTCGCCCTTTGTTCATTCATCGGAACGGCATTTCTTGCCCATTTTCTCGGGGAGGGTCAGCTCGATGACTGAACTGGCCTATTCCGGGTTCGAATGGGCGGCCGCCCTGTTTACGCTGGCGGGATCGTTTTTCTTCCTGGCGGGAGCTATTGCCATCTTCCGGTTACCGGACTTCTACTGCCGCATGCATGGGCCTACCAAGGCGGTCACTCTAGGTCTTATGCTGGTCGGAACCGGAGCCCTGCTTCGGTCCATTGAAGGTGCCAGCGCCCACTGGCCCAAAGATCTGATACTGGTCATCTTCCTGTTTATTACTGCCCCGGTGAGCGCGCAGCTACTGATGCGTGCGGCCTGTGCACGCCGGGAGGTGCAAACCGGAACCGCTCGCGGCCTGCCGCCACTCCAAGATGTGGAGCATGTGGAAGAAACCGGCGAACTGGTCAAGGCACTGGTTCACGAGAAATACAAAAACAACAGCCCTGACTGATCCGATAGCGGCAATCAGCAGTCATAAGGAGTCTTCCCATGCCAAAATCAAAAGAACCTGCCAAGAAACCTTCCCGGTCCCAAAAGAAGGCGGCCCCTGCCGGTGTGCCCTTAGCAAAAGAGTTCAGTGACCAGCAGAATCTGCGTATCGTCAAGGACTTTTTCAGCCTGACAGAATCGCTTGACCTCGACCGGGCGATGGGATTCTTCTCTGAGAACGCCGTTTATCACAATATTCCATTACCGCCCGCTCGCGGGAAGCGCCAAGTGGAACGTACACTCCGGAGCATGATGCAGTATGTAACCGGTTTTGAAGTCCAGATGCTTCATATCGCCGCTGGCGACGGCGCGGTGCTCACCGAGCGCATCGACAGGATTACTGTGGGTCCAATCAGGATCGAACTGCCAGTAAGCGGAACTTTTGAAATAAAAGACGGACAAATCACCGCCTGGCGGGACTATTTTGACCTGATCCAAATGTTCCGTCTCATGATGCCGTCACTGGGGGAAGTTGCCGCCCGGAGCCTGAAAGGGTTTCTGCCGTCCCGGTGATTCCCAGAGCACCCATGAGTTCTTCAGCATTGGCGGCCGCAATGGCGCGTCCCACTGCCTCCGATGACCGGATCGAGCGGGCGATATCCGCGAGTACATCCAGCCGCTCCCGTGCGTAATCCAGCCGGGACGGATTGAGTACCACAAAAACAAGCCGGGCCCCTTTCACGGACGCCGGTTGCTCGAAGACTCCCGCTGAACTGCACATGAGAACAGCGGGTTCTTCCAGCGCCCCGTAATCACCGTGAACGACAAATACTCCTGGTGTAACCTGAACTGCGGAGGCCAAGAGGTCATGAGTGATCGAGTCCGGTAATGGATAGTACAGATGAAGCCCCGGAGACGCTTTTTCCAGAAGCTTCTGCAATACAACTTGCAGCGAAGTATCCTCTGCGTGAACTATCACCCGCTCAGGATTGACAAGGCCCGCCAGCCGCGAAACCTCGGCTGCCTTTCCGGCCACCGTCATGGTGGCAGCGGCCGGTTCCGGCGGATAGGAAACCACGAAATTCACGTCCGGGAATCTCTCGGCGATCTGCCGGGGCATCCTGTCCAGAGCCGCCCTCCATCCAAGGCTGCCCTCACGTGGAGCGTACAGCAGCAAGAGATCATTGGAGGTAATCCGGTCTGCCAGTGCCTGCTGGAGCCCATTCCATGATTCGATGGTTTCGATCTTGAACTCCGCCGCCGGTTTTGCGGCCCCAAGTTGCCGCTTGATTACCTTTTCCGCCTGCCTTTCCCCCAGAACAACTACAGGACAGGACAACTTGGCGGCGATCATCTTAACGGTGGAGGCTACAGCCAGAAAGCCGGGCTCACGCTCGGCACGGGGCGGAATAGCCAGTACGATCCGGGTCATCGTGTTCAACGGGTGCATCAGGCGGGCGACCAGCAGTTGGGGCTCCGAATCGTCAAGAAGCTTCTCCAGCACAGTTCCAAACAGACGATTTTGGGCAGATACCTTTCCGGCCCACCCAACAATCACATGGGATATCCGAAGCTCCTGACGGGCACGCATGATGGCGGCCGCCGCATTGATATCAATGCGGGTAACCGCACGGGTCGGAACGTCTGCAGCGGTCAGCTTCATCACCGCTCTGGCGAGCATTTTTTCCGCATAGACGACATTTTCACTGGCCCGGCTGTCTTCGTGCACAACCGTAAGCGGATATACTGGCTGCGCCTGGGTGGCATCACGGATCAGCATGGCAAGGTCCAGAAGCGGAACCGCTGTCTCGGCATTGGACATTGATACCAGAATCCGCTGGGGCGGGATGTCCTCCTCAGGACGCAGGTCCTCCTGCAGCATTGCCAGATTGCGGCCATGCCGGTCGACAACAAGCGGTGCGTAAACACAGGTGCCGATCATCATGACGATTGCCCCGTTCACCACCGCATCGTCGAACAGTCCTATCCGGTAGCCAACCATCACTGCCGCCAGTGTTGCGGCCGCCTGCGGCACGCTCAGACCAAACATCACCTGGATTTCATCGCGGCTGTACCGGAACAAAATCCCTGAAAGACGGGCAGCTAACCACTTGGTCGCCAGGACCGAGCCCAGCATTCCTATGGATACCGCCCAGGAACGGAAACCGCTGAAAAATACCCTCACATCCAGCAACATTCCGATAGAAAGCAGGAAAAACGGGATAAACAACGCCTCACCGGTGAACTGCACACGGTTCATCAGCGGCCCATCATGCGGAATCAGCCGGTTGAGCGCCAGCCCAGCCAGAAATGCTCCGACAATCGGCTCTATTCCTGCCAGATGAGAAAGACTGGCCGCCACAAACACCGAGGCTAGGACGAAAATGAACTCTGCCGGGCCATCCGGCCGGACGTTGCGGAAAAACCATCGTGCCAGCCTGGGAAGACCGATCAGGATAACCGATACGTAAAGACTCATCGACACGCCAAGCTGGAACCAGAAAGCGTCGTCTATCTCCCCCTTTTCGGTCATCCGGGCGATAACGGCCAGAACAAGCAAGGCCGCCGTATCCGTAATGATCGTACCGCCCAAGGTCGTCGTCACCGCCTGATTTTTTGCCAGCCCCAGCCGGCTAACGATCGGATAAGCAAGAAGCGTGTGGGACGCGAACAAACTGGCAAGCAAGATGGCAGCAGGCCAGTCGAATCCCAGGATGTAATGGGCCATCAGGGTCCCTAGGCCCTGCGGAAACGCAAACGTCAGCACCCCGAAAACGATACTGTGGAATTTCGACCGCTTGAGGACAACGAGGTCGATCTCCAGTGCAGCTGCGAACATGATGTACAGCAAGCCGACCGTTCCGAGCAGCACGATTGACTGGTCGCGTGCCAGTATCCCGAGGGCATTGGGGCCCAGAATGGCGCCGGCCAGCAACATGCCGATGGCGCCCGGAATCCGGTAACGCTCCAGCAGCAGGGGCGTAGTGAGAATAAGCATCGTCACTACGGCAAAAACAATCACCGGATCGGTGATAGGGGAAAGCATCCGTCAGCCTCCGGGAACTCTTTATATCAGTTCCACTGTCCAAAGGGCACACCTGTCCATTGAAAACCAGCCCGGCGCCGTTTGCCAAGAGGCGTTCAAATCGGCTTTGCTGTGTGTCTCGCAGGCAAAGGGGGAAAACCAGAATGGGCGTGATCGCCGAAACACGTACCGGCAAGATCAAGGGTATTGAGCAAAATGGAGTCAACGTATTCCGGGGAATCCCGTTTGCCGCGCCGCCTGTCGGGAAACTCCGCTTCCAGGCTCCGCAACACCCGGCACCCTGGAGTGGTGTCCGGGATGCCACCAGGTTCGGGCCGTCTGCCCCTCAGGACACCATGCCGGGCATGGAAGTAGGTCCCCAGAGTGAAGATTGCCTCTATCTGAACGTCTGGACCCCGGCTGCTGACAATAAGTGCCGGCCCGTGATGGTCTGGATTCATGGCGGCGGCTTCATGGGTGGTTCCGGTTCGCAAGAGATGTACGAGGCCACCAGTCTTGCCCGTTCAGGCGACGTGACAGTGGTGACAATCAATTACCGGCTTGGGGCACTGGGCTTTCTGTACCCAGCCTCCCTTCTCGGTGAATCATTTCCAAGCACCCCGAACGCCGGCATACTGGATCAGATCGCAGCGCTCGAATGGGTACGGGACAATATTGGCAACTTTGGCGGTGATCCCGGCAATGTCACAATTTTCGGCGAATCGGCTGGCGGCATGAGTACGGCTGTCCTGTTCGGCATGGAACGCTCAAAAGGCCTGTTCCATCGCGCTATACCGCAGAGCGGAGCCGCACATAACGTCTGCCAGCTGGAGGATGCCCGTGCCGTCGTTGAGCGTTTCCTTCATGAAGCGAATGTAAGCCCCTCGCAGCCGCAACGGCTTCTGGAACTCACACCCGAGGAAATACGGACGGCCCAGCGCAGGACTGCCAGCCTCACCGTCAATCATAATGTTAAAGACCGACTTCCACTCGCCGGCATGGTGTTTGTGCCAGTTGTGGATGGAAAGATCATTTCCCAGCAACCACTGGAGGCCGTCCGCACGGGGCTTTCAGCGAATGTGCCGCTGATGATTGGTACCAATCTGGATGAGTGGGCATTTTTCATACAATTCACCGAGGTGAAAAAGAAAAACCTGGACGAGGCGGGGCTCTTCAAGGTGCTTTCCAAGCGGCTTGGCGACACGACTACAATGCGGGCCGAGCAGGCGGTCGCCGTCTACCGGAAAGGACGGCCAGACTCCAAACCCGTTGATATCTACTGCGCCTTCGAGTCCGACCGCATCTTCCGGATTCCGGCCATCCGGCTGGCTGAAGCACATGCTCCCCATTCAGCCCCGACCTGGAAATACCTGTTCACATGGGCTTCGCCCATGATGGGCGGCCTGCTCAAGAGCTGTCATGCATTGGAAATTCCGTTCGTGTTCGGCAATGGCGACAGCCAGTTCGGCAAGCTGTTCACCGGCGGTGGAGAAGCGGCAAAACCGCTAACCCGCACCATGCAGTCCGCATGGCTCGCGTTTGCCCGGACAGGCAACCCGGCCTCAACGGATCTTCCGGACTGGCCGTCCTATGACACGACCCGCCGGTCCACGATGGAATTTGGCAGCAGGGTTCGCGTGGTTAACGACCCGCTTCCGGAGGAACGCCGCTTCTGGGACGGGATTCTGTAGCGGAACAGATGATTGCAACCACCAGCCGGTGGCAACCCGTACTTCTGGCAGCGTTCATGCTGACCGGTCTGACAATCTGGCTTGCCGGTATTCCCTTATTCGTTACCGGAAACATTCTCAGCCCAGCCCGTCCTGACGAACTCCATAACTTTTACACCGTCGAATGGACCCTTTATGCCTGGCGCAACGGACTGCCTGTGCCCTGGATGAATATCTTTGGTGGCAATCTGCCAGTTCTCTACCTGAGCGAGCAGTTCTGGATTCCCGCAGAAATTTCCGGGGCATTTCAGGCGGCAGGGATGACTTCAAGAAATGCCTATCTTTCGACAATTGTGCTGTTCCTGCTGCTGAATGTCCTGTCACTCTGCTGGCTCGCCTGGACCATCACAGGCCACTGGGTCTTGGCCTGCTCTGTTGCCGCACTTTTCGTATTTGGCGGCTACGCACAACACGATGTCCTTCAGGTCATGATCAGGATGCCGGTATTTCATATACCGGTTCTTCTCCTGACCTTCGTCCGTGCGATTGAAAATCCTGACTGGCGATGGCGTGCCGGATTTGGTTCTGTTTTCCTCATAAGCACGCTGCTTCCACTCGGTTATCTTGTCATCGCTGCGGTTGCACTCGCCATATCGGCAGCAGCAATCCGCCCAAAAGCTATCTCCCTGATAAAACTCGCTCCATGGACTCTTCCTGCCGGGATAGCGGCACTGTTCATCTATCTGCATTACCGGGCTGCACATGCAGAACTGGGACTGGCATTCCAGAGCCGGGAGTTCGGCGAAGCCGCACCAGGCATGATGAAGTTTTTCGGTTTATTGCCCGGCATCGATGTCTCTGTAATCGCAATTTGTGCACTCGCATGCGGTTTCATCCGAATGGGTACCGGGACGGCGGCTGAGCCCGCAAAGCGGTTCCATGTTCCACTTCTGGCATTGCTACTGGTTGCTGCCGGAACCGGTCTTGCCGGGCTGGAATGGTCGGGCAGACTCGAGAGAACAACCGTTGTCATTCCTGGACTTCTATGGCCCAGCGTTGCGATTTATTTTTTTGCCGCCGCGGCGGTATTTGCTGCTGCCCGCACTCGATCATATGGCCAATGGATGGAATTCTGGAACGGACAAACCACCTTGTGGAGATCATTGGCGGCACTTTCCGTCGCCGGGCTGCTGCTTGCACTGAATCACCGGATTTGCTGGGAGCAGAAATGTCTTGCCTACGGACCTATCGTGGGGCTTCAGGCCTTGATGCCACCACTAGGCATGATTCGGGGGCCAGAGCGCTTCCTGTTACTTGTATCCCTGTCGCTCCCGGCACTGGCCTATGGATGGTTATGGACCCAGTCTAAAGCGTGGCCTCACCTGGCCAGATTATCTCTCCTTGCGGTCATTGCCGCGCTTGCGGCAGCCCAGTCGTATCCTGCAACTTTCCGCTTCAGCGGATCACCAGATGCCCTGCATAAATGGTACTGGCGAGGTGAAGAGCCATTCTCAAAAGAACTTCCACAGATCTACCGGGAGCTGCTCACGCGTCCCCGGGCTTTGACTCTTGAGCTGATGGAACCAGACAACTTACGGACATCTGGTGCCGTTGTGTCGTGGCTATCCACATTTCACTGGTTCCCTCTCGTCAACGGATATTCCAGCTACTACCCCGCCGGATACGAGGATGGTTTCCGGCAACTCATCGTTCCCGGACCAGAGTTGCCGGAGCGACTCCGTCGTGCCGGAGTCAGATATGTGCTTATTCACGACCGGCTGCTTTCACCGGAGCTGAAGACACAGTATGCCACTGCGCTTGGCCCGTGGCGGTCCTGGCAGGAACGACAGAACCATCAAGGCGACTGGATCGCCGATTTGGAGACACCGGCGAATCCCAGCGCTTCTACGGATGGGCATTGAGATACCGCCGAGTGGCTGGCCGAATGGGCCAATCAGCTCTATGCATCCAAGCAAACATCAGGATTCCGGGAACCTCAGAAAAGTCGCTCTCCACGCGAGAGCACACGAAATGGCTTTAAGAATTTCTGGCCGGTTTTTCGGCCCTCAGGATACTGGCATTCAATCAGGACCGTACCTCGCCCGGCACTGTCACTTGCCCGAATAGCGCCCCCCGCTTCCAGCGTTTCCACGGCGCGAGCGAGGTTTTTCTCCTTCGCCAGTGCGATCAGTACGTCAGGGTCCGTAATCCGCCCATCGGACAGCTCCAGAAAATCTGCCCGGTTCACCTGAATTTCAGGTATTGCCTCGAGAAGTTCGTCCGCGGGAAAAAACCATTTTGCATACATCGATGGAGCTGATCCCACATCAAGTGGACCGACTTCTGCATCGAGTTCGCTCAGTGAAAAACTCCGTTCCAGGGTCAAAGGCCCCACGGCCTCCCTCACCAGACTTTCCAGAAGCCCCCCGGTTCCCAGTTTCCTGCCTAGATCATGGGCAATGGACCGGAGATAGGTTCCTTTCGAACATCGGATGGTCAGATCCAGCATCGGAGGGGCATACGAATTCACCCGGACATCATAGAGTGTCACCTCACGCACCTTCTGCGACATGTCGAAGGTTTCTCCCGCGCGGGCACGCTCATAGAGCGGCTTTCCTTCTACCTTGACGGCTGAGAACAGTGGTGGCTCCTGAAGGATCTTTCCCCGAAAAGATCCCAGTGCGGCATCCACTTCTAAACGATCAGGCAGCCTTACCCCTTCATGCACTTTTACTGAACCTGTCCGGTCATAGGTATCAGACTCCGCACCCAGACGGATCACGCCGCGGTAAGTCTTATCCAGGTCCGTTACGATGCTGGCAAACCGGGTAGCCTTATTCAGACATACCGGAAGCACACCCGTAGCGAAGGGGTCCAGAGTTCCGGTATGGCCGACCTTCTTGACCTTGAATATCTTTTTTACTGCCTTAACGACGGCAAAGGAGGTCATATCCATATCTTTTCGGACACAAACGATTCCGCTCAGATCAGAGCGGAATTCAATACGCGGGCGGCGGGGCTCAGTCACGGACTCCAAATATCTCCTGGCCCAAGAAATGCTGGCCTAGCTTGTGATTAGCAGTAAAAGCCCGCCAACCGGGGGAGCTCACTTCCCACGTCCGGGCATTTTTTGCAAGTCCTTTTCGATCTCTCCGATTACTGCAGCGCGCACTTCCCCATAGGAGCCATTAATCGTGCAGCCAGCAGCACGCGCATGGCCCCCGCCTCCGAACCGGTTACAGACAGCCCCCACGTCCAGAAACCGTTTTGACCGGAGCGAAATACGCCACTCACTGTTTCCGGCTTCCTTAAAAAATACTGCTACTTCCACACCTTCAATGCCGCGTGGATAGTTGACAAACTCGTCCAGCAGATCCTTGGAGCCGCCATATTTCTTCATCGTTTCCCGGCGGATGAAGATAGACGCCGCTTTACCGTCCAGATGCATTTCCAGTGTTGGAAGCACCTCAGACAACAGAAAGATTCTTGTCGCCGGATAGGTCATGTAAATCATTTCGGCCGACAGTGCCGGATCAATCCGGAATCGTTCCATGAGATCTGTCGCCACCCGCATGGTCTTGGGTGAGGTATTGGAGTACCGGAATGCGCCGGTGTCCGTAATAATCGCCGTGTAACAGCAGACTGCCGCTCCCTGGTTCAGCCCCAGCGAAGCCCGGATAATGTCATAGGCGCATTCGCCGGAAGAGGAAGCCTTCAGGTCAATATAGTTGATGTCACCAAACCGGGTATTGTCCTTGTGGTGATCGACATTGAGAATGCTCTTTACGAGCCCATTTTCACGCCAGCCCTTGAGATCGACACCCGGTCGCTCAATGGAGCCCGAATCGGAAATCACACACAAGTCAAATGGTTTCCTGAAATCCGGCGCCTTGTTGCGAATCCATTTGCTACCAGGAAGAAACCCAAGATTGTGGGGGACCGGGTCGGTATTGAAGACATATACCTCTTTCCCTGCAGCTTTCAGCACATTGGCAAACGCAAGAGTGGCGCCCAGTGCGTCACCATCCGGGTTCACGTGACAAGTGCAAATTACCCGTCGGGCGTTCTTGAGCACCTTTGCAGCAGCCTTGAGTTCAGGAAGTGGTTTTGTCATTCGTGCCATAATCAACAGGGTTCGACGGACCAGCGAAAAGTGCAAGTGTTCGCTTACTGCCGGAGCCGGAACGCATGGCAGATTGCCACGGCAAGTGCGTCCGCAGCGTCAGCGGGGGGGCGCTCCCGGAGATTCAGCAGGGTTTTTACCATCAACTGAACTTGGGCCTTTTCTGCCTTTCCCGAGCCAGTAATTGCCTGTTTCACTGTGGCTGGCGGGTAGGAAGCGAGCATAACCCCTGCCCGGGCGAGCGCCAGAACCGCAGCACCACGTGCATGGCCCAGCACAATCGCCGTTTGCGGGTTTTCTGAAACGAATGGCAGTTCTACCCCAGCATGCACGGGAACATGCTCCCGGAGAACCGCCTCCAACGCATCATATATTTCGACAAGACGGTCTTCGATGGGCTTTCGTCCGCTGGCGCGAATCTGCCCATGTGCCACGTGAATAAGTCGTGAACCATCCCGGTCAATAATTCCCCAGCCGGTAACATTCGATCCAGGGTCAATGCCGATGATTCGCACGGGCATAAAACGAACTACCCTATCTGTGGCGTTATGACATTGTTCCACCCGTGGGTGGAACAGCGGAAGATTGCGACTGGGTAGATATGGCTTCGTTGATTCTCCGAATCGACGCTTCGAACACCTGCCCGCGCCGGACACGGCGGACCGTTATTTCATGATCACCGATTCGGAATGATTCGCTCGCCTTGGGAACATGCCCAAGGCGCGTAATTATCCATTCAGACAGCGTCCTCTGCGGCGGGATATCGCCCGTTATGCCCGTCAGGGCAAATGCATCTTTCGGAGCGAGCTTCCCGCCCAGCATCCAGGTTCCACCTGGCAAGCTATGAACCATCGACGGCAGATGATCGAATTCGTCCTCGATCTCGCCAACCAGTTCTTCCACCAGATCTTCCAGCGTAACCAGTCCTACGAGCTTTCTGGCTCCATCCTGAACCAGAGCCATATGGGCGTGCTCTGCAACAAACCGCTCCAGCACCCGGGCAACCGTATCGTCCGCATTAACATATGCCAGTGGCCTCACGATGCCCTGTACGTTCGTGACATTGGGATTGGTCCGGGCCAGGAACACCAATTCCTTGAAATTGATATACCCCGTTATCTCCGCCGACTTGGTGTCGGACTTTACCGGGAACCGGGTGTGGGGGTTGAAATGGGCTATGAGCAGATTTTCCACAAGCGTCGAATCAAGTCTCATGTAGACAATCTGGTCAGGTGGAATCATGACATCGCGTATTTTGAGCCGCCCCAAACGTGCTGCACGGGTGATTATTTTTTCCTGATGGCCACGGATCACGTTTGACGCCCGTGCCAGTGTCGCAAGCGCGCCAATCTCTTCGGGCACCACCAGGGGGCGGCCGCTTTGGCTTCCCGTGATGTAACGGGGAATCAGGCTGGTAATGGCAATCACTGGTGAAAGCAGTTTCGTCAGAATCTTCAGCACCGGGGCAACGATGATGGAAAAACGGTAAGCATGAACCACACCAAGGGTTTTCGGAAGAATTTCCGACAGAACAAGAATTCCCAGAGCAAATCCGAGTGAAAAAGGAATTAGATAAATCGGACCAAGGTGCTTTTCCACCTGCACAGCCACCAGCGTTGCACCAATCATGTTTATCAGTGTGTTGCAGATCAGGATTGCTCCCAGCGGGCGGTTGATCTCTTCCTTGAAATCCCCCCACATGGCTGCGATGGCGGGGTGCCTCTGGTGGAGCTGTGCCAGCTGGCCGGGCGTCAGGCTCAGCACGACGGCCTCCATTACCGAGCAGGCAAAACTACCCAGAAGCGTCAGAAACACGGTGACAATCAGAATTGTCATGGGCAGCCAGCTCCGGTTGCCGAAGCGGCTGGGACGGCACTGGCAGGGACACTGTCCATGCGCGCTTGGTTCCTAGCGGCGAGGCCGGAACGTCTTGGTCGCCCCCGTAATACCACCGCCCACTACTGGCAGGTCATCCCAGAATCCGGGCGTAGGAGGCGCGCTATAGTTAAACCCTTCCAGAGTACGGACAGGAATTTTCTCGTTTAATAACGCCTCAACACCCCGGAGCAATGATTCTTCCGACGGCTGACATAGCGTGAATGCCTCTCCCGTGGAGAAAGCCCGTCCTGTGCGTCCAATCCGGTGGACATAGTCCTCAGCCTGAGTAGGTACATCGTAGTTGATGACATGCGAGATACCCTCGACATCGAGCCCTCTGCTCGCCACGTCGGTCGCCACCAAAATTCGTATCTTGCCTTCCCGAAAAGCATCCAGGGCGGCGTTACGCTCTGACTGTGTACAGTCAGAATGAAGCTTCACAACCGGGACACCTGTCCGCTCAATCGCGCGAAACACCTCATTCGTCCGGTTCCGGGTACGGGCGAAGATGATGAAGGTGCCATCAGTCCCGTATTGTTCGAGGATCTTCAGAAGAAGTTGCTTTTTCAGGTGCGCTGGTACCGGCCAGAGCGAATGCTCGACAGTCTCGGCACGTTCACCATGCCTGGCAACGTCAAGATACTCCGGCTCCTTCATAAACTGACGTGCCAGCTCACGAATTACCGGCGGCATGGTTGCGGAAAACATCAGGCTCTGGCGCCCTGCCGGAAGCTTCGAAATGATCCGCTTTACATCCGGAATAAAACCCATATCGAGCATCCGGTCGGCCTCATCAAGTATGAGAAAACGGACGGCAGAAAATTCAATAGCCCGTTGCTCGGCCAGATCCAGCAGACGGCCCGGGGTGGCGACCACAACATCGGCCCCTTTTCTCAGATCCGATACCTGGCCACCCATGCCCACTCCACCGATTACCGGAATAATCTTGAGTGGCAGATAGCGGCTGTATTCGGTCAGGTTCTTCTGAACTTGCAGACAAAGCTCGCGGGTCGGCGTCAGGATAAGTGCATGCGGAAGCCGGGATTTGGCTTTTTCATGCCGAATGTGATGCAAAAGTGGAAGCCCGAAAGCGGCGGTCTTGCCAGTACCCGTGCGGGCACATGCAACCATATCCCTTCCCTTGAGTAGCACCGGAATGGCCCGGTCCTGGATTTCCGTCGCCTGCCTGAAGCCTATATCCTCAACTGCCCAGACCAGTTTTTCGTCAAGGCCAAAACGGGCGAAAGATTGATCGGTGGTTTCAGTTGTCTGGCCGTCCGTCTGCTGGTGCACGGCATCTGTCGTCTGGTTATTCAAGCTATCTCTTGGTTTAAAGCTTCCAAGCGAGACACTCCAAGACATCGTATCTGGGAGCTGATCGCCGGCTCGCCCCTCACTGTAAAATCCAGTCAGGGGCAGATGGGGTGAAAACCTCCACACTTCCCCGGCCAAAAACGGGGAAACGTGACGCAACGCATACTAGCCGGGAGTGATAGGAGTTGCCAGTAGTACAACTAGTTGTAACTACTGTGTTAAATAAGCCCGTTGGACTCCGTGATGAATGATTTCGTGGCCGGCGACATTAATACCACTCCGCCAGACCGGATCCTGGTAAATGACGAGCCGAGGGTCATCACTTGAAAACAGCCGCAGCAGGTGTGGTTCCAATGCAGACGAAAATGCCTGTGTAGATGTCCTGGGAACTGCCCCTGGCATGTTCGGCACGGCATAATGCACAACCCCTTTGTACACATAAACCGGTTTCGCATGGGTTCCAGGCCGTGAGCTTTCGACACACCCACCCTGATCGATTGCAATATCAACAATAACTGATCCCTTTCGCATCTGCCGGACGAGTCCCCTGGAAACCAGCACAGGCGCCCGCTCTCCCGGCCGGTATGCCGAGGCAATGAGAAGATCGCAGTTTTTCACCTGCCAGTCTGTTTCTGCCAGTTCCACAACGGAAATATGCGGGAACTCTTCCCGGACTCCCTGGCGGGCATCACTCGACACATCGATCACTGTCACTTTCGCACCAAAGCCGATGAGACTGCGAATCGCTTCGCGCCCTGCTGAACCGGCACCCAGAACGACCACCTGTGCCGGAGCCACGCCGCTGACACACCCGATATACTTCCCCATCGCCTCCGGGTGTTTGGCTAGCAGCCAAGCACCTTCCAGAGCAGCCATCCGTCCGGCAACTTCGCTCATCGGCGCCAGCATCGGCGCATGACCGCTCAAATCAAGCATCGTCTCCAGCCCGACAGCCACTCCCCCTGAAGCCAGCAGCGCAGCAGTAACCAGCGGTTCAGCGGCCAGGTGAAGATAACAGAGCAGCGTAATATCTTCGTGGAGCCATTTGAGCTCGGGACCAACCGGCTCTTTTACCTTAAGGATGACCCGCGAATACCGCCACAATCGCCTGGCATCATGAATAATCCGAGCGCCCGCGTCCCGGTAATCCCGGTCGGTGAAGCCACTACGGACTCCGGCGCCAGCCTCTACATGGACCCGAACGCCTGATTGCACCAGCCTTCCAACCAGAGCCGGGGTCGCAGCTACACGGCCCTCATTCGCCTTTCGCTCCTTCGGAATTCCCACGACGGTCAGTTCAGATACTTGCATCAGCTGTACTTATTAGAGGCCGGGGCTGGTCATGGCAACCGGCTGTGCTAGTTTGCCGCCGGGAGTTTAGCTCAGTCGGTTAGAGCAGCGGACTCATAATCCGTTGGTCGTGGGTTCGAGTCCCACAACTCCCACCACCAGTCTCCGTTACCGCCATATTTCTTCCAGAATGACTTGTATTGACAGTATGTTTAAAAATTTGTGTGAATTTACGAAATTGGACTATTCACCAACAGGTAAGTATTGCGCTGCAAACAGCCAAAATTATTCATGACGGACAGACAGTCTGATTTGTCATTCATATCAATAGGTTCTAACGTCCCGCCGACTTCAGAATATATTGTCATTAATGACAATCAGTTTCCTCAGAAGTCATATAGTTTTGATCTAAACAGAAGGACACTCAAGATGGCCCGCCCCAAGAAACAAGAAACTATTCTTAAAGATCTGCTGAAGCTGTCACCTGCTGAGCGCCGAGCGCTCCTAAAGCGGGCAAATTCTGCCGGGAAAGACATGAAAAAGCTGAGGGCCCGTCGCAAGGAGCTTGTGCGCAACATCCGCAAGCTTGAGAAGGAGCTGGCCAAAGTGGACGCCCAGATGGGGGGTGGCTCCGGCGGTCGTGGAGCTCCAGGCCGCAAGCGGGGGCCAAGATCCCCCGAAGCCACCCGGCAGGCACGGCTTACCCGTTACACAAATTCAGTTCCCAAGCTGAAGGCTGCCATAGAAAAAGCCAAAGGTGCTGCCAAAGAGAAGCTCCAGGCACGGCTGGCCAAAGCTGAGCGAATCCTCAAGGAACTGGGCGGCAAGGGCCGCTAGGCCCATAGTTCGGTTGCGGCCCAACTAATTTGGTTCTATCCGCTACTGCAGGATTGCTTGGGTTATGATGCTGTCTTGCAGTGAAACGACAATCTTGCGGGCCGGGTTAATCGGTTAGGGGTGGGATCTGTCAGAATTCCACTTCTGCTTCCGGCATGAGTTTTCGGATGTCGGTTGCGTTGAGATAAAGCGAAGGCGAACGGTCTTTCACACAAAGGAAACCGTCTGACAACTCGCCACCAGGCCAGATAACGCGCACCTTGAGGTCAAACCGGAGCATGTCTGCGGTTCTCTCAATGACCTTTGCCTTCTTGGCGGTGGCCTTGAGCTCGTTTGAAACCTCAGTTGTAAAAAACCGCCAGTTACCGGATGGCTTCGCAGGTGGCTCCGGCTCAGGGGCAGACAAAGACGGCGCCAGTGGCTCCACTTTCGTTGATCCGGAAATAGCCTGAACTGGCTCCGAAGCGCCGCCGAATACCTCTTCAGCCGACATGATCGCCTCAGCTTCTGCGAGTGCTTTCTCGGTTTCTTCGGGAGTATTGAAGTTGGTGTACCGCATATCCGCGGCTACTTCGGAATCTGTTTCGCGCATCGCGGGGGGCTCTTCAGGAAAATCCACCATCTTGGCCGGACGTTCACCAAACAAATCCTCCGCCGTGGAAACATCGTCATCAATGGCAACTGCCTCGTCATCGAAAGCCCTGGGAGCTCCTTTGGCTATCAGTTCGTCAAACTTTCCAGACGGAGCCGGCGCCTCCCCATTTCGCAATTGGGCTGCCTGCCGGGCATGGACCGACAGTATCTCTCCATTTTTCGGGAGCGTGGAAATCCCATCCAGGTACGCTACGTCGTCATGGGCATAGGCCTCCCCCTGAGCATCACCCGCATCAATTCCGAGCTGGTCAGGAAGTCCTACCGGGTCCGTACGGCCTGGTGCCACATCGGAAATCGTTGCACCGCGGCCGGCAAGCGCCTCTGGATCGGTGAGACTTTCAACTTCACCCAATGCAACTTCAGTCTCTTCGGCAAACATGGGCTCATCGGCCTCTGATACGCCGTCCAGGCTGGCAGAAACCGGCTTGATATCAGCGTCAGAAATACCCGTTTCGTCCGGAAACTCCTCCGGGCTGGCAGCGGCCGGGCTATCGGATATTGCAACCGGTTCTTCTTCCGCTATAGCCGACGTTGATACCTCAACGGGCTCCACAAGGTCTGCATTGACTGTTTCGCCCGCCACTTGCGCCGCCATCTCTTCAGCTTGCAATGCAAGCTCAGCAGCGGATTCCGATTGCATAACAGGAGACTGCGCTGGTGCGGCGGAATCGGAAAGATCCCACTCGCTGCTGGGCGGACTAGAAACTGCTACCGGCACATTACTGGCCGTTTCCTGAGCCAGTGACACTGCTTCAGGATCGTGAGCAGACTCTCGCTGTGCGCCAGGAGCGGGGGATTGTTCGGACAAATCCCAAGCACCGCTGAACTCATCAGAACCTGTCACGGCCTCGCTGGCCACAGACTCAGGCTCCGGGGCCGCCTGAGAACCAGCATCCAAATCCTCGAATGGATTTTCATCAGATGGGGTTTCCGCTGCTTCTGATCCGGATGTACCCGGAGCCGCATCCAGTTCGGCAAACGGATCTTCATCGGCCGCCACGGGAATAGCGTCCATGGAGGCAGCCTCGGACTGCTGGCCGCTTTCGAAACCGGCAGCGAACGGATCTTCATCCTCAACAGGCTGAACGGGTCCAGCTGTTGCGGCGGCAACCGGTTCCTCCGGCATTTCCGGTTCAGCTAGCGGCTCCGCCTCCGGTTCTTCGGGAAGCTCAAGCATTTCATCGGGAGCTGCGTCCGTATTCGCATCAGCGGCCGGCGGTGCCTTGGCTGCCGGGGTTCCGCTTTCATCCACATCGTCGAGAGACCATGTACGGCCGCTCGTGCTCACCATGAGATCGGCGTCCGGGTCAGTCAAAAAGCCATCGTCCTGCTTGGCAGGTGATTCCGGCTTCTGTGAATCATAGCGCTGAAAATCAAGATCGCCGCCGCTCTCAAGATCGGAAAGATCTGTCTTGGCAAGTGGACTCCGGGCCGGCTTGCTCCGGCCCAGTTCGTCGGGAAACTGGGCTTTGGCGGCCACATTTTCTTCAGTGCCACCGGATAGATCCGAAAAATCGTCTACTGGCTTGGGAGCTGGTTTCGACTTTGGCTTGACGGGAACGGAACCGCGCGCCGATGGCTGGGACTTTGCAGCCTGGTCTTCACGGCTTGCTGCAGCGATAATTTCCGAAGTGAAGTGGCGGCTGCTCACTCCCTCCTGGCCAGTCAGCCGCTGGAGGTTTTCCCGGCCTCCAGCAATCGATACCAGATGAAATCCGTGTTGTGATGGGCGTCCACCCGATATGATCCAGACGCACCGCGCCGAAATGATCGACCGGTCCGGCATCAGAAAATCCAGCGGCTCGTTTGTTACTTTGGAAATGTACGACTTATAAGCAGGATTGCGGAATGGACCGCTTGGCGAGCCTGACGCCTGAAACATCAGTCTCAGTAGCGAAAAGTTCGGACCCACAGGCAACCATCGGAGGGGAACTCCTCCACCGGACTGGCCGCCACCTTTCTTGCTAAAAACTGCCATTGCGTTCCAACAGTCCTGCGGGAGAAACCGGCCTTGAACCAGTTTCGATATGCTTTCCTCCCGGTTCGGAGGCTACCCGCCTTGGACATCAAACATAGTGTGGATAGTGCCATAAGTTCAAACCTGCCTCGGAAGGAAATTCACTGATAAAACCACTATTTCCGGCCACTTCGGGACTCCGATGCAAATTTTCTTCTCCGGACTGGCATCATGGTTCTCTGCCGTGGCCAGCACCCCAGCCAGCGATTATGCTCCAGTCTAATGAATGGTACACCACTAAAAGCCGGTTCTGTTCGCATTGCCATCGACCAGTTATCCATGCGGCTGGGCGATTTGGATGCCAATCTCGAAAAGCTGGAGGTGGCAGCCGAAAAAGCGGTCTCCAAGGGAGCTGGGCTGCTCATCACACCCGAGCTGGGACTGACCGGCTACCATCTGAAAGATGCCGTTTGCGACGTGGCTATCGGACGTGGTTCAACCGTATGGAGGCGGCTCGAAAAGCTGTCCAAGCGTATTGATCTTGTCGCCGGTTTTGTCGAGCAATCACGTGCCCACCAGTATTACAATGCCGCAGGATACTTTTCCGCTGGAGAAACCACCCATGTTCACCGGAAGGTATATCTTCCGACATATGGAATGTTCGACGAGCAGCGGTATTTTGCACGTGGTTCCCGGATTGATGTTTTTGAAACCCGGATTGGCCGGGTTGCAATTTTGATCTGCGAGGATGCATGGCATCCGTCAGCTGTTTATCTGGCTAGTCTGCAGAACCCAGAGATTCTCATAATTCCGTCCAGTTCCCCCATGCGGGGAGTCGCTGCCCGACCCGGAAAGCGGGGGACCCGTCGCGCGGCAAGTTCCGCCGGATGGGAGGAAATGAACCGGACTTACGCACGGCTGTATTCAGTGCATCTTGCATATGCCAATCGTGTCGGAGTGGAAGATGGCGTTGGATTTTCCGGCGGCTCTCATATCGTCGATCCGCATGGGCAAACGACCGCGCAGGCTCCTTATGGCGAAGAATTCCTCTTGCTGGCAGACATAGACAAGAGCGACATACGCCGGAGCCGCCAGCAGACGCCTGTCATCCGGGATGAAAACTTCGAATTTACTTTCAGTGAAATGGAGCGTATCCGGCGTCTTCGCTGGGAACAGGAACCTGGATGAGCGGCCGCCGCAAAGCTTCTGCACTGAACGGGCCTATCAGTTTTGACCCAGCCATATGGCTTGAGCAGCTCATTATTGACGAAGAACTGACGGTACGGATTCTTACGGCATTCCTCAAGGAAGAAATCTCCAAAACCGGTTCCCGGAAGGCAGTTCTGGGGCTGTCGGGTGGCATTGATTCGGCACTCGTCCTGTATCTGGCGGTGAAAGCACTGGGACCGGACAATGTTCTGGGAGTCACGATGCCCTACAGGCAATCGAGCCCACAAAGCCTTGCCGACGCACTCGAAGCAGTACGCGACACCGGCTGCCGTCATGAAGTCGTCGAAATCACTCCCCAGATTGACGCCCATTTCAGCCGTTTTCCGGATGCCTCGCGCCTCCGGCGTGCAAACAAGATGGCTCGCGAGCGAATGACGATACTCTATGACCTCTCGGCCCGGGATGGTTCCCTCGTTCTCGGCACTTCAAACAAGACAGAACTGCTGCTTGGCTATGGCACTCTTTACGGAGATATGGCGAGCGCACTCAATGCCATTGGTGATCTCTACAAGACGCAGGTATGGCAGCTCTCCCGTTATCTGGGCGTGCCGGATTCCATTGTAAAAAAGCCGCCGACCGCTGACTTGTGGGAAGGCCAGACAGACGAGGCTGAGCTGGGATTCACCTATGGACAGGCAGATGCCGCACTGTATCTTTTCATTGAAGAACGCCGGACCCGTAATGAAATTATCGCGGCCGGGATACCGGAGACATTCTGTGATCTCATTCTGAGAAAAGTGCGGAGTTCCCAATTCAAGCGGCGGCTTCCGGTCATCGCCAAACTGGGATCACGCACCATAGACCGTGATTTCCGCTATGCCCGCGACTGGGGAATGTAGCCACGGTTAAACTTTTACCTTGACAGTCCAGCGCTACTTCTTCATTGTTTGTCTCGGAGCCAGTATCAGCATTGCTGAAGCTGGCGCCAATAGATAAGCCGTTCCAGCAGGTGTCCGTCCCGTAGCCACAAGGTTTCGAGACGGAATAAATGGGAAGCCGGTGAGATTCCGGCGCGGTCCCGCCACTGTTAGGGAGATAACGGCCCGAACGCACCCCCCGGTCACTGGGAGCCCGCATACGGACGGGTTTCCGGGAAGGCCGGGATCTGGAGGGGCGTCCGCGGTCAGGCTCCCGAAGCCAGGACACCAGCCTGATGGAACTTCCGATTGATCGGTCCCCCGAGGAGGGTCTGGCCGGTGCGCGACTTGTCGCATACCTGGCGGCCTGCTTCCCGATGGGGAGGCGGGCCGTATTCAGTGGTGGTTCTGGTGCTGTATGGCTGCCTGGCCTCAGTCCCTTCCGCTGCGTACGCGCAGGACAGCGAGCCAGGTGCACTAGAACTCCCCTCCGTTGTCGTCGAACGTGAGCGCACCGTTGCCGAGAGTGAAAACGAGCGCGACTCGACCGGTGCCGTCACAACGATAGAGCGAAAAGAGCTCGACCGGCCCGGCGAGAACCTCGATCAGGTACTGGACCGGCAGGCAGGAGTGAGCGCCGTCCGGCTCGGCGGGCTTGGCGACTTTTCCGCCGCTTCGATACGCGGGTCCAGCTTCGATCAGGTTCTGGTTTTTCTGGATGGAATCCCACTAAATGCCGGGCTGGGCGGAGCGGTCGACCTTTCGGCCCTGCCTCTTTCGCATATCGAGCGCATGGAGATTTACCGCGGCTTCGCACCGGTCGAAGCCACCGCGAGTGCCCTTGGTGGCGCGGTATTTCTTTCCACCCGTGAACTGGAAAAGGAAACCCTGTCGGCCCGTGGCGGATACGGTTCGTTCAATACGATATCGGCGGGCCTCTTTGGCGGCGGGCTGATTGATTTCACCGGGAACGAAAAAACCAGAATGGCCGCGGGCCTCGATTTCATGCACTCAAGGGGAAATTTTTCCTTCCGGAACAACAACGGAACCGCCCTCGATCCATCGGACGATTTCGACCAGAAGTTCACAAACCGCGACTTCGACCGCGTGGGAACACTGTTTAAAGTTACACATGATTTCACTTCCCGTGCCCGCGGGACTTTTCTCCAGGACTTTTTCTATCGCGAAGGCGGACTTCAACGGGGTGGCGCCGTTATTACCACCCGAAGCCGGATCCAACTGGTCCGTTCCATTACCGGAGCTGAGTTCAGGTTGCGTGACGCGATAATAAACGAGGATTCCCTCCGTCTTCAGGCCTATTACACCTTTTCCCAGACGGAACTGGATGATCCGTTAGGAGAGTTCCGTGGATTCCCGCAGGATGAGATCAAAAAATCCTATTCGCCCGGGACATCCGTCACCTGGCGCGGTGGCCACGGGGCCATCCGGGGAACAACGCATTTCAGTTATCGGTTTGAGCGATATTCGCCAGCATACCGAATTCCCACTGTATTCACTGATGGAACGAGCGATCGCCAGTCTGTTGCCTGGGCGCTCGGTGGTGAACTGGAAATGCCAGGGGCGAAACTACTCGTTGCCCCCCAATACCGTTACGAGCATGCCTGGAACAGTTTCCGGCCTGCTTCGACCTCAAGCCCCTTGAATCCCCAGAAAGTGCGCCAGTCCGGCGGGGGACACAGTGTTCGTGGAGGGTTGCTCTGGAAGCCTGTAGACGGGTTCAAGCTGCGCGGCAACGCAGGCCGCGCATTCCGTTTCCCATCGCTGTTTGAACTGTTTGGTGATTCGGCCCTGATTGCAGGAAACCCTCATCTCAAGCCCGAAAAAGGATTAAATCTGGATGCCGGCTTTGAGCTCGCCCGAAATCACGAACTGATAGCTGCAAAGGCAGGCATTGCCTTCTTTTATCAGGATGTGGACAACCTCATCCAGTTCGTCAGGACGCTTGTCCTGACCCGGCCGGAAAATGTGGACAGAGCGACTATCAAAGGTGTCGAGTCATCACTTTCCGTCACCGCCCTTGAGGCATTCAGGCTTGATGCCACTCACACCTGGCTCACCAGCCGAATCCGGTCGAAGGTCGCGGCCCGCGATGGCCGTAAAATCCCGTTTCGGCCGCCGAACCAGTGGCTTCTTAGGGGAGCGGCATTCCGTGAACGGCTATTCAGCTGGATGACTCGGGCCGAGTTATGGACCGAAATGGAGTTCACATCCAGCCATTTCGTCGATGGAAACAATATGGTTTCGGTCCCTGAGCGGCGAATACTCGGTGCCGGACTTGAACTGAAAATGCTGGACGACCGGCTCGAACTGGCTTTTGACGGCCGGAACTTGACGAACGAACAGGTGATGGATGTCGTGGGTTTTCCCTTGCCCGGCCGGACGTTCTTCGGCCGTCTGGGATGGAAATTCCTGTAGCCAAAGAGAAGTGCATTGAGCGTTACAAACAAAAGGGGAGACCAATGAAACACGTTAAACAGGCCATGTTATTCCATCTTTTTATTTCACTGGCAGCCTGCGAAGGCGATACTGCCCCGGGCACTCCTTCCGTGACGCTGGAACCCGGGTCTTACATGGCGGTCGTGACGACTGATTACAGCGTGTCCGCTGTCGGTGTATTGAACCGGGCAAATGGCGAACTTGTCAGTGAAGCAGTCCTGAGCTCTTCAACTAATTCGCCGGAAATTACCTTGCCGCTTAGCGGCGATGTTTCGTTGCCCAGTGATCCACCGCCTCCTGGCATTCTGTTTGTCATTGACCGGGGAGGAAGCAACAATAACATCAATGTGCTCGAAACCACACACATGACTGTCCTGGCGCAGATTCCCGTCGGAACCAGCACATTAGGTCCCTGGTATGCCAATCCGCACGATACGCTTCTCGTGAATGATTCCCGGCTGTATGTCACCCGGTATCAGGCCAATCCGAGTCCCTCGGCGGGTGCCGTCGACATGGATGAAGGCGATGATATCGTCATTGTAGATACAACTACACTCCAGATCGTCAAGCAGATCCGGTTCAACTCCATTCTTGACCCCTGGTCTGGCGAACGGGCCAATCCGGACCGGATAGTTCGGGCAGGCAACCATGTCGTGTCTACCCTTGGGCATTTTACCAATGCCAGCTTTAGCGCCTCAGGCAATGGACTTGTGGCGGTCATTGACACAGCAACAGAAGCACTGGTCGACGCTGATCCCGTGTCCGAAGGTACACAACTTCTGGAAATTACCGAGTTCAAGAACTGCGGCCCAATCCAGTACCTGTTCGATGAACCCGCCATCTATGTTGCCTGTTCCGGACTGTTTGCTGACGGGCGGGATACTCAAATCGGGCGGTCGGGGGTTGTCAGGATTGATCTCACACCGCTTCCAGACAACGCCGCTGCGTATACCGTGGTTCTTGAAGGAGAAAACGAAGAAATCGGACAACCGGTCTCCAACCTGCTCGTTGTAGATGCAGAGACCGCATTCATCCTGACCTATGGCAATTTCTTTGGTCCTTTCGAATCGGACCAGCTCATCCGGTTCAATCCAAATGAACCAGAATTGGCGCCCGAGCTGGTATTCTCTGCCAGCGGCCCTTTCCAACTCGGCAGCCTTTCCTATGATGCCAGCACTCAGATCCTCTATGTAACTGATACGCCATTCGGCGGCGATCCGCTGATTCGCAGGTTTCAGCTCGGAATAGAAATCACCGAACTAGAGGGTATCAACCCTTCACCTGGCAACGGCCTCGCCCCAACGGCTCTGGGGCAGTTTGAGGTGGAATAACTACGTCAATTCCCGGTAACCGGGCGTCCGGTAAGCATCATAAGCCCGCTTGAAAAAGTCACGCGCCTCTTCACGCGTGACTTTTTCAGCCAGTTTGGGTTTACCCAGCATGAGCAGATAAACATGGGTATCGTCGTTGGTGGTTCCAAATCCACCGTAAAATTCGAACTGGCCGATCATGAAATCGAACCAGAGTATCCGGAAAACAGACCGGAGAAACCAGTGTGTCGGCAGTCTGGCTTCCCGCCCGAGTCCACGGATCGTCACGGTAACGCCATCGGAACTGAACGTGAAACTGCCCAATTTCATTTCAGGATAGACCTGGTGTGCAGCGACCGAAGTCATCCATTCACCACCTTATGGAGCGGAAATCCACCTACCACTTCGGCACGGACACCTGCATTAGGCTCTCCGGCAACCGACTTTCGCATCCACAAAAGAGCCGCATGGTTTTCCGGTTCTGGAATCACAAACCGGAAGCTAATGCCAGCAGGAACCCGGATTACATCCGCTTCGCCCATCTGCGAACAGGCGACTCTTTTGCCGGCGGCATTGAAAAACTCCACCTTCGGCCTGCCGAAATAGGCGATGAGATAAGAATGCGTGTCGCTTTCAAACGTGTTGCCAGTAGTGCCATCGGTAACGAAAAAATCGAGCGTTGCCGTTCCAACACGGGCGACTGCCTCGGGATTTTCCATCTCGCGGTCCGACTCTATTGACATACCGATGAGGCTCCGGGCCCCGATCCGCCCTTCGGTACGGCTGGGAATATCGTGATGGATCTTGATTTCGCCAACCTTCACCTTCGCAAACTGTGGCAACCGGTTACCGGACCATTCTTTCATGCTCACGGATTTCGTGGGTGCAAGCGTTTCGTTGTAGTCCACTTGCCCGGCCGAACAGAAAACCACGGCGAACAGCTTGCGCCGTATTTCGTCAGGCGGGATGAAAATTTTTTCGGGCTCCTTTAGCTTGCCCGGCCAGTGGGACATTCCCACCGGATGTACAGTCATGGCTCCGTTGGTGGCCTTCACGTAGCCCAGCTGCTCCGCGGTATCAGTGTCGGTATATACCGTACGACCCGGAAAAGTATCGACCATCTCGTCACCGGTCGGGAACAGTATGTTGTACTCATCGCCCCAGTTGCTGTGGCCGAAATAAAGCGGCTCGCTCGCCGTACTCATTTCAATCACCGTATTATCAATACGCATGACTATTTCGAGCACATGCTCCAGATGATTGGCTGCACCGGCAAACGCCCTGAGATTGAAATGGCCGAACTTGTCCTTGTGCGGGTCTTCAGGCGTACGAAACGGTTCGATAGGGCCTGATTGCACATCCGGTTCAAGCGCCAGAGATCCCGGCTCGATCTTCCAGTGCTTGCAGGAAACATGATAGTTGCCCACGGACAAATCACTCCTCAAATAGAGATTCCCTGCACTGACATCAATGTCAGCCAGACCGGTCCTACTTAGACAGATTGAAGCCTTTAGCCAAGAGGAGCCACCGGACTGGATTGGGATACCTTACTGTTACCGTCTCTTCGCCCGGACTTTCACTTCCATCCCGGGAGCAGCAGGATCTTCTTTGGCCTTGAAGTCCACCTCCGCCGTCAGTGTAACAGTAACATTTTGCAATGCGGCCTGAAGCAGTTCCACGGGATCACGGTCCTTGAGAAGCGTACTGGCCACTTCGCGGGCAATGGCATTGAACAGTTCTTCCTTGGTCTGCTTCGACTGGTTGATGAAATAGCTGACTGCATCTCCTGGCACCTTGATATCAGCCAACGCCCGCCGCACCGAATCTTCTGTCATGAAGACCGCGCCAAGCGACGTGTATATCGCCTTTTTGACGCTGTCAGGGACAATACCGTCCAAACGGTCACCCAGCCGGCGGCGGCCTTCCCGCTCGTCCCTCTGGCCTGAATCCGAATCGTGTTCCGGCATCATTCACCTCGCTTCCGTACTCCAAAGAGTAGACCATTTCAGCCAAACTCCCTAACATGGGCCAGTGAAACCCTTGCTAGCCCGTGCCACCTTCACCGCCCTTTTTGCCGTCGCTTTGGCTTTCAGCCCACTTCAATCCCAAATGGTACCTCAGCCAGACGCCGAAGCGAAGGCTAAGGGGGAGCAGATATTCCGCCGGGGACAGAGGTGCTATGAGGAACTGAACTACAGTTGCGCGGAAACCAGCTTCCGCGAGGCGTTAAACTATTCCCGTGATCCACAATATCACGTTTTTCTGGCCTATACTTACGCGGCCACCGACCGCCAGCGGCTGGCCGTGGACGAATTCAAAAAGTCTCTGGAACTGAACCCTGACTTCACGGTAGACAGTGAAACCCAGTCGCCCAAAATTGTCCGGGCCTGGGAGCTCGCCCGCTCTGAAATCGAATCAGAAAAGGAAGCAGCCCGGCAAAGCGTCATCCGGAAAGGAACGGCTTTTCTGGATGAACTCTTTCGAGAAACGATTTCTACTGTCGCCAAGCCGTTTCTTCCGGAAAAACCCCAGGGGCTCATGTGGGGTGACGTGCCCCTGGCACGCAAAAGCCGGTATACCATCGCGGCCGGTTTCAACGTGCCGGTTGATGACCGGTATGCTGGCCGGAATGATGCCTTTGAGCCGGATATCGCACTTATGGGAGCCTATACCTATCACCCTGAAATTAATCATTTCGCTTTTGGCACGCGGGTGATTTATTCCCGCAACAAGCAACGGGACGCGACGGGGCCCGTATCGCTCGATATCGTCAGCGCCTCGGGGTTTCTGGAGCTGCATCATCCTGTTGAAGTATTCCTGCTTTTCGGCAGAGCAGAGGCAGGTGCTGTCTTTTCTGGAATCGACAATATACGGGACAAAACCGGCCTGCTGGCCGGGGGATCAGCGGGTGTTGCAGCCTTGGTCACCGACCGCGTATCGCTGGAAATTTCCACCACTTTTCAGGCCATGTTCGGAGCCGGTGTTCCCGGCCGGAATCCGAGTTATCGGGCACCATTCTTCTTTGGCCTGAACTACCTGTACTGAACATTGCGACGGAACAGAGGCTTGCCCTCTACGCATTTCACAACGAGACTGTCAGCTCTGCGGCCTTAGTGAAAGGAAGCCTTATCCCATGCGTCAGGTCTGGATAACCAAAGCCGGAGAACCGGAAGTATTGAAAGTTAGAGAGGCTACCGATCCTGAACCCAAGGCCGGGGAAATCCGAATCCGAGTAGAAGCGGCTGGCATCAATTTCGCCGATATCATGGGAAGAATGGGAATGTACCCGGACCTTCCGGGCATTCCCATCGTTGTTGGCTATGAGGTCGCCGGCAAGGTGGACATGGCAGGAGAAGGCGTGGACAGGGGATGGATCGGCAAGAATGTGTTCGCCATGACCCGTTTCGGTGGCTATTCGGACATGGTATGCGTTCCGGAGCGCCAGGTATTTGCTCGACCCGCTGCCATGAGCGCCCTAGAGGGAGCTGCCTTTCCGGTTGTCTATTTCACTGCATGGCAGCTCATTGTTGTAATGGGCGCCCTCAAGAAGGGCGAAACCATCCTGATTCATTCAGCTGGTGGAGGTGTTGGCATCGCCGCCATACAGATCGCCCGCCACATCGGGGCGACCATTATCGGCACGGCCTCCAAGGGAAAACATGACTATCTGAAAACCATCGGCGTGCATCACTGCATCGACTACCGGACCGAGGACTTTGAAAAGCGTGTCAGGGAAATCACAAATGGCCGTGGAGTTGAGCTTATTATCGATGCCGTTGGTGGTGATTCGTTCAAGAAGGGATTCCGCATACTTGCCCCCACCGGACGACTCGGTATGTTCGGAATGTCAGAAGCTGCCACGGGAAAGACCCGGAGCATTATCGACCTGCTCAAGATGGTCGCAGGCATGCCGTGGCTCCAGATCAATCCAGTAACTTTGATGAATGAGAACAAGGCGGCTTTCGGTGTCAACATGGGACATATGTGGGGCGAGGTCGAGCGGCTCAGGAACTGGGGCGAGGAAATGCTTGTCCTTTATGAGCGCGGAATCCTGAAACCGGTTGTAGACAAGACTTTTAGTTTTGCTGATGCACCGAAAGCGCACCATTACATCCAGGACCGGAAAAATACGGGCAAAGTGCTTCTGGTGCCCTGACCGGTCAGTTAATCCTGAACAGCGACTTGGCGTAACAGATCAAGACTGTCCAGAGACAGACCGGCGCCCCGTGCGACGCAGGTAAGCGGATCATCGGCAATAATGACCGGGAGGCCTGTCTCTTCGATAAGAAGCTGGTCCAGACCCTGAATAAGTGCGCCCCCGCCAGCAAGTACAATACCCTTGTCCACCACATCGGCGGCCAGTTCCGGCGGCGTGCGTTCAAGGGCGATCTTCACCGCTTCCACAATCGCATGCACAGGTTCAGAAATCGCCTCACGCGCTTCATCCGAATTGATGGTAAGCGTCTTTGGTATGCCGGCAAGCAGATCCCGGCCGCGCACATCCATGTCACGAGAGGGCTCGGACCGGTACGCATTTCCGATCTTGATCTTGATCATTTCGGCCGTTGCTTCACCAATCAGCAGATTGTACTTGCGCTTGATGTACTGGAGAATCGCTTCATCTATCTTGTCTCCCGCAACACGCACTGACCGGCTATAAACAATTCCTCCCAGAGAGATCACGGCGACTTCGGTGGTCCCACCACCAATATCGACAATCATGTTGCCGCTGGGCTCAGTCACCGGAAGTCCAGCCCCGATAGCAGCCGCCATGGGCTCTTCCATGAGAAACACCTCACGGGCTCCGGCGTGAATGGCCGATTCACGAACCGCGCGTTTTTCCACCTGTGTAACGCCGCTCGGGATACAGATAACAATGCGTGGAGCAACCAAGGTCGTGCGCTGGTTGTGTGCCTTCTTGATGAAGTAGTCGAGCATCTTCTCGGCCACCTGAAAATCGGCAATAACGCCTTCCTTCATCGGCCGGATCGCCTGAATATTCCCAGGAGTGCGGCCGAGCATGTTCTTGGCTTCGCGGCCCACAGCCAGCACATCGTATCGCCCCTGCGCATTGCGCTGGACAGCCACGACCGAAGGTTCGTTTACAATGACACCCTTGCCCTTGACGAACACCAGCGTATTCGCCGTACCGAGATCAATGGCAATATCGTCACTGAACAGACTGTAAATCCGGTCGAAAAAACCCACGTTATCAATCCAGCCTTCGTGCCCGATTTTTCCGGACTACTTCAATCTTTAGAGCCCCGCGCCCTCAAGGGCAAACCGGCTATCCCGGCACTACGCGGAGTGCCTGTTCCAGATCGTCAATCAGATCCTGCGTATCCTCGACGCCCACGGCATAGCGGACAAGCTGGTCGGAAATACCAACTGCCTGCCGTTCCTCAGTCGAGAGCTCATAAAAGCTCATCAATGAGGGTTGCTCGACAAGACTCTCCGTGCCACCCAGTGATGGTGCGATATAGGGAATCTGGCAGGCATCGATGAACCTGGATATCTGCTCCAGACTGGCCTTCACCTCGAATGACACCACACCACCAAAGCCTTTCATTTGTGCAGCTGCAACCTTGTGGTTGTGATGGCTTTCCAGCCCCGGATAGTAAACCTGGGCTATCTTGGGATGCTTTTCCAGATAACGGGCAATAGCCAGAGCCGATTCGTTCTGGCGGACCATACGGAGCGGGAAGGTCTTGAGCCCCCGGATCAGCAGATAGGCTGCCTGTGGATCTGGCACACCACCCATGACGCCCTGGAATTTCCGGATACCATCCACGAAATCACGCTTTCCGCAGATGACTCCGGCAAGCAGGTCGTTATGCCCACCCAGATATTTCGTGGCTGAGTGCATAACCAGATCGACCCCGTAGTCGAGCGGGGTCTGGTTCAGCGGCGTGGCGAATGTAGAATCAATAATCACCTTGATCCGGTGGCGGCGGGCGATATCCACCACCTTGGGCAGATCAATAACGTTCATGTAGGGATTGGTCGGTGACTCTGAGAATAGCAGCTTAGTCTTCGGTGTAATGGCCTTTTCCAGTGCCTCATAGTCACGGGGATCAACAACCGAGGTCTCTACACCGAACTTCGCCAATGTCTGCAGACAGAACTGCCGGGTACGCCGGTAAGAATCAGCTGTCAGGATCATGTGGTCGCCGCTCTTAAGCAGGGCCAGAAGCGTGGATGTCACGGCGTTCATGCCGGAAGCAAACAAAAGCGCGTCTTCAGCGTGGTCGAGCGCAGCGAGCTTCATTTCCGCAGTACGGGTCGTGGGGTTGCCGTACCGGCCATATTCCATCCGGTCGAGCTTGCCTTCCATATAGTCACACAGCTCCTGCGTGTTTTCGAACACGTAGGTCGAAGCATGATAAACCGCTGTTGAAATCGAGTGAGCCGCTTTCTTGCGCGGCTCGCCGCCATGAACAGCAAGCGTAGAAATTCCTGGTTTCTTGTCACTCATATTGATGCTCATTATCCCCGGCAAAGAACGAACTGGACGGATCAGGTTCCCGACGCTCCCCTGGCCGGACGGGTAAAACCCAACCGGTCGCGGATGGCGTTGCGGACCAATTCAGCATTGTTGGGAAGCTCGACCGGCCGGTTTGCGTACCGGGACAGCACGCCATCTATCTGGCTGCGATGGTAATCCACCTTGAACTCCGTGAACTTGAGTCCATGAGCAGTCGAAATCACTACCACGCGATCCTTGGGCTTGATCTCACCACGTTCGACCAGCTTGATGAATGCAGAAAGCGCCACCCCCGTATGGGGACAATTAAAAGTACCAGTCAGGTCCACCCGGGCAGCAGCATTGGCCAGTTCGTCTTCCGATGCTTCCTCCACCACACCACCGAATTTCTTGAGCGCCCTGACCGCACGTTTGTAGGATACCGGGTTACCAATGCGGATAGCCGATGCCAGCGTCGGCTTGGCCGTCATTGGTTCAAAATGCTCGAAGCCCGTCTGATACGCCCGGTACAAGGGGTTCGCGTTCTGCGCCTGTGCACAGCAAATACGGGGCATCCGCTCTATAAGGCCCAGCTCTTTGGCCATCTCCAGCCCCCGAGCGAGTGCGCTCACATTGCCCAGGTTTCCGCCCGGAATGATGATCCAGTCCGGCACTTCCCAGTCGAACTGCTGGAGAATTTCAATGCCAACCGTCTTTTGCCCCTCGATACGAAGCGAATTCATCGAATTGGCAAGATAGATATTCTCTTCAATGCAGAGTTTCTGCACCAGATCCATGCAACCATCAAAATCGGTATCGATAGCCAGAACCAGAGCCCCATTAGCCACGGGCTGTATAAGTTGTGCAAGGGAGACCTTGTTGTTGGGCAGAAACACAATGCTTCTGATACCCGCAGCGGCCGCATAAGCGGCCAATGCTGCCGAGGTGTCTCCCGTCGAAGCGCATGCCACAGCCGGGATATCGACGCCCCGATGGATCATTTCCTTCACCGCGGAAACCAGCGACGTCATGCCGAGATCCTTGAACGACCCCGTGTGCGAAACCCCGCACTGCTTGATCCACAAGTCCGGGACACCGATCTCCCGGCCAAACCGGTCTGCCCAGAAGAGGTTCGAGTTCCCCTCGAACATCGATACGACATTGTCGTTGCGAACGAGCGGGTTGACCCACTCTTTCTTGCCCCAGACTCCGGACCCATATGGCCAGCTCGACCGGGCCTGTCGCGATTCAAACAGGGTCCGCCATTCAGGTCCGGTTTTATAGCTGCGGAGCCGCTCCATGTCGTGCTCGACATCAAGCAATCCGTTGCACTTCCGGCAGCGGTATATCACCTCGTCCAGCAGCGGATACTGGGATCTGCAATCAATGCACTGGTACCAGGCACGAAGATCTTTTTCGGTTGCAGGCATTTCTGGCTGTTCCAAAGCCGCCAAAGCGGCCTGCGGACGCTATCACGTAGAACCTGCGGTGCAAGCGCGGGATGATCCCGCCCCGTTCATGGCAACGTAAAGACGCTCGCCTCAACCTTCACTTTATGGGCGAGCTTGACCGCACTCTTGTCGGATGCGGTTCCCAGCCCTGATGGCACTTCTACAGCCGGTAGCTTCACGCTCGGTTCAATTTCAACAGGCCCTTCCTGACCTTCGGCAAGCTGGAGAGCCCAACAGCCATCGTGCGTGGAATCCATTGCCAGCGACTGCGAAAAGAACGAATAGCGTGGACCGTGGCGGTCCAGCAGGGAGGCGTGGCCTTCCTTCCAGTGGCCATGCCGGGCGGTTTCACCAGTGGCGGGATTAAAGATGTACTGGCAGCCCTGTGCATCCTCGGGATCAAGATCGGCAGCCTTGGCCTGGGTGATATCCTCGGAAGTGACTATAAACTCCCTCCGGATCCACCGGTGACGCGGCGTGCGACGAGGAGCAAGCTTGGTCCCTTCTACCAGCACCTGCCCAACACGCAGATCAAGATCGTAACAGCGGCCAGCCGTCAGCAGCCACGATTCCGATGTCCAGGTCTTATCCGGGTGGGCAATGTTGACGCCGAAGATCACCTTCGTTTCCTGGTGAAAAGTATAAAATGCGGCCCGGAGCTCATCCTGAAACAGCTGAAAGTCGCCGGACCTGAGTCCGACAAATCCGCCGGGGAACAGGAAATATTCCGGCATGAAGCCAAGCCGGCGGGCCATGCTCAGCACAATGGCCGACAGAATGAATGTCTGTCCGCGAACGGCCCCCTGGCTTGCGGGGGTAGATGCGACAGTCTGCCGCTCACCAAAGGCACCATCCGAAAGATCGAGGCCTTGGGCCATACCACGGGAAATCGTGGTAGTTTCAGCGCGACCGGTAACGCAGCAAATGTTCATGGTGTATTCAACCCTCTGTTAATGAATGACGGGTGCAGGAAAGAGCCCGATTCGTCCCGCCCGGAACACCGGGGGAGGTTGGCTAACACCCTCCATGAGGGAGGGTCAATAGGCGCTAACGCGAAGACCCCCAAACACCGAAACGGGCTAATCCGCTGGAATGCCTCCAGCCCCATTAAATTCCGTCATCAGATGCTATTTTTCAGGGGAATCTGGTGACTCTGCGGCTATCTGAGCCGCTGTGCTTGATCCAGCAACCGGAGATCTGGGCTGCGCGTCCTTGGCGTCACCACCCAAATTCACCCGTTCTTTCAGCTCCTTACCGACCTTGAAGAACGGGAGCCGCTTGTTCGCAACGCTTATGGCTTCGCCGGTTTTGGGATTACGGCCCGTATAGGCACCATAGTACCGGTTTTCGAACGAACCAAAGCCGCGAATCTCAATACGCTCGTTATTCTTGAGCGCCTCGACCATCTGATCGAAGATGAGATTGACGACCTTTTCCGCCTTGATCAGCGGCAGGTTGTGCCTTTCGGCCAGTGCCTGGATGAGCTCTGACTTATTCATTACACCAAATACCTAATTATCTTGTAATTATCCTAGGTTACGGAGACCTGTCAAGCGGACTTTTTATTGCCCGGTTTCTCAAATATCCAGAATGACTAAAGAAACCCGGGAAAATGGCTCCAGAAGCTCAAAAAGCCGCAAATTCCTGAATTTACAGGGAGTTGGCCTGATCCGAACCCTACATCAGAACATCCGGATACATTTCGGCCTCAATCCGGAAGAATACGGAATTCGACACGCCGGTTACGGGCACGCTTAAGCTCCGTATCGTCCGGAACTACCAGCGGAACGCTTTCTCCATAACCGACAGCCGTGAGGCGGCCCTGCTCGATTCCGCCCCGCTCGATCAGCCAGTTACGTACCGAATCCGCCCGGGCCTGGGAAAGTTTCCGGTTTACCGCATCAGAACCGCGGGTATCAGTATGGCCGCCGATCTCTACCCGGAGCTTGGGGTTTTCGCGCAGCATCTCGGCCACTTCACTCAAGATCGGGAAGGACTGCTCAAGTATCGCCGCCTTTCCGGTCACGAACAGGATCATTTGCCCGATCTCCAGCCGGTCATCTTTCACTTCGACCATCCGTTTACGTTCAATAACCGGCTTCTTCTTCAGGACGAAGTCGTGAACCAGTATCTGATCCGCCACAAGCCCGAACTTGAAGGTTTCATCAAAGTAACCGACGGCCGATGCGGTAGCTGAGTACTGTCCCGGCGAGAAAGTGAACCGGAAGGCTCCTATGCCAGCCTCGGTTTCGGTCCGTTCAGAACGGCCATCCATACGAACTACACCCGCAACCAGATTTCCGTCTTCATCGCGCACAGTACCCTGGAAAACTGCCATTTCCGGCGGTGCTTCCTTCGGACGCTGCAGGAGACATTCAGTCAAGGTTGTCTGTCCGGCGATGACTTCGACCGTTACCCGACCGGGCATCGGATATCCCTGGTAATGACACTCGACCTCGACCGGCCCAGCCTCAAATTCATAGCTTGTGAACGCACCCGTATCCTTGTCGGTGATCTGGTCGGTCAGACCACGGTCGGGATAGCGGACCATGGCCCGTCCAATCGGCTCGAACGTATCCTTGTCGCGCACATACCCAGCGATCTTGCCTTTGGTAACCGCAATGATCTGCCGCTCTTGCGGTTCAATCAGCGGTATGGGAGGCGGAGGCGGTTCAGGCAGTCCGAGGTAAGCTACCTGGAGAATAAGATTCCAGTCCGGATCAATGGCTATCTGCGGGTTGGGATTCTGCACCAAGGCGAATTCGCTCCCGACAGAAGCCACAAACTGCTTGGTCGGATAAAACCGAACGCCCAGTCCAAGCCGTTGCGGCGACTGCCCGAAATTGAAACCGGGTGGGCCGCCAGTAATGCCATCCATCCCCCACTCGAGGAAGAACGTAAGGTAGCGACGAATCACATACTCGCCACCCAGGCGAATCGGTATCAGGTTGGAATCAGGGCGATGCAATGCGAACCGGAGAATAGTGTTGGTCGGGTCAGCTCGCGGATCAGGATTGCCACCAGGAGTAGTCGCCGGCAGAAAGGTGCGGGTGCCCTTGTATCCGTTCCACTGGTATCCGAGGTTCAGGTGAAACCGGAGAGGCAGATTTCGCTGGGTCGGGTCAATATCGCTGGGTGCCGCGACATCCCATGTTCCACCCACACTGACTTCATAGGATGTCTGTCCGAATTTGAGTCCGATGTTATTCACTTCGGACGGTACCTGCATGAACAGCCCCAGATAGCCTGAAAAGTCGCGTTTGTGATCCTCATTTGGATTGGTGAACGAAAGCTTGAGACCAGCATTCATGCCTGTAATCTGGACCAGCCGGATCTTGTCTGGGTCCACAAAAGTGGGGTTGGCACCTGTTACGGTTACACCGGACCACAAGGGCGCGACCGTAACTTCCAAACCTACGCCATAGTCTTCCCAGTCGACCGGTTCCCAGTAAGGGACCCAAGAGACGTGAAACGTGCTTGTAAGGCGCTTGGTCTTCGAGTCCGAAAGCAAAAAGCCGTCGGCGACGAATATCTCCGTGGCGAGACCCAGCGTAAATGTATCACGGGGCATGATTTCAGAAGAATGAGTCCGAAAGAGGCCGACCGATCCCGATATGTCGGGTGCTAGCGGGCGACGCTGGTTCTGTGCATAAACCGTAGAAGCAGACACTGGAAGCAGCAGGAAGAACAGCGCAAGCCATGCCGCCGCAGCAAGCTCCCGCTTTCCACTGATCCCGCACCAGTTAACGGTGGGCCTGATGGTTTGGTTCTGGTTATGCACCCGCGTCAGAAATCCCACCCAATATGCCCGGGGTGCTTCACCGAAGTAAAAGCTCTTGATACGCTTCAACCGGCGAACCCTCGGACCCGTTGCTCCCGATATCGAGCGACAACCTTAGGTTGCCCTATGGCGGAAGTCAGATACCACTATTAATACCCTTAAACTCTAGGAGCCGGGAAAAGCTCCGGGCAACGAAAAACTTGTAAATGCAGGTAGTTATGTTGCAGCTACAAATGCCGGGAATCAGTCGCAAGCCGCACATCATGACGCTGCGCGTTAGCTTGACGTGATCAATATTGCCGAGATAAACTGGGCCGCAGCAAACGCTGCGCCCCGGAAATAGCACAACCGGAAACTGCGCTATTCTGCCGCAGTTCCGCTTTCATCCACCGGGACCGCATCTGCCGCCCCTGTATCCCCAGCCGGGGCGGCCTCAGTCGAAGCCCCGGCCGCACCTTCCAGAAGCCGTGCCACTTCGGCCCGTGCTCCTTCCGTGTGAATACTGATGTCAGTCATCGACCGGGCTTCCAGAACCACAAATACCGCAAAAATCCCCAAGAACAGCACTGGCGCGGCCGCAATGGCTGCCAGTTTTCTGGGCTCCCACTTGAGATGCATGTATATCCTGGCAACCAGATAGGCCTTCAGCGCGGCCATCCCGACAAGCGAAATCACCATAATGGCGCCACGCATGTAAATGGCTGCAGCCACTTCAGCGATTGTCAGTACAAACAGGGCGCCCCATATGGCCATGTAAGTCTGGGTGTAATCATGGGCCTCTGCATGCTGCTGGGTTGCGGATTCAGACACGGTATTTTCTCCCTGGAATGGTGGTTCGCCGGAACATTCAGATGAGGTAGACAAACGTGAAAACGAGAATCCAGACGAGATCAACGAAGTGCCAAAAAAGGCCTGCCACTTCAACCGCCTGGTAGTTGTCTTCGGTAAACTTGCCACTCATCGCACGAAGCGTAATGACGATCAGGTATACAACACCGGAAAATACGTGCATCCCATGGAACCCCGTCAGGGCATAGAAGGTCGAACCAAAGAGATGATTCGTCAGCGTAATGCCCTCACCAATCAGATGTGCGTACTCATAAACCTGGCACCCCAGGAAAAAGATTCCGCCGCCCACAGTAACCCATAGCCAGCGCACAAGCCCCGCCTGATCACCCCGCTGGATGGCGGCGATCGAGAGCACCATCGAGACGCTTGAGCAGATCAGGATGAACGTCATGATGGAAGTAAGCGTAATGCCGAGAACATAGTGCGGAATCGGCCAGTTGAACTTGAGGGCACTCCAGTTGGCAGTCTCGGTGAAAAATTCAGCGCCCAGAGCCTCGGGCAGCGGAATATGGGTATAGCGGATCAGAAAATAAGCACCGATCAGGCCGCCGAACCACATGGCATCCGAGCCTAGATACAGCCACATTCCCATCTTGAGGTTACGGACCGGCGCAAATCGTTCAAACTGCTCGCCCGGAACCTTTGCCACACCTGCTGACATTATCTTCTTCCCCTCGCCGGAAAAACGTATAAAAACCGGCCGGTCTAACCCGCACCTGAGCTACCGCCGGATGCCCCTAGCTACAACGGGAACAGCCACAGGGCAAGAGGGGGTTCTACCTATGGCATAACTGATGTTTCGGCGAGATCCAGCGCTCCTGGATCGGTCACATAAACATTCACCAGTTGGCCCGGCAAAGGTGTCTCCTCATTCTCGCCAATCACAATAAGCCCATTGGACCGGGCCAGCGCCGACACCACAGCCGACGACTGGATGCCCGCTGAACTGACAACCAGTCCACTGCCCTCGCGGGAAACTACCGCCCGGAGAAAGTAGGTTATACCGGGTTTGGTCTTTACTGTTCCGTCGAGTTTCGCCTGAACGAGGGGTGGAAACACCACTCTCTCTCCTTTCATCCGGCGGATCGCCGGGCGAGCGTACATTTCGTAACAAACCAGACAGGAAACCGGGTTACCCGGAAGGCCAAAAAACGGCTTGCTGGCCGCTCCCCCCTTGAGCCAGCCAAAAGTCATCGGGGCACCGGGGCGCTGTTTCACTTTCCAGAAATCCAGTTCCAGTCCTGCCTGTGTGAGCGCGTCGTGGACAAGGTCATAATCACCCACGGACACTCCAGCCGTGGAAACTACCACATCCACCGAGTCCCTGAGCTCAAGCACCCGGTCCCGAATTTTTTCCAGCTGGTCAGGAATAATTCCGCCGTAGGTCACCTCGCTGCCCTCGGCTTCAAGTGCGGCTTTCAGGGCCCAGGCGTTCGAATTGACAGTTTTCCAGCCGCCCGTGTCCGCGTCAGGTTCCACCAGTTCATCACCAGTGGAAATGATTGCCACCTTGGGACGGCGGTGAACCTTTACGAAAGTACGGCCCAAGAGCGCCAGCAGAGCCACTGAACCAGATGCAATCCTGTGTCCAGCTGGGAACACCAGATCGCCAGGCTTTATATCTTCACCGGACCGGCGAACATTTTCCCCCGGCCTGGGTGACTGCCGGAACCGGGGGTTTCCGCCAGAAACCTCGACATTTTCCTGTATGACCACCGCATCGGCGCCTTCGGGAAAAATGCCGCCGGTGAATATCCGATGCGTCTCTCCAGCTTCCAGTCTTTTTTGCGGCATTACGCCAGCGGGAATTTCGGCGGTGAGACGAAGCGCGACAGGGTTCGTCTCACTGGCTCCAGCAAGATCGGCCGTTCGCACTGCATATCCATCCATAGCTGAATTGTCCTGCGGCGGAATTGTGCGAGTCGAGTAAACCGGTTCGTAGAGAATACGGCCGCCGGCAGAACCCAGCTGAACTGTCTCCCCCGGCAATGGCTTCACCTGGGATACAATCCGGTTCTGCGCTTCGCCTACATGCAAACGCCCATCAGCCATATCGAAAATCCCCCTTTGCTCATCGTCTTAACCATGAGACCCTGTTTCCTGGTTTCGCAAGTGGCCCGAAAGGGCAGCACCGGATAATCTAAGGCCGCTGCCACCTGTCAGGGAGACAGCAGGACGGATCCATTTATGACCATGAGCATCCATGATTTTTTCCGCGGACGAGATGTGAATATCCGCGAACTGTCGGACTATATCGAGCGCCTTCCATCCACGATCCGGATTGAAGAGGCATGTTCCCTTTCCGGTGACGAGCAGTCCGCGCTGTGGGAAGTTTCAGCGGGTTTTCGACCGGTAACCATCGAGGATTTCGTACCGGCTTCGGTCCCCGCCATGACACAGGTGATTCATCACGGAAAAAATTCGCTGCCTATGTTCAGCCGGTTCCAGAAACGGTTCTGCCGGCCAGATGAACCCGGCTCCACCGAACTATGGGGCTATAACCACCAGGCCATGGCACCATTTACCGGACCTGGATATTTTGTCACACGCGATGCTCCGGCAGGTGAGGTCGTCATCGATTACCTTAGGGTGCCGCCGAGGAAACCCCACGGTTGGCCAAAGATTATGCCCAATTCGGCACGGCTCTCGCGGTTTATCTACTACCTCACGCAGGATTTCATGCGCGGAGTGTCCACTCACGTCACCATCGGACGGGCCACCCGCAAGGGAAAGCCCATGGATAACTGGTTCGTGCTCTGCCGTGAAGACTGATTCCCGTGATTCAGTGCACTGACGTTTCCAGGTAATCCGCCAGTATTCGAACGCCCCAGCCAGTCGCACCACGCGGGTGATATCTCGACGGCCCCGATAGCCATGCGGTTCCCGCGATATCGCAATGAGCCCATGGGGTCTTGGGGTCCACAAACTCTCTCAGAAATGCCGCTGCTGTCAGCGTGCCCGCGTCTGGGCCGCCGGTATTTTTTAGATCGGCAATCTTGCTCTTTACGAGATCCAGGTAGTCCTGATGAAATGGCAAACGCCACAAAAGGTCGCCCGTACGTGAAGCTGACTCCAGCAGGGATGCGGACAGTTTGTCGTCATTGGAGATCAGCCCCGCGAAGGTGTGGCCGAGCGATACCACGCAGGCACCAGTAAGCGTTGCCAGATCAATGATCGCCCGTGGCTTGTATTTTTTCGCGTAGTCCAGCGCATCAATCAGGAGCATACGGCCTTCGGCATCGGTATTCAGGACCTCGACCGTTTTCCCGCTCCGGCTTGTGATAATATCTCCCGGCCGATAGGCACGGCCCGACGGCATGTTCTCGGTGCAGGGAGCGAGGCCGATGACGTTTACCTTCGGACTCAGCTCTTTCAGGGCCGCGAACAGCCCGATTACGGCGGCCGCGCCGGACATGTCATGTTTCATTTCGTCCATCTTGGCGACCGGTTTGAGCGATATTCCGCCCGTATCGAAGGTTACACCCTTGCCCACCACGACAACCGGAGCCTTCGAAGAAGCCGTTCCGCGATATTGCAAAACAATGAACCGGCACGGTTCCTCGGCACCTTGGGCCACTGCCAGGAACGCACCCATTTTCTCCTTGCGGATCTCGGCCGGGCCGAAAATTTTCACGGTGATCTGGCGTGATCCAGACGCCGTCTTTCGCGCCTGGTCGGCAAGGTGCGATGGCGTTGCGTAGTTGGCCGGCAGATTGGAAAGATCGCGTGCAAGACATGTGGCGCGGGCCAGCACCTCGCCGCGCTTCAGGCCACCTGCGAACCGGGCGGACTGTTTCATTCCCTCCGGAATCACCCCAATACGGGCTGGCAGCTTGCCGCTCGCTCCATTCGACTCCTGGCTGCTCGTACTCTTGCGAAACCGGTCAAACCGGTATCCGCCCAAAACAAGACCTTCGGCCGCTGCCTGTGCAAAATCCTGTTCGTCAGCGCCCTTCGGGGGCTTCACCGCAACCGCCACGGTGAGTGATTTCGCCTTGCTGTCGGCGGCCCGGTTACCGACCCGCGAAAGTGCCAGACGCACACTGTCCAGCGTAAAGTTTTTCTCTGTTCCAAGACCGACCAGAAGGACCTGTCCGATATGATCACTACCCGAGTCGACCAGATGGATCTGCTCCCCCGCCTTGGCCTTGAACTTCTGCCGTTTCCCGGCGCGTATGAGCGAAGCCGAAAGCCCCACAGGAAGCCCCCTGAACGGCTTTAAGCCGCCCTTATCCGGCGTATCCGAAACGACAATTGCCAACAGGTCGGTTTTCAGGGCGGGCGAAAGTGTTTTCTGCACGTCAAACCGGGTCACAAATGGTCTCCTTAAATCAAGGCGGCACAGCCTACCTCAAGAGTCCCCGACGCTAAGGTGCTGTCGCTATAACCGGGCACCCCGAGCGGTTCAATGGGGCAGGAAAGCGCTTCCATCGAGGAAATTCCCCGGATTCATATTTTTCTTGACACAACGCGGCCCGGTAGCAGTAAGCTCCCGCCCCGGTGGGAACCGGCCTGGCTGAAGACCGGTTTTTCAAGGTGAGGGCGTTTTCTGACAGCACTTGACACATCGCAACGGCGCAAGCTTGAGGAGTCCATCATCCGGATGGCCTCCAAAGGTGTTCTCAAATCCCGGGAATTTGGCCGTAAGCTGGACGGTCTCACCCGGGAATACGGCAAGCAGGCGTATTCTGAACTGTTCCGTGTACTGGCGCATGTTGATCTGAAACCGGCGGTAGCCGAAAGCCACTGGCGAGAGGTAGTCGCCCACCAGAAAGATATGGCCACCCGGATGGGGCGGCCAGTCGATCTGCGTGTGGCCATGCTTGACCATTTCCTTACTATCCGGCGCAAGCTCAAGAATCCGACAATCCTCGAGTTCCGCGTTTATCAGGCAACCGAGCGGTCATCTATCCAGGATGAACTGACCGGGCTGTACAACTATCGCTACTTCAACAATGCCCTCGACCGGGAATTCAGGCGCTCCACCCGATATGGCGGCGTCCTGTCGGTACTCATTTTCGACATAGACAACTTCAAGCTTTACAACGACCAGAACGGTCACGTGGCAGGCAATGCCGTTCTTTACAAGATAGCGAAAATCATGAAGACCAAGGTGCGTGATGTGGACACCCTTGCCCGCTACGGCGGCGAGGAGTTTGCCATCATCCTTCCTGAAACCACCAAGCAGGGAGCGATGATGGTGGCTGAACGCATCCGTCATGCCATTGAAGCGGCGGCATTTCCATTCTCGGCGAAAATGCCAGGCGGGAAACTCACCGTATCAGGTGGCCTTGCCACCAGTCCGTTCGATGCCCGCACAGCGACAGCCTTGCTGGAAAATGCCGACCGCGCCCTCTACCTCGCCAAGGGCGAAGGGAAAAACTGCGTCCGGACGTTCATAACTGAAACCCGGTCGTTCACCCGTGTCCCCGCAAAAGTACTCGGCCAGTTCCGGCTCTTGTCGCACCACACAGGAATTATCGCTACCAAGAACCTGTCCAAAAATGGCCTGCTGTTCGAGTCGAAAGCGCCCATGCCAATCGGATCAATCATCGAACTGGGCATCCGCCTTACCCAGCGCAAGAGCATCAGGCTCAAGGCCAGTGTGGTCCGTGTGGAAAGTGCGGGAGAAAACCGGTTCGATATCGGAGTTATCATCACCCGGATTAGCGCTGCCGACCGCAAGGCGCTCGACCATTTTATCGATTCCCGGGTTCCGGATTCAGAATAGACAACATTCGCCACAACGGCTTGCCAGCCGGTGCGGGCGCGTCTACAGGTGCCGCCCATGCTTGATCTGAAACGCATTCGCAAGGATCCCGCCGCCGTTAAAGCCCAGCTTTCCCGGCGACGGCCCGATCTGGACGGAGCCATCGACGAACTGCTGGGCGTTGATGAACAGGCCCGTACTGCCATTCAGGCATTTGAAACGCTGCAGGCAAGGCGAAAGCAGCTTTCGGAGCAGATCGGGCGCAAGAAAAAGGCGAATGAGGACACGTCAACTACTGAAGCCGAAGTCCGGGAACTGGCGGAAACAATCAGGATCACTGAACAAAAGCGCGAGGAACTGGACCGAAGCGTCGAGTCGAAGCTGCTGAACATTCCGAATGCGCCACATGAATCGGTTCCTGTGGGCGACGATTCAAGCGACAATCCGGTTGTGCACACGCACGGCACGGTTCCCAGTTTCAATTTTACTCCCAAAGATCATGTGGAGCTCGGAGAAAAACTCGCCATACTGGATTTCGAACGGGCGGCAAAGATCGCCGGAGCCCGGTTCAGCGTGCTCATAGGCAAAGGTGCCCAGCTTGAGCGGGCACTCGCCCAGTTCATGCTGGACGTACATTCAAGAGAGCACGGCTACACCGAGTGCTCACCGCCGTTGCTGGTGGAGCCGCATTCTGCACTGGGAACCGGCCAGCTTCCCAAGTTCCGTGAGGACATGTTTGCTGTCAGGCTGGCTGATGGCGCGGAAAAATTCCTGATCCCCACGGCCGAAGTTCCGGTGACTAACCTGCACCGGGAAGAAATCCTGCCGGAAGAATCGCTGCCGAAACGGTACGTGGCACATACGCCCTGCTTCCGCAGCGAAGCCGGTTCCTATGGCAAGGACACCCGGGGACTTATCCGGCAGCACCAGTTCTACAAGGTGGAACTGGTCCAGTTTGTCCATCCATCGGCGAGCTATGAAGTACTGGAACAGCTGACTGCACATGCAGAGAAAATCCTGGACCTACTGGAACTCCCCTATCGTCGCGTAACGCTCTGCACAGGGGATCTCGGCTTTTCATCTGCGAAAACCTACGATCTAGAAGTCTGGCTGCCTTCCCAAAAAGCGTACCGCGAGATTTCATCCTGTTCGAACTTCGAGGATTTTCAGGCCCGGCGGACCCAGATCCGGTTCAAGCCAAAGGGTGGCGGCAAGCCAGAATTCGTCCACACATTGAATGGTTCCGGACTCGCTGTAGGCCGGACCTGGCTCGCACTGCTGGAAAACCACCAGCGCGAGGACGGAACAGTCGCCATTCCAAGACCACTCCAACCGTACATGGGCGGGTTGACGGAACTGAGGCCATAGGGCCGGGGCTCGCCAGGAAGCTGCCATGGCCCGACATGATCTCGTCTCCACCCACGACCCGCTCTCACCGCTGACTCCAGGAGGCCACGTGCGTGCGCCTGTTAGGCTTGTTCTGCATGAGCCTGAAATCCCACAAAACACAGGCTCCATAGCGCGGCTGTGCGCCGCCACCCGGACAGCACTGCACGTCGTTGAGCCAGCAGCATTCGATCTGTCCAGCAGCAAGCTGAAAAGGGCGGGGCTTGATTACTGGCCTCATGTGGAGATGTTCGCCCATGGCAGCTGGAGCGAACTCGAAGCACTCATCAACCGTACGGGTGGCCGCATTGTTGTCACGAGCAAGAAAACCGGTGTCTCTTACGCGGAGTATGACTTCGAAGCCGGCGACTGGATTGTGATGGGTAAGGAAACCAAGGGGCTTCCTGACCATATGCTCAGCCGCTACCAGGAACAGGCTGTCAGGATTCCGATTTATGCGGAGAACGTCCGGTCCCTGAATCTCGCCAATGCGGCCAGTATCATTTTATACGAGGCTCTCCGCAAAACTGGCGGATTGCCGGGCTGACCCAGAGTCCGGGTGTTTTTGCCGTGAATACGGTACGCTAGTCACCGGTGAAAGAAACCAAGGACAAACCCGAAGCGGGACTTTCCGTCCGGACCGTCGGCCATTTCGCTCACGACCGGTGGTTGATGGCAGTGTTATCTCTTGTCTACTGGGGTCTCGTGCTCACTGTCTGGGGCAGGACTGGAGATGTCGCCACAGATGCATTCAATGATCTTACCACCGTATTCCGGTGGGAATCGGGCCAGAAGCTTTATGAGGAAATCCAGTGGCTACATGGTCCCATGCCACCCATTCTGGTGCGCACCGTTCGTCTCATATGGGGCCGGACTGTAGAGAGCTATCTTCTCCTGTGTGCTCTATTCGCCTGGGCCGAGTGGATATTCGCCTGGCATCTTATCCGGCGCCATGCCGGGCCAACTGCATCGGCAATGACTGTTCTGATAATCTGGGCATTTTTCACCTTCGAACCGGATGTGTTCGCACGGCTTCTGCCGGTAAACTTCTCATCGCTGGCGGCATCAGTATTCGTTCTGGCCCTGCTGAATCTGCTCGATTCAGACTGGATCCGCCAACATCGCACTGGCCCGACAATGGCGGCGGCCGCTGTCGCCCTGATACTTCTCACAAAAGTCGAGTTCGGGCTTGCGGCATGGGCCGCCTTGCTTGCAGCGGTCTCCTTGCGTCCAGAACCCGGAAGGGTGGCAGGTATGGCCGTGGTATTACTATTCCCAGCAGCGGCTTACCTTCTCACCTGCGCGATATTCCCCTCTTTCTGGGAAATCGCCAGCCCCGCAAAAGTAGCAGGCAACGAATTTGGCCGACTCTATCTTCAGTATGGCGGCTCAATCACGAATCTTAAGACCGCGCTCCATTTCCTGATGATCGTGGCCGGGTCAACGGTAGTGTTTTTTGGCTTTACGGGATCGGTACTAGCACTTGCAGCAGGCCACTGGAAACGGTCGGCTGCTATCGTCGCGATCGCAGCAGCAATTATCACTCTCCTGTTTTCCATCGACTGGCTGGGTATTGGTCTTACAACGAGCGAGCGTCTCCGCTGGCATCTCAGTTTGGCTTTCCTCATCCCCGGCCTGCTCTGGGGCATTATCCAGACGGCACGGGATTCCGGGCACCGTCATGAGCTGCCCCTGATATTATGTGCTCTACTCTTGCTCTCACGGACACCGAACCAGCTACTTCCCGCCCGGTACGGGGCTTTCTATCTCCTGCCGGCACTTGTGCTGGCAATTTCCTGGCTTGCAGCACTAACAAAGAGGCTGGCCAGCCGGAACACAATCCGGGCGTCAGGGATAGTGCTGTTCGCCCTGATGATACCCGCCGGATTTCATGCTGCCACCAGCATTGAACGCTTCAGGGCCAAGCGTTACCCGCTACCGGAATCTGCGGGCGCCCTCCGCACCTATGATTTCCGGACCATGGTGATTGGGCCAGCCATCGCGTATCTCCGGGGAAACCTGAAAGCCGGCGAGAAGATTGCTGTCGTTCCCAACGAGCCGGTGCTTTACTATGCCACCGGCGCACTACCCGCTTGGCCGGACCACAACTATATTGGCCACCTAGTACGCGGTGATGACGAACAGGCTCTGGCTGAACTGGCGTTTTCAGAATCGAGATTCATCGTCATGTCAAACCGGCCGTATGCCGAGTTCGATAATGGGCGTGCGGGTTCCGGTTTTGCGAACTACCTTGGAGCAGAACTCCCACACCGTGCCCGGAAGGTGGCGGAGTTTTCTACGGCACCGGGCGCGAAAGATGCCCCACAAGGCAAGGTGGAAAATTTCTACCGGATTCGAATATGGGAGGTCCTGCCGACAAGACCTGCTGAAGCCAGCGAACGCCCCTAGAACATCCGGGCTCCCGCATCCTGACGGCCACGGACTCCCTCTTCACGCACTTCCACCAGTTCACCAATAAAGCGGAGCACTTCTTCTATATCGCGGGCGAAGAACCTGGCCTTGGACTGCTCATTCTTTCCTACATGAACCGTTGTGGCGAAACTGCCAAGAGCAGCAAATACCGGTTCATCGGTCTGGTCGTCCCCGAAATAAATGCAGATATCGCCCTGGACATTGAACCCTACACGACGAAGTGCGGCGACTGCAGCGGTTCCCTTGTCATGACCCGTTTCCTGGACGATCCCAATGGAAGACTTGGATCGTTCGATCCGCAGCATGGCGGCACGGCCGCCTATAATTTCTCCAAGCCTTGTGCGATCAGATTCCCGCGTAAGTCCATACACGCGAACAAATCCACCCAGACGTTCGATCTTTACGCCTTTCATTCGTGAAACAGCTTTTTTCAGATCGGAATGCACCTGATCGAGCAAAACCGAACCATGTGTCAGTTCGATATGCATGGGAAGCCCGACCGGCGGAGCGTACTCCAGCCCGAGACTCCCGCAGAGATGCACATTCACCCCGGCAAACAGCTTTGCCAGTTCGGTAAGCGGGCGCTCGCTGACAATCCCGGCATAGGTCTGCTTGAGCGCAACCAGATCGGCAAAGTTCTGCCGCGTGGATGACTTCAGCTTTGCCGCTGGTCCATCAAATTTTGCGGGGACCAGTGTTCCATCCAGGTCAACCAGAAGAAAAAACTTCTGTGCCCAGCGAGCACGGTTAAAGATTACTTTCTTGGCTAGGCGGAGCTGCTCCATCTGGTTCATTTGCTGGCGAACCGTGACCAAGTGCCTGCCAGCTTCGACGTCCCCCGCTTCGTCCGGATTCACCCTGAGGAAAAAGGTATGCCGGGTTCCGGAAAATTTAAGACCTGCAAAACCGTTTGTTAAAAATACCGCTTTCTCCGACCCCGGTCAACTATTTGAAATTACAGGTATTTAGCCGCGCATGAAAGCTTCTTTGAGGGCTCTAGCTGCTTTGGAAGCTCCTTAGTTACCACTTTTCGGTGCCATATTCGTATTTTTTTGCGGACTTCTGACCTCTGTCAGTGGATTTGGTCCACTTTCGACTGATGCTCACGTCACGAAAGGGGGCCGCCGCCAAATCGAAAAGAAAAGCCCGGCAACGCAAAGCCCACGCGGAGCGGTAACGGTCTTAACCAAAACAAGGACGCGGTCCCAGGGAGAAGACAAATGAAACTGGAAAAGCTCGCATTCGGTCTGGTGGTCAAGGCGGAACCGCATCACTCAATCCGCAAGGTGGCAGGGCTTATGTCAGCCCGGAACGTGGGATCGGTCGTCATCACCGCCCGCAACAAGGTGCTGGGTATCGTTACCGACCGTGATATCGCTGGCTGGGTTGCAGGCGGCGGCAAGAGCGCCGACAGCACTCATATCGGGGAGATCATGACGAAGTTCCCGCTGGTCGCCTCTGTCGATGATGAACTGGAGCCGACTCTCGACAAGATGGCCAAGAAGGGCGTTCACCGTATCCCGATCATCACCCGCAAGGGCGATGTGGCAGGTGTGCTTTCCACCGATGATGCCCTCGTGCTGGTATCGAGGTATCTCGCCGACATAGCCGCGATCGTTGAGAAGCCTCGCGGCAAGAAGAAATAGAGAAAAGCCCTTTTCCTTCCGGTACGCCCGGAGAAGGTGCCTTCTTCCGCTAACGGAGAAGGTGCCTTCCTTTGGTGTGTCTGTCTCCAATCCATGATAGAAATGCCCGGAGCCATGGAGGTGAATAATGCCCGCATGGTGGCACATGCTTGTTATCCTGTCGGTCGCACTATGGATTGGCCCGCTCGTCTTTTTCAGTTTTCTGGTTGCTCCGACCGTGTTCCAGTCCCTGGATATGGAACAGGCTGCCAAATTCATGCGTATGATGTTTCCGCGCTACTATGCTTTCCAAGTAGTGGTTGCAGTAGCCCTGACGGGTTTTGTGGCGGTGGCCGCGGGAACGGGTAAAGCCGAGACTGTTTTTCACACGGGCCGGGGAGCCGTCGTTCCTGTCTTTATCGGTTTCCTTTGTGCCATGCTGGGAAAGCGCTGGCTAACCCCACGGGTGAACGAAGCCCGGGACCTCCGGGCAGCAGCAAAGCCGGATACTCCCGAGTTCGCTGAGGCTAAAAAGCAATTCAGTAGATATCACCGTATCTCAGTGCAAGTTAACCTGCTCGCCATATTATCGGCGATCACGTTTACCGTCTTCTATGCACTGGCCAGTGCGCCCCGGATGTTCGGACCGGCAGGACTGGGGCCATCTCCCTGACCCTGCCCCTTTTGACTTCCCAGTCCGGAGAAGCCAAGAACGGCCCGCCGCAAGGCTCTGTAGGAGCCAGATGGCCCAATCCAGCGCCGCCATGGGGCGGCGGAGCCTCTCGCAAGGGCTTTTAACGGAAGGCGGGTGATTTATCTTGATCGAAGTACGCGACGACGAGCCATTCGAAACCGCACTCCGCCGCTTCAAAAAGCAGTTTGAAAAGGCAGGACTGTTCGCCGAAATCAAGAAACGTGAGTACTACGAGAAGCCTTCCGTAAAGCACAAGAAGAAGGCCGCTTCCGCCAGAAAACGTGCGTTAAAGAAAGCCGCCAAGGCAAACCGCTAGTATTCCATATTGCCATAAAGGCGCGGCACCTTTTCCAGGGCCGCGCCTTTGTTTTTCTATCCCAAGGACAGTCAGACTCCCTGTCATGGAACTGATTTACATTACCACCATTACCCATGATCTCCGCGAACTTTCAGCGGCAACCCGTTGGGGGAGAGTGACGGTCCATTACAGCGATGACGCCATCCACGCCTGCAGCTTCGATTCAAAGGCCGACACCTGGCGTCCACCTGCCAATGGCAGTCTTACTGGCACACCGCTCCATGTGCGGCGTTTTCTTGACGAATGGGACCGGTTCGACAAACTTCGCACGTTCAGCGGGCGGTTCGTAGCTGCTGGGACACGTTTCCAGCACAAGGTCTGGAAAACCTTGAGGGAAATCCCCTTCGGTGAAACGAACACTTACGGTGGGGTGGCGCGCCGAATCGGCCGACCGGATGCGGCCCGTGCGGTGGGCATGGGCTGCAATCGTAATCCCCTGCCCCTTCTCATTCCATGTCACCGTGTCATCGGAAGCAACGGATCCCTCACTGGCTTTGCTGGTGGACTCGATGTGAAAGAACGGTTACTCGCGATGGAGAGTTCCCTTCTGCCGTTGGCCACGAATGTTGTAAATGGATAAAACTTCTTTATTCTCCAATAGGGAAAATCAAAACTGAGACAGAGAAAGGGCAACTCGCATGCCGACACTTCTGGAACGGCTGAACGAGGATATGAAAACGGCTATGAAGGCCGGCGAGAAGGACCGGCTGGAAACGATCCGGCTGATCCTTTCGGATACCAAATACAGGAAAGTGGAAAAGGGCGCGGACCTGGACGACGCCGATGTGATTGCCATCTGCCAATCGATGGTTAAAAAGCGGCGCGAAAGCATCGACCAGTTCACCAAAGGCGGTCGTGCCGATCTGGCGGCCCGGGAAGAAGCTCAAACCAAAGTGATCCAGTCCTATCTGCCCGAGCAGATGGGCGTCGATGAACTCCAGAAGATTATCGACGGTGAAAAAACGTCCACTGGCGCTGCGTCCATGAAAGACATGGGCAAACTGATGAAGGCTGTGCAGGCCAAGACATCTGGCCGCGCCGACGGCAAGCTGCTTGCCGACCTGGTGAAAAAGGCATTGGGCGGCTGAGATGCCTACCCACAGAAAGCGCACTTTCAGTCCTGATGCCAAGACCACGCTAAAACCTCTCCCGGCCACCGTCGTCAGGCAGGTTGCACGTGCCGTGGAAACGCTACCGCTGCACCGGTTTTTGGGTGTCAAACTGATCAGATCAAAGCCCGGCTCCGGCGAAATTCGGCTCAAGGCGGGAAAGAGTGCCGTGAACATTGCCGGTGTTCTGCATGGTGGAGTGCTTTATGCACTTCTCGACGCCGCTGCTTACTCCAGTGTAGTGCCACTCCTGAATGAGGGAGAAAATGCCGTTACCCATGACATCCATGTTTCAGTCCTAAGGCCTGTAATGCTGGGCGAGACGATCGTGTTGAAAGGCCGCGTGCTAAAGCGAGGCAGAACCACCATCTTTGCCGAAAGTGAGGCCGTGGTAGGCGGGAAACTGGTTGCCACGTCCTGTGTAACCAAGTCTGTTATCCGTCAGGAACTGAAGCCGGCCCGGTAGCCCTATACTTCGCCGGCGCTCGAAATCCCTTTCTCGTAATAAAGCTCAACTGTAAGGCCGGTCGCGACAGAAGCCTTGCATGCCTCCCGGATCCCGGAGAGAAAGTCGGCTGCCTCCAACCACGGCGATGAGGGTTCCTCATTTGCCAATATTCCGGCCAGCTTTTCGGTTTCGAGCAGCAGGCCCGGTGCGGATCCTACCGAGAGACCCGGCTCTTCCATCCAGAATGCACGTGGGAACATGAGCGGTACATAGATTCCGGAACTTTCGGCGTGTCGTATCAGATGCGACAGTTTTCCCGGCCCAGCTTCCCGGAAAGCATCACGAAGGAGTGGATCTCCGGTAGGGTCGATCACACCAGGCGGAGGAACAGGAAGCCTGCCAAAGTCTTCCAGATGCAGGGCCGCACGTCTGAGTTCGTGCATCAATTCAGGATCGCCAAGCTTCCAGTTTCGGGTATCCGACCTGCCCTGCGCTAATTCCGGCCGCCGGCGTGTTTGCCGCTCAACCTCTGCCAGCATGGCGATCACCAATCCGTCGGCTGCATCGCGAATTTTCTTGTATATCTGACGATCAGGATAAATCCCTGCTTCAACGCCCTGATATCCCAGTTGAACCAGCCGCGCATATACCGACATCGCACCAGTCTCCGGCAGTCACCTGCGGCGCCTGGGTTCCAGCCGTCCGGAACGGTGTTGCGTCTCGGCACCCCGCAGGAACCATTCCATCCGCTCCAACAGGGCGCGTTCAGACTCCGGACCAAGATTCACTGCACGCTGTTTCATTGCTTCCCATTCTGTGTCCAGTTCATCACGGCTGCTGTGCATTCCTACGGCCCGGGCTTCGAGGGCTGTCCGTACAAGCCTATTGGCGTCCAGCTCAAGCTGCTTGGCCAGCTTCCGGACAATCGCTGGCGTTGGCACAATGGCACCGGATACAGCCTTCTGAAGTGTGTCGTAAGGGACTCCGGCTGCCCGTGCGGCTTCGGCAATCGACTGGAAACCGGCATCGGCAAGAGCTCGCGTCAAGGTCTGCTGAAACCGGTTTCGGAGTGCCATACCTTCTTGAATCCCCATACACCAGGCCGACCCATTGGGAAAGACGGGCAACCCGGCAGGCTTACTTATGTATAACCTGCTCCTGTTGCCCGCCGGAAACTGGTTGCGTATAGTGGTTTGAGCCTCAATTCCCACAAGGCAGATCGCCGTTTCCACTGCGGCAGGTGCGGGTTTTCCATGTCAGACGAGGACAACAAGCGGCAAAGTGGAACCAGTGGCGGGGATTCGTTTTCTGCACCCCCTTCTGAGGATTCCTGGGACCTGGACGAGTTTGCCTCCGACCGGTCAGCACCACCCAATCCCGGCGATATCACCCTGAGTCCGGTGACGCTCGAGCCCACATACAACATCGGGGCAACATCCAAGATACCGGACAACGACCCCGACGTTTGGGATCGAAACCTGGTTACACGGCATCCATTGATGCAGGCCACCGGGAAAAGCGTGCCCCCGCCAAAAGCGGCGGAGACTAAGACTATGGGTGGAGACGATTCTGGCGGCTGGGATCTGGATGAATTCAGCTCCAGCAAGCCGGTCGCTTCACAACCGGTGGCAACAGACGACGAGCCGATAGCAATGACCGCCGAGAATCCGCCGGAAGAAACCGGCTGGGATCTGAATGAGTTCAGTTCCAGGCCAGCAGATCCCGCTCAATCATCTCCGATATCCCTATCCGGGCCATTGCCAACGCATAATGACGACGAACCTATTGCACTTGAGGCTGAGCCCCCACCCGATACAGTCACTGATGATAGCTGGAGTCTGGACGAATTCAGTTCGCCGGCTCCTGTTGCACCGTTCCGTGAAATCTCCACCGTTTCGACTGGGCCAAGCGATGAACCCGTAGCGATGGCTGCCAGTATTCTCCCTGGGCTTTCGGTGGAATCGCAGCCTGTGAGCATGCCAGCAGATAACAAAGGCGAGACTGACTGGGGCATGGAAGAATTCGAGGCGCCGGAAAATTCATCTAGTGAAGTTCAATCTGTTTCGTCCGGTGACACTCTGGACCGAATTCTTGAGGTGGAAGAAAAAGACGCCTGGCTGGACACCAGCGCTGCAGCCGAAAGCTGGAGCGTCCAGCCAATGCGGAACGTGGGGCAAAGCCTTTCCACGGGACAAGACCCCGAAATTGTCACTTCCACTTCCGCGCAATTGCATCCCACAACCGGCAATGACCATATCGATGTGGTGCTGGAACATCTGGCCAGCGAGCCGCCTTCAGCAAACCGCGATCTCAGGATCGCTTCCGTATATATTGCCGCCTGCGGCCGTTCCGATAACTTCGATTCCCGCTGGCTTACTGAAGCACGGCGGCTTATAGGTGACCGAAACGATCCGGCGGCGGCGGCACTTCGTGCGCGAATCGCCGTGATCGAAGAGTCCTCATCAGATGAGCTGGAGCGGCTTGGATCTGGTGTAGGCGGCGGACCAGCAAGCCGGGCACCATGGATCGCCGAATCCCTGAGACGCGCCATTGCCGAAAATGCCGATGAGCGTGCCATCCGGCTTGCCTGGGCACTGGCTGAAATCGACCCGGGGCACCCCCTCGCACGGTGGGTTCAGGCCCGGCACCTGCCGAAGGACCGGCTAGCGGAAACCCGAGACGAAGCTCTTCAGACTGTTGGATCTCCTGCAGCTGCAATCGAACGTGCCCGTCTCCTTGCGGTCGATCTTGCTGCTGGGAACAGGGCCGGAAATGACCGGATTTCACAGATACTGTCGGCCCTCGGGACAATCCCGACAGATCATCCATTGGCCTCCGTAGCCAGAGAACTCGGCACACGAATCAACGAGCTCCAGCTCGACTGGAACGCGTGGACTGCTTCCATGAGCGAATATGCCGCCACGCTGCAAGGAGCAGAACAAGCGGCTGTTTTGTACCGCTTGGCCCGTATTCTTCACGAAGAGCTGGGCGATCTGGATGGTGCTCGTCAGATATACGAAAAATTGCTGGCAGCCGATACTGAAAATCTCGTGCTTCTCAAGCTTCTGGAGGACGTTGAGCGCAGGAGTGGGCGACCGGATATCCTGCTGACCGTCTTCGATGCGCAGTACCGGGTATTCAAGGATGAACAGCTCCGCGCCATCACAGCCGTGAAAGCCGGTCAAGTCGCCGAAGATCAACTCAGAAATCCACAGGCAGCCATCGACTGGTACAGCCGCGCTCTGGAAGCTGATCCCCGGAATCCTTTTGCACTAAGTTCTATCGGGCGTCTGTTCGCCAAGGCGGGCGAGTGGGAAAAACTCGCTCAGGTATATGAGTTTGAAGCCGAAGGCGCCACCGACAAACAGCAGAAAGTCGATTTCATGCTGAAGCATGCTGAACTGCTGGCGGAACGTCTGAACCAGCGCGAAATGGCGATAAATGTACTGCGCTCGGCGCTTCTGATAGATGACAGCAATCTCAATATATACCGGGAACTGGGTCGGCAGCTTAGCGCCAGTCAGCAGTGGGAAGACCTGATCCGTCTTTATCAGGCTGAAGTAACTTTGACCCGGGACAAGAGCCGGCTGGTGGCTATTTACATGTCGCTTGGTGAACTGTGGCAGAAGGATTTTCAGCCCAGCGAACCGGTAGACAAGTTCGCCCAGGCTGTCGAATCATACTATCACGCACTTGAAGTAGAACCCGACTATACACCAGCCCTCCGGACGCTGGGACGCCTTTTTTATGCCACTGAAAACTGGGATCTGCTGATCCGGGTGTATGAAAGGGAAATGGAGTTGCTCGAATCCCCGCGGGCAAAGGCAGCCATCCGGGTCAAGATTGCCGAAATTGCCGAAGACCGAAAAAAGGATCTCTCGCTGGCCATCGACAATTTGAGACAGGCTCTGGAGCTCGATCCAGCAAACCAGATGGTGATCAATCACCTGTCACGGCTTTCGCCCACACAGAAGAACTGGGATGACCTTGTAGAAGTCTACATTCGCGAGGCGCAGATGACCCGTGACCGCCGCTACGCTGCCGCCCTGCACCAGCTCATTGGTGAAATCTGGCGCGACCGGTTCCAGTTCATCAAAAAATCAGCTGACAACTTCGAAAAGGCTATCGAACTCGATCCTTCACTCGAATCAGCCCGCCAGAATCTCGAACGTACCCGGTTCGAGCAACGCACTCCCGCCGAACAGATTGAAGACATTCAGGCATATCTCGCATCGGGTACCCCGCAATCACCTTCCGAAGTAGAGCGGTTTGTTTCACTGCTAGCGACCAGTCCTGAACTCATCACCGATTCCCGGTTGGCGCTGGTTCCGGACCGCTTCTGCGGCCGGGCACTGATTGCACTGGAGCCAGTCCTTAATGCCGTCAAGCTAAGACTGCTGGCCGAGCGGGCGGCTTCAGCCGATGTGGAAGAATCCGCTTATGCCCGACGGCTTCTCATTGAACTGCCAGGTACCGATGAAATCGCTGAGACTGCCTATATAGAAACGTTATTGCGAGGCGGTGGGCTTTCTATGGCGGACATGGAGCGTATTTATGCCCGCCTAAGCTCCCGGAAGCCTTCGCTCGGTCATTGGGAACTGAAAGTCGCGCTTCACGAGCGGCTCGGCCGTGGCATGGATGGACTGGATGACCTGATCTGGGAAGGAATTGGATTGGGCGGCACCAGTTCCCGGCTCCTCCCACTCCTCGCGGCCCGCGTAAAATCCGGAGATTCCGGAACAGGCATTTTGGAGTCTCTTCACCATGTGGCCCTGGAAGCCGGTAATACCGAACTCGGACTTCTTGCCATCGAGAAGCTGCTGGCAAGCGGAGTGGCCGGCCCAAAGCGTGAAAAACTCCTCACAGACCGGGCCCAACTCCTTGCTTCTCTGCCAGACCGCAAGGAAGCGGCCCTCGATGCCGCACGGGAAGTGTTCAAGCTCAATCCTGACAGCGAAATCGTAGTATCGCTTATCGGGAGACTCTCGGCAGAGCTTGGGCGCAGCGATGATGCCCGCCTGTTTGCCGAGCGCAGGCTCGCAAAAGCGACGTCACCTGTCGAAAAGGCCCTTGCTACGGTGGACCTCGCCCGAATCAGCATTGATCTGGAAAAAAATCAGGAAGCCGGAAAACGCATTCTGGATGAAGCTCTCTCACTCGACCCTGCCTGTATTAGTGCACACCAGATGAAGGTGTCACTGCTTGAGCAGCAGGGGAATTCCGCCGAACTGGCGTCAGCCCTCGAAGCGATGGAGCCACAACTTCAACGAAGCGAGCAAATCGCCGTACGTGAACGCTTGGCAACGATTTACGGCGAGGAACTGCGTGAACCCGAACGCCAGCTACTTCACCTGGAAGCACTGGTTGGTCTGGAACCACAAATTTCGGCTCGACACGCGGCACTGGCCAGGTTCCATCGGACACGGAACGACTGGCCAGAGCTGTTTCGCTCCCTCATGTTACAAGCACGGTGTCCTGACACTGAAGCCTCAGCTGCCGAACGGCTTGTATCCGACGCGGCACGGATCGCCATTGATCGCCAGCTTACCGAAGCCGATCTTGGGGAAGTGTTTTCCTGGGCTTCCTCACAACTCGATTCGGCCACCGATAAGGCCGCTATGCTTACTGCCACCATTGATACCGCCCGTGCTCTCGACAGGCCGGAAACACTGGCACCACTTCTCGAAAAACGTGCAGCGATGATCGCTGACGAGAAAAAGCAGGTGGCTGACCTTATTGAGGCCGCCAAACTGTACGAAACCGTGCTCGGCCACGCGGACAAGGCCCAACAACTTTACGCCACTGCAGCCGAACTGGACGACACTCACCCCGCCGCTCTCATGGCTCAGGCAGAGAAACTGTTCCGGGAAGAAGACTATGGCAAGGCTCTTCCAATCATTCGCAAGGCCTTTGGCGCTGGCATCCAGAAGTCAGAGCCGCGAATTCGCGCCGATGCCAATTACATGATGGGGGTCTGCCTGCAGGCAATGGGTGATGCCGAGCAGGCCCGCGGAGCATTTCTGCGTGTCATCGAAGACCAGCCGACTCACCGGGATGCGCTGATGTCACTGGCCGAGTATGACGGCCAGAAGGGCGATTGGGCCGCCTTCACACAGCGACTGGAGCAGGTTCTCAAGAATGCCACCGAAGAAACTCCCCAGTTCCGTAGCGGAATCCTGAAACGGATCGCCCATGCCCATGAAAACAGCGGCAAATCCGACGAAGCACTCCGGTCCTGGGAAGCTGTGGTCCGCGAAGATCCCACTGCCAGCGACGCACTTGAGGCCGTCGTGCGACTGGCCATGGCGCGAGGACTGGTCGACCGGGCCAATACCGCACTGGAGATTCTGGCCCATCAGTCCGAATCCCTGATGGACAATACCAAGGCCGCCAGATACCGCCTGGAGATCGCCCGAAACCTGGGTACTCATGCAGGGGACTCCGCCAAGGCACTAGTCGAATACCGGAAAGTTCTGGATCTGGATAGCAATACACCTGAGGCATTATTCAAAGTTGCAGAAGCGGATTTCTCAGCTGGTAAAACAGAAGAAGCTGAGGAACTACTCAAACGATTCATTAAGGTAGGCCGAGCCGACACCAAATTAATGCCACAAGCCAATGCGCTACTCGGCAAGATCGCTATTGCCAAGGGTGATTCCACTGCCGCCCAAACCTATCTGGAGCAGGCCCAGCAGCAGGGAACAGAAGCGTCCGCAACGGCCGAAGCGATGGTTACCCTGCATGAAAAGAACGGTGAATGGGAAAAGGCCGAGCAGACACTCGAAAAGCTCGCCGACTCGATGCGCAAGGATAACCCTCGTGAAGCGGTTCCGTTTCTGATCCGGCGGGCCCGGATACTCAAGGCATACCTTAATCGCCGGGATGACGCCATTATGGAAATCCGGCGGGCAATCAGGCTGGATCCGCAAAATCTGGAGCTGCATGAGATGCTCGCCGGTATTTTCCGGGAAAATGTGGCCACCATCGGTGAGGCGATCAAGGCCTATCAGGCAATCCTTCACATTGATCCATTCCATCTCCATACCTACGACACACTGGCTACAATTTATTCGACCGACTTCGACAAGCGCTTCTGTGCTGGCCAGGCACTTATTGCACTCACCGGTCCCACGACAGACATCGCTGACTGGGTGGCCGCCCAAAAAAGAAACCAGCCGAATGCCCCCAAAGGGAAGTTCAATCCTGCACAAGCCGGCAGACAGTTCTGGCACCCTGCCTGCCAGCATTTCCTTCACGAGTTTCTGCCCCAGCTGGCCATGCCTATCTGCAAGTCGTTTCCCACCGATTTTGTCAAACTCGGTGTACGGCCTGAGCCACTCGCCGCTGGAACGATACCCGAAGCAATCCAGCGGGTAATGGAACAGATTGGTCCGGTTGAAAATCTCATCTTCGTCCGCGATACGCGGCGTCCCCTTCAAATGGGTATAGAGCGTGGTCCCAAGGGCCCGGTAGTGCTGATTGGCGACCAGCTTTTTGAAACCGTAAAAGGCCCAGAAGCCTCCTTTGTTGCCGCACGATCACTGTTTGCCCTGGTAGATGGGTCTTGGGCCCTGAGCCGTCTCGATGCTGATACCGTTCACCGGCTGCTGGCATTATACGGACGGGCTATCGATGAAAATTTCAAGATTGGCGGCGATCCGGCGGCGATCAAAAGAGACGTCAAACTCGTCGAAAAGGAAATATCGCGCGGATTACGAAAAGAGCTTCAGGCGAAGCTTCCCAAGTACAGGGAAGCCCACACCCGTGTCGTTGTCCAGTCCTGGCTGGACGGGATCCAGTGTTCCCGCGATCGGTTTGGTCTCGTCATGTGCGGCCATCTTGAACCAGCCCTGATCCGGACGGCTGTAAGGCTTGGTGTCATTCAACAGGAACCACTACCAGATCCGAAAACCTGGCCCGACCTGTTCAGGGAACAGCCCCAGTTCGGCGAACTACTTCGCTATAGCGTCAGTGAGGACTACTTTCTGCAGCGCCGGAACCTTGGTATGGCTCTGGACAGCATCTGAACAGTTACCCAAGCATCCACCCCGCCAGATTAAAATAAAACAGAAGTGTAACCATATCGGCGCTAGCCAGCACGATAGGGCCCGAGGCGATCTTTGGATCTCGGTTCAACGCACGAACAGCCGTTGGCAGAAGAATACCCAGAAGACATGCCGTTATCATGGATAAGCAAATGCTTACGGCTACCGCCAGCCCCGCCTGCGGTGCGCCCCGCCAGAGCCAAACGACACCTCCCACGACAGCACCACTTGCTGCACCTAGCAGAAAAGCGGTCTTGAACTCCCGGGAGAGCGAATTCAGGAGTTCACGCCATTTGGGTGCATGCCCATGAAATCCCTGAATGGTCATGCTCATGGACTGGATGCTTACACTTTCCGCCAAAGCCAGCACGACAGGAATAAAAAGTGCTAATACCACCGCACTGGCAAGAAGCTGCTCATAAAGCCCCGCAATCAATGCAGCAGCGATCCCGCCGCTGATGTTGCATAGCAGCCAGGGAAAACGGTCGCGAAAACCCGCCCACGCGTTTGCGCCCTGGACTTTCGACAAATGAACACCAATAAGCTGGAACACATCCCGACTCGCCTGACGCTCCGCAAGCTCAAACATCTCATCAGTAAAAAGCGTCACATCGACAGATCCGAGCAGCACTCCCTCAGAATCGACAACCGGAAATGCCAGATACCGGTGCAACAGGAACTGCTCACAGGCAACCATTACCGTGGCCGTGTCCGGTAGTGTTACAATTTGAGTAACCATGAGGCTGGAAACCGGAGTGTCCGGCTCTGAAACCAGCAGCCGCCGGGTCGGCACAACCCCCTTCAGCTTCCCATGCTCGTCAACAACATAAAGATATACGACGCCTTCTTCAGGCTTTTGAGACCGAAGCGCAGAAAGAGCCTCGGCGACTGTCTGGCTGGTAAGCAATGTCACCACACCCCTGCGAACATATTTAACGACCGGGTCGTCGAGATTGTCTTCACCCAATGCCGGTGGCATCAGTTCCTCCAAGGGCTTTAATTATTCTGACAGCCTTACCGCTAAAAGACCGCAGCCAGAGCAGTTTGATTTATCCGGTAATCCCGGTTGGCGGCAAATATTCTGCTCACCTTCATACTTCTTTAACGTTTTTCAGTCATAGTTCCCCGCAGGCATTGCCCTGAATGGGTGGCCGGATAAGCTGTTCCAGCCGCGACAACTGCCTTTCTTGCGGCCCCGGAGAGACCATGTCGTCCAGATTGATTACCACCTGCCTTGCTGGTGGTTTATTGCTCACAATGACCTTTGCCGCCTGCGGTTCAAAATCCGATTCCGGTGCCCCGCCAGAAACCGCACCCAAACTATTCCGTCCGATCCGCCCTGTAACAGGAACCGAGAAAACTTTTCCCGACGGTGCAAGAATGTGGGTGCTGCCAAGTGGCCAGACGCTGATCGTCCGTCCAGTACCAGGAAATTCCAATGTAACAATTAACACTTGGGTCCGGGTGGGTTCAGCCGACGAGACAGAAGCCAATAATGGCGTTTCACATTTTCTTGAACACCTCCTTTTCAAGGGAACCGATAAATTCGGACCCCGTGACCTAGATGTGGCTTTTGAGGGCGCGGGTGGCGATATTAACGCTTCCACTTCCAGCGACTTTACCAACTATTTCGTTACAGCACAGGCGTCCGAATTCGAGCGGATGCTGGAAATCCATGCCGACATGATCCAGCACGCCACCATCCCTGCAGATGAACTGGAACAGGAACGCAAGGTGGTGATAGAGGAGATCAATCGGGCCAACGACAGCCCGATGCGCCGTCTGTTCATGAATTTGAACAGCCTTGCCTACCGTCAACATCCTTACCGGCTGGATACCCTCGGTCCTGCATCAAACATCGCCTCGATTTCGAGAGAGAGCATTCTCAGCTATTACGAGCAGCACTATTCCCTGAGTAACCTGATCACGGTTGTCGCCGGAGGAGTAGACCCAGAAACAGTCAAGAATCTGGTCGAAAAGCACTTTCGCACCGGACGTACTGGTGGGGCATCTCCAGTGGAAGCACCGCCTGAACCCTGGCCTACGGAAGAACGGCGTGCTGATTCCCGTATGGGCGTGAAGAAGGCCTATGTGGCCGTTGCCTGGCGGACGGTCCCGGCAGGGATCCTCCAAGAGTCAGTCGCCCTGGATGTGGCGGCTGAGGTGCTGGGACAGGGTGAATCTTCACGTCTTCACCAGCGACTTGTGCGACGCGAGCAGATCGCCAACAGCGTAAGTGCCTATTCAATGAACAGCCGTGATGGCGGCGTGTTCGCGGTACTGGCAGTATGCGAGCCAGAAAAGGCCGCCCGCGTCGAAGCCGCTATCCTCGAGGAAATCGAACTGCTCCGGACCGAAGGTCCCCAACCCAACGAGCTTCGTAAGGTAATTGAACAGACCCGCCGCCAGTTCATTTATGATACCGAGTCCTCCAAAGGGATCACCTTCTCGCTTGGCTGGTATGCAACTGTCGCCTCCCCAGAACTTTATTATGAATATCTGCCCATCCTGGAACATACCGATGCCCGGGCCGTTCAAACAGCTGTGAAGCAATATCTCCGTGCCAAGCGGACACTCGTAAGCCGAGTGTTGCCAGAGGCATTTGATCTGGCAAAGTTGGAGCCTGCCGTCACGATTACACCGGCCAAACGCGCCCCACTGCCAACGACCAAAGAGGCCGAAACCTCCGTTTCGCAGCCGTCAACGGATATTCCATCAGCACAGAAACTGGAGACAAAAGAGTACCGGCTCAAACTGGGCGGAACACTGATTGTCCGGGCGAACCCCTCCAATGATGTGCTTGCCATACGTATACTGTTCAAGGGCGGAAACCGTCTTCAGCCTGTTCCGGGAATGACAGATCTGCTGGCGCGCATGCTGACCAAGGGAGCTGGTTCACGAAATGCTGCCGAGTTCGCCGCTTACGCAGAAGAGAATGGCATCGATATCTCGGCCCGGGCCGAAAACGACTATCTGGAAATTACCGCACAGGGTATCCGCGGCGATCAGGACCGGATGCTGGAGCTGTTGAGTGACGTGATCTACAGGCCGTTGCTGACAGCCGAGGACATGGAAATAGAGCGGTCACTCATATTGAAAGGCATTGTGAGCAGCCGGGATCGTCCGGAGCGGCTGGCCAATGAAAAACTTTTGCTCAATCTCTATCCGGGTCATGGCTACGGAGATGTTGGTGAACGAATCGAGACAGCCCTCCCAAAGCTCACACGCAAGCAACTCATCGATTATTACCAGGCACAGGTAAACCCTGCTACGATGGTGGTAGCCGTTGTCGGAAATGTTGTACCCGATTCAATCCGGGACCACTTCGATTCCGCCTTTTCAATGGAACGTGAGGGTACTGCCGAGAGCTTTCAGAAACTGCTGAAAAGTGCCCGCAAGGCGGCGACTGCACCTGCTTCTCCCATAACGGTCAAAACACCCCGCCCCACCGAGCAGACGCATGTATTTCGTTCATATCTGACCGTTCCGGTCATGCACCCGGACTATCCCGCACTCAAGGTACTTTCGGCACTGCTCGGGCAGGGGCTTTCGTCACGGCTTTTTGTCGAACTGCGCGATAAGCAGGGACTTGCTTACACTACTTATGCGAATTTTCCTCACGGTTTCGACCCGACGGGCTTTACGCTCTATATCGCCACCGACCCAAAGAATACGCAGGCGGTTCTTTCCGGATTCGACGAACAGGTGCTGCGCCTACGGAAAGAAAAAATCAGTCCGGCGGAAGTCGAATTTGCCCGAAACAAGTTTCTTGGCCGGTTTCACCTGGCGCACGAAAAGAATATGGATCAGGCCTTTTATCTCGCTTTCTATGAACTGGCCGGTTTCGGCTGGACCTATGACAGCGAATTTCCCCGGAGGATACAGAGCGTGAAAGCTGGCGATCTCACCAGAGTAGCAAACCGCTACCTGTCAAAACCCTCCGTTACGAGCATTCTGGGCCCTCCCGCTGCCATTGGAGCCCAGCCAAAGCAGTAAACAGGCTATTTCCCCAATCTGAACATCACCTCAAGCCCGCCTTCAGAACGATTCCGGATTTCGAGTATGCCACCTTCGGCATCGGCGACAGCACGGGCAACTGCGAGTCCCATACCGGTACCGCCCGATTTAGTGGTAAAAAACGGGTCCGTTGCACGGGTAAGCACTTCTCCCGTCATACCGGGACCATCGTCCATGACGGTTATTTCCGTTTCCCTGCCTTTTGTGGTGACTTCAATTGTCACCGTATGACGGGCGGCTGAGAGCGCGTTGTCAATCACGTTAAAAAGCCCTTGGGAAAACTGCTCTGGATCACGGAGAGTGCTGGTGTCTTGGCCGTCTCCGCTGACCTTGAGTTCCAGCCGTATCCCCAATTCAGCTGCCCGTGGAGCCAGCCGCTCAGTCTCGACAGCGGCCAGTTCCATGACGGTGCGATAAGGCACTGCCCCCGCGCCTCCTTCTGTCATATCGTCATCGGTACGGAGCACGTTCGTCAGCATGCGGCTGAGCCGTGTTCTCATAACTTCAAGCCGGAATAACTCTTCATGCAGGAGACTGCGCGAGGGTTCGGGAAGTTTTTTGGCATGACGCTCAATCTGATGCAGACTCATGCCAAACAGACCAAGTTCATGCCGGGACTGATGGGCAATTCGGGCGCTTACTTCACCAACAGCTGCGAGTTTCTGCTTCAGTTCCAGCTCCCGAACCAGATTTACAATCTGTTCACGTCTCTGTATCAGGATCTGGACGGCAAAACTGAGATAAAATCCCCAGCTCATCCAGAACATTGTCGCGTTGGGGTAGCGGGGATCATATGCCTTTACCGCCGCGTAATTCAGGGGTGCCACCAGAACAGCAATGGTGATAAAAACGGCGATGTCACTGTACAAAACACCAAGAGGTGGCACCTGAAGCAGTTCCCGCGGACGTTGCCGGTGCCGGAGCCAGACTCCAAATTCACTCATTACCAGGTAGACATTACAGAGAACCAAAAGAAGAAAGGCATATTTCAGATCAAGCACCACTTCACCGATAGGCACGGGGTACTGGCCGTCGCCGGTTTTCAGGTGGAACCAGTGTGTGGCCAGCATTGCGGCAATTGCTGACAACAGTGCCCATCCAACCGAAAAGGGCTGATTTGCGATACGCTGGAACGACCATTCCCGCCAACGGCGTGGCCAAATCGTGTGGTAAATCAGGTTTCTCACCACCGTCGCCGCAAGCAGCACCCATATGGCCCTTGGTCCCATAATGAAAAATGCAGCTACGCCTGCGACGCCCGTCGAATAATGAATGTAACGCTTGGGTGGAATATCCAGCGGAAACATTCCGCCTACGACCATGATGATAAACGTGCCGATGATAAAGATCGGGGATTCGGGCCAGTGACGAAGTGGCCAGTTTTCCAGCCAATCCAGAAGAAACCACTCCTGAAGACGGCGCAGCAGGCCGAACCATTCGTTCACCGGCCAGCTCCATAGCGGGTAACCAATACTGCCAGCCTGGTACGATCTGGAAGCTGAAGCGCCTGCAGGATGTGGGTAACGTGGTTTTTCACCGTGCCTTCACTGAGAAAGAGCCGTTCGGCAATCTCACGGTTGCTTTGCCCTTCGCCCACAAGCGCCATGACTTCACGCTGCCGCGGCGTAAACGTACCAACGATACGGCGAAATTCCCGAGAGTCGGGGTCCGAACGCAAGGCATCAGCAAGCCGAATTGCAAGATCCGCGCTCATCACGGTTTTCCCAGCTGCGGCATCACGTACGGCCTTCAGCAACTCCCTGGGCGCGGCATCTTTCCGGACAAAACCACATGCCCCAGCCTCCACCGCCGCCTTTACACGGCGTGGATCGTCATGAGCCGAAAGCATGAGCACGCGCCGCCCATCCAGAAGCGTTGGGAGCGCCTCAATTCCGCTTTCACCTGGTAGCTCCACATCAAGTAATAACAAATCCACCGAAGCTGACTGAAGACGTTCCCTCAACTCCGCTACCGTACCCGCTTCCAGACATACGTCGATATCGGGTTCAGCAGCCAGAACAGCCGCAAGTCCAGAGCGAAAGACCGGGTGATCGTCACAGATGGCGACTCGAATAGGGGTCATTTCAACCTTTGGACCAAAGATACCGCCCAAAGAATGGGTTCTCCAGCGGCAAATTGCCGACGGCAATGCCATGAATTTAATTCATGACGCGTCGCATCTAAAAAACGTGACTCCAGTCATGGCTCAACATGACTCCCGCTATCTGATGGGTGCGCAAACAAAACTGTATTCTTGCCCGCATAACAAGACCGCAACCGGCACCCACTACATGAAGTCTGCCGGTTTCTACCTGAGGAGAAAGCATCATGCAGTTCTGTAACCGCACCAACCTGTTCATCCTGCTTGCCATCACAATGATGACACTACCCACTGCCGCCTACGCTGGCGGAAGTACGCCCCCAAAAGTGGGCACCAAATACCCTATCGTTCTCGCGCACGGTTTCAGTGGCTTCGATTCCCTTCTTGGCATCGACTACTTCTACCAGATCGCCGGTACGCTCAGGAATGAAGGGCATAAGGTCTATACCACCGAAGTGTCCGCCTTTAATTCAGTCCAGACGCGCGGGAACCAGCTCGCCGACCAGATTGAACAGATACTGGCCATCAGCGGCGCGCAGAAAGTAATCATTGTTGGACACTCCATGGGTGGACTCGATGCACGCTACGCCACCCGCTACCGGTTGGGATCAAGCAAGGTAGCTGCAGTTGTCACTGTCGCCACTCCGCACAGGGGAGCGGTCATGTCAGATCTTATCTACCCGCTCGTCAATACCGTGGTGAAGCTGACTGGACCGGTGGGAGACGCCATCGCCGCTTTCGTTTCATCCGTTGGCGGTGCCATCGTAAGCGGGAAACTAACGCTTCCACAGGATGTGGTAGCCGGTCTGCGCGATCTCACCAGTGGCTTTACTTCCCAGTGGAACCAAGTGACCACAAATGTCCCCGGCGTCCTCTACTGGAGCTATGGCGGAACAAGTATCGTTAATATTTCGCTCGACCCCACAGACGCACTGATGTTTCTGACCGGTATCGTTGATCCAGTCCCGAATGACGGTCTTGTCAACCGGGAGTCGGCCAAATGGGGAACTGTCAAGAACGTCAATCTGAATGCAAATCACCTGGATGAAGTAAACCAGCTACTTGGCTCCACCGGCTGGTTCGACGCCAAGGGGTTCTTCAAAGGGATGGCCGCGGAGCTGAAGAATCTGGGTTACTAGAAAACTTCAGGCGAATCCCGAACCAAGGTACACAGGACCGGATATCGTATGGTATCCGGTCCTGTTATTTTTTCTGAACTCTCCCCATCTTTATGCTTCCGGCAAAGGGTGCACCCGGCATAAAATCTGGTCCAGCAAGGGAGAAACCATCATGTCTGAGCCTTACCTTGTCCAAATGGGTCGCTGGGTGGCCGATCTGGACTATGAAAATATTCCACCCGACTCGGTCCGTGCGGCCCGATACCAGGTTCTGAACATGGTAGCTGCACTGCACGGAGCGGCACGATCTCATGAAACTGCCTCCATCGCGGCGGGCATTGGTGGATTTTCATTGGGTCAGGGACGTTCAACGGCGCTGGCCACTGGAACCCGCCATGCTCCCCATGAGGCTGTTCTTTCAAATGCCTGTTACTCCATGGCCCAAGACTTCGATGATATCGTCTGGATGGGGCATACCTGCCATTCCGCCGTATTCGCATCGCTTGCCATAGCAGAGCATGAAGGGACCGATACCCAAACATTCCTGTCAGCCGTCGTCGCTGCAAATGAAATAGGCGGCCGGCTTGGAGCCTCCAGCATCCTCGGACCACTGAATGGCCAGATGTGGACCTTTATACATCTCATCGGAGCTTCCGCTGCCGCGGCCCGAATTCTGCGGCTGACAGCAGAGCAGGCGACTCATGCCATGGCGATTGCACTATCACAGCCAAATTTTGCACTACAGCCTGGGTTTATGGTGCCAACATCCAAGCTGCTGTCAGCTGCGCTTCCAGCAGCTACGGGAATCCAGGCAGCCTATTTCGCCCGTGCTGGAATGACAGGTGCGCCAGACATTATCGAAGACCGCCGGGGGTTCTGGAAGCGTTTCAGCTACGTACCGCTTCCTTCAATGATGGGAGGGCTGGGCGACTTCTGGGTAATGCAGACCCTTGCCGTCAAGACCGTCCCCGGCTGCCATTATTTCCAGACAGCCTGTTCAGCCATTGATGAAATCGAGCGGCGCCGGGGCCGTATCGACCCGAAAAGGATACGTCGAGTAAAGGCCGGAACCACCAAGCTTGGGCTAGAGGCGACGAAGTTCGCTTCCGAGTATTCCAGGTCGACAGGCACGGTCATGCCAGTCAATGTCAACTTCGATCTCGCTGTTACGATCGCCATCCGGTTATTGGTTGGCAGGCTCACCAGCGAGCAGATGTACCCGGAATGGCTTGCCGAGCGTACATCCGATATTCGCCATCTCGCTTCCCAGACCATCGTCACTCATGAGCCTGCTCTCACCCTGAAAACCATCGGGAGCCTGCGGGCTGCGGGAGCGGGTCGTGGTGCCCTGTCGGCAATCACGCCATCCGACATTCCTCGGCTAGTACGGCGCTATTCGGAGGAGTACAGTTCGACGCTCATTACGCCCAGGGAAGCGACAGGATGGATAAAGGCCATTGCCAGCATGACCCGCCGGCGAAGTACCAGCGCAATACCAAAAAGACCGTCTCGCAGTTCCATTCCGCTCTATTTTCCCAACCGGGTGACGGTAGAGTTTAACGATGGGGCAACCGAAACAGCCCAGGTGGATCTGCCAGCTGGCTCATTCTGCTCGCCAGACATGGAAACAGAACTGAAGGAAAAATTCCTGCGCGAGACGGTGCCGGTACTGGGCCCCCAAAACGCCATAAAAGCCTTTGAAACCGGATTAGAACTGGAATCGGCAAGATTGCCTGATTTCATCAGGCTGGTGTCGAAACAACAAAACAGCGCCGTCACATAATTGTCATAAATCTTCGATAGGGTTCCACGCAGAAGAGGGACGAGCGTCCCCAAGCACAGGAGAACCAGAGCAATGCACAAGGAACTGAACAGAATCGTGAGCCGTCGCCGCCCTATTGTGACGGCAGCGGCCGTTGTCGCCCTATTTGCCAGCGCAGTGATTTCCCATGGTGCCGGCGCACCCGGCACCGTCCAGATTGATCCAAACCTCCCCGATTACAAATCAGTGCAAGGCATCTCAGGCAGCCTGAACTCGGTTGGCTCAGACTCGATGAATAACCTGATGACCCTGTGGGGTGAAGGTTTCGCTAAATACTATCCGAATGTGAAGATACAAGTGGAGGGCAAGGGATCATCCACAGCCCCGGCAGCGCTCATCGCCGGCACCGCGCAGCTCGGCCCCATGAGCCGTCCAATGAAGGAAGAAGAAATCGACAAGTTTGAAAAGAAGTTTGGCTACAAGCCGGCCGAATACCGCACCTCTATTGATGCACTGGCCGTCTATGTGAACAAGGACAACCCGATCAAGGAAATGACCATGGAACAGGTGGATGCCGTTTTTTCGTCCACGCGGCTGGGCGGCAACTCGGATATTACCCGCTGGGGCCAGCTAGGTCTTACCGGCGAGTGGGCGAACCGGCCAGTCAGTCTTTATGGCCGTAACTCGGCGTCTGGTACCTATGGTTTCTTCAAGGAAGTTGCGCTGTTCAAGGGTGACTACAAGTCGTCAGTGAAGGAGCAGCCCGGGTCGGCTGCTGTTGTTCAAGGCGTCACCGAGGATATCGGCGGTATCGGCTATAGCGGTATCGGCTACCGGACTTCCGGTGTTAAGATGGTCGCACTGTCGAAAAAGCAGCCTCAGAGTGCACTCAAGCGAGCCACGCAGAAACTGGTATTCTATGAGCCGAGTTACGAAAATGCCCTGAAAGGGAACTACCCGCTCTCGCGCTTCATGTATGTCTACATCAACCAGAAGCCCAATGAACCGCTGGATCCTCTGGTCCGTGAGTTCATGCGATTCATTTTCACCAAGGAAGGCCAGGAAGTGGTTGTGAAGGACGGCTACGACCCGCTCACCGCCAAGATGGCCGAGGAAGAACTAGCCAAACTGAAGTAAGCTACAGGGCCTATAATACTACTGAGGCTCCGGCTCATGCCGGGGCCTCAGTGTTTTGGCAGACGCTTTCGTTTCCAATGAAAGCCGGGTAGTTCGGCTGTCGAGGGAAAGGAAACCTCGCTGAGATCATGAAGCGTCACATGCTGGCAGCGGGGCTGTGTCTGGGAGTAGCGGCCTATGCCATGGGACTCACCATATTTGGTCCCGCAGTGACCGCGATGGCTGCCGGATTTGGCACCGATGAAGCCGCAGTCGGAACACTGTTTATGTGGATGGCGGCTGGCTTTCTCCTATCCACGGCGGCCGGATGGGCGCTCTCCGGACGGATCGGGTTGAAGTGGTTCGCTGCTCCGGGCATCTCGGTCTTGGCGATTGGCCTGATAATGGTCGGTGCCGGAGGGACATACCCAACAGCCGCCGCCGGAATGGCCCTCTATGGAGTAGGCGGCGCATTCCTTCAAATTGCCACCAACGCCGGCATGGCTGATCTCTACCCGCGCCGCCAAGCATTCGCCCTGAATGTTCTCCATTCTTCATTTGGCATCTCGGCACTGCTGGGGCCCAGGTTTTCCGGATACTGGATTGCCTCAGGGCATGAATGGGAAGAGGTGTACATAATGGCCGGAGTGGCGGCATTTCTTCCACTCCCCTTTTATCTCCTGCTCCGGTTTCCCGATCATTCACGGGGAACTGGACGCCAGAACGTGGGTCAGGTGTCCGATCGGCTGCATTCGCCGTGGACTGATCCAGTAGTCGCACTGACAGCCCTCGCCATATTCTTTTATGTCGGCGCAGAAGTAGCCACAAATAATTGGAGCGTCCGTTTCCTGGAAGCATCCAGAAGTCTCGACTCAATAGCGGCAGCAGCAGCCCTCTCCAATTTCTGGCTGGCACTAACAATTGGCCGGCTAGCCGTGATAGGACTTGCAACCCGCATTTCACCAGAACGGCTTCTCCTGCTGCTTGCTACCAGCTCGGTGCTTTCGGGAATGCTTCTGCTGCTGGGACCCGACTCGCTGGCCGGAACAGCCATGGTTGCTCTCGGGGCTTCTTATTCGGGCATTTTTGCTACGCTTTTTGCTGTAGCAACAACTCGCATACCAGGAGCAGCGGCTCCCGTGTCCGCGATGCTTACTTTTGCTGCAGGGGCTGGAATACTCGTCCTGACTCCAGCTGTTGGCTACGTGGCCCGATGGGTAGGCCACCCTGCTGGATTTGGCCTGACCGTGGTCTATCTTGGCGCCCTGCTCGGCTGCACGATCGTCATTACCCGGAAAATATCACGTGAACGCCGGTAGACCTGTCACCGCTTCACCAATGATCAGTGTGTGCATGTCATGAGTGCCTTCATAGGTTTTTACCGTTTCCAGATTACACATGTGTCGCATAACGCAATATTCATCAGTAATGCCATTAGCACCCAGCATGTCACGGGCCATCCGGGCAATATTGAGTGCTATCTCGACATTGTTTCGTTTAGCGAGTGAGATCATCTGCGGAGTCTGTCGTTTCGCCTCGAACAAACGCCCTACACGCCAGGCCAGGAGCTGCGCCTTGGTAATTTCCGTCACCATATAGGCGAGTTTCTCTTGCACAAGCTGGTAACCGGCAATGGGCCGGGAAAACTGGACCCGGTTTTTCGTGTAGTTCAACGCCTCCAGATAGCAGGCCGTGGCCGCCCCCAGCGCTCCCCAGGCAATTCCATATCGTGCATGATTTAGGCAGCCCAGTGGGGACCCCAGCCCCTTCGAGCCCGGCAGGATATGATCCTTCGGAATTCGCACGTCCTCCAGGACCAGTTCGCTTGTAATCGAAGCCCGCATGGAGAGCTTTCCATGCATGTCCATTGCCTTGAACCCTTTGGTATCTGCTGGAACGATGAAGCCCCGGATGTCAGATGATTGGTAACCGTCCAGCTTGGCCCATACAACGGCGTAGTTGGCTATTGATCCGTTGGTAATCCACATCTTGGCGCCATTCAGGACATAACTGTCCCCATCTGTACGCGCATTGGTAACCATTCCACCCGGATTTGAGCCATAATCCGGTTCAGTAAGACCAAAACAGAACAGCAGTTTTGCGGCCCGCATCTCTGGCAGAAACTTCTTCTTTTGTTCCTCGGATCCGTACTTGTTGATGGCTGTCATGGTGAGCCCGCTCTGCACCGAGGCAAATGATCTCAGGCCCGAATCCCCCCGTTCCAGTTCCTGCATGATCAGCCCGTAGGCAACTTCGCTCATGCCGGGGCAACCATACCCCCGTATGGACGCGCCAAAAATGCCAAGTTCACCCAGTTCCGGAACCAGTTGCTTGGGGAACGTCCCTGTTTGCCAGCTCTCACGGACCGTAGGCATGTAACGGTCCTTGATCCACGATCGGACCGAGTCGCGCGCCATGCGCTCCTCTGGCGTTAGCAGCTCTTCCAGATCATAAAAATCGAGTCCGTTCGTATCGGGCATGATAGTTCTTTCCCCTCAAAAGGTCCGGCGGCCGGGACGGGTAGCACGATAATTCGATGTATGAAAGCGATGCCAGTCTGGAATCAAAGCGACTGATATATGGCCTGAAAAGGCGGGAAAATACCGGTTCGGGAGACTATGGATAGCGACCGATCGAGCAATTACATTGCCGCGGCAAGCTGCTGACGGGTTTTCTGGAGCCGGGCATTCATTTTGCCCATGAGTGACTCGAACGATTCAGCCCGGATGATCTTGCTGAACTGCTGACGATAACTGGTAAGCAGGGATACATCGTCAATCACCATATCGTAGACAACCCAGCCACGGTCACGTGAATTGGTAAGCTGGAATTCGACTCGCACCGGCTCAGTGGTGCTACCAGTGGAAACTGCCGAAGCAATGGTTGCCTGAGTTCCTTTTATCAGTTCACTTACAACCTCAGCCGAAAAATCGACAACCGGCTTCACTTTGGCAAGAACGGAGTGCTCAATCAGTTCCTTGAGCACCAACGTGAATTCACTGCGCTGCTTCGCGTCAAGCTGTTCCCAGTTTGTTCCAAGCGAACGGCGCGCGAGCTCCTGGTAGTCGAAGCTGCCGCGCATTTCCACAATAAGTTTCTCGCGGCGGGCCTTGTCGTTGAGATTGCGATCCTGAAGGATTGCGGCAATCGCCCGTTCCTTTTCTGCAAACACATCCTTGGGCGTTTCATTCGCCAGAGCCGATACGGCCATAAAGAGACATCCAACAATTGCCAGCTTGGTCGCACGCATATTCAAGAATGTTCCCACTACCACGTTCTGTCCTTAAAGAAACCGAAATTTGCTGCCTGATAGGCAACCCATTCGGCTTTATCCCAAACGGCCCAACCAGTCTGCGTAGACAGGTTCGCAGTTATACCAGCAAACGGAGTGCCAATCCAGCCCCGCTAGGGCTGACATTTTTTCATTTAATATCAACAAGTTACGTCTTATCTGGCACTGGACTATTAGTTATTTAGGCTTGGTCTGTCACTCACGGTTGACAGAGTATGGCGCCTTGCCAGCACAAGCCATGTGAGGCATCAAAAGGAACGAATGAGCACCCCCTATATACGTGTAGTGACCCGTCTGCCCGGTGGCCGCCAGGATGAGGAGGATTTCCTGGAACTGGAAGAGTTCCTGGATCTGGTGCGCAGTTGCAGCCCTTCAATCGAGGCACTCCGGCAGGCACTTATCAATGGAACAGCCAATGTACACGAGATGATTTATCGGTGGAATCCCGCCGATGTACCTATCGGTCATATCGGCCGGTATTTGGCCAGTCTGCCGGGTCCGGATACCCGTTATCACCCGGACCGTTGTCAGGCGATCACCTATTACCCGCAGAAAGACCCTCTCACGACTTCGGCAAACGAATTCGGCATCACGTTCCGGCGAACTGATTTGATCACCCCTGTTACCACGCGTCGCAAGCTTGAGCCTCTCTTATGGGACCGGTTGCTAGGCTACAGCACCCGGTTTCCGGTGAAGCATGTGGAGTTTGACCTTGCTTCCATCACCGACCGCTTTCAAGTGACAATCCCGGTTGTCGAGATCGTGCAGCTCCTGGAACTGCTCCATGCGAGCAGCTACCGCAGTTCGGGTGAGCTCTATGACGCACTCACAATCATCAAGCCAGAAACAATGGACTGGTTTTATTTGTGCGGAAGGTGAGAATCAGCCCCGGTCCACCTTGAACTTCTGGCCCTGAACGATGCCCAGTTCGGCAGCGGCACCGGAAGGAAGCAGGAGCAGTTCAGTAACAGGCACCGGGCTCAAGGACGTAGAGGCCCGCTGAACCCCGATCGGGGCGCGTAACCCTGAGGCCACTCCAACCACGGTAAGTCGGTCCAGCCAGACCACATCTACATCCATCTTCATTCCCTCGGTCGAAAACCGACCCGGTTGTGGATTGCCAAAAGCCAGCAGGAGCCCACATGCCGCAGACAGGGATATCTGGTCTACAGGAGCCTTCGCCCGGCTCTCTTCGGTTTCGGCAATTTCGACTTCTATGGTAACCCCCGGCCGGATATGCATCCGGGTCCGGTCAAGGGTATACGTGGGTCCGGACATCCGCCGCTTCTTTCCACCGCTACAGGCACTAATCCCCAACGGAAGAAAAATACAGAGTGACAGGCAGAGAAGACGCCGGTGGCTCTCACGCATTCCCATAAATCTCCTCGGAAAAATGGCACGCAGCCAGCCGTCCCGGCTCTATCTCTCGCAGCGGCGGCGCTTCAGTGCGACAGTTTTCCTTGGCATGCGGGCACCGGGGGTGAAATGCACAGCCTGGGGGCGGATCAATTGGCGAAGGAACATCGCCTTTCAGGACGATCCGATTGCGAGCAACACCGGGCCCGGCTGCCGGTACTGCGGACATCAGTGCGGACGTATAGGGATGAAACTGTTTACGCACCAGCATGTCAGCAGGGGAAAGTTCGACTATCCGGCCAAGATACATAACTGCGATCCGGCCGGAGATGAACTCAACGATCCGGAGATCGTGGGCAATGAACAGGTACGAGAGCCCCATCCGCTCCTGAAGATCCAGGAGAAGATTTACCACCTGTGCCTGAATGCTCACATCCAGTGCGGAAACCGGTTCATCACAAACAATGAATTCCGGCGATACGGCGACCGCACGAGCTATGCCAACCCGCTGACGCTGGCCACCAGAGAATTCGTGTGGATACCGGCTCATGGAGTCGGCTCGAAGACCCACCAGTTCGAGCAGTTCGCGCACCTTGTCGCGCCGCTCGTTTCTGGATGAAACCAGCCCGTGAACTTCCAGCGGTTCGCCGACGATTTCCTCAACGGTCATCCGGGGATTGAGGCTGGCATACGGATCCTGAAAGATCATTTGAACATGGCGGCGGAGTGGCCTCAGCTCACTTTCATCCAGTCCAGCGAGATTTTTCCCCCGAAACCATATTTCGCCCGACCGCGGCTTCACCAGCCGGACGATGGATCGGCCAAGCGTGGATTTGCCACAGCCCGATTCACCTACAAGACCTAGCGTTTCCCCCCGTGCCACCGACAGATCCACGCCATCCACCGCCTTGACCCAGCCCTTTACCGTGGACAGCACCCCGCCCCGCACCGGAAAGTGCGTTCGAAGATCGCGTATTTCAATAACCGGCTCAGTCATAGATGATGGATCACAGGATTTACTTTTGCGGTGACTACCCTAGCGCGGCTGCGAGTAATGGTTCAAACCGAGGGTCACTTCATTTTTCTGTACTTTTCCGCGGCAGCGTGATGACGCGCAGCTATTTCCACTGCCAGTGAGCGAGGCTCCAGCACTTCGGCGTCGTCACCAAAGCCAAGCAACCAGCCAGTAAGATCAGGAGTAAGACCGGTCACCATTGCCAGCACAACCGAGCCGTCTGGTTCTTTCCGGATCTTCTGACCCACAACATAGCGCCGCTCCGAAATAAAAGAGGCGACCCGCGGCGAGAACCGGATGCGAACAGTGACCGGCTCGCCCCGGATGATCCCAAAACTTCCTGAACAGTAGACCGATGGATCATAATCATCCGGATAATCGAACTTGCTGCCCCGGTTAACAGCGAATTTGCGTACCCGGTCAACGGCAAACGTGCGGATTGCTCCCGCTGTCTCGGAAAATCCGATCAGGTACAATCCCTCCTTGTAGGTAAGCATCGTGTATGGTCGCAGGCGATGTGGATGGATTTCTCCATTTGGCACCCGGTAGCTCAAAGTCACTACGTACTGCCGGATCAGGGCATCAATAATATCATCCAGCAGATCCATCTGTTTCGCATAGGACTTGGGGGCATCGGGGAGCGGAAAGAATTTCCGGTGAAATGTCCGAAGCTGAGCCAGATCACCCGGTGACATCGTCCGCTCAAACCGCTCGAAAAGAGCATCAATATCGGCGCGGAAGTTCGTCCCCGCAAGAAAATGGCTCTGCGCACGAATTACATATAGTGAGATCACTTCCGCAAGTCCCAGCGTCAGTTGCGGTGCCCGGCTGAAACCGGACTGAAGACGAATCAGAAGCCGGCCATCAGGCTGGGTTTCCTTGACAAGCGGATATCCTTGCCTGTCCAGAAGGTCCAGATCCCGGTAGACGGTCCGGCGGCTCATGCGGTAGAGCGAGGCGATCTCATCCACTGTGATCCCGTGCCGGCTCGAAATGGTCCTGACGAGATCACCCAACCGGGCCGATAGCCTGATCGCTGGTGTGTCTCGACTGCGGACCGCCTTGGGTGGCTTCGCCTTCGGAGGGCGACCGGGCCCCCGGCGAAAGCGCCGCTTTGGCCTCCCCAGCATGTTGCTCAGTTCCTCCGGCTGGATCCGGTTCCACCGGAACCGGTCAGAAGCGCCACTGCGAATGCAGCAATGCCTTCATTACGGCCAATGGCACCCAGTCCCTCATTGGTAGTCGCCTTGATGCCGATCTGTGACGGCACAAGGCCCATTTCAGCAGCCATGACCCGTGCCATTTCCGGTGCGTGTTTCATCACCCTGGGTTTTTCCCCGACGAGTGTCGAGTCCACGTTGACGATCTCCCAGCCTTCGGCGCGAACCCGGCGGCAGACTTCCTGTAGCATGACAAGGCTCGATACATCCTTCCATTTCGCATCGGTATTGGGGAACAGTTGGCCAATGTCCCCTAGGCTCGCCGCGCCAAGAAGCGCATCCATGATCGCATGGATGAGCACGTCGGCATCGGAATGACCATCAGGACCAACATCGGACGGAATTTCCACGCCACCCAGTACACAGCGACGTCCAGCCGTAAGCCGGTGAATGTCATAGCCATGTCCGATCCGGAGTTTCGTCATTCTCCCGGTCAGGCCGGAACCTCCGCAAGCTTCACCAGGTCCCCGCGTACCAAAGCTTCAGCAACGGCAAGGTCTTCTGGTGTCGTGATCTTGATGTTTTCCACATTACCTGCGACCAGTTTCACGGTCCTGCCCATCCATTCAAGGAGCTGGCAGTCGTCGGTACCGGGAGTTTCGCGAGTGGCGGCCCGTTCATGGGCCTTCTTTATCCATTCGGCGCGAAATACCTGCGGTGTCTGGACAGTCCATAAAGGCGCTCGATCAACTGTCTCCATGATGATGTCCGGTGATGCCGGTCCGACCTTTTTCACCGTCTCGCGCATCTTGATCCCAACTGTTGATGCGCCACTCTCGCCGGCACTTTTCACTGCCGCCTGTACCGCCGCCGGTGAAACGAGAGGCCTTACCGCATCGTGAACCAGGATCAGATCGCTATCCTCTGCTTCAGGAAGAGCCTGGATTCCCTTGTAAACCGAATGCTGACGTTCGGTTCCGCCCGGAACTACTTTGGTGTTGCCCCGCCATTGCGCCGGAATAAGGGCACTCACCAGTTCAAGATCGGCCGCCGGAGCTACAACCACAGTATTCACCGGGTGTACACTCTCACGGATGCGGCCTATTGAGCGGAGCAGAATGGGCCGTCCTCCGAGTTCCAGGTACTGTTTTCGGACCGGTCCCCCGAACCTCACTCCGGAACCCCCGGCCACAATAACGGCGAATAAACGCATGGCGACAAGGAGAGTAGCAGCGGTTTCGCCCGGACCAAAACGGACACATCACCCCCGCAAAAACCACGGCCCCGTTACCGGGGCCGCAGATATTTCAGATTGCATGGCGCCCGGGCGCCGACGTGTTTACGCCTGCGCGGCGTGAACGGTGCGACGGGCACGGGTCTGCTGGATCGGAATCTTCGCCTTGGCCGGACGCTTCACACCCTCGGTAGAAGCGCGCTGGGCGGTCTTTTCGAGTATCTTGTCCACTTCGCCCAGGATATCGGCCTCTGCCTTCTTCTTCGCAATGGCGAGTTCATGCACCAGCAGCGAGCGCGCCTCATCAAGCATCTTGCGCTCGCCGAAGGAAAGGTCTTTTTCGATTTTCATGATGCACAGGTCCCGCAGAACTTCGGCGATCTGGAAAACCGAACCGGTCTTGATCTTGTCACTGTATTCACGATACCGCCGATTCCAGGTCTGCGTATCGACCGAGATCTCCCGCTCCTTGAGGATCTTGAACACGCGGTTCACCTGGGCCGAATCGATCACTTTGCGCAGTCCCACCGTTACCACGTTGTCCACCGGAATCATCACGGTCATCTCGCTCTTCAGAATCCGGAGAATGAAAAAACGCATGCGGTTACCGGCAATTTCACGCTCTTCAAGCCGCTCGATCTGGCCTACGCCATGACCGGGGTACACTGCCAGATCCTTTACCTTGAAAGCTTCGCCCATAGCACTTCTCTTTCCTTCAGGTCCTCACCACCCGTATTTTCATCCGCTGTGGCCTTCGCCACCGGCTAAAAAAGCCCCTCAGGTCATACTGAACCAGTAGTCCCGCCGGGAGTTATTTAAGCCAGTCTCATGCCGCCCGCAGAGAAAATACGCCAGAGGAAGATTTACACGGCCTAGGTCGGCTTTCAGAGCCTAGTCGACCAGATTCCGCGTAGCTGGGCGCATTTTTACCATTTGGGTGCTGAAAAGTCAATCAAAGGATGATCGCGGGCCCGCCAGCGGCACTATGCCGCAGCCATTTTGGAAATGGAATAACCCATTGATATTACTTCATTTTTATTTGCATCCCTAGTCACTGTTACATGCAGGAAACTCGCTGCCGCATGGTGTCAATGAGCCATCGGGTTGAGTTGTCAAATCGGTGTAAAGCGCCACCTAACTTGGCAGCGCCCTTTCACCTAATTTGGCAGCGCCCCCGAATCACCTAATTTGGCAGCGCCCCTCCTGAGTTTGATGGTCCACATCACTTTGCCTTGGCGGCGCCATCTTCTTCATCTTCTTCCCACCACTTCCGTCCGGTGGCCCGGTCCGCCGTGGCGGGATCCGAGTCCGGGCACCGTGAGAAGCCCATGCTTTTGTGGAAATCCGTGCCGCCTGGGTAGACCTGAACCGCCACGCCGGTCGAGACGCCCCAGTCGGCCAGTTTCATGCAAATTACGGTCGCCAATCCATCCTTGCGGCCGGGGCCCCATAATGCCCATACATCCCATCTCAGCTCCACAAGGAGCTGCGACAGGTTCTCGATCCAGCGGTAGTTCACGACATCCTCGTCCGCCGCGATCTCCTTCAGTGCCTTGGCGAGGAGATCTTTCCGGCCCTTAAACGGGGCTGGCTCGTAAGGACCCCGCACGGGTTTTTCACCCTCCGGTGCCACCGCTTGGGGTGGCTCGGACACCGGTTCTGGCGGCGGTTTCACTGGGGCTTTAACGGCCGTTTGAACGGCGGGCGGCCTGCCAGCAGACGGGGTGGACGGGTCGGTACAGTTCATCACGACCTGTAGAGAGATCGCCGCAGCCCCGATTCCGAGCAGCACCCGCGGCACCATTGGCGATTTTGGCGGATCCGGTTCCATGCACCTCACCTTATCACCCACGCTCCATTCCTACCAGTTCAGGAACACCAGCTCGGTGGCCTTCTTGTTGTGGCCGGACGACGCCCCGGTGGTATAGGTGATCTTTACCCGCCTGCGGCGGAAGGCCCCGAACACCTCGCGCATCTCGGGAATGTCGCTCACGCTCAGGACCGCCTTGCCCTTGATACCGGCCAGCAGGCTCGCCATCTCCCTGAACTGTTCCAGAGCGAAGGGGGCACCGTATTCCGCATATCCCAGGTAGGGCGGGTCCAGGTAGAACAGCGTGTGAGGCTTGTCGTAACGCTTCAGGCACTCGGCCCAGTCGAGCGACTCGATGGTCACCCGGTTCAGCCGGAGGTGCGCGGCCGACAGTTCCTCCTCGATCCGGAGCAGATTCAGGCGCGGTGGACGGTAGGTCCCCGGCGCGAACGTCCGCGACGTCGGTATCCCGCTGAACACATGCTTCTGTATGTAGTAGAACCGCGCCGCCCGCTGGATGTCGGTCAGCGTCCCCGGCGGTGTCTCCAGCGACCACTCGAACAGCTTCCGGCTGGTCAGCGCCCACCGGAACTGTCTCACGAACTCCTCCAGGTGGTGCTTCACCACCCGGTAGAGGTTGACGAGCTCGCCGTTCAGGTCGTTCAGGACTTCCACCTTCGACGGCTCCTTCAGGAAAAAAGCCCGGCCGCGCCGGCGAAAGGCTCCACGTAGCAGCTATGCTCCGGGAACAGGGGGAGGATCTGTGGCGCGAGACGGCGCTTGCCGCCGAACCACGGTACGACCGGTTTGCTCATGAGCGTTCCTTTTGGCTAGAGCAGTCCCGCCGCGTACGTGGCGGGACGCCTTCGCCCGAAGCTCACGGTCTCGTTTACCGTGGGTCAGGGGGCCGGGCGGTGCGCTGCATACGCACCTCCCCGGCCGCGTCCTCTTTCATCAGCACGCCCCGCCGTCCCCGCCGTCATCCCACTTGTGCAGCACGAACCCGGTGGCGAAGAGCGCCGCCAGCGCCAGCAGGCACAGGAGAAACCACGGGTCGTGGAACGGCGGCACCTGCATCAGCTTTTCTTACCGCCGCTCTCCGGATCCCGGCCCGCCACTTTCGCGGACCTCCTGCTCTCGCGGGCCGAGCGCGTGGCCGCCTCTAGCGCCTTGCGGATACGGCCCGGCTCGATGACCGGCCGGGCAGCTGCCCTCGCGGGCCGCTTCCGGGGCTTCAGGCCCAGTTCGGCGAACTGCTTCAAATCAATCGGTTTCATGGTTCCTCCGGTGGGGGAGCCACATACGGCCCCTTCTTCACGATCATCAGGTTGCGCCGCCTGACGATCCACGCCTCGTCGTCGGTCTTCTCGCACATGACGGCCAGCACGTCGCCGGCGGCGACCATAACGCCGGCGGCGGTGAACACGTTGGTGGCCGGCTCGCCGTCAACAGCCAGCCCGGAGACCGTCTTGTGTTCGGTCGCTGTCATCAGATCATCGATGGTGGCCACGGTGTAGGTCAGTCCACCCGCCGCCGCCTCCGGTGCCGTCTCGTGCGCCGAGAACAGCACCTCGTATTCGCCCGCCTCCTCCTCGCTCGCGCCGAGGCCGAACAGGTAGGCCACCGGGGCGGCAGCCTCATGACTCAGCATCGCCGCGCCGGAGTCCTCGTAGGAATACGCCTGCGTCCCGCCGCCGAACGGCACCACGACCGGAAACCCTTCGCTGTCGGTGCCGCTGATCCGGCCGACCGGCTCGGTCTGCCCCGGCCGGAAGGCGTAGCCGTGCATGCCACTGCCGTCGAGATCGGAAGGGAATCCGCCCGCCGAGGCGAACACCGTGGCGAGCCACGGCTGGTTCGCAATGACCAGCATCGGGTCGCCTTCGGCGTCCGTCACCAGCGACTCGAACACGTTCTGGAGCGGGGTCAGCATGTCGATGGCAATCTTCCTGAGCGTGCCGCCGATGGGCCACGCCGAAAGTTTCTTGCCCGTTCCAGTCGTTGGGTCACCTGGCACTGAAGCACCGCCAAGGTTGCCCAGCGCCATCGCCGATTCGTCTCCGACGCCGAGGACCACCAGCCAGTCTGCATCCGTGTCGTCGTCGGAATTGAAGACGACCAGCATCTGCTCGAGGTCAGCAAGGCTCGCCCCCTCGCCCGGCGTGATCGTGTAGTTACCCTCGCTCTCGGCGATGTCCCAGACGCCAGGCAGTTCCACCGGGGTGGTTTCGAGGCTCAAAGGCTCCTGCGGGGAGCGGCTGGCGAACAGCCGTGGGTCCGCGCCGCCTTCGCCGTCGGCCCCGTCTTCTCCATCTTCGCCATCCGCACCAACCTCGCCTGGCGCGCCGTCCACCGACAGCAGCAGCCAGTGTTCGGTATACTCGGCTGGCGCGACCGGCAGCGGATTGCCCACGTTCCCGTTCGTCCGGCTCAGGAACAGCGCGCCACGGCCGTCCCATGTGCCACGGACGCCGTCGGCCCGGTAGTAGGTCTCGTTCTCGTCGTAGGTCTCGAGCGGGTTCAGGTTGATGGCCAGCGGCAGCAGGGCGCGGGCCTCTTCACTCAGTTTCCAGGTCATGTTCAAACGTCCTTTCACCGCCGTTTCAGGCGGCCTTTACCGGCGCGGGTAGCTCCACACCGTGCCGTGAATCTTGTGGCCCGCTTCCAGCGTGTCCGGCCGTACCTCGAGGAGGAGGAACGGCGGCAGGTCGTCCTCGGCGATGTCCACCGACACCCGGCCCCCATCCGTGGTGCCATCGAACACCACCTCGCCCGACGGCAGTTCGCACGGCTCCCAGGGCCAGTCTGCCGACGCGAGCGCCCCCTCGGGGTCCGGGGAAACCGCAAAGCCGCTCGACACCTGACGCGGGTCCACGGCGGAGGCCAGCAGGGACACCTCGCCGGAGTTCCATTCGTCCTTCGTCTCGCCCTCGCCCCACAGCCTCACCACCACGCGGCGGAGGTTGCGGCAGTCGATCAGGTGCCTGCCGCCTGGACCGAGCTCGACGGCTTTCGGGTCGTAGTTCATGGATTTTCTCCTTTGTCGGGTGGTTCAGGGGTCTCGCAGCTATCAAAAAGCTCGCAGCAGCGGGCCCAGAAAGCCGGCGGAGGAGGCCACGAGCCGCGCAAGTGGAAAACGCAATAGGCCATGTTCTCGTTGAAGTCCCCGCACATGAAGACATGCCCGAGCAGGCACAGATCGGCGGCGACGGCCCGGCAGTCGAGGGTGTCGCAGTTGTACACGGCCGGGAGCTCCGGCAGGGAACACGCAGCGGCGAATATTATGCCCATGACTGTTCGTCTCATCTCATCTCGATCCTCATGCGAATGGTGGTGCAGGGGGTTTCCAAATCGTGTATTCGAAGCGGTAGCAGCGTATCTGGGCGTTGCTGCCGTCGATCACGGCGACGTCGGTGCCATTAAGGGCCGTCAGCACGGCATAGCCGCTGGTGATGGAGTAGGCTGTCCCGGCACCAACCTGCGCCCACGTGGATCCGTTGAAACGATAGGTCCGGAGCTCGTCATTCCCGGTATCGAGGAATGCGACGTCGGTCCCATTGAGCGCCGCTATCCCGAAGCTCGTGCCGAGCCCTGTGATGCCGAGCCCGCTCCCAACCTGCGCCCACGTGGATCCGTTGAAACGATAGGTCCGGAGTTCGCCGTTGCCCTCATCGATCATGCTGACGTCGGTGGGGTTCAATGCCGCGAGACGGGTCGATGAGGTAACGCCGCTGATGCCGAGTGCACTGCCGAGCAGAGTCGCCTCTCCGGTCGTCAGATTGATCTGGTAGCAGCGGAGTTCCGCTGTGCCGCTGTCGAGAAGGGCAACATGGGTTCCGTCGAGAGCGGATATTGACGGGGACGAAACACCAGGGATTGACGTCCCGCTGCCAACCAGTGACCAGGTGCTCCCGTTCCACCGGTATACCCGGAGCGAAGCATTGTTCCCGTCGATCATGGCGACGTCGGTGCCATTGATCGCCGCCAGCGCGGTCCCCGAGGCAACCGCTGCGATGCTGAGCCCGCTCCCAACCTGCGCCCACGTGGATCCGTTGAATCGGTAGGTCCGGATCTCGTCATTCCCGGCGTCGAGGAATGCGACATCCCTTCCGTTAAGCGCCGTCATCGACGGCTGGGTAACACCAGATACGCCTAGACCGCTCCCCACGATGGCGGCCCGGCCCCACACCGGTTGCTCCAGGTGGCGCTTCGTCACCGGATGCACGGGCAGCGTGGGATCTCCGGCGAGCACTAGCGGCCCGGTCATGGTGCCGCCGGCCTTCAGCAGTGCGAGCCCGCCGATCATCGCCTCGACCGCAGCCGCGAGCTGGGTGTTGTCCGCTTTCGAGAGCGTGATGCCCATCTCCTCGATCAGATGACACAGCTCCTCCTGCAGGGCGTTCAGGAAATCGGCCGTGATCTCGGTCCCTTTCAGGGCCGGCGGGCTATTCCGGCTGTGCAGGTTCCCCTCGGTGCGCCTCGCGCCGTCGGTCCGGTGCATCGTTACTCCTCCTCGTCTTCTTCGGCCGGCGCGAACAGCAGCACGGTATGCGCCGGGGCCAGCCGGGCGAACAGGCACGGCAGGATCTCGTTATCGGCCCAGGTGAGCGGCTCCCCGGCGCAGGCCTCACCGGCGTTCGCCGTCCGGATGAGGTCGCCCACCCCGTGGACGCGCCAGACGTGTGCCCATTCGGCGTCCCACTCCGGATCGCCGATTTCGTCCGGATCCTCATACCCAGCCGGGAAGGTCTCGATGGTGATCTCGAAACCCAGACGTGCGGCCACCTCGATCAGGTACGCTTTCGACTGCCCGCCGTCCGCGAGGTCCGCCGCCCAGGCCGCCTCGCGCCGCTGCGCGAACGTCTGCTCCTGGGTGATGCAGGGGCCCGGCAACCCAAACACCCGCTCGAAGTCCAGGAGCAGCTCGTCGCTCGTCTCCGGGAACATCTCGCGCAGCAGGTCCGGCACGCGCCCGTCCACCCGCGCGAGCTCGGCAGCGATTCCCTCCAGCGTCCGGTGCATCACGCTCCCAGGCTCGCACTCCCAGATGATCCCCGGCGGCAGCAACTGCCGGAGCAACCCCGTGTAGTGCCTCACGTCCATGTGACCGTCCCCATCACCGGGATGTGCCCGAGCGCCGCCTCGTAGTCTTCGGACGGCCCGGAGAGCGTGTGCGTGATCTCGCCCTGGGCGAGCCCGATGGCCGTGTGGATTTCGGTGAGATAGATCCGCGATTCCCGCGCCGCCCGCTTGCGCCGGATCAGGTCCTCCAGCTGCTGCGTGACCGCCGCCTTCACCGCGTCGGTGTCCGGCGTGAGCGCGATCTCGAAATCGATGATGTCGGGCGTGGGGGCGAACACGGTCACCTCGGCCGTCACGGGGGCGAGCGGGGCGATGTGCGCCTGCACCGCTTCCACCATCTCCGAATCCGGCACGAGATCCCCGTCGCCTTCCTCGCCGGCGAGCAAGGTGAACGTGACGCCAACGGTGCCGGGGCCGTCCATCGCCGGTATCACCCAGACGTTCCCTACGCCGGCCACCTGGCGGGCCCATATCTCGTAGTCCGGGATGGCGCCCCCCTGCGGCGGCCGCCGCAGGCGGGCGAGCAGCCGGTCCAGGAGCTGGCTGGCGGTTTCGGCGTCGATCCCGCCGGTGATCCCGCCATCCGCCGCCTGGGCCTCCTCCTGGATGCCCTCGACCGGGGAGACGAGCCGGAGCTTCGTCCCGGCGGAGGCGTTGCCGGCCGCGCCGCCCTCCTCGGCCCGGACCGCAATCCCGGCCTCGCCATCGGTGATGGTCCCGCCCGTCACCGTGAGGTAACGGATCCCGTCCTCCCGCTCCCAGACGGCATCGGTGCCGATCTCCGAACCGTCCTCGCCGGTCACGGTGGCCTGGCCCTCGGCGCTGACCGCCTCGCGGCGGTAGACCCCGCGCCGCTGCGCATGGAGGATCAGGTTCTCCTCGTCGGCCGTATCGGGCGTCACCTGGCGGCCCGCCCACTCCAGGTGGCCATGCATCGAGTGGGCCGCGCCCGCCATCACCCGGGCCAGCACCTGGAGCACGCTCCGCCGGAGCAGAGCGCCGCCGCCAGTGAGCCGCGAGGCGAGATCCGCCTGGATGCGGGCGTCGAGCTGCTGCAGTGTCGGCCTGTCAAACGGCACGGAGATGCACCTCCCAGGTCCGGGTCCAGCGGGCCGGAACGGCCCCGGGCCGGTCGATCACCGTGACTAGGCTGAGCGCGCCGCTGCGGGCCGGGAGCGCCTCGGCCGTCACCTCCACCGCCGACGCCACGCCGTCCTCGATGAGCCATTCGAGCGCCTCTCGGGCATACTGGATCGCCCGCTGGATCGTCCGAGCCGACAGTGTCTCGCGGCGGAGCAGCCACAGGCGGCTGCCAATGCGGTCACCTGGCGAGACTCTCAGGCCATCGCCCCACCAGCCTCGCCGGTCCTCGCCCTCCGGGAGATCGCCCGGCAGCGCCTGGCGGTCGGTGAACAGGCTCACGAGCACGGCCGTTTCCAGGCCGCCGTCCACGGCGAGATCGCCGCTCTCGAGGGCGAAGTCGGCCCGCTGCCGTTCGTCGTCCCAGCGCAGCGCGATGTCCATGTCACATCGCCCCCGACGGCGTTCCGGTCGTGCCGGGGGCGGACGTCACTTCGTGCGTGTGAGGATTGTAGGCAGCCCGCATCGCGGCCATCGAACCGGCGGTGTCCGAGACGTCGCCCGCCGCCGTGATGCTTCCGCCCACGGTCAGGTCGCCGGTGATCTCGGCCGAAGGAGATTCAACCGTCACCTTCGTCGACCCCCGGACACGGATGTTCCCGTCCCGCTGGATCCAGACGCGGCTGCCGTGGTCGTCATAAAGACAGACCTCGCCGGGAGCGAGATCCCTCGGCCGGTGCCGCCGGTCGCTCACGGCGATCACGACCGAGAACCCAGCCAGCTTCACCACGATGGCCTCCGCCCCGACCAGCGGCCGGAACGCAATCCCGTATGGCTGGAAATGCTCCACCGGTCCGCGCGGCTCGCCCTGGCGGCCCCGGAACTGGATACGCTGAAGCCCTTGCGCCTCGTCCACGAGCGTCACCACCGCCCGCGAGACAAGCGAGGTGATGCGCCGCTCGTGCGGTTCCAGCATCCTCCGCAGCGTTCGTTCGAGGCCGGTCATGTCCACCACCCCTTCTCCGCCTGCTTCTCCGGCCGCGCGACGAGATCGAGTGCGTCCGGCGGCTCCAGGGTGAGCGTCGTGCGCGTGCCGTCCCCGGCGTCCTTTTCCCAGACGACCTGGGTGACGAGCATCGGCCCCTCTATCTGGCAGACCGGATCGTCGACATGGACGATCCGGTTCACGTCCCAGATCCCGTCCGCATGCGTCCAGCCGGCCACGGCCGCCGTGTAGAGCGCGCCGCGCCCACGGCGGCGGCGGACCTCCCACGCTGCCATCCTCTCCATCGCCACGGCGTCGCCCGCCTCGCCAGAAAGAATCACGAGCGGACGGTGCCGGGGGACGCCGGCGTCCGTGGCCCGGCCCTTCGCCCTCGCGGCGGCTTCGCCCCAATCGTCGTCGTCGGCCGGTTTCTGGCCGAGGCAGGTGATCTCGCTGTAGCGGCCGCGCACCGACCGCTGGACGCTCCCCGACAGCAGGTTCTCGCCGAAGACGATGGGCGTCGGGATTTCTTCCGCGCCGGGGCGGGCGATCACGAGTTCGCCGGCCGGGTTAGAGAGCAGCAGAACCGCCCGCATGGCGGCGAGCCGCCGGACCGCCTCGAATGCCGTCTCGCCCTCCTCGAGTTCGAACTCGCCGAAAGCACGGTCGCTGAGCGGCGATGCCTGGTCGCGGACCGTGATACCGAACGGACGGCAGAGGTCGGCAGCGATGTGCGCGAGCTTCTGCCCACGCCACACCCCCGGCTTCTGCGGCGCACTGCAGTCGACGAGATCGGCCGTCCGGTCCCGCCCGGCGATCCGGAGCTCACGGGACTCCACACCGTGGCGGATCCCGTCCTCGTCGATGAACGCTTCCCCGAGCACCGGCTCGCCGCCGATCTCGATCCGGCAGGGAGCCCACGCCCGGAGAGAACTGAATGCCTCGGGCGCGATAATGGGCGACGCGGCCGTGAACTCGAACTCCCCGGACAGGTGTTCCAGCGACCGTTGGGCCCGCACCGACTTCCAGCCGGTAAACCGCTTCCCGTCCACGATCACGGCGGCATCAGTCACTGCGGACCTCCAGTGCCTCGCCGCCCGGCACGAACCCCGGGTGGCGGATCCGGTTCATCCGTACGATCTCGGCCTCGCGCAGCGGGTCGCCGTGGAGACGCCAGGCGATGGAGAGCGCCGGCTGGGTCGCGGGCGGGATGAACCGCACGAGGCGAGGCAGGTCGATCGCCGTGCGGTCCAGGTGGGCGGCCACCGCCGCCCTGAGATCGATGAGCGCGCCGTACTCGGCGGCCGACACAGACCCGGCCGCCAGCTCGTCGATCATTTCCAGCAGCGCGGTCTTGAGTTCCGCCGCCTCGTCGGCCGTCTCGTAGTGGAGTTCCGCCGCAATGCGGGCTGTCTCGCTCACGGCCGCGACGCGGACCATCTGCACGATGGCCCTCTGGCCCGATGCATGCTGCGCCGCCTGTGGCGTCGTTTCCGGCACCGCCACCGCGCCACCGCCGCCGAAACCGCCCAGCTCGGTGAGCGCCGAAAGCGCGGACCGGACCGAGACCACGCCACCCACCACCGAGGCCACGACATTCTGGACGGAACTGGCGAGCTGCGCCGGCGTCCGGATAAGCGCGGCCGCCGAACCGGCGAGCCCCGTTACCGCCTGGGCGGCCGCGTTGACGAATCCGGTCACGGCCGAAATCCGCCCCCGCACGCTGTCGAGCAGGGCGGCGGCCGAGCGGACCTGGTCCACGGCCGCCGTGACGTACCCAGCCAGCTGCGAGGCCGTGCTGAACACGGCGGCGAACGCGCCGCTGGAGGCCGCTCTCGCGCCAGCGGACGCCTTGACAAGCGCCGCCCGGGTATCCGTCTCCGCCGACGGCAGCCCGGCGACGCGCGGCACCGCCAGCGGAATCGTGAACTGGCAGTAGCCGCCACGCGAGGTCGATTCGGTCTGGCGGACCCGCCCGCTCACCACCACGGTGAGCTCGCCCATCCACGGGTGCACGAGCTTGCCGGGGCCTGGCTCTAGGAGCGCCGCCCGCAACCGGTCACGGGCGTCCATGTAACCAGGCCCAACGACGAACGCCTCGACCGTGAACTTCTGGGCCGTGGCCCCCGTGTCCTCGAAATCGCTCCCGCCGCCCGTCTCGCGTCGATTCTCCGGGACGTCCGCCTGAACGAGCCGCACGACTACTTCGCCCTGGCCGAGGAGGTGGAAGAGGCCGAGTGGCACTACCGCTCGGTGATCTCCACCCGGAAGAGCGCCGTGGCCGGGCTCGACTGGCAGGTGGCCGCAGCCTCCGACGGGGCAAGGGACCAGGAGATCGCCGGGTTCGTCCGCGAGGCGCTCGCCGCGCAGCCCATGCTCGGGCTGGTCGAGGACCTGATGGACGCACTCGGCAAGGGGTTCGCGGCGGCCGAGATCATCTGGGACTTTTCCGAGCGCCAGTGGATGCCGGCCCGTTACGAGTGGCGCGACCCGCGCTGGTTCCGGTTCGACCGCGAAAGCGGCCGCGAACTCCGCCTGCGCGACAGGGCCGATCCGGCCAACGGCATTCCACTCCACCCGTTCAAGTGGATCGTCCATGTGCCGAAGCTGAAGAGCGGACTCCCGGTGCGCGGCGGACTCGCCATGCTCGGGGTGAGGAGCTATCTCTTCAAGTCCTACACCCTGAAGGACTGGCTCGCCTTCATGGAAGTGTTCGGCATGCCGCTCCGGGTCGGAAAATACGGGCCCGGAGCGACAAGGGAAGACCGCCGGACGCTCATCAACGCCGTGGCCAACCTCGGCACCGACGCTGCCGCCGTGATCCCGGACAGCATGAAGATCGAGTTCGTGAGCGCCTTCAGCGGCACGGGCGTTGAAGGGTTCCAGCGTCTGGCGGAGTTCTTCGACGCACAAACGTCGAAGGCCGTCCTCGGGCAGACGATGACCGCCGACGACGGGTCCAGCCGCGCACAGGCACAGGTCCACGACGGCGTGCGGGTCGTCCTCGTCCGTTCGGACGCCAAATACCTGTCGGCGGCCATCAACCGCGATCTGGTGCGTCCGCTCGTCGACCTGAACTTCGGTCCCCAGGCTGCCTACCCGCAGGCGATCCTGCAGGTGCCGGAAGCCCACGACCTCACGGCCGAGGCGCAGAACCTCAAGACCATCGCCGACCTTGGCGTCCATGTGGCCGAGTCGGTGGTGCGCGACCGGTTCGGCTGGCCGGATCCGGCCGATGGCGAGACCGTTATCGGCGGACGCCCGGAGCCGTCTTCGCCGTTCGGCCTGAACCGCCAGCTCGCCATGAACACCGGGAGCCCGGAGGAGGCGGCCCCGGCCGCCGACCTGCGCGACGCTCTGGCGGCCGAGGAATCATCCGACTGGGAGCCGCAGTTGTCGCCGGTCATCGACCCGCTCCTCAAACTGGCTGGCGAGGCGTCCTCGCTAGAGGATTTCATGGGCCGGCTGGCGGACCTGTATCCGCGCATGAAACCGGACGAGCTGGTGCGTCGGCTGGCCGCCGCCGGGTTCATGGCGCGTGGCACGGGCGACGCCACCGATGACCTCGATGTGTGACTTGCTCCAGAAGGCAAACTGACATTCATGCCTGACAGTATTCCCGCAGGTTTCAGCTTCCCAGGCACGCCGCCAAAGGAGGCGCTCGACTATTTCCGCCACAAGGGCCTGAAGCCGGGGTTCGACTACCGGGACGTCTGGCGCGAGGAACACGCCTACGCATTCACCGTGGCGAAGGCGATGCAAATCGATGTGCTGACTGGTATCCGTGCGGCGGTGGACAAGGCACTGGCCGAGGGCCAGACGCTCTCACAGTTCCGCAAGGATCTGGAACCGCTGCTCGTAAGGCAGGGCTGGTGGGGCCGCCAGACTATGACCGATCCAAAGACCGGCATGGAGAAGGCGGTCCAGCTCGGCACCCCGCGACGGCTGGAAACGATCTACCGGACCAACCTCCGGACGGCCCGTGCTGCCGGGCAGTGGCAGCGGATGGAGCGGACGAAGTCCGCGCGCCTCTACCTCCTCTATCTGCTCGGTCCATCGAAAGAGCACCGCGAGGAGCATGTGACATGGCATGGCACCCTGCTCCCGGCCGACGACCCCTGGTGGGAGACGCACATGCCGCCGAACGGGTGGGGATGCAAGTGCCACGTCCGGCAGGTGTCTAAACGGGAAGCGGACGAGCTGGAGCGTGAAGGTGTCGCGGATCCAACGGCACCGCCAGTCCGGGATTCAGCCGGTCGCCTCACCGGACACCGCTCGACCCGCTCCGTGCCGGTGAAAACATCGGCACCGCCGGTCCAGCTTGCCGAGTGGCGGAACAAACGGACCGGCGATGTGGAGCTGCTCCCGAAAGGGATAACGCCGGGTTTCGACACCAACCCTGGCAAGCTGCGCCTCCAGTCGGCCGCCCGGCTGCTGACCGACAAGCTCGAGGGAGCCCCGCCCGGGATCGCCCAGGTGGCGATCCGGGACGTGATGGCGTCCAGGGAGTTCACCCAGTGGTTCGAGGATCCGAAGTCCGACTGGCCGCTGCTGCGGCTGTCGGACAAGGCCGCTGACGCCATCGGCGCACGGCACCGCGTGGCGGTGATGAACCGAGGCATCCTGCACAAGCAAAAGAGGCACCATCCCGACCTGAAAATCGAGGATTATCGGAAGCTCCCTGAACTCGGCGAGTTTCCGACGGTGATCATCAGGCAGCCGGAACATCCGAAAGGTGAGCGGGTGGCCGTCATCCGGGACCAGGGCGATATCTACATGGCGGTTGTGCGCGCCGAAGACCGGGGCCAAGCCACATACGTAGTCTCGTTCCGTCGGGCCAGTGGCCGGGACGTCCGACGCCTGCTGAAAGGCTCCACTGTATTGTTCGGGAAGTGGGAGGAGTGAAAATCACCGGGCGTGCGGTGGGGACTCCCGTGGCCCCACATTGCGCATCGCCACTTCCATGGCTAGCTACGGCAGGGAGCATTCACCGTGTCGCGCACGCCCGGCTAAAATGGATTTTACGGCTCCCTGAACGGCCTGTAAAGGCCGATCTTCCGGACTTATGGAGGTCAATGTTCCACGCTGAGAACTGCCACTCATCGACTGCATATGTCTGGATTCACGCCACTTTCCGGCTTATGTAGGTAAGTACGGCCTGAGGCCGTACTTAGGTCATTGTTCCACGGAGGCCGTACTTCGGAGAAACTCCTTGCGCGACGCGAGCTTAGGCCGCTTCAATGCCACCGGTGCGCTGCCAAGTTAGGTGATTCGTCACAGTGAAGTGCTGCCAAATTAGGTGAGCGGACCAGGCCGTACTTCGGAATCCGCGCCGCTGCCATAACTGCCCGATTCATTTGGCGATCCCGCCAAATCCCGCTTCTTCCCGTCAAGTCCCGCCTGCTGCAATGTTAGGTGCTAGTTCACACGGCAGCATTAGTTTTCACCCCGGCCGGAGTTTTCGGCATCCAAGCGATCCGCTGGGGTTCGCCATCCGGAACGCACTTGTACTGGTCAAAATCGGTCTGGCCCGCTGACCGTAGGAAATCTTCGTCGAGAAGTGCGTGACCGGTAAAGTCCCGGGGCTCTTTTCGAACTATCTCGAATGCCGCATCAGCGAGGATCGTTCCCTTGCGCCACTGTCTCGGTCCGCCGAGACCGAAATTGATAGTCGCCTGGGATTCGATGATCGTGACCGGCCACAGGGCGTTGGCCGCTATGTTATGCTCACGGACTTCCCCAGCAAGCCCATGGGCGATCAATGTCATACCGAACTTGGAAATAAAGTAGGCAATCCGCCCAGGCACATGAGAAAGATCAATGGGTGGGCTCATCATGATGATATGGCCCCATTTCTGGGCGATCATCCCCGGCAGGAATGCACGCGTTACGAGATAAGTCCCCCGAGAGTTCACCTCGTGCACAAGATTGTATTTTTTCACATCAGTCTCGATCATCGGCTTCCACCACAGGGCGCCAGCATTGTTCACGACAATATCCGCATGGCCAAAACGGTCCAGCACTGCCTTTGCCATCGAATCGATCGACTCCGGATCACGCACGTTGCAGACTACCGGGAACGCTTTGACGCCCAGCTTTTCACACTCCTCGGCAACACTGTAGATCGACCCAGGAAGCCGCTCGGTGGATTCGGTGGACTTGGCAGCAACGACAATGCTGCACCCCTCGGATGCAAACTTGAGCGCAATATCCCGCCCGATGCCTCGGGAACCTCCCGTAATTACTGCCACTTTCCCTTCAAGATGTTTCCCCATGATTCAAAAAACTCCCGGTCAGTTCCATCCAGCAAATGAAACGCCCGATGGCGCCAAACTTCATGCGTGAGGCACCGTGGATATTTGGTCATCAGGAACCGGAGGGCAAGGCCTGCTAAGGCCTTTCCGGTTTTCTACCGGCTCCGGGAACGCTAGGCTTGCATTGCAAATGGTTATCCGTTCACCAACTGACATCACACATCTTGGTGCGCTTGGACTTGCCCATGCGATCCGCGCCGGCGAACTGTCACCGCTCAATGCCGTGGACGCATTCATTGCCCGTATTGAAGCTGTCAATCCGAGACTGAATGCCGTCGTCGCGAACCGCTATGATGAAGCCCGGAGGGAAGCCCGGACTGCCGCCGAGCGGCTCGCCAAATCTGGCGACCCGCCGCCGCTGCTTGGCGTCCCGTTCACTGTGAAAGAGGCCATTGCCGTCACCGGATGTCCGCATACGGCAGGATCGGTCTACCGGAAACGGATAATTGCGCACACCGATGCCATCGCCGTCCAGCGGCTTCGCCGGTCGGGTGCGATTCCCATCGCCAGCACCAATATATCCGAGATGTGCATGTGGATGGAGAGTTACAATCTGGTCTATGGCCGAACGAACAACCCCTATGACCTTGGCCGAATCCCGGGCGGGTCGAGCGGTGGTGAGGGATCGATTCTCGGGGCTGGCGCATCACCTTTTGGAGTGGGCGGCGACGTAGGTGGATCCATTCGCATGCCAGCATTCTTCTGCGGCATCTTCGGCCACAAGCCAACTGGCGGCCTGGTACCCGTGGATGGGCACGCCCCTGAACCCATGGGCGATGTCCGGCGATATTGCACCATAGGGCCCATGACACGACATGCTGCGGATCTGGAGCCCCTGCTCAGCATTATGAGCGATACTCCTGTCCCGAACACCGATCCCGTTAGTTTCCGGGACCGCGTTGTCTATACCTGCGAAGGACTCGATTTTCCGCTCCCTCCCGCAACTGATGAGCTGAAGGATGCGCTCCGGCGGGCGGCCTCGGTATTCCGCGAACTGGGCGCTCAGGTCCGGCCATTTGATCCCAAAAAATTTGGTAACGCATTCTTCATCTGGAGCGCCATGCTGCATGAGGGCGGAAACCCTGAATTTGCCCGCATCATGACCGAGGGCAAAGACCCCGATCTTGTGGCGGAAACTGTCCGCTTCATCCTCGGCCGGGGACGGCACACCGTACCTGCGCTGGCACTCGCTATTCTTGAAAAACTGCTTGATGTGATACCGGGCGATGGGACCCGGCGGCTTGCGAAAAAAGGCCTGGAGGTACGGTCCGAATTCGAAAAAATCCTCGGTGACAATGCCATCCTGCTGATGCCTACTCACCCGCGACCAGCTCCCCGGCACAACGCACCGCTTCTCCGGCCAATGGATTTCGCTTACACGGGAATTTTTAACGTTCTGGAGGCACCTGTGACTTCTGTCCCCATGGGATACGGACAAGAAGGCGTACCACTCGGCATCCAGGTCGCCGCCCGCCACGGCCGCGACCGGCTGACGATTGCTGCCGCTCGAGTGCTGGAAGAGGCGCTTGGCGGTTGGGTGCCACCCAAAATCCTCGGCTAAAAGCCGCTACCGGTCATCATCCCGGACAACCATTTCGATCGTCCGCGCCTTTTCGCACCCCTTGAGCGAGCCGACTGCTCCCTCAACAACGCCAGCGACTATTTCCTGCAGATGTGCCTTTAGTGGTACACGTTTCCCGTCTACCCGCAAGGCCACCCGGTTGCCCGGCGGGGCAACAAGCTCGCTTCGGATAAAATCGACAAGGGAATCCGGACCAGGGAAATGACGGAGGCCCTCCACCGGCACATCCCCATAAATCCCCAGCAACTCACCGTGAGGTACCATCGGCTTCGATGAAATGGCTTTCCGCACTACCTCGATCTTGGGAAGCGGCGAGTCACGGAAGCCTTCCAGCAGCACAACGTCACAGCCGGCAAACCGTTCTTCAACCGCATGGACATGCTGGACAGGTCCATCTTCAAAAGTGGACGTCATACCCGGTGAAAGCAGAACACTCTTCAGCGCTCCTGCCCTGAGATGCCGGGTAGTATCCTTGCCCTCGACGGCAGCCTCGGCCTTGCCATGGCCATCAGCCTTGAGCGTACCAGTGCGGATACCCAAGTCGGTCAGCCGCCGGACGAGTATTTCGATCAGAGTTGTTTTTCCGCTGTTGGAAGCCCCGCAAATAACGAGTGTCCGCAGCATAATTACGAATCTGGCCTCTATCTAAATGACCGCGCCCGGCATCAGGACCGCTGGTTGCCTTCGCGAATCACCAGTGTCTGTCCGGCACGAATACGATCCAGATTAACGCCAGGATTCGAGCGGCGAAGGTCAGTAAGCGAAACACCATAACGGCGCGCAATGGCGCTAGCATTCTCGCCCGAGCGAACCTTGTGCAACCGCTCCACGCCGGCAGGAATATTGTTCCGGGCCGCGGTGGCTGTCGTGACGGACGTTGCTGATGGTAATGCCGGACGGAGTACAAGCCTGTCGCCTACATGCAGACGGTCCAGATTCTTGCCGGGATTGAGCCGAGTGATCTGGTTGATCGTGAGCCCGTAACGACGGGCGATCGTCGTGGCATTTTCACCGGAACGGACCATATGCAATCTGGGCAAACCTGTATCCGGAGCCGAACTGGAGGCTGATGCCGAAACCGATTTCGTTATGGGACGCGATGCGGGCGACGTTTCCAGAAGTGCAACCTGGATTCTCTGACCGGCATATATCCGGTTTAAATCCACACCCGGATTGAGCCGGCGCAGATCCGTCAGCGAAATGCCTGCATCACGGGCAATTGCAATAGCCGTATCACCAGCCCGAATCCGGTAGTTGCCGTCACCAGAGGTATACCCGCCACCAGCACTCGCCGGGGCGGAGAATTTCAGGGGGCGCTCTTCAACCATCCCCTTGATGGGATTAACCGGACTGTTTGACACGTCATCCGGCAGCGGACGGACCTCCACATAGGGCGAAGCCGTCGAGGCGAGAGCCACACTTCGTGCATCACCGGTCGACTTGTAGATCGTAAGCACGTCGCCCGCATTCACTCCTTCACGGCGACCTATACGGTTCCAGAGCTTAAGCGCATTTTTGGTCACACCGTACTGGCTGGCAATGCTGCGCAGGTTTTCCCGCGACACGACCACATGACCCACTTCACGGGCATTCATCGGCTCCACTGCATCGTGCCGCTTGAGCAGATTGCGGGCATGCTTCCAGTTTTTGGGGAGTTCCAGCGGCTCCATCGTGCGCGGTACCGGAAGAACCAGCATTTGTCCCGTACGAACTGCCTTTACGCCGCCGTTCATCTGGGAAATGGCGTCCGGGTCAGTGGCGAACTTGTAGGCAACCGACAACAGCGTGTCGCCTCCAGCCACCTCATAGCGCATAAAATCATCGAGTCCTTCGGACTGGGTAAGTTCATCGAAACGGGCAAGAAAACCGGGACCCTTGCCGCCCGGAACCCGAATCTCATAGCTGGCTACATTCGGGGGAACGAACCACCGGAGCAGGTGCGGGTTGAGTCGCTTGATGTCCTCAAAGTCACACTCGGCAGCCGTGGCAACCAGGTACAGGCTGGTCCCGCCGGGAACCGTCACCGTGTCGTAGTCGAATGCTTCGACTTCGGGGAGATGATGAAAGCCAAATTTCTCAGGCGCCTGGGCGATAATCGCGGCGGCCATGTATTTCGGCACGTACTCCCGGGTTTCGGGGAACAGACCTATCCGCTTACTGCGGATAGTACGCATCGCCCAGAAGTTGTCCGAACCGCTGCGTCGCTTGGTTGCACGAATTTTCCCTTCACCGGTATTATAGGCGGCAAAGGCCAGATACCAGCTTCCGAATTCGTTGTAGAGGTTTTCCAGATAACTGGCCGCCGCATGCGTCGCCCGTATGGGATCACGCCGTTCGTCCACCCACCAGTTTATCGCCATGTTGTATCTCACGCCCGTCGGCGCGATGAACTGCCATAGTCCCACTGCACGGGCCGTTGAATAGGCCCGCACATTGAATCCACTCTCGATCATGGCGAGGTAAATAATCTCTTCAGGCAGCCCCCGGTCTTGCAAAATCTGGCGAATCAGCGGCGAATAACGCTTCTCGCGGGCAAGCCAGCGCTCCATATAGGGGGCACCCTTGGGGCTGACAAAATAGGCAATCCATTTTTCGACGACTGAATTGTAAACAATCGGGACAAAGTGACGTGGTGTTTTCCCCTCGGACGGAAACCCTCTGAATACGGTCAATCCTCCCAGCCGCTCCGACAGCTCTGTGTCGTGCTGAGAGAAAAAACCATCCGACGGCAGGATGATCTCACGAGCGGTCTGTCCCTCGACTTCCGGCACGTCGGCTGGAATCTCTTCCATTTCTTCCAAGCCCTCGGACAGGAACGACTCAAAAGGGTCGGCACCCTCGCTATCGAGGGAAGCAACCGCGGCACTGTCTTCAGCGTCGGTGTCGTCAAGAGAATTATCGGCCGCATTCCCAGCGTCAGCCAGAGGCTCATTCTGGGAAATGGGGGAAACGGTGGCAGACGGAACGACGGGCTCCAGCGATGAGCCTATTCGGACCCAGTCACCTGCCTCCAGTTCCGCCACAGTTGGCGGAGGTGCCGCTTTCGTGGCACAGGATACGAGAAAAAAACCACCCATGGCGGTCAGGGTCTTCAGGGAAAACCACTTCATCCGGATTTCAGGCCTCCAAGTTGTATCGCCCCACCTGGCATTTTCCGAACGGTTGTGTGCAGCGCCTCTGGTCGACGCGCCGTCCGGTTTCCTTGAAAAACGGATGGAATTCCACCACTTAAGGAGTTCCACCCGCCCCAGCGGCGAATCGTTACGACGCTCCGCAAAAGGAAAAGTTCGCTCTTTGTCATTGTGTCCATCTTGATCCGAAGGGTCAACTGGTTTTCAAGCGGTTTTCGGATTAACGGACATTCCATAAGTAACATTAATTTCAGGGAGTTAGGCCCGGACTTGTCCACAATCACTCTGACACTGTCTGTTGCCCAGAACTGGTCGCTCGACCGGCTTGAATGGCCAGCCGTACGTGTCGCTCTTTCGGCATTTTGCCAGAGTCCCTTGGCGGCCGAGCGCATGCGCTCTCTTACGCCGAATCTTTCTCGTCAAGATGTGGAACGGATTTATACGCTGATCCGGGCTGCGACCGAAGTCGATCGTTTAGGTGCATGGCCCGGTCTCGCGAACCTTGTGGACATCACACCAGTTACGGCTCGTGCCGAACGCGGTGCTGTACTGGAAGGAACCGAACTGCGTGACGTGGCAAACCTAGCCAGCGCCGCACGGAGCTATCACCGGGTGCTGGGCCATTACAGTAACGGCCGGCCAGCACTTGCCGGCTGGCTCGCGCGAATACAGCCGGTAGATGAACTCCTTGACGTACTGGAAGATTCGCTCGACGCGGACGGTTCGCTCAAGGACAGCGCTTCGCCCGAACTGGCGCGCCTCCGTGAAGAAGTGCGTCACCGGTCACAGGGACTTCGAACGCGTCTGATGGAAGTATTGCGGTCATCCAGGTTCCAGCCGTTCCTGCAGGACGAATTTTTCACACTCCGTGAAAACCGGTTCGTTGTTCCGCTGAAAGCCGGCGCTCAGGCACAGATTGACGGCATTGTGCACGATACATCCAATACTGGCGCGACTGTGTTTATCGAGCCTGTCGAGGTGATCGACGCGAACAACCGGCTAAAAACGGCCATGGCAGACCTGGCCCGCGAGGAACTCCGCATCCGGCGCGAACTATCCACACAAGTGGCCGCCCGGTCTTTCCGGTTGTCCACAAACTTGGAATTGCTCACCGAGATCGACCTCATTCTGGCCCGGGTACGATATGCGGTTCGTGCTGAAGCGACAGTGCCGGACCTCGCCCCGCCAGACTCCCGGGGATTTCACTTGAAGGCACTGGCCCACCCCCTGCTCCGGCTCCAGCAAGTACCATGCGTAACGAATGATCTGAAAATCGACGCCAGGTGCCGCATGGTTATTGTGAGCGGACCCAATACTGGAGGGAAAACCGTCCTGCTCAAATCACTGGGACTCGCATCCCTGTGTGTACGTGCCGGTGTCCCGGTATCTGCTGCTGAAGGAACCCAGATACCTTTTGTACCGGCGGTTTATGCAGATATCGGCGATACCCAAGATCTTTCCGGCGCGTTATCCAGTTTTTCCGGACACCTTTTTCAGATTCGCCGGATTCTGGAAGAGGCCCAGCCGGGCTCAGTCGCTGTAATGGACGAACTGATAAGCGGAACCGATCCAGCGGAGGGTTCGGCACTGGGCCGGGCCCTACTGGACTCGCTTGATGCGCGTGGCGTCCTCGCCGTTATTTCGACACATTACGACGATCTGAAGCTGTTACCGTCTGAAAATGGGCGGCGGCTGGTGGCGGGGATGGAATTCGATCCAGTGACGCTGAAGCCGACTTACCGTATCCGGGTGGGTGTACCTGGCCATTCACGGGCAATAGAGGTGGCGGACAGGCTTGGTTTCCCGGCGGAAATTATCGAGAGGGCGCAGGGGTTCCTGTCTGAATCCGGTCGTGAGGTAACTCGTCTCATTGAGGAGCTGGAGGACCGGAACCAGACGCTTGAGCTGGAACGCAATGCCCTCATTGGCGAAAGAAAAGACCTTGAGAAAACCGAGCGGGAACTCAGGGCCGAAATTGCCAAGCTGAAAACGGCCGAAGGCAAAAAACTGGGCACTGACGTCGCGCAACTCCGCGAAGAAGTAAACGAACTCCGGAGCCTGGTAAAAATGATCCGTAAACAGGCAGAGACAAAAGCCGGAGCCCGCGATCTGGTAAAACGGGCCGATTCAGCCATTCAGCGGGCTATACATCTTTCAGGAAAAGCCCAGTCCGTAGAGATTGCCCGTGATGCCAGCCCCGCCCTGACCAAAGAGGCCGCCCGGCCGGGAACACCCGTGCGGCTTCGGGGATCAGATACCATCGGCCGGATCGATTCGGTTCCGGATGGAAAGGGACGCGTCTGGGTGGAGTTCAGCGGCCAACGTACGCAAACCACACTCGACCGCCTGATTCCAGTCAAAACAGCAAAAGCCAAGGAACGCCGCCAGTGGATTCCGCTCGGTGCGAAGATGGAATCCAGACTGGATGATATCGAGCTTGATCTTCATGGTATGCGTGAAGAAGAAGCCCTAAAGGAAGTAGAGAAATTTCTGGATACGGCGATGGCCCAGAACATGGACAAAGTGCGGATTATCCACGGCTTAGGTAGCGGAAGACTCCAGAAGGCCGTTCGTGAATACCTGAAATGTTCACCTTATGTCGCCCGGTTCGAAACGGCAGTGCCACAGGCTGGCGGCCACGGTGTTACCGAAGTTCTCTTGAAAGGATGACTCTGGTGGCCCTCAAGTCTTTGCCATCGGTCCGTCTTCACTGGCCTGCAAGAGGAGCAAAGGTACGATGGAACCCAGCCACGGGCCGGAACGAACCAGCCAACGCCAGTGATAAAAAAGCCTGTGGTTCCTGGCTGAAAGAACAGCGCTCCTTCGGCGACGGGAGTGAAAATCTCCTCATACACGGCGAAAATGCCGAGATAATGGAAGTGCTTACGGCAACTTATGCCGGACGGGTAAAGCTCATCTATTCCGACCCTCCTTTTAATACAGGCCGGACTGATTTTGCTGCCTATGACGATGCACTCGATACCAGTGTCTGGCTCTCAATGATGGAAGAACGGCTTCGACTGGCCTGTGACCTCCTGCGCCCAGACGGGACCATTGCCATCCATATCGGCACGGGGCAGGCCGGAAATCTCCGCGCGTTGATGGACGAGATTTTTGGTGCGGAGAATTTTCTTAACCAGATATGTGTCGCTGCAACTCCACCATCAGGTTTCAGGATCACAGGTGCAGCACTGCTCACAAGCGCCAATTACATCCTGCTTTATGCAAAAGACCGGACACAAAGACCACTCACACGGCTTTATCGGGAACGGAACTATGACTTCCAGTACCGTTACTTTCTGGAAAACCGCGAAGACTCATCCGAACATTGGCACTGGCGACCGGTCCAGGAGGTAGTTGCCGAAAAACTGGGTTTTCGCTCCCCCGCAGAGGCCCGGCGACGAGTGGGAGCGGACGCTTTCAAGCTTGAGCTGGCAAAACTCGCTACACGCGATGCGGACCGGGTATTCCGGTTGGCCGTAATCCGGGGTGGTGCCCGCCAGAAGCGGCTCACTACCATCACTAGATCGCTCAAATACCCCGGCCGGGTATTTATTCATCCTGGCGAGAACCTCCGCGATTTTTACATCCTGAACGGAAACCAGATGCTCTTTTACGACCGGCGGCTCGCCAAGGTGAATGGACAAACTGTTCCTGCCGAACCCCTGAGTGATATCTGGGCCGATATTCCCTGGACCGGCATCGCCAGCGAAGGTGGCGTCAGGCTTAAGGACGGCAAAAAGCCGGAAACCCTGTTGGCACGGGTGATCAACCTTGGCAGTTCACCGGGTGATCTGGTTCTCGACTTTTTCGGTGGCTCGGGCACAACCGCAGCCGTGGCACACAAACTGGACCGCCAATGGATTTCTATTGAAGCGAGTCCGGATAATCACCGGCTCTCAAGGAAGCGGCTGCAGCGAGTTATCAACGGCACCGACACTAGTGGTATAGCCAAAACCATCAGATGGACTGGAGGAGGCGGGTTCCGGGAACTGGTGATGAAGGCAGGAAAACAGGCAGGACATTCCCGCCCAGCCCATGTTATAAACATTACCCCATGATCCTTTCCGACCGGGATATCCGGCGAGCGCTGTCATCTGGGCGCATTCGCATAGACCCTTCGCCGCCTGATTCAGCATACCAGACATCGGCGGTTGATCTCGCCTTCGGCGGCGGTGTGCATGTCTGGAAGCCTGAAATTAAGGGGACACGCATTGCCATCGGACAGTTTGATTTCGCCCGGGTCGCCCGCAGTGGACTCAAGCGCCTGGCACCCGGACCAGACGGAGTATGGCGCCTCAAGCCCGGAATATTCTGTCTGGCCCTGACCCGTGAACGGATAGAAATCCCTTCCCGGTCACGTCTGGCGGCGAGGGTCGAGGGGCGAAGCTCGCTTGCCCGTCTGGGGCTTTCGGTGCACATGACTGCCCCCACTATCCACGCCGATACCCATGGCCAGATCACGCTAGAAATCCTGAACCACGGACCGTTTGAGCTGCTGCTCCGTGAAGGCGATCCAATCTGCCAGCTTGTTTTCGAGGAGCTTTCCGCTCCTCCGGAAACGGCCCAAAAGGAAACTTTCCGAGACCAGCGGAGTGTTAAAGGCCGGACCAGACGCAAACCCCGTTCTTGACTCTCTCCACGCCACCCCGCTAGACCGCGCCCGGCGGAAGCACCTCTCGTCAATCGGGAGCTTTCGTGGCGGTTTCGCCGTCTAGTTCGTCAGGTTCCCAATCTTCCCTGGAGGTCTCAAGTTTCAACCCATGGCCAAGTGTGCAGTCACCGGTGGCAGCGGATTTATCGGTTCCCATGTAGTGGATGCCCTGAAAGAGGCCGGACACGACGTCATTGTGATTGATCACCGTGTACGTCCCCACCGGACAGACGTGGGTTTCGAAGATGTGGACCTGCTTGATCTCTCCTCGATGATCTCGGCCACCAAAGGTTGCGAGCACATTTTCCATCTGGCAGCCGTGTCCAACGTGAATTATGCATTCAAGTATCCTGTCTACACGACCGCTCTGAATGTGCAGGGGACAGCCAATGTGCTGGAGGCAGCCAGGATCCACAATGCGAAGCGGGTTTACCTGGCCAGTACCGTGTGGGTTTACGCAGGTTCCCAGGCTCCCCAACCGATCGTCGAGGACTCTCCGTTCTATCTCGCCGAAGCAGGACATATATATACTTCGACCAAGATGGCGGCCGAAATGCTCTGCCACAACTACCGGCAACTGTATAACCTCCAGACAACAATTTTTCGTTATGGCATTCCCTATGGCCCTCGGATGCGCGAGGAGTTGCTGATTCCGATCTTCCTCAAGAAAGCATTTAGTGGCGAAGCCCTCACAGTCGCCGGCAAAGGCGAACAGTTCCGGAATTTCCTCTATGTGACCGATATGGCGAAGGCGCATGTGTTGGCCATGAAGGATGAGGGAGCTGGACAGGTGTACAATCTTGAGGGCCCCGAGAAGATCACCGTCAAACAGGTAGCCGAGGCCGTCATCAAGGCGGTGGGCAAGCCTATCGATATTGTCCACACCCCCGAACGCCCCGGTGACTATGGCGGCAAGGAAGTCTCTCCAGCCAAGGCCCAGAAGGAACTGGGCTGGAAAACAACAGTAAATTTCGAAGAGGGTGTGCGCCACACCGCTGAGTTTTTCCGGCAAAAGTGGGGCATTCAGAGCTGATTCCGGCCATCCCTGATATGGCCTTCCCTGTTACAAAGCTTTACGGGGAGACGGCCGCTGGATGCTGGTTTCCCCTCCGTAACGGCTTATAAAATCAGTGTTCATCCGCGTTGCCCGTCCCCGGACCGGCGGTTACGATCGCGCCTTTGGAACCCACTGGGTCATGCATGAGGGAGAGCGGACGGCCATCCGGTTTGACCGGAGAGGTACCGGGCAGGGTCATTTAAGATGAAGGCCAGTATGTCTGAATTCTGCCAACGGCCCCGCAGCCAACGAGGCTGGATCACTGTCCTGACAGTGGTGCTGTTGACGTGTGCCTTCAATACCGGTTGTTTCTGGATTCAGTCAGTTTCAACGGCCAACGAGCGGCATTCTACCGAAACCCGTGACGGCTGGAAGCTGGCTATGCACCGGTACAAGCCTGAACAGCTATCGGTCGAAAAAGAACCCGTGTTGCTGGTTCATGGTTTCGCTTCCAACCGGTTTACCTGGTCACTCTCCAGCGACCGGTCCTTTGCCACTTACCTTCTTGAAAAAGGCTACGACGTCTGGGTAGCGGAACTTCGCGGTTCTGGCGAAAGCGATGGTTCGGCAGTCTTTACCGACCGCAAGGCCGACTACAATTTTGACACATATATGAAGGTGGATCTGCCCGCCCTCATTACTTACATCCGTTATACCACCCAGCGCGATAACCTGACCTACATTGGGCACAGCCTGGGGGCGATGCTGGGCTATGCATACCTGAGTACCAATCCTGATGGCGGTGGCGTGAAGAATCTTGTCGCCCTCTCCGGGCCATCCAACTTCAAGGATCGCAACTCGGCGATTGATTTCATCATGAAGGTAAAAGGCCTGTTCATGGTGACTCCAAAGATATATGCCGAGCTGGCGGCCAAGGCTGCCGCCAACAATCTCGGCTGGACCGACACACGGTTCGATGCTCTCCTGTGGAACAACGAGGCGATCAACCCGCGCGCTATTTCCATGGTGGCCTACAACTCGGTATCCAATTTCCCGACAACCCTGCTTGAACAGGCTTCCGACTGGGTGAGCACCGGTGAATTCCGCTCAGCAGACAAGCTGCTCAATTATGAGGAACTCCTGCAGCAGATCGAGATTCCCTGTTTTGTGGGTACTGGAAAGGTGGACGCCATCGCCACACCACGGGCAGTGAAAACCGCCTTCGACAAAATCGGATCGAAGGACAAGGAATTGCGCGTTTTTGGCACTGCCAACGGCTTCGCAGTTGATTACGGGCATCTGGATCTTGTGATGGGCGACAAGGTTGCCCTTGAGGTCTTTCCAACTGTCTTCACCTGGCTGGAGAATCACTGATTATCATGATCTCCTTTCGCCATCTCTTTGCCGTCATAGCTGTGATGATTGCCTGCACAGGCTGCCAGGGACGAGCATTCAATCCGAATCTCCGGCTCGAACGTTTTCTGCCCAATGTTTCCCGGCGCCCGGACGTGCTGTTTACCCAGACCACCGATGGCAAGATACTCGCGCTTGAGCGTATCCAGCCGAACCAGATCAATCCTGACATGCCTCCTCTCATCTTCATTCACTCCGAGGGGTTTAACCGGAATTTCTGGACCGTGGCCGGAGAGCGATCGATCATTCACTTTTTCTCTCGCTATGGCTTTGATATCTGGCTGCTGGATCTGCGTGGCCATGGCGATTCGACGAAGCCGGAATGGTATAACGACGAAGACTGGGACTGGACGTTCGACGACTACGTGCATAAGGACATTCCCGCTGCCATCAGCTTCGTGCAGGGCCAGACCCGCTCCCGGCAAGTGACTCTCGTAGGGCATGGCGTGGGAGCGATGGCGATCTACGGATACCTCGAACTCGAAAACTTCTTTGATGAAGTGGCGAATGTCATCCTTTTTTCGCCGCCCGCCTTTCTGTCTGAATTCAACGAGTCGGTCTCGAAAGCCATTGGCCTGGCTCGCCAGCTTGGCAAGGATGACCCCCTGACATTGCAGTTCGCACTGGAAAAGCCTGAAAAGCTAGAGCTCTTCCATGAGATGTACATAGCCGGCTCCTTTATCCGGACGCCCATCATACGGCGACTCGGACTCACGGCCGTCGACAATATTTCGCCGCGGGTGATCCAGCAGGTACTCAAGTGGGTGGAGAACGAGGATTTCCTCTCGTCTGATCTCCAGCTCAGCTATCGCGTGAAGCTGGGCCTTGTGCGTGTACCAACCTTGATTATCTCCGGTGCGAAAGACCGTGTCGCTCCAGTTGGAGCGGTGAACTACGGTTTTCGTTCGCTCACGGTCTCGGACCGGGCCTTGCTCGTGTTCGGCCGGGACTATGGCTATATCCATGATTACAGCCACTTGGGACTCCTGCTCGGTGACGGCGCTTACGATGAAGTATTTCCCGTCGTATTCGAGTGGATCGAAGCACGGACGCCGGGCGTCCAGGCATGGGGGCGGTTCTGATGAATACGCCTCGGCGGTATCTGGCACTTTTCTTTGCCGTAACTCTGATTGGCACTACGGCTGCCGAGGCACAGGAGTCATTGGGGTCTATTTCGGATGATGCACCCACTGCCGAGGAAACCCATGAGTCCGGTGCGTCAGAAACTCCGCAGGAGACTGAAGCTGCCCCTTCCAATCCGGACGTCAAAGCACCCCCCGTCCCGGACCAGCGCTTCAAACCGGGCAAGGACGACTTCCCTTACGAGGCTCCTGATCCGGCCCTCAAGTATGCCGACGAGACATCGATCCCGATCACCGAGGCTGAGCGCCGGATAGGTGCCGGATCCCGCCGGTACGGCGAGGGCACCCTGCACCGGGTCAAGACCGACGATGGCTGGAAGATTGCGGTCCAGTATTACGAAGCGTCCACCTACGAAAAACTGTATCCCGTCATTCTGGTTCACGGCGAAGGGATGAACCGTTACATTTTCGATTTCGGACGGAACCATTCGCTCGCACGGTACCTGGCATCTCGGGGATATCCCACCTATGTCATTGAGCTCCGTGGCCATGGGTTGTCGTCAGTCGCTCTCGCGGCGCCATCAGCACGAACCACCTGGGTATTTGAGGATTACCTCAAGGACATTCAGGCAACGATAGATTTCGCCACCAAGCAGTTCGAAATCAACAAGGTGCTGTTGGTGGGACATTCAACCGGCGGCACGCTTGTATATGGAATCATGCAGAACGAACGGTATGCCCGGATGGTAGCCGGCGCGGTAACATTGGGTGCCCCCCTTCTCTACTACCATCCGAACGATACGCTGACGTCTCTGTTCAACAACCGCGACAAGCTGTTCCAGAACCGGGATCTGGTGGAAGTTACCACTCGCTACGGCTATTACTTGCCTGCGCCATTCGCCAAAAACACCGAAACGCTGCTCGGAGTGCTATTCTTCAACGACTATTTCCTGAACAAGCATCGGCTGGAACGGTTCCTGGACCACGGCATCGAGAACATACGGGTCGATATCCTGCGCCAGATGTCGCTATGGCTTCAGGAAGAGAAGGTTTATGGCACTGAAGACACTACCGTTAAATACGTAGAAGACATGAATCTGATCAAGTCGCCGATCTGTTTCATGACCGGCTGGCGTGACAATTTCGTCGAACCTGAGACGGTTATCATGGCCTCCGAACTGGTCGAACCGGGCCTGCGGAAACTCATAAACTTTGGAAAGGTCAACGGACATAACGATAACTACGGGCACTTGGGGTACCTGCTGAATGACTACGCCCTGGAAGACGTGTATCCGGAAGTCGGGAAATGCCTGCACGAATGGACCGAACGTGCAGTGACCGAGGAGCTCGGCATTGTCCCTGAGCCGGTCCAGGAAGAGATTCCCGATGCAGAAAAGAAACCAGAAACTGCGCCTGAACAGCGTGAAGGTCAGGATCTGGTGCCAGAAGAGATCCCGTTCCGCGAGATTCTCCCCGGCTTCTGATATCCTGCCATCAGTCCTCCTGTAAAAGCGACGCCCCGGATACTCGCCGAAGTATCCGGGGCGTCTTACCAATTACGATCGAGGCAACACAGGCGGTGGCCTGATCTTGATGGCCAAGTCCAAAATAGGTTGTGAACGGTCACAGACCGGACAAGCCGCTGTCGCTGCTTGTGGGCAACCTGAGGAAGACCCCGGAAACCCATTCACCACCGCTCAAAAATTAGACCACCGCCGAAACCCCATTCAACCATTCCCGAGAATTTATACAGAAAGTTTCCCTAAAGGATATGATGCACAGGAATCACCTGTAATTTCAAATGGTTATGATGCTAAATGGGTTCGATCACTTGTCCCATACCCAAATGCTACCTGGAGGAACAGTTATCCTTCGAATTCGGAATAATATACTGATTTTATTGGTATTATTGGGATCAGATCAGAAATTTTCCGTGGGCAACCCATTCAACTGAGCTCGACGGCTAAGTCAGCGGCTATCGGAGCCGGGGCATGCGAGGATTTGGCCGAGTGCTTTTCCCCAACCGATTCAGCACGAGCTATCTCGCCTTTCACGCCGACCTTGAGGACATTCGTCACTGCATTGTACCTAGGAAACAGTTCGCGCAGCACCTTCGATACTGACAGCAGGATATTGTACCCCCGGTTCTTCGCAATGTCGGGATTTTTCTGACCAAGCATCTCAAACCGCTTTTGCGCTTCGAGGAACCGTGAACCCTCGGGATCCATTACCGCTACTACACGAACAAAAAAGTTGCCGAAGAACAGCACAGCCCAAGTGAGCGAACCAAACAGGTTCAGATTCGACAGAAGCCGCGCCAGGTCAGCCGCACTGGGAGGTGCTGTCTCCTGCCTCCCAAACTCTTCCATCAAGTAAAAATCCATGGCTATATGCCGCGACTCATCCTGGTTGATCTTCTCGATCACGGCGCGGGAAAGCGGGTCTTCAATATAATCATTCACTGCCCTGAGCAGCGCCACATCCAGCACCAGTTCTCCCAGCGTCACCATCGCTGAAGCAAAGGCAGGGTTAATCTCCTGGATGGTTCGTGTGATATAGCGGACCAGCATCGTGAGCCGCTCATCCGGCGTATAAATCCTGTAGTCATGGACATTAAAATAGTCGGCCAGCTTGGCCACTGCGACCGAATGCCGCACCTCATCAGCGTGGAAACTCTCATAGATCAGCTTTAACGTGGGATTGCTCACCTTTTTCGACAGTTCCAGGAATGTCAGGCCTGCTATCCGTTCCACGTAAATGAGATTGGTCAAGGCCTGGCAAACTTCGATCTCGTCAAACTTCGAGAGGGCAATTGGTTGGCCTGTGTAATCGAAGTCATCGGCATCCCACTGCCCCTTCTGACAACGATCCAGCATTCGCTCTAGGTCCATCGGATAAGCACTCTCCCCGCACCAGGCTCGCGACTGACGCATGCGTCATTTCTATTTTCTTCTAGCCCCAATCCCCTTTGGGGGCAAGGTTCCGGTTGCTCCCTCAGCCACCAGACTTCAGAATAAGTGCCCTCCTTACCGACTTCGCCCCGAAAAGGACTTCATAATGCGGAAACTGGTCTTCACCTTCTTCCTATATGGGTTTTTTATTCCTGGTGTATCCGTCATCCCGGCAAAGGCGGCCGATCTTGCCAGACTCGAACCATCAGTCGTCAAGATATTCACGACACGCCAGTTCTGGAACGTCAGTCAACCTTGGACAAAAATGCCGGCTACCGATTCCACCTGTACTGGGTTCTTCATCCGCGAGGGCATCCTGACCAACGGCCACTGCGTTGCTGCTGCCACTTATATTGAAGTGGAAATTCCTGGCCATCCAGACCGCATCGAGGCCGAAGTAAAGGCCGTAAATCATCAGGTTGATCTCAGTCTCATACGGCTCAAGGGGGATGACCGGCCGTTTCGTCGCGCCCGGCCTATCACTTTTGGCTCACTACCCAATCACAGGCAGAAGGTAGTCACGGTGGGCTATCCGACCGGCGGTCGCCAGATATCCTACACCGAGGGCGTCGTGTCCCGTATAGACATTCTGCCATATGTGCACAGCAACCAGCCAAACCTGATTGTCCAGACGGACGCTGCGATCAATCCTGGCAACTCCGGTGGTCCGGTTTTCTCTGACACTACAGGCGAATGTCTGGGAGTTGCCACCCAGAAGAATACTTCAGGTGAGGGGCTCGGCTATTTTGTCCCGGCTCTCGTCGTACAGCAGTTCCTCAAGGACGCCGATGATGGATCAATCGAGGGCACAACAAACCTCGGTATCCAGTTCCAGTCCCTCGAAAGCGATGCCCTTCGCGCCTATCTTAAGCTGAAATCCGGCCAGACCGGTGTCCGGGTGACGGGTATCGCCATCGGCTCCACTGCCGACGGCATACTTCAGAAGGATGACGTCATTCTTTCCATCAGCGGCCAGAAGATATTCAACGATGGGCGGATTCCATTTCGTGACAATTCCAAGATCGGCCTTGCCTATCTCATGGCAGGCAAGGAGGTAGGTGAAGAACTGCCCGTGATGATCTCACGCAATGGCGAGGTGATGAACTTGAGTCTGAAGCTCAAACCGTACATTTCATCGGTAATTCCGGACCTGCCCAACTACGATACTCCGCCAGCTTGGGCTGTCGTCGGTGGCGTTGTCCTGATGGGCGTGGAAGGAATGTACCTCTACCGGTGGGGCGGTCCTAGCTCGGACCGGCTACCGCCCTCAATCCGGCCGTTTACGCAAAAACTGGTAGGTGAGGATGGAATCCATCAACTGGTCGTCATTGCCAAAATCTATAATGCTCCCGTAAACCGTGGATACGGCTCCGAAGTAGAGAATATCCGGGTAGCGAAGATAAACGGCCGCGATATCACGCGCATGAGGGACGCACAGGAGGCCTTGGCCGATATTCAGGGCCGTGACTGGCTGGAAATCGAGCTGGAGGGTGGTCAAAAAATCGTCCTCGACCTCGGGCAGATTGCCGCACAGGACGAGATGATTCGCGCCCGGTACAACATCAAGTAAGGTTCCCTGTCACTTCCTGAATACCACAATACGGTTGGTATTCGTGCCACGGGTGTTGTTGCTGACTCCCCAGCAATTCGCCGTTTTTGTGAATTGCTGGTCGTTAATGAGCACAAGGATTGGTTCAAAACCGGATCTGATGCCGGCAGGAATGACCGTTTCCTCCAACTTCACCCTGCCGCCGCGAACCTCCCCAACCTCAAACGCCACATGCCCACCGGGCTTCAAGATGCGATGAAGTTCGACAAAAACTGCCATCATCGATTTCTGCCAGCCGTCAATACTGGCCATATGGGTAATGGCCACTCTGTCTGGGTCTATCCCGCAGAACCAGCAGCGCAGCCAATTGTCAGTGGAGTATTGGACAACATCCAGAAACGGGGGCGACGTGACCACCAATGCCACCGAACCGGATTTAAGGGCCGGTGTTTTAGCGGCCGGGCCGGTAAACCATCTGGATCGCCGGGATATCAACTGAAGCCGGCAACGAACCTCCGGCGTTACATCGGACAGCAGGCCGCGGGTTTTCCTTGATATGAGTGCTCGAACGTCACGTCGGGGCGGCACCTGCTTCCTTTGCCGATTTATCTTTCGCTGCGATTCGACGGACACAGCCTGATTGGGCGGCAGCGTATAAACAGAGAAGAAGCCAGGGGAATGACCCGTCAACCGGTTTATCGAGACCATCCGTATCCAGCGATCAATAGAGTCCAGTTTTCCGGATTTTTCCCGCTTGAGGAAATAGTCGCGTAGCGCGCAAATCTCTTTCAGTGTTTCATGATGGTAAAACACAAGCAGATCAGAGGGGATATCGCCAGTGAAATCCAGTGATATGCGTTTCAGGCGCATGTCTATCTGGTTCGGCTCGGGCGGATCCAGGCGGGGTTCAACAAGCGCTCGGCTTAAAGGGTTGACATCATTACCGGCTGGTACTCGTCCAAGAAGCGCCGCTTCCAGAGGCGTGGTCCCTCGGCCCATGAAAGGATCGTAAATCAGATCGCCCTCCTCAGTGAGCCGTTCAATAAAAAACCGGGGAAGCTGCGGCTTGAAGCAGGCCCGGTAACTAATCTCATGCAGGCTGTGGGCTGCACGCTGCTTTGAGGTCCAGAACTCGTTAACAGCTACCGGTAGAATTCCCGAACCTGAAAACGGGATATCCATTATCCGCGTGCGCGTGCCATATTCACGAAAACTCCGGAGCCCGGACAGCAATGGCTGCTCTGGACCGCCTCCAAGTTGCACACTGGCGGCTGTACGAGTGCGAGAAAGCATAGCGACCAGCTTATTACCTGTTTTCATGGAATGGTACAATCGTTTTGTATTTTCTTCCGGCGTGTGCGATGAAACCCCTCATCCCGTGCTGGTTACTACTTCCCAAAAGCTTGAAGCCCTGTGCCGTGATATCCGGTCCGAGGGTGTATGCGGCTTCGATACCGAATTCGTTTTTGAACGAACCTATTACCCCAGACTCGGCCTCATCCAGCTATCCGCCCCATCTGGAATTGCCGGGGCGGTCGATCCGCTGTCAGTGAAAGACCTGGGGCCGGCACTGGATCTCCTGCTCGACGACCGAATAAAAAAGATAGTCCATGCCGGTGGAATGGACTGGAAGATCGTTGCCCAGCTCTCTGGTCGACTCCCTCAAAGCGTGTTTGATACGCAGATTGCGGCCAGCTTTCTCGGCTTTGGTCCGCAAATCGGCTACGCGCCACTTATTGAGTCTGTTTTGGACATCAAGGTAGACAAATCCGAAACCTATACCGACTGGCTACAGCGGCCACTTCGGCAAGAGCAGATTACTTACGCACTGAGTGACGTGACCCATCTCTTGAAAGTTCAGCATCACCTGGAGTCCGAGTTGGAGCGACGAGGCCGGCTATCCTGGGCGGTCGAGGAGTTTCGCCGGTCAGTCCATATCGATCTATACGCCGATCCGGATCCCTACGCGGTCTTTCTGGATATCCGCCGATCTTCCTCGCTAGGACGCCGGGAACTGGCTGTTCTCCGGGAACTGGCTGCCTGGCGGGAGATGGAAGCCAAAACCCGTGATCTCAGGCCCCATTTTGTCCTCAAAGACGATGTGCTGCTGGCACTGGCCCGGCGCGCGCCCAGATCCGAGCCCGATCTTTTACAGGTCCGGGGTATTACTTCACAGGAGATAATCCGGTCGGGCCCTGACATTCTCAAGGCGATTCATAGAGCCCGGAAACTTCCTGACACCGAATGGCCTTCCGTCGAGAAAGGCGAGCCGCCGGAACCTGGACTCGATGCAGCCGTGAACCTGCTCCAGTCGTACCTGCAGATTCGTGCGAAAGAACTGGATCTGGCCACCGAAACGCTCCTGACCAAAGGAATGCTGAAAGCAATCGTTCGACAAGGGGAAAATGCCACATCCACTGACGGAACGCCGATTTTGAAGGGCTGGCGAAAGGAGCTCCTCGGCACCGATTTCCTTGATCTCCTGAATGGACAAATGACTCTTGGACTCGACCCCAAAACCCGCAAACTGAAAATCTATCCGGCGGCAAGATAGTCCGTCTTATCGGACCCAGGTTCCGGATTGCCGCAAACCTGATTTATGCAACTGGAATGGACTTCCGGTGGCTGCGGTTTTCAATCACCTGAAGGATTGCAGGGACAAAGGTAAAGGCGACAAGTAATGCGGCAAGCATGCCGGTACATGCGAGAATACCTAGTGATTGCAGTCCCTTGTGATGTGAAAAGACGAGGCCACCAAAACCTGCCAGCGTCGTCAGGGCAGACATAAAAATACTGCCTCCCGTATGGGCAAGTACTTTTCGAAGCGAACCGGGACCTTCTTCGCGGTACCGGTGAACGATATGAAGACCGTAATCCTCACCAAATCCAATCAGAAGGGGGATAGCAATCATGTTGAAGACGTTCACCGACTGGCCAAACCAGACGATTCCCTCCAGTGCCCAGAGCATTCCGACCACCAGCGGCGCACAAACCAGCAAAGTATCGGCAGCACGTCCCATTCCGAACCAGATGAAGAAAAAGACAAACAGGATAGCCAGCAGAACGAGCCGTGGTCCTTCATGGACCATATAGTAAAGAATATCCGCTTCAACCGGGATTTCGCCCGCGCCTACAACGTCATGGGAAGCTCCCGGAAGGGTGATAGCGGCGAATGCCTCCCGGAACTTCAGCACGAATCCCTGTTCATATTCCTTCGATAAAGGATTGAGATAAACGAGGAAGCCGCCATCATCGGTCCGGAAGTCAGACGACACTTCTGGTGGAACCTCGTTCAACGTCACTCCGGCAGGGGGCAGTTCACTGATCAGCTTCTGGATATCAGCCTTCTGGCTCTCAGTATCGGCGAGTCTGAGTTCCCGGTTCAGCTTGAACCGGAGTTCATCCAGCATTTCCAGCTTTTCATCCTGTTTCTCCGGTAAAACCGTGAGGATCGAACGGACTTTCAAGACCATATTTGCCGGCTGCTGCTGATTAATCTCTGCAATCCGGCCGCCAAGCACCTCTACTTCATCCAGAGATTCCACAGTATAGATCACCGGCGGGTCATCAATCTCGGCAACCTCATGGTAGTATCTTTCCACATGAAGAAGGCCTTTGGTTGAAGGGCGCAGTTCCGAAATACGGAAGTTGAAACTGAGATTCTGGGGGGCGGTCCAAAGACACCACAATGTAAACACGACAGTGAGACCGAGCATCATTACTGCTCCCGGGATCGGGCGCCTTGAACTCAGAAAACTGAACTGCCGGTGCGGGGGCGGTGACTGGAAAAATCCGCCCCATCCTCGTGCTTCTAGTTCAAGAAACAGACAGGGAAGAAGAACGACCGATGCGATCACCGTCATTAGGGCGCCGGTACCCGCCAGGAGCCCGAACTGCTGGTAACCACGAAAGTCCGCGGTCGCCAGCACAAAGAAAATCCCGCAATTCGTTGTGGCAGTTTCCACACAAGCAGCGCCCGAGCTTTTCATCATCATCACGAATGATTCTTCGCGGGAAAAGCCATCCGAGCGATGCTCGATATAGCGGTTAAGAAGATGTATGGCGTAATCAACGCCAAGGCCAAACAGGATCATTCCCATGAAGCCGCTCATGGGGTTCAACTGGCCGACGACCCATCCGGCGATTCCAAAACTCCAGATCATTGCCACATTCAGTGGACCGACAATAAACAGCACCGGCCAGAATGAGCGATAGTAAACGAACAGCAACGTGACGACCGCAACGAGTGTGAATACTGATCCCCGGACTATGTCGCTACGCAAGACCGAATCCTCGTAAAGCTGATCCTGAAAGGGACCACCCGTGGAAATTGAAAGACCATCGGGCATGGTGCGTCCAGGGAACACTGCTTCAATGGTGCGGTCTGTAATTTCTACAATCCGCTCGGCAGCGTCCACATCACTCACGAATGCCCTCGGTGTCACGAGCAAAAGAAGAACCGTGCGGTCCTTGTCGGTAAAGTATCCGAACCAGTCGTCTACATCATGCTTTTTACGGATGGCGTCGAGATCTTCTTCTTTTTCTTCATCACTCAGAAGATCAATCAGGCGTCCGGATTCCTTCAGCCGCTCATAATTAATCCGGCCAATCACCGCACGGCTGAACTCATCCAGCTCATCCAGCGGCATATAAAGAAACTTGTACGGCTCAAAAAATGCCAGATATGTGCGGTAACGGGCGCGAAGAACAAATGGATCAGACACTACAAGAGCGCGGAGCCGCTCGGCTGCCGCTACCCGGTCTTCCATGGAACCGCCTTCAATCAGTACCACATGATCGGCAAGGCCCGGCACCCTTTCCTTAAGATCTTCGAGAGCTTTCACACTTTGTGCATTCCTGGGAAGCATCTCCGCGTAATCATTACGGACATCCAGTCGGGAGAAACCCGGCAACGCTGCAAGCGTCACCACCGACAGTATTCCAAGCGCAAGCCGGTGATGGCCAAGAAGCCACCGGGCCAGCCGTTCCATGAGATTTTCAATCCATCCAGCCATGAACTACCGGCTACTCCCGAATCCTTGCCAGCAGGTGATCTTCAAACTGATGCATAGCTGCTTCGGCCCGATCACCCCGTTCGTGATCGAAACCCAGTAGATGCGCTACTCCGTGAACGATCAGCCTGCGCATTTCAGCCGATAATGGGATCCCCTGTTCCTTTGCCTGCCGCCGCGCCTGTGGAACCGAAATCACTATATCCCCCAGCAGAACCGGCACAGGTCTACGCTGGTAACGGAGTTTTTTCAGTGCGCCAATAGCTGCCCGCCGTCCCGTCGAACCGGATGTCAGGCAATCGGCCTCTCGCGCCAGTAATACTGTTTCTTGGGGAAAAGAGAGTACATCTGTCGTGCCCCGGCGCCTAAGTGCCGACCAATTAAGACGGGTCATCAAAACATCGCCGGCCAGCATGACTGACAACGCGACACTCTCAGATTCCAAGACGCTTAAGATCGTCCGGACGTCCGCCGTCAGGTTTTTCAGCTGATGCTCCGTCATCTTCGCGCCCTCCGTCATCCAGATCAGTGACGTCGGGGTCGGGGATCTTCGCACGGACCTTTTCCGCAGGCTCGGGGTACTTGATCCGGTGATGGTAGAACGCGCCGATGACGCGCGTGAAGGTTCGGGCAATGACATGGAGATCCTTCAGGGTAAGTTCGCATTCATCGAGCTGTCCGTCGGCGAATGCATCGTTGATGAGCTTTTGCACCATGCCCTGTATCCGGGCACGGGTATAATCAGGCAAGGTCCTGGCAGCGGCCTCGCAGGCATCCGCCAGCAGAATAACACCCGCTTCCCGCGTCTGCGGCTTGGGACCGGGATAGCGGAAGTCAGCATCGTTGATCGCCGGCGCGTCCGGATCCCGCTGATCGATTGCCTTGCGATAAAAGAACTTCATCAGTTTGGTGCCATGATGCTGTGGGATCATGTCGATTACTGCCTGTGGCAATCCGGCTTCGTGTCCCATCCGAATGCCTTCTTCCACATGGCTCCGTATCACAAGTGCGCTCATGGTGGGTGAAAGCTTCAGATGCGGATTTGTCTGGCCTTCAACCAGGTTTTCAACAAAAAATGACGGCTTCAGCGATTTCCCAATGTCATGGTACATGCAGGCAACCCGGGCTAGCAACGCATTCCCACCGATCTCCTTTACACCTGCCTCCGACAGGGCTCCCACGATCAGGCTGTGATGATAGGTTCCCGGTGATTGGAGAAATACTTTCTGAATAAGGGGATGATCGAAGGTATTGAGCTCCATGAGGCGCAGATCGCTTGTGTAATTGAAGAGTCTTTCGAGCGAAGGGAGAATCACGTAGACACAGGTTGGCGTGGCAAGCGCGCCACCGGCAATTGCAATGAGCAATGCCTCCCGTAACTGGCCACTGTCGATGCTCCCCATCTGCCAAACCACCAGGACGGCCGAAGCATTAATCAGTCCTATGGCGGCACCAGTCCGCATAACAATGCCACGGCTTGTCGTCTGTGAAATCAGTGCCGTACCCACGGAACCGGCGGCAAGATAATGGATGGCTAGCACCAGATCACCGTGAGCGGCAATCACCGACAGGACAGAAGCAACCACGGTCCAGGCAAATACGGTTTCGGCACGGTAAATAAGCCTGAGAACGACAGCGAATGGTGCCACCAACGCCACATATATCCATATGGGCGGCAGGAGGCGATTGATGACTGTAACAACCGTCAGCAGGATTCCCATCGTCAGAAGGTCGTATGGCTCGGAAGCCACGGAAACGAATTGTCGCCGTAAATAAAACACGAGTGCGAACAGAAATACGAATACGGCGATTGTAAGTGCGGCAAAGTGAAGCAGCCAGCGCGATTCTTTCTGGCGAGCGCGAATCAGATCCAGCAGGTCCAGCTTCTGCTGGTCCACGCGTTCTCCTTCACGGATGATCAGTTCGCCCTTGGTGATTCTCACATAGACCGGTTTGACCGACTCGCCAGCTTTCAGGCGGCGCCGTTCTGTTTCCTGGATATTTCGGGAGAAATTTGGCCTCAGAACTTCGCGAAGCAGTTCGGTGGCCGCCTGACGGAGCCTGAGCGGAGATTCTTCCATCCACAAATCGATAATACCCGGCGCTGCTGACCGTGCTCCCCGGAGATCAGTAATATAGTCATAACTGCTTTCCGTAAATTCCTGTCCGCCCGGAACCCGGCGAATCATAATTGCCACGCCAGACTCGGCAGGGAGATCCCCCATGGAACCGATGACACCCGGCTTGAGGAGTTGCTCGGCAGCCCGTTTGATCTGGATCTCGACTACCTCCGGCCAACGGATCGCCCGCAGTTCAGCGAGTGTCCGGGGATGTAGTGCAAGCCCAAGCGATGCTGCCTTTTCCGCGTCGGTGCGTGAGCTCTCGACAGAAACGTGCTGCCGCATGCTTTCAAAAAATTCTCCGAGGCGGCGGACAACCTCACTCACCACTCCTTCGTCATAGTCGTAGATGGCGGGAACCATGCGTGCCGCTTCAGATCGTCGCAAGCGCGTTGTGACTTCATCTTCCAGCGTCATGTCTTCGGGTGCCTGAAGGGCCTCCCGGGCCGGCTCACCGGCTTCATAGACAGGAATCCGGATCGGTAAGCCAGGCGTGAGCGAGATTCCAATCACTGCGGACATGACTATCAGGAGTGCAAAATACACGGCTTTGCCACGTGCGGTGACCGGCAACACACGGATCATCCCGGTTTCTTCGACCAGCCGTTCCAGAACACCAAGGGCTGATTCGCGCTCAGTCATGGCTTGTTGTCGTCCTTGCGTTTGCAGCTCTGGCGAACCTGAATGTCCAAGGACATACTCGCCCGGTGCTGCCGGAGCACAGAGAGGCCGTCACCCAGAACGGCATGGATTTCGACTGGGGATGGAACTCAAAACTGTCTTGCGGCAAACCGTCCGTCAGGGACTACTCCCGGCCCTATTATCGGGTTTTTGTTCCGTGAGACTGAAAGTGTCTCCCGCCGGCTGATAATCAGCCCTACCGGATATGAAGGTTACTGTCTGCGGATCAATCAATCCAACTCTCAGCAATTCGTCCAAAGAAGCTGGATACGCGCTTTCAAGAGCGTACCAAGCCTCTAAAGCATGAATCACACGGGCTTCATGCAGGTGCTTTCTTTCGGATTCCCGCAGCGCCCGGCTCCAGAACGGCCAAGTGACCAGATGGTAAAGGTTACCGAGTCCCGCAAATACACTCACCGCAAGCAACGCGAGGAGCAAATAGGCCGGCCCGCGACCCGTCCAGGTACGCTTGCGCTTTGCCGGAATGGCCGGGGCCAGAAAATCCGGCTCGGCGCGAACCTCGATCTGGACATATCCTTTCTTGAGAAGCGACAGAAGCGATTTGGCGCCGTCGAATTTCCCCAACCGGGCCATGTCGATAACCTGCTGAACGGTCCGGCCAGCTTCGACCTGCTCGTAAACACGATGCTCTTCGTGCGTAATACCTCCACCCTTGCCACCTTCCGTAGGTGGGGGCGGCTCGATCCCTGGTGTCCGGGCAACACCCTGCGCAAAATCCGGCATCTCTCTCAGGATTGCCGGCCATTCATCCACCATCCGGAAACCGTCCATGAGCACATGTTCAGCCGGTATTGCCTCGAAGCTGTCAGTGTTAACTTCGATTTCCTTCTGCTGGAATTCGAACTCGGCGTCCTGCCAGCCAAAAAGTTCGTAGATGTTTTCCAGTGTGTCGAGCTTTTCGACCGCTGATACCTGCTCGTTCACGATCAACCCTGAATCAACCAACACGTCACGGAGTTGTCGGAGTTGTTCCCGGGCACTGGATGAGGCCTCGTCAGCACCACGCCGGGTGATGAGGCCCCCGCGCACCAGCGCGTTGCATAGGGCTGCATCAGCGCTGACCCCGTGGGGAGCCGCTCGACGAATCCGGCCCTTGGTAAAAAATACATCGACAGCACTGTTGCCCGGACCGTTGCGAAGATAGAGCACACCTGTTTTTTGCTGCTGCCCGATAAGCTGGAAAATATCGGCAATACCGAAATCCTTTATAGTCCCCTGCAATGCCATTTCAGCTCTCCTCCAGATCGAAGAAGTGCCATAAGGCGGCCAGATAAAAGAGAAGACCACTTGTAATAAGTGCTACCCGGAACGGAGCTGATGGGTCCTTCAAAAGCGACCAGGGATCACCCGTAAGGATTCCGCCCTGAACCCAGAAACTCGCAAGCACGGAGCTTACTGCCAAAAATACAGCCCCGATCGCGAGTCGGCCCCGGCCCATTTCGCCTGAGCCTGGGGCGATGAATGTAGCAAATGACCACAATCGCCTCTTGTGCCGCTGCCAGGACTTTATTTCGGCGCGCTTCTTGAGAAGCGTCATCGGCTCCACTGTCTCTGCCCGGTAAAGCACAGCGATACATTGCGAACAGATAGAAGTGGACTGGAGAAACTGTCCTTCCCGGGCACGAATCCATGTCCCGCACGACTCACACACATATGAATGCCCAACCCTGGGCCGCAAAAGCTGAATAGCCAGAACGACTACAGCACACAGGAGCACCAGCAACGTCGCTTCCCGTTCGCTCCCAGTAAAGGCGGCATAAAGGGCCGGCACACTGCTTCCATCCCCAGCAAGACTTTCATGAAAATCCCAGATGTGCCGGTCCGATAACGGGAATGTAGCCAAAAGTTTCAACTCGCCTGTGCCCATTACCGGGCGCGTCCACCGGCTCCAGTTGTCAGGGCCCAACTCTCTCTGGGCAGCGGAAATAGCCCGCTGGGCTGCTTCGGCCTGATCAGCTCCTGCCAATTCGAGAATTCGGGCGCGGTTAAGCGCAAGCCACCGGGCCTCTCCGCCATCTCGCATAGCCCGTTCGTTGAGTTCAAGCGCCTTCATTGGCTCCCCATCCAGCGCTTCCACCACTGCAAGATTGGCTGCCGCCTGCCAGAAAGCAGGACGAGATTGCAAGACCTGGCTGAACGATTCACGAGCTGCATCTAAATTCCGCCGCTTCAGGGCAACCATCCCGAATGAAAACCAGGAAACTGTGTCGGCAGGGTTTTCGATTTTCCGGCGCTCAAGGATCGCTTCCAGCGATTTCGTAGGCTCTCCGTATCGGGCCTCCACAACCGCAGCCAGGGAAGTGGACCTGGAAGCGGCAGCGCGCACTGCGGCACTACGGGCGAGCGGCGGGACCACCGCCAGAACTGCCAGCGCCACAAACAGCACCGCAGATTCGCGCTTGGTGACATACATGGCTGACATGACAAGCCAGCAGGCCGCAGTACCAGTGGCACCCGCACCCAATGCAGGTGGAACCAATGCTGCCAAGAGCACCATCACCCTGAATATCCCGAGTGGCACCTGATCAATCGCCCGGAGCCAATAGGCGAGATCGGCAGATAACGCCATATGAGTACGGTAAAGCAGCACCAGCGCGATCACCAATGCCGCAAGAATTCCAGCAAGCACTGCTGCCTGAAAAAGTGCGGAAGTAGCTGACAGATAGGTGATAATCTGCCCCATCTGGCGGCGAATGCCACTGCGATAATGTTCCATCAAGGCACCGGGATCGAGGTCACCACCCTCGATAGCGAGTCGGAACCGGGCATAGGGAACTGATGCCAGCCGGGGAGAAAGCCGCTCGGCATCATCGAGCATTGCGCGCATGAGATCACGATCACCATTGCGGAGTGCCTGACGAGCCATATGAATCAGTGCAGTGGAACGTGGCGCCAGATTTTCGATTCCAAGAAGAAACCGGAGACGATCAAGACGGTCGAGCAGTGATGCCGCCACAGAAAGACGCCCACCCCGAAGGGCTGCAAGCAGTTCACGCCAAGTACCCTCCAGCATGCCAAGGGTCGGCGCTTCTGCCGGGTTATATTCGGCTGGGCTATCGGCCAAAAGATCAGCGATACTTACGGGATTTAAAAAAATCGGGCCGGAACTGGCCGCACCCAAGACAGCGGAAGCCCCAGACAAGGGAGCATCTGGGGCCACAACCGGCACGGCAGGATCTGGAACAGTCTCGAGGATATCTGGACTCCGTGGCTGGATTCTGGACGGAGAAGCGAGCATTTGATCCACTTCATCCAGGGATCTTGGGGACTCACGTTCCTGCGCTTTCAGGAGCAGCGCCCCACCAAGACAGAGCATTCCGGCAGCAAAAAACATCAGCCAGCGCCAATGTGCAGGCGCCTGTTGACCGGTGGCTGCCGTGCCGGTGAATCTCCCCCGTCTCATGTCACGTTCAAAACCATTCAAAGCTTCACCACGTTCCGCTCTGCGGAAGACCGCCGCACCGGCCAGAAGCCGATTGCGCCAGAAAACCCGTCGCAAGAGGCTGCATGGTAAATCCAGCAGCGCAATTCTCCAAGCGGCGAAAGGAAGCAACGGTTTCTCCCGGCTTGTCGAAATCATGGCGCTTCTCCGCGCTCCCAACGGGTGCCCCTGGGACCGGGAACAGGATTTCGATACGATAAAACCGTATACACTTGAGGAAACCTACGAAGTAATGGAGGCGATAGATGCCCGCGACTGGGAATCCCTCAAGGAAGAACTGGGCGACCTGCTTTTCCAGGTAGTGTTTTATGCCCAAATCGCCAGTGAATACGGGTATTTTTCCATTGACGATGTAACAGAGGCTATCGTCCACAAAATGATTACCCGCCATCCGCACGTCTTTGGCGATCTGAGTGTCAAAGGTTCCCATGATGTCGTGGCGAACTGGGAAGCAATCAAGCGGCACGAGAAGGCAAAACGGCGCGAAAGCTTGCTGGATGGCGTACCGCCGGAGCTTCCAGCGCTCGTTCGCGCTTCGCGCATCAGCGAAAAGGCCGCCCGTGCAGGTTACGACTGGCCTGACCGGAATATGCTCTGGAATAAGCTGGACGAAGAGATAGGTGAGCTCGAAGAAGCCATTTACGGAAAGCAGGGAAGACCGAAGGTGAGGGCCTCCGTAAAAGGGCCTATCAAAAACGAAAAGCCCATAGTGCCGGCAAAACGCCGCGAACATGTGGAGGAGGAAATCGGCGACGTCCTGTTCGTTGTGGCGAACATCGCCCGCCGGTTTCACCTGTCGGCCGAGGATGCCCTTCGCAAGTCGAACGCCAAGTTCTATCGCCGGTTTCGCCATATAGAGACAGCTATCGAGTCGAACGGACTGCAGTTCAAGGACGTGTCACTTGAGCAGATGGAAGAATTTTACCAGCAGGCGCGCCAAGCCGAAGGAAAGACAAGAGTGAGGAAGTAGATCGGGAGGAGCTCGATATCCATGAACACGCTGGATTTTTTCCATATTCATGCTCGCTACAACCGGTGGATGAACAGAAAGATATATGATGCAGCCGCAGAATTTCCCGACGCTGAACGAAAACGGGATCTCGGCGCATTTTTCAAATCAATCCACGGGACACTCAATCATCTCGTCCTGACCGACCGGATATGGCTTGGCCGGTTTACGGGAGACACCGAACGATTCCGCTCACTGGATTCGAGCGGGAAACCGATTGACATACATTCGCTGGGCCAGGTTCTCTATGAGGACTTCGCTGAACTGCGCCATGAGCGGGAACGCACCGACAGTGATATCGGCAAATTTGTGGATTCACTGAGCCAAGATGTTCTTGAGACCCCCCTTCATTACAAAACGAGTTCCGGGGAGCCCTGCAGCCATCCCTTGTGGTGGGCCCTGATGCATATGTTCAACCACGGCACCCACCATCGTGGACAAACGACAACGCTGCTAAAGCAACTCGGCAAGGATCCTGGCGTCACCGATCTGGTGGCAATGCTGAGGAATAATGAGGGATAAACTACCCCTGCGCTTCCTGACACCATTCGGGGTAGGTTTCGCCCTTGGGAAAATAAACGACGCGGTTCTTTTTATACTCGGTAGTAGAAAAAAGAACCGTGTAGTCTTTGAGCCCCGAGTCTTTTGAAAGTTCGGCAATGATATGACGACAGGCGTCGTCAGATTCCCCGTGAACCATTGTGAAGAGATTGTATTTCCAGTCGGCATATACCGGGCGGCGATAGCAGTGAGAGACAGCCCGGTATTGACCGAACATTTCTCCGTATTTATCTACTTCACTTTCGTCCACCCGCCATACGCCCATCCCGTTGGACTTGAATCCGGCTTTGCGGTGATTCAGGATGGCAGCATTCCGGCGAAATAGCCCTCGATCGTGCATCTCGACAGTCTTTTCCTTAAGACGAGGGAACGGGACCCCGAGCCGCGCCGCCATCTCGACATAAGGCTGTTCCACCAACGCGAGATCTTCCTGTAGTTCTCGAATGTAGGCAATATCCTCTTCGGATAGCTTGGCTGGTTCTTCCAGCAGTTTATCCCAAACCGGAGCCTTTTCCTTAGCGGTGAGGTTTTCGGTCTTTCGGCCTTCGTCGGTAAGATCAAGTTTCACGCCAATCTTGTACAGACGGAGAGTCTGCATAATTCGGGTGGAAATGGCCCCCGACGCCTTGTGAATGGCCTCCACATGCCTCTCCAAGCTCTGTCCCGGTGGTACGGCAATGGTGAACCAGATGTTGAATTCGTGATTGCGTTTGTAGTTATGGGAAACGCCAGGGTGTTCGCTTACAACCGCAGCTACCTGATCGCATTTTTCCGGATCAGCCTTGATCGCTACCAGTGACGACTTGTACCCCATGTTGCGCGAGTCGAAAATGACGCCGATCTGGCGGATGATATTCTGGTCCTTGAGCCGCCGGACACGCTCCAGGCATTCAGCCTCGCTGACCCCCACCTTTTGACCCAGATCGCGAAAGGGATGCTCAGAAATGGGAATCTCTTCCTGCATGATCGTGGTGAGCTGCTTGTCTATGGCGTCAAGCTGATCAAGTGTGGACATGGGTTCTTCTCCTCAAACACCTCGGGATCCGGGACAGACCCAAGCCCCAAGAGCGTCGGTCACCCAAATCCACCGTTTTCCAATGTAGCCATCAACCGGGCGGGGGTCCATATCAGCAGACCCGCTGTATTTGCTCCCATCCGGTGCTAGCGTCTATGGGCCAGTGTCGCCGCAATGCGCCCGGCTCCGCCACTTTTACCAACTCCGGACAGGAGGGATACCCCTTGCCCAAGAATACCATCACCATTACCGACAATCGCACCGGAAAAACCTATGAAGTTCCGGTAGAGAACGACACCATTAGGGCGATGGATTTGAGGCAGATCAAGGTTAATTCCGACGATTTCGGGATGATGACCTATGATCCCGCCTTCACCAATACGGCTTCCTGCCAAAGCAGCATTACCTTTATTGACGGCGACAAGGGGATTCTCGAATACAGAGGTATTCCAATACAGGAACTCGCCGAACATTCAACCTACCTTGAAGTCGCCTATCTGCTGGTACACGGCAAGTTGCCGACCAAGGATGAGCTGGTTGAATGGGACCGGAACATTACCTATCACACGTTTGTCCACGAGAATGTGAAGAAGTTCGTTGAGGGATTCCGGCATGACGCGCATCCAATGGGAATGATGATTTCGACACTGGGGGCGCTTTCGACCTTTTATCCCAGTGCCAAGAATATCCACGACCCCGTAGAGCGACAGCTGAATACCTACCGGCTGATCGCAAAGATGCCGACACTGGCTGCCTGGGCCTACCGTCACCTGCTCGGAATGCCCTATGTGTACCCCGACAACGAGCTATCGTTCGCCGGAAACTTTCTTGCCATGATGTTCAAGATGGCTGAACGGCGCTATCTGCCACATCCGGCCGTCGAGCGGGCTCTGGACGTGTTGTTCATCCTGCATGCCGATCACGAACAGAACTGCTCGACCAACACCATGCGGTCGATCGGTTCCAGCCATGCCGATCCATTTTCCTGTGTGGCCGGCGCCACCGCCGCTCTCTACGGGCCGCTCCATGGCGGCGCCAACCAGGCAGTTCTGGAAATGATTGACAAGATCGGCTCCAAGGCCCGCGTGACCGAATTTATCAAGGGGTGCAAGGACGGTTCGAACCGGCTGATGGGATTCGGCCACCGCGTATACAAGAACTATGACCCTCGGGCGAAGATAATCAAGAAACTCGCCAATGAGGTATTTGATGCTCTTGGCAGCAACCCGAAAATCGAGATCGCTTTGGAAATCGAGCGGATCGCACTTGAGGATGACTACTTTGTGAGCCGCAAGTTGTACCCAAATGTCGATTTCTATTCCGGTCTCATCTACGAGGCGCTCCGGATACCGGTGGATATGTTCACCGTCCTGTTCGCTATTCCGCGAACAGCCGGATGGATCGCCCAGTGGATTGAGATGCTTAACGACAAGGAGCAGAAGATTGCACGCCCCCGGCAGGTATATACGGGTGCCCGCGGCATGAAGTTCGTTCCCTTAAAAGATCGCAAATAAGCCGGTCCCCAATTGGGTATCATGAGTTTGCTGTCTGAGTTCCCTCGTACCGGGCGAGTTGTATTCTGCCCAGGCCCTAACCGATCACCATATCCAAACTGCAACGGTCTGTACGTGGAAGGGGATATCCGTATTCTCATTGACCAGGGCGGTTCGGCAATTCAGGCAAAATCCATTGCTGCCGGGCCCGGCATCGATCGGCTGTATGTCACCCATTGGCATGAGGATCATGCACTATCGGCCTGCCAGTTGCCGGAAATTCCTCTTTTTGCCCCAGCAGCCGACCGGGAACCGATCGAGACCCGGAAGGCGACTCATGCTCGTGGCGGAATCCATGATAAGATGCTTCAGGCCCAGATGGATGCGCTTTATGACGGCATGGGATTCACCCACCGGAAGGTGGACTCATTTGTGGAACCAGAGAGTGAAATAGATCTCGGTGGTATCACGATGATAGCGTTGCATGCTCCCGGCCATACTTCGGGCCATACCTGCTATTGGTTTCCGAAAGAATCCGTTCTGGTTTTGGGTGACTACGATCTCACTCGTGCCGGGCCGGTTTGCCCCGATCTCGATTCCAGTGTGCGGAATACGTATCAGTCGCTTGCCCGCCTACAACGGCTTCCGGTGAAATTTGCCGCAGCGGCACATGGCCGCGGCTGGTTCGATGGCGAGGAGTACAAAACCCGCATGGCTGCCTATCTGGAAGTGCTAGACCGGCGTCTCGATGCGATTTTGGACCTCGTTCGTGCTGGGGATACGACGATTCCCTCGCTCGCCCGTCATTTCCAGAAACTATTCAATTTCCCTGTTTTGCCGGGCTACGAAGCATGGGGTGCGGTTTCCGGGCAGATGCTGATCCGTCCGATGACCCGGTACTTGTGCGAAGAGGAGCGCCTTATCGAGCCAGAACCAGACCGTTTCGAAGCAGTTTGAGCCGACCCCTATTTTTCCACAAAATGCTCCATTCTCCTGCCCGGATTATCGGTATCAAAAACCACATAATGGACGATTCCCTTATAGGGATCCTGACCGGGATTGACGCATATGGTGGAGCCGATCTCGTCACGATAGCTGCCAGTCATGGCCGGGGATTCGTGAATGTGGCCATGAAGAGAAAGGGCCGGCTGTGTCTTTTCTATGAACTCCCGAACAGCCAGCGAACCTACATGCTTCCCAAGCATCATCTTGTCCAGGCTCGTTTCAATGGGTGGGCAATGGGCAACAAGGATTGAAACGCCCTTTTTCTGTTTCTCGGCGAGTGGCGCCATCTCTTCTTCCAGCGTGGGCAGAACACTTAAGACAGGATCGTCCTCAAACTTGAAATATTCGAGTTTCATTTCCTCGCCGGTCACTACACCGTTCAAGAGCCGCATTTTGGCGGGCAATATTCCCGACCGCTTGTCCCACCGCTCGAAATCCTTGAGCGGAAACGGAGAGATATCCACACAGTTGTAGCCCGATAGCAGGAGACCCGGTTCCAGTTCAGCGGATTTCAGGTGCAGATATTCGATAATATCGCCGTCTCGATCCGCAAACAGTTTTTCAGCTGCCCTGGAATCGTCATTTCCCATGATGAAAAAGATACGCGTCCGAGGACGCTTGAGCCGGAACTGTTCCAGCAAAGGGAACAGTGTATTCCGGTGCCAGTCCACCTGGTGCTGGACAAACTTGCCGTCCCGGAAGTTCTTGGGTGCCAGATCTCCACCAAAAATAATCGCACCACAATCACGGCGGTGAGCCGCAGCAAGCACAGCCTCATAGTGTTTCATCGAACCGTGAAGATCGCTGATATAGGCTACCCGCATCAAAATTATCCCGGCAAATTGATGCCGTACCGTCGCGTCCATGTGCCATCAAAAGCAAAATAGGTAGGATCATCATAAAGGCATAGGTCCACACGGCAAACCGGATCTGCATTGCCTTTGAGAAACGACTCGCATGCATCGATAATGATTTCCGACGCCTCGACTTTGGGAAATCCGAAGATGCCAGTGGAAACCGCCGGAAACACAATGCTTTCCAGTTTTTCCTCGCGGGCCAGTTTCAGGCCGGAATAAATTGCTGATCGGAGCTTTTCGGATTCACTGCCTTCGCCCCACTGAGGGCCTACCACATGTATGACTCTTCTGGCGGGCAGACTGCCCGCCCCGGTGGATCGCGCCCCGCCAACAGGCACAGGCCCGTATATCTGCACCGAACGTGTGGATTCATCCTGGACTTCGCGGCCGCCGTTGCGAACGATCTGGGCGGCCACCCCACCTCCATGCGCCAAATTCGAGTTGGCCGCGTTCACTATGGCATCGGCCGGCACATGGCAGATATCGCCATTCAGGAGCCTGAGTCCCCGTCCAGCGACTGTTACCGTCCGCATTACCCGGTATGGAGTTTCCCGTGGCACCAACCACTGAGGATACCGGTACGAGCGGCAGGTTCAACCAGCACGGCCGCGGGGCGATTGGGATTTCCTGCGCTGCCCTATGCCGACGCTTCCCAGTTCTCGAACTTGAGGATATCGAGTTCCTGGAACCGCTGGCGGAGGTCGCCGGTGAGCAGGCCAATACGCCGCAGGTTCGGAACTATCTTGGAAAAAAGCATCTTGCGGAATTCCCGCATCGCGGGAGAGTTCATGGATAGATCCAGGCACCGGTCCACGTCGAAACCCATCTTCTGCCACACTTCGAGCCCGTTAAACCGGTCACGCATCAGGACACAGGCTTCGTAGGCAAAATCCTGCCGTTCCTTGAACTCCTTTTCGCTCATCTGGTCGTAAAGGCCCCTGAGACTCATCACGCCGAAGGCTACATGCCGAGCCTCATCCAGCATGACGTGCTTGGTTAAATCCTTGATGAGCGGTTCCTTGGAGAAATTATGCATGAAGTTGAACGCAGCCAGGGCCAGTCCCTCGACCATGATCTGCATGCCGAGATATTTCATGTCCCAGCGTGAATCAGCGAGGATCAGGTCGAGAAGCGTCTTGAGATGTGGATTGACCGGGTATTCCATCTCCACCTTGTCTCGAAGGTATTTGTCATAAACTTCTACATGACGCGCCTCGTCCATCACCTGCGTGGCCGCGTAATACTTGGCATCAATCCACGGAACCGCGTCTACAATCTGTGCCGTTGCAAGCAGGGCTCCCTGCTCACCATGCAAAAATTGCGATAATGTCCATGACTGGAATTCGTGCCGAAGGCGTCGGATGTCTCGCTCGTTCAGTTTCTTCCACATGTCAGTGCCATAGATAGCGATCTGGGCATCGGGCATGTTCTCGGCTTCAGGATCCACGTCGATTCCCCAATTCAGTTCTGTTTGACCGTTCCATTGCCCCTGCTTGGCCTTCTCATAAAGGCTGCGGAGATCTTCGCGCTGGGTATCGTAGTTCCAGGTATACAGCGTATCGAACTTGGTCTCGACATGGTCGAGCGCTTGACCAAGATTTCGTGGCAGCGGCTGGGACATGACGTGAATCCTCCTGAACCTGTATATGGTTCGGGGCCGGATGACCCGCCTCCAATACGGTCCGCATTGTCGCCGACCGTTCGGTCGGGGAGGATGATCCAGATCAGTTTTTGATGCGGGTGAGCAGAAATAACCAGGATAAATGATGTCGATATTCTTGGGTTATACCGAGAGAGATCATCCCTACAACTTTCTCCACAAACGGCGTAACAAGCTGGGTTTGTCCTCGTGAATTTCGACTTCGCTGGAATAGGGTAGCAGCGCCCCGAAAGTTGCTCGTTGAGCTTCAAACACCGCCAGGGCCTCATTCCAACTCGATGTTCGTCCGGTGGCTCCAAGTCGGCATTGAGCCTGGGGGTCGAAAATCAGTGCTTCCAGCCGGACGGCCAGATGGCGAGCCACCTTACCCGCCAGCTCAAAACCGTCACGCCCGGTTTCCAGCCCGGTCCGGATTACCACAGTCGTAAGCGGTCCCCCTTCCCCCGATTCATGGCCGGTGACGACCTGCACCTCAAAAATGGTTCCATCGGCAAGCGTCGCCTGCACGTCATAGCCGTTGGCCGTGGGAAGCGAATCAGGAAACCGTTTCATGGCATCCTTCACCGCTGCTGGCGAAAGCGGTTCGAGACAGCTCTCCTCTCCGAGCTCACCGCGAAAGACGTAAAGATCGTACGGAATGGAGCGGGGGCGTTTGGGGAAAACAGGCATACACGAAGCGCAAGAATGACCGGCGAAAAGGCCAAGAGGAACCCCCGCCCCGGATTTGCCTCCTTTCCTCCAGCGGCTATGGTCACGCACGATGAATGTGCTCGTACTGGGAAGTGGTGGACGCGAACATGCCCTGGCGTGGAGGCTGCAGCAGGGGCCAAAGGGCCGAAAAGTGGTCTGTGCTCCCGGAAACCCTGGAATCGCGCAAGATGTAGAAACCACCACATTCGATATTCTGGATCCGGCGCAGGTTGTCGAGGCAGCAAAAACGCAGGGAGCAGATCTCGTAATTATAGGTCCTGAGGCTCCGCTTGTTGCCGGCGTGGCTGATGCCCTCCTTGAAGCTGATATCCCTGTATTCGGGCCAAGTCAGTGGGCCGCACAACTTGAGTCGAGCAAGTCGTTCGCCAAGAAAATCTTCAATGACAACAAGATACCAACGGCGCGGGGAGAGACGTTCACCACCGCCAAAGAAGCCCTTAACTACCTGGACGATCTGGGCTTCAACTGCGTCATCAAGGCCGACGGGCTGGCTGCCGGCAAAGGAGTGATTCTCTGCGACACGCAGGAGGACGCCATCATTGCTATTGACCGGATTATGACGCGCAGGGAATTTGGGGATGCCGGTGCGAAAATCGTGATCGAGGAAAAGCTTGCGGGCGAGGAGGTAAGCGTATTCGCGCTTACTGACGGCGAGCGTATTCTCATGCTTCCCACGGCTCAGGACCACAAGCGCGTCTTCGATGACGACGAAGGTCCCAATACTGGCGGCATGGGAGCCTATGGACCCGCACCGGTACTCGACAACAAGAGCCTGAAGAAGGTTGTCGAAAAAATTCTTGAGCCTACCGTGAAGGCGATGGCCCGAGGTGGGCATCCTTACCGGGGTGTTCTTTATGCCGGGCTGATGGTGACCGAAGATGGCCCGAAAATTCTTGAGTACAACTGCCGGTTCGGCGACCCCGAGTGCCAGGTGCTGATGATGTTACTGGATGAAGACCTCGCACCGCTGCTCCATGCCTGCGCCACCGGTAAAGTTGAACCGGGACGGGCGCCGAAATTGTATAAGGGTGCCGCTGCTTGCGTGGTAATGGCTTCCGGGGGGTATCCAGACAAGTTCAAAAAGAGCCTCGCCATTACCGGGATTCCTGCTGGCGAACCGGATCTCAAGGTTTTTCATGCCGGCACGGCAATAAAAGATGGCAGGCTCGTTACCAACGGTGGCAGGGTTCTAGGTGTCACCGCACGTGGTGCAGACCTGCGGGAAGCACTCAAGACCGCCTACAATGCTTGCGGGCAAATCACATGGGACGGTGTGCATTACCGCAAGGACATCGGACGAAAGGGCCTTAAACGGCTGGGGTTGATCTAGTAGCGATATGAGCAAGCAAATACTGGTCGCAATCGATTTTACACCAATCACCACACATCTTATCCAAGAAGCCGTTCGGCTAGCCGAACCTGGCCGTGCAAAGGTCCGGCTCATTCATGTTGTCGGCAAAGATACCATGACGCTCTGGTTCGACCGGATGACGGAGTTCACCGTCTTTGGTGCGCCCGAACAGACGATGCTGGAGCAGATGCGGATGAAGCTAGCTGACCGGGCTGACGAGCTGATCGCCCAGCTTGCGAAAGATTTTTCCAAGCCAGATGTCGAGGTCACAGGACGGGTGGCCAAGGGAAGTGTTGTGGATGAAGTGGTGAAAGAGGCAAAGGCAATCCGTGCCGATCTACTCATCTGCGCTGCCCACCAGCACGAAAGCCTGAGTCATACACTGCTAGGCAGCGTTGCCTCCAAGCTGGCTGAAAAGGCGCCCTGCTCAGTCATGGTGGTCCGCCAGCCCGCGGACACCGTGAGAGACTGAAAGTTCATGGCCAGCTACCGCGTACGTCCCTATGATCCGGACCGCGATATAGACGCTTGCGCCCGGGTGCAGGTGTCGGCCTTCGGTCACAACCACTGGCCCTTCTGGCGAAAGGCGCACTCTCGGCTTGCCCGGGATTTTGTGGCCTTTATGGGCGGGCTTGGAAACCTGAACCTCGTTGCCGAGGAGATGGAATCTGGCCGCGTGTCAGGCTTTGTGTTTGCCGCCTCCCCCCTAGATAGCCGCTCGCTCCTGAATGCTTCTGGCAAGATTATAAAACTGCTCGGATTTGGAATGATCGGGCTTCCCGGCTGGAAGAGCATCGCTTTCCGCCATGCCCGGCGGTTCATTTCGGCAATGTCCAGGCTGATGCGTGAGCATCCTTCATATGATCCACACACGGAAATACTGGAATTTGCGGTTCATGAGGAGGCACAGGGCAAAGGTGTGGGCCGCATGCTGATGAATTCGGCCGTAAGAGAACTCGCTCGGCGGGGGGCAAAACAGATCGTCCTAATGACTGACTCAACGATGAGCTGGCGGTTTTACGAACGCTATGGGTACAAACGGGTGCGCGACGTGGATTTTGGGAACGCCTATGAACTTGCCACCGGCTCACTCTCGGAGCATGGTTACTCCTATGAACTGGATATTCCAGACAAAATGAACGCCTTGCAGCGCGAGGGCCGAGCAGCCTAGATTTCCCTTACCAGTTTACTTCGCTCACGTCGCCACTGACGGCCCCAAAGTCCCTTTTCTGACCGGTAACCGAAACCAAGGACCATCGGGATATCCCACTTGTCACCGGATAGCCCTACCAGCTTGCCAACACGTACCGCATCCATCCCTTCCATCGGGCAGGAATCAAATCCCTTGGCGACGGCCGCGAGCATGATATTCTCGCATGCAAGGGCGGTACTCTTCACTGCCCAAACCCGCATGTCGGTATCAGACACCGGAGCACGGGGAACCGGACGGAACAACCCGGTAGCCGTCAGCGTAATATTACGAACTGCGCCGTAAATGCTAAGAGGCCCCTGATTGTACATCGTTTGAGCGAGCCGCTCGTAATAAATCATTACCGGTTTAGGAATTCCCTGTTCCTGGCGGAGCCACTCAACATACTCCTTTCGGCAGTCATTCCACTGATCCCAGCGGGCCACGCAAACAACCAGCTCTTTAGCTGTCTTTGCCGCATTCTGCTTGAAGCAGGCTTCAACCAGTTTCTGCTTCTTCTCGGGAGACCGGACCCAGTAAAATTCAAACGGCTGCAGATTCGAGCTGTTCGGTGCGATAAGCCCCATATCAAGAATGTCGTTCATGTCCTTTTCAGAAATGGACCGGTCGGAGAACTTCCGGACGCTACGCCGACGCCGGGTAACGGTCTCGAAGTTATTCCAGGATCCCTCGTAGTGCAGATCCGAAATCTCAGGCGTAGTCAGAGATGCGGGCATGAGACACCCTCCTCAAGAATAGGTCGCGATAAACTGCCAAAGCGGTTCTCCGCGCCAACGGGATGCTATCCCATCAAGATGCGAACTGTGAACCAGATTCGGACAGAGAGTTGACAGGTCCACAATTTAGACTTAGTCTAAATCCAGAATGGATGCAGAGGTCAAGCTTACCAGCGCCGGTATCCAGCCCTCTGCTCAACGGCTGGCCGTGGCATCGTTCGTCCTGTTTACGGACACCCATCCTTCTGCCGAACAGGTCTGGGAAAAAGCCCAAAAAATACTCCCCATGATCTCCCGGGCGACTGTCTACAACACGCTCAACCTGTTTGTGAAGAAGGGGATTCTCAAGGAACTTGTGCTGGCCGAAGGGAGATCGGTTTACGATCCCAAAACCGGCCCTCATCACCATTTCATCGACGAAAGCACCGGCAGTATTCACGATATCCCGTGGGAGTCACTGGATGTGAGACATGTCGATGAATTGACCGGTTTCGATATTTGTGAATACCAGGTGGTACTGAAGGGCCGGCGCCACCGAAGCTGGAAGAAATAGTTACAAGAGAAATTTCTCCCATAATTAGACTTGGTCTAATTATGGGTTCCATCTCAGTTCCACAACGTCACCTGCCTCCCGGTTGAACCGCAAGCGGGAAATGCCGTCTTCCAATTCAATTACCTGATCGGCGAGATTCAGCAGGCGCGGATTGTGGGTAATGGTAATGAGCGTTTTCTTCCCCTTGAGTTCCTTGAGAAGTGATACCACTCGATCTTCGTTCTCACGGTCCAGAAACACACCGGGCTCATCAAGAATCGCTACCGGGGAATCTGATACGAGCAACCGGGCAAATGCCATCCGCTCTTTCTCGCCGCCGGAAAAGGCGGATGGATCCAGTTCCTTGTCGAGATCAATTGCCCCTACCCGGCCGTCCAGACCTACCTGAACAAGAGCTGCACGAATGTCTTCGTCGGAAACTTCGGGAGCGGAAAGCCGGAAATTCTCCCGCAGGGTGAGCCCCAGCACTATTGGCTCTTGTGTGAGCAGCACGAACAAGCGCCGACGCGAGGCAGGAGTAATCTGATTCAGCGGGATTCCGTCGACCTGCAGGTCGCCACGGAAACCTGCCAAAAGACCCGTCAATACCCGCACCAGCGTCGTTTTCCCACTACCTGACGGACCTGTGACGGCAGTCCATGAGCCTGGTCCGATTACAGCCGATACGTTTTTAAAAACTGGCCGGTCCTGCCGGTAACCGGCGACAAGCCCTGCAAATTCAATCTGGGGCGGTGATTTCCATGTCCTACTAAAGGTTTCCGGTTCCCGCAGGCTCGGTTCTGGCAATCGAGAAAGTGCTTCTAGCCCCGGCGCAAGTCCGATACCGGCCGAGAAAAACCCGGTCATTGCACCAAGCAGGAACCAAAGCGCCGGAATCAGGCCCATCTGCTCCCGGCTGAGACCCTCACCGGGAAGTATCCATAAGGCTCCAACCAGAGCGGCGAGGCGCAATGCCTCACCAATGCCTGTAGCAAGCACGCCATAGCCAGCCACCGGTGCGGAACGTAGCTCGAGTTCACGGGATCTTTTCGCCAGTGCCTTCAGTACGGCGTCACCACCCGGCACAGCATGAAGAAGTTCCGCCCCACGGGCGGCTTCGCCAAACAAAGATGCAAGATGTGCCTCGCTTTCACTTCGAAGGCGTGCACGGCGAGCCAATAATCCACCAATAGCCCACGCCAGTGCGGTTGCGGGGAGTGCCATTAGCAATGCTCCCGCAGCCAATACGGCTGCCCCATGCCAGATGAGAAAGCCACTCAAGCCGGCGACAAGCAACGGTGAAGCGACGAATGCCCGCGGGATTGATGCAATCGCCGAAGCCGCACGTTCGCCATCGCGAAGCAGTTTTTGTACCAGCTCGCCAGCCCCTGTTCCGCTACCACGGGGTTGATCCAGAAACTCGGAGATGGCCTGCTCCCTGAGGTCTGCAGCGATACCATGCTCAAGGCGGTTGCGAGCCATCGCCTGCCCCCATCGGACAGTTATGAGCAGCGTGAGGAGCAGTATGAGCGAAAATATATTCTGAAAATCCGGAGCCCTGCCACCTGAGAGCAGCACAACCGACTCAGCACTTAAAGCCAGCACAACGGCCGTTGCCCACAGATCCGCTCCTCCGGCAAGAAATAGCGTCCGGCGGTGTGCTGCCAGCAACTGTAGCGTTCGTTTCAGGATACGGGCTACCTTTGCCATGCCCGTCATGTCCGGCTCCAGCGGCCAGTTCCTTCAGCCCGGACAGCACCCTCTGCGTCCAGCTTGTCCAGATGGCCCTTCATGACCTGAGCAGCCAGGGGCCTTATCCTCTCTCCGATAGTATTCCCATAAATGCGCTCAACCAGTTCTGCTATTGATGCGGGGCTGTCTTTCAGTACATCCAGTATCTGTCTTTCTCGCATCATTCGATGGTCGTAATATTCCGTCACTTTGGCTTGCGGATCGGACACGAGCGGCCCGTGGCCTCCTCGGATCTCTTTCAGGTCCAGTCCACGGAGTTTTTCCAGCGACCGCATGTATTCTGCAATTGAACCGTGCGGCGGACCGACCCAGGACGTCCCCTCACCGATCACATGATCGCCAGTAAACAGGACACCCCGTTCCTCCAGCAAAAAGCAGGTGTGTCCCATTGTATGCCCTGGTGTTCCTACAGCGCGCACAGGAATCCCTGCACCGGTTTCTATAATCAGGCCATCGGAAAGCTCCCGGTCTATTTCATCTTTCTTCACGAATGGACCGACATTCACTTCATATGGATGTGCCCACAGCGTTGCACCGGTTTCACGGCGGATACGGGCGGCCGATTCGGCATGATCCGGATGAAAATGAGTAACAAGAATATCGGTCAGCGTGAGCCCGCGAAGCTCCTCCGCAATCAGCATCCGTGCCTGCTCATGATCATAACAGCCATCAACCAGAACTGCCTGCCTGCCCCGGACCAGCAGATAAATGTTATTGGTTTGCTCTGGCTTGAAAGCGGTCTTTCGGCCCTCGATCTCCAATGTTCGGATTTCCATATCCATGCTGACCGGGAAGCTAGCCGGTTCCGGTATCAAAAGCCGGGGTGCCCACAAGGGGATGAATTTTTCATTGTCCCGCGGTCAGAAGCCGGGGTATAGTTAATTATACGGTCGGAGGTGGGTCATGGATCGCAGCGCACTTCGGGAGAAAATCAAGGAACTGGAACCCAAAACACCCGTCACGGTTCCGATGGATGCATCCATCGGACGGGTGATCGGCATCATGCAGGAACGCAAGTTTGGAGCCGTTCTGGTAGTGGATGGTCATAACAAGCTGGCTGGCATCTTTACCGAGCGGGATGTGCTCAACAAGGTTGTTGGCCACAATGTTAACCTGGAGCAGTCCAAGGTCAGCCAGCTGATGACGCCAAACCCGGCCGCACTTTCAATGGACCACTCAATAGCTTTTGCAATGAACAAGATGTCAGTGGGAGGTTACCGGCACGTTCCGATCGTCGATACCGACCACCGCCCAGTAGGTATTGTGTCGGTCAAAGATGTGGTAAATTTTATCGTTGAACATTATCCCCAGGAAATCCTGAACCTGCCGCCAGAACCGGGAGCCGCGTTTCGTAGTCAGCACGGCGGCTGAGCTAATCTACAATTTCGTTCGTCCTGTCCGAAGCGCCTCGCCTATATCACGGGCGCAATTGCCGGCAATGGTGTCGATATCGGCTTCATCAAACGGTGGTTCCACCGTGCACCGGAAATCTGCCTCTGGGACGTCCGTTGTGACGACAATATCGTTTCCGTCGCAGAAGACGAGCGATGCCTCTCCACCGCCAGCCGAGGGAACCCGTGTGCCCCGCAATTCGGCAGCCAGTATCCGCTTGAACTGGTCCCGCGCCCATTCATTCGCCATCACCTGCTCCCGGCAAAGCCGTCCCGGCTTTTCACCTTTTTTTATTGATACCAGACGGTACCCTTGCCAAGGTGTTTTTGGCGTCGAAGCGGGGATATCAGCCGCCACACGAGGCATTACCCCGCGCATGATGTATTGCGAAACGGCGGTTGGGTCCATTCCGCCAGGACCGCGCCCCTGGAATTTCCGGTCCCAGATACCGTGGGTAGCGCCACAGGCGACAGGGGGAGCGGGATCCGGTGCTGGATTTTCCTTTGAGCCAGCGGCAGCGCCCAAACACCAGTATACGGCGGCCGCGTAATGGAAGCGCCAGGCATCTTCACCCTGCCTGGTTTTTTCTTCGAGCTTTTCCCCCACACGGTAATACAGCAGAACATCCATCGTGAGATCGTAGTAGGAGAGTGTTTCCGGCTTCGCAGGTTCCCCTCCCAGCACCAAAAAGCGCTGTCCCCGGTTCATATTTTCGCTCTTGAGCAGCACAACAGCCGGCATACAATGGCTGGACTCATCCGGCTTCGAGCTGATGGCCCGGCAAACCGGAAAATAACGGGCCTTTTCTGCACCTGACAGGGTCAAAGGAATCGCCAGAATGGCCAATGCCATCGGTATTGTCCGAAGAGAACTCATTTCGCTTAAATGCCCGTTTGAAGCCACGTGGTCAAACCCGGTAATTTGTATGACAGGCGTTTTCCCGCTCTCCAGGCTCGGCTAAGTTGCGAACAACCAGCTTTCGTTTTCTGAAGGAGCCCGCAGCCATGAGCACTGACGGATTTCATGAACTGACAATCCGGAATGTTATCCCTATTGGGCCCGATCTTGTCCAGGTCACGATAGCGACGACGGGAACCTCCCTTGAGGCCGTTCAGCACAAGCCGGGACAGTATGTACGAATGGCAGCGGGGGAGGAGAAGCCCTCCTATTTCGCCATTGCATCGGGCCCAGGGGAAAAGGGCCAGTTTGTTTTCGTTCTGAAACGCGGATCAGCCGTCGTAGACCGTATCGTCGCTGGTAGTAACGGGAGCAAAGTCCGTTGCTCTGGGCCGGAAGGAAATGGCTATCCAATGGATAAGCTGACGCCGTCCGATAACTTGTGGCTGCTGGCCATGGGAACCGGCATCACACCGATTCGGCCGGTGATCGAATATCTGCTTGCGAACCCCGGGCGCGTGAAGGAAATCCATCTCTATTTTGGCTGCCGGGATCGCGGAGTAATTCCATTCGCCGCTGACCTGGAGCGCTGGGAGGAAGCCGGTGTGAAGGTTCGGCTGGTTATTTCCAGCGAAATGAAAATCCATGTCCAGCAGCAATTTGCAAAGGACCATCCGAAAGCTTCGGGGATTATTTTTGCCTGCGGAAACAAGGAGATGATTGCGGAGGTGAAAGCTGCTGCCGATGCCTGCGGCATCGGCGCGGCAAATGTTTTCCAGAACTTCTAGGTTGTCCAGCCCAATTCCGGTGTCATTGTCTGTCATCTCCTTCGTTTATTATGTTGGCCGCATATCAAAGGGGCCCGTCATGGCACGAATATCCTTATTGATCCTGTTTTTATTACCGGGCTGCGGCGACAGCCCATGCGGAAAGGCTTGCGGCGTCGACCGGGGCTTTGAACGAAATGGTGTCTGCTTTTGTGAAACATCCGATGGCCGGATCTACGGCCCGGTACCTAAACCGGCAGGACTTGATGATTCCGGACATGATGACGACGCAATCTTCACCACTGAACATCAATCCTGCATTACCCCAAAGCCTGCAGCCACGCAGCACTGCTCACTTTCACCCGAACCTTAGCATTCAGTTACGGTCTTTCCGGGGCGTCCGGTTTCGCAGCACCAATATTTCGTTCCAGTGGTCTGGCATGCTTTCGAACCGGACAGCCACGTCCGGACGGCCGTCATTCTCGAAATCGGCAAGGGTAATATCATAGCTTCCCTTCAGCTTTCTGAACTGTGCTTCATCACCGGAAGTGAATATCTTTCCTTTCTCCGATCGTGAAGCCAGCACCGAATAACGGTCCACACCGGAGTTTGTAAGCATGTCGTTCCATCCGTCCCCGTTAAAATCGGCGAACACGGGTTTCAGTCCCAACCCTGAATCGAGACGGTCGAGCTGGTAGCCCTTCGAAACGCTCCCGCTATCGCTCCTTTTCGCCGGAAATGTTCCGTCAGGATTCTGCAGGTAAACCCAGAGCTGGGGACTGATGGAACTGGCGGCAATGGCCTTCACAATGGTCCACAGGTTGAACTTGACGAACAGGAACGCGATGTCGAGCCGTCCATCCCCGTTCACGTCCACGATCAGTGGCATCTCTATCCAGAACGGCAGGTCAACCGAAAAGTCCGGTTTGCCGGGCGCAAATTTTCCGTTCCGGTTGTAGTAGACACGGGTCCGGTGAAGCAGGTCGAGATTCTTCAGGCTCGTCTGGTCGGTGCGGGAAACCACAATGTCGGTCAAACCATCGGCGTTCAGATCGGCCGCCTCAATCCGGAAAATCGTTGCGGGCTTGCTGCGACGGTCAATATCATCCCAAGTGTACAGTTCGAAGTCGAATTCGACCGGTTTTTCGCCAAAACTGCCGTCCGGTTTCTGAACGAATACCAGCGCCCGGTCGTCATAAAGGGTAAAAATATCAGACTTCCCGTCCCCATTCAGTTCGCCCAGACGAATCTGGGGTAGCCGGTAGGTTGTAATTCCCGACGTGGTTTCGATCCGCTTGAACATGAACACGCCCTCTGCCCATGTCTCGATTTCGGCCTTGAGCGGCAGCGCAAGCGTCGCCGCCACCTCTGCCATTTCCGCCATCGCTGCAAGCCGGAGCAGAAGCGACTGGCGTCCGAGTGGAAGCAAAAGCTCATTCACACCGTCGCTGTTGACATCAATGAGCAGCTCCAGCCGGGTCAGGTTCTTCCGGTCGGTGGTCAAAAGCCACGACGGCCCTTCGTACACTCTGACTGGTGCAGAGGGCTCACCCTTGTGGAATTCTACCAGCTCAATGCCGTCGGCCGAGAAATAAACGAGCTGGGGGATTTTCGAGCCCGACCGGAACCTGCCCACATCATAAGCCGCCACATGACTGGGTACCGCCCAGGTGCGCGCTGGAACAGGCTGAAAGCCTTCCTTTGAATTCAGGAAAAGAGCAAGCCGCTTTTCGACAGCCGGTTTCCTTTCGTCTTTCACGCTGTAAGAGGCGATAACATCGTCAAGCCCATCGCCATCCAGATCAGCCACGGCGAAATTCCGCACTTCGCCTGGTGCCGTAAGAACGCTTGATTCCAGCGTGATACCTTCGTCTGTCTGGCTTCCGGTCACTGCAGATAGTGCCTTCAGCTCCGGCTGGGCCCCCGCATTCACGGCGAGCAATAACATCACGGCACACACCGTTGCGGTAGTTCTGGTCATACTGAAAATACCCTTCCTGCCCGGAAACCGTAGCCGGAAACCGGCTGGATACAAGGAGCATCCGGTTTTACTTGATGATTCCCCGGTCCTTGAGAATCTGCCGGGCGGCCTTCTGAAGTGCGCCGCGGACGGTGGTGGATTCCGCGATAACACGTATCTCTCCCGGCGGAAGCAGCTTGAGCATCTGGATGGCCAGTTCCGGATTGGTCTTGGGATTACGGATGATCTTCCCCCTGATGCCGTTATCCCGCATCCAGCCGGTATTGTGCGAAATCAGACGGATCGCCTCCGGTGCTGCCGTAGGATCTCCTGCGATACGCCCGATTTCTTCCAGTGTAATCCGCTGGTTCTTGAGTAAATAGGGCATCAGTGTGGACGCATGGTGATCACGGAGCAGAATGGAGCGGGCATCCCGGCTTCCCATCATGGCCAGCTTCATCTTTTCAAGGACGGTCATTTCCTTGATCCGTTCCGACAGCGTCAGGTTTTTTTTCTCCCGGGTGCTGGCATCATCGGCTTCGTCTTCCTCTAGAAGTGACCGGTCAAATTCGTCCTCACAGGCAGTGACTTCTGTCTTTCGAAACCGTACAGGCGGCGTTTCCCCGCGTAACACCTCTGTCATGTACAGTTCGATTCCGGTCCGGACGAAATCCGTCACCGGTGAAAGTTCTATCTCCGCCACGGGTGGTGGGCCCTTGACAAGGGATATCACCTTCATCGGAAGGCTTACTTCATCTCCGTTGACGGGAAACTCAATGATCAGCGCGCCAGTAGAACCGGTATCCACCCCCTGTGGCGGACTGCCCACCACCCTGAGCTTCAGTTGCATCAGTTCACCCGTGTAAACGGTGAGAAAATCTGTCACATCCAGAAAACCCACGCGCAGACGGCTGCCGTTTTCCCAGCGGCTTTTCACAGCGTCCGAGTGTAGCGGAAAATGCCGGGGCGGGAGCAATCGAGTTCGGGACAGCCATTTCCCTCGCATACCGCCGGGCGCTAGGATTTCGATAGTTATGGTGGAGTCTTTTCACAAGCAACGCTGGACCGTGATCTATGACGGCACTTGCGGTTTTTGTACCGATTCAGTCCGCCGTATCCGGCGGATGGACCAGCAGGGCGTTTTTGACTACGTGCCCTACCAGGCCAAGGATCTGGAAGCGCGTTTTCCCGGCATCGACCGTGCTGCCTGCGAAAACGAAATGTTTGTCGTGATGCCATCAGGGGAAATCCGTGGGGGGCCACGTGGGGTTGCGGAGATTCTGAGGGCCTGTGGCTGGCGCGTTACGCCAGCACTGATGGACGCGCCGGGAATGAGCTGGTTCGCCCGGCGGGTCTACAACGTTATTGCCGCCAACAGGAAGTCTATCGGCGGCACCTGTGAACTACCCGAAGAATGGCGTGCCTGAGGCCATTTTTCTCTTTAATTTCAGTTGGTTACTTTCAAAACGTCCTCGGGTCATCCTGTAAAGACGGGTTTGGCTTTTGAGCAGGTTTGGTTCATTGTGGGCCCCCTGAATGGGACTGGAACCCAGACGTTTGACGCAACGCATACCATCTGATGAAGCCCCCAGACGGGCTATCTTCTTTCTGGCCGACGGTGCCCGGCCGGATGCCATGGAAGCGCTCGCCCGGGCCGGACGGCTCCCTGCCATCCGCGAACTGATGTTCGAGAAGGGTTCGTCCGACCCCGCCGTATCCGTCTTTCCCTCGACGACGGGCCCCGCGTATCTGCCTTTCGTTACAGGCTGTTACCCCGGAACCTGCAACCTGCCGGGAATCCGCTGGTTCGACCGCAAGAACTACAGCACCCAAAGGCTGAGCATGCAGCGGACCCGAAGTTATGTGGGCGCGGGAGCCGCGCTTCTCATCGGCGATCTGGACAAGAACGTCAAAACGATGTTCGAGATGATCCCGCGGTCGCTCAACATCTACAATCACGTGAACCGGGGCATTCCACGCTCACGCCAGCGCGGGAACGGGTCGGGCATCGCCATGATTATCGCCCACCTGACGGAAAACTATGATCCCGTCACACGGATCGTCATGAATGGCCTTAAACGCTCTCTGGTGGAGGATTTCGAATTCCTGTTTGTGGCATTTCCCGGCATTGATGGCGCCGGCCATAACTCCGATCCGTTTTCCGAGTGGACACTGAAGGAGTATGAAACCATCGATCGCGCGGTCGAAATGACCTATGAGATCCTAAACCGCTACGGACTGTGGGAAACGACCGACTTCGTGATTTCAGCCGACCACGGCATGACTGCCACTCACTCACACTTTGACCTGGACCGTTTCGTTTCCAAGCTCGGCCACCGCAACTACTACTACCCGGTCGGTTACCGCTACTGGTCAAACGCCACGGCAGCTTCGATGGTATCGGGCAATTCCATGGCAAATCTCTATTTTGCACATCCCAAGGGTGGCTGGGACCGGAAACCCATTTTCGAGGAACTCGCAAACGGTATGTTCGGCGGTGTGGTGGACAAGTTGCTCGACGCGCCAGCGGTAGACCTTGTGGCTGGCCCAGATGCCGAAGGGGTCCGCGTCCGGAGTCGCCGCGGCGAGGCGTGGGTACGGGCCGTGGAAGACGGCAGGATACTCTACCATGTGACGCATGGTTCCGATCCATTTGGCTATACCACGCATCCCCGCGAGTGCACCGCCGACGAGAGCCTTGCGGTGACATACCAAAGCGAATACCCGGATGCGCCGGTCCAGCTCCTCCAGTTCTTCCGGTCACAGCGGGCCGGCGATCTGGTTGTGTCCGCCACCAACGGCCATGACCTCAGGGTGCGATTCGAATACCCCGAACACAAGGCAAGTCATGGCGGTTTTGCTCGTGAGCACATGATGGTTCCATTTTTATCGAACCGGAAACTGAACGGCGGGCCCCGGCGAACCGTGGACTACGCCCCAACAGCGCTCAGCTTCCTGGGTCGAGAGGTTCCGGCCGGCATTGATGGGCGTATGATTGAAAGTCGCGAATAAGCCAGTTTACCCGGCCCGATGGGCAGGTAATCAATCAAGCAGACGGGGATTCACTAATGGGATCGACAGGAACCATATCGTTCAGCGACCGGATGAAGGCTCTCGCCAAATGGGCGGACCTCAAGATGAACCCTCGCCCCAAGCATGTGAATCTTGAGGTGACAAAGAAGTGTAACGCCCGCTGCACCTTCTGTTTTTACTGGCAAACGAAAGACGAGACAGTACTGGATAGCTACGCCGCCATCGTCAGAAAGTTTGATCCGATCATTGTCACGATTTCGGGTGGAGAGCCGACTCTCAGGCAGGACCTGCCGCAACTGGTCCGGGGCATGAAGGATGCCGTGGATTTCGTTTACATATCAATGGTGAATAACGGCTCCTTGCTGACGAAAGAAAAAGCGAAAGAGCTTCACGCTGCTGGCCTGAATCAGATCAATTTCTCGCTCGATTTTCCAGACGAACGGCATGATGTTTATCGTGGCATGAAAGGAAACTTCGATCGGATCGTTGGCCTCGTCAGGGATATTCAGGATATCGGCTTTGACCGCATCAATTTCAACACCTTCATCATGCGTGACAACCTGCACGATGTCGTCGATATCGCCAAGCTGGCTTACGACCTCCGGATTGGTGCAAGTTATTCATGCTATTCGTCCCTGAAAACAGACAAGGACGAATACATGATACCGCCGGATGAAATCACTGATGTCCATCGCGTAGTGAACGAACTTGTCAATCTCAAGCACAAATACGGCCATATCCGGAATTCGGATTACTATCTTCTCAACATTCCGGATTACTTTGTCCGGGGCGCCAAGGATGGCTGCCGGGCCGGCAAGGACTGGGTGCATGTGACTGCCGAAGGCTACATCCAGCCCTGCTCGGAATTGCCGATCAAGGCCCACTACACCGAATTCACCGAAAGCACGATTACCGAGAACGACATCTGTGACAAGTGCTGGTTTGCCTGCCGTGGCGAGAGCCAGGCCCCGCTCAATCTTGCCCGGATTGGTGAAGTAGTCCGAAAGCCCGCCTACGAGCTGCCGTTCGAGAGTTCGCTGGACCTCGCCTGATACGCCCCCTTGCCCATTCCTCCTCCCGGCGTCTAGACCCGTACGGTGTGGAAAATACCTTTGTCCGCACACTGCACATCTGGAACCGGGAGTATCATGAGCTACGAAAATATCCTCTTCGAAACAGCCGGGCCCATTGGCAGGCTCACCGTGAACCGGCCGAAATTACTGAACGCACTGAATCGGCGTACCCTCTCCGAAATCGCCGACTGTGCAAAAGCAGCCGCCCAAGACCGGTCACTCCGGGCACTGATCGTCACCGGTGCAGGTGAGAAAGCATTTGTCGCCGGAGCAGATATTTCCGAGATGACCGATTTTCCCCGGGAGGCGGCACTCGAATTTTCCCGTGACGGGCACCGGGCAATGGATGCCATAGCGGCAATCCCTTTTCCGGTCATCGCCCAGGTAAACGGCTTCGCACTCGGGGGCGGCCTGGAACTGGCTCTAGCCTGTGACGTCATTTTTGCTGCCGACACGGCAAAGCTGGGGTTACCGGAAGTGACACTTGGCCTGCTGCCGGGCTTTGGCGGAACGCAGCGGCTTTCCCGCCGGGTTGGGCCAGGGAAAGCCCGTGAACTCACCTATTCCGGTGAACACATACCAGCCACCGAAGCGCTTCGGATACATCTTGTAGATCGCGTGTATCCGGCAGCCGAACTCGGCGATGCCTGTACAAAATGGGCAGAACTGGTTGCCACGCGTGGACCTTGTGGAATTGCCCTGGCCAAGGAGGCAATCGAGACCGGTTCCGGGCTCACACTGGCAGATGGCCTGAGGATCGAACAGCACCTGTTTTCAACTGCTTTCACCACACAGGACATGCGCGAAGGAACACAAGCCTTCCTCGCCAAGCGCAAGGCCGATTTCAAAGGGAACTGATCCATGGATTTTGCCCTTTCCGGAACGCATCGCCTTCTCCAGCAGGCGGCCCGCGAGTTTGCTCAAAAGGAACTGGCACCACTGGCCGAGAAGGTGGATCGAGAACACTACTTTCCTGTTGAAAGCGTGAAAAAGCTTGGTGAGATGGGTTTTATGGGTGTTTTTGTTCCGGAAAAGCTTGGCGGCGCCGGAATGGACTTTCTTTCCTACGTTATTGTGATGGAGGAAGTCGCCGCCGCCTGTGCAGCGACTTCTGTCATCGTCAGTGTGAATAATTCTCTCGTTTGTGCCGGCTTGCTTCAGTTCGGAACCGAATCACAGAAGCGTGACCTCCTTGTGCCGCTTGCATCCGGAAAGCAGCTCGGCTGCTACTGTCTATCGGAGCCAGACACGGGATCAGACGCGGCCGCCCAGCGTACCCGCGCCACCAGGAATGGCAGCGGGTGGATAATTGAAGGTGCCAAAAATTTCATCTCCAGTGCATTGCATGCCGACTGGGCTATTGTCTTTGCCATGACCGAGCCGGACAGGGGTTCCAAGGGTATCACGGCATTTCTGGTCGATACGAAATCACCGGGTTTTGAAGTCGGAAAGGCGGAGATGAAACTTGGTATCTGTGGATCGGCCACGTCACAAATTACACTGAATGGCGTCAGAGTCCCGGAGGCCAACGTACTCGGCGAGGTGAACGGCGGGTTTAAAATTGCAATGACGTTGCTTGAATCGGGACGAATCGGCATAGCGGCCCAGGCACTCGGCATTGGACGGGCGGCTTATGAGGCGGCCGTGAAATATTCAAAAGAACGTGTCGCCTTCGGCAAGCCGATCAGCGCCAACCAGGGTATCCAGTGGTATTTGTGCGACATGGCCGTAAGGCTCGAGAACTCACGCAATCTCATCTGCAAGGCCGCCTGGCTGAAGGAAACCGGCCAGCCATTTGGCAAGGAGGCCGCGATGGCGAAACTGTACGCGTCGGAGTCGGCCAACTGGATTGCCAATAAGGCTTTGCAAATCCATGGCGGCAATGGATACCTCAAGGAATATCCCGTCGAACGGTACTTCCGCGATGCCCGCGTCACAGAAATCTACGAAGGTACTACCGAGATTCAGAGGCTCGTGATCGCCCGGCATATCCTGAAAGACTAAACCAAATAGCCAAAGGGCATCTTGGCTACAGGTTCTAGGTTCTAATTCTGGCGCCCAGCCGACGGATAACCGCCTTCTCAAGCTCGACGCTGAAGAACAGGAAAATCCCGAATGCCAGCATCCAGAGCCAGATATGCGGCGGGAATGCCGCTACACCAAATAGCAAGTGCATCGGCGGAGCATAGGTGAACAGCGCCTGGATCACTATGATTGCGGCAATCGAAAGCATAACGTATACATTTCCGAACAGACCCTCAATGGATAGCGCTGATGCCCGCAGATAGCGGCTGCTGAACAAAAAGAATACCTCCCCCATCACCAGTGTATTGACAGCTATTGCACGTGATTGTTCGAGACTGAGTCCCTGCGTCTCATACCACAGGAACAACCCGTACGATCCGGCAATCAGAAGCGTGGCGACCACAATGATCCGGGCCACGAGAAAAGGAGTAATGAGCGCTTCACCTGGATCCCGTGGTGGCCGCTCCATAATGCCAGGTTCGAGATGCTCAAAGGCGAGTGCCAGCGAGAGCGTCACTGCCGTTACCATGTTCACCCAGAGAATCTGGACCGGCGTTATGGGAAGCACATGGCCAGTCAATGTTGCAGCCATAACCATTCCGGCCTGGCCGCCACTGACCGCAAGTATATAGACAATGGCTTTACGGATATTTTCGTAAACGGTCCGGCCTTCTTCCACAGCCGAGACAATCGAGGCGAAATTGTCATCTACCAGAACCATTTCTGAGGCATCCTTGGCCGCCTCAGTCCCCTTGATCCCCATCGATACACCGACATCAGCACGTTTAAGTGCCGGTGAATCATTCACGCCATCTCCAGTCATGGCGCAGATGTCGCCATTGCTCTGCATGGCTTCGACCAGCCGGAGCTTGTGCTCCGGATTAGCGCGGGCAAAAATATCTGCCTCCCTTACGGCCTTCCGTAGTGCCGAGGCATCCAGCTTTTCTATATCGGAGCCTGTCAGCACCTGCGAGGCGTCAATTCCCAGTTGCCCGCCAATCGCCTGCGCTGTAGCCGCATGGTCGCCAGTGATCATTTTGACGTCGATCCCCGCCCGATGGCAGAGGCGGATTGCCTCGACCGCCTCGTCTCGCGGCGGATCCATGATCCCGAACAGGGCGAGCAGCGTAAAGCCGTCCTCCATATCACCAAACCGCAGCTCGCCGGTTCCACCGGCCACCGGCCGGCAGGCGACAGCCAGCAGCCTTTGTCCCAGCCGTGCCGTCTCCTCCATACGGTCATGCCAGTAAGCCTTGCGCATGGTCCGGTCTTCGCCTCCGGAACGCTCAAATGCACACATTTCCATTACCCGTTCAGGCGCCCCTTTGAGGAATATGAACCCATGGCCCGCATGATCGTGATGAAGCGTCGCCATGAACCTGTGCTCGGATTCAAACGGTATGACATCCCGTCGTGGCTGGGCTTCGTTCTCATAGACAGGATCCAGCCCAGCCTTCATCGCCAGAGTAACCAGTGCCCCTTCGGTCGGATCACCCTCAACAATCCAGTGACCGCCAGACTCCCGTACAATGGCGTCGTTGCACAGAAGAGCCGCCCTTCCGATATCGGCAAGCTCGGGGTAGCTGCTAGCCAGGGCTTCCTTCCCCCCGATCGTGAAACCGCCCCTTGGGGCATACCCAGTACCATCGACATGAAAGACCTGGTCGGCTGTCACCACGCGCTGAACCGTCATCTCATTGCGCGTGAGCGTTCCAGTCTTGTCAGAACAGATTACAGTTACCGATCCCAGCGTCTCGACCGCCGGAAGCCGGCGTATGATCGTCTTGCGTCGGGCCATCCGCTGCACACCGATAGCAAGGGTAATGGTCATGATGGCCGGAAGGCCTTCTGGAATGGCTGCCACTGCCAGACCTACGGCCGCCATGAAGACTTCCCCGCCGCTCTGCTCCCAGACCCAGAATCCGACAGCGAAAGTGATGGCGGAGAATACAAGTATGAGGACCGTGAGCCACCGGGCAAAATGAGCCATCTTGCGAAGGAGAGGAGTAGTGATCTCTTCGACTTCCGCCAACAGGCGGCTGATCCGACCAATCTCTGTCTGTGCCCCAGTCGAAACGACCAGCCCAAGACCCTGGCCATAAGTTACCAGTGTGCCGGAATGCGCCATGCACAGGCGATCACCGAGAGACGTGTCGGGAGCTGCTGGTTCAAGAGATTTTTCGACACTCTCCGATTCCCCCGTAAGCATGGACTCGTCGACCTTCAGCGTGCGAACTTCAATTAAGCGCAAGTCCGCAGGAACCTTGTCACCTGATTGAAGAAACACCACATCCCCGGGCACCAGATCTTCTGCTCCAATTTCCTGCCGGTGGCCATCACGAAGGACTACCGCGTGGAGAGAGAGCAGGTTGCGGATGGCATCAAGTGCGCTCTCAGCTTTCCCCTCCTGGATAAAACCAATCAACGCATTGATAACGACTACGCCAACAATGACCAGGGTATCGACAGCATGTCCCAGGAACGCTGTCACCACTGCTGCGCCAAGCAGCACATATATGAGCACATTATGGAACTGGAGCAGAAAGCGCATCCAGGAACTGCGTCGGGGAGGCGGGGGCAGATGATTGGGTCCGTGTTCGCGGAGCCGACGCGCCGCTTCATCAGAAGAAAGGCCCTCGGGCCGTGACTTCAGGCGGGCAAGGGCATCCGCCGGGGAAAGCGTGTGCCAGTATGTTTGATTATCAGCTGCGGATTCCATCCGGGCAGACTAGCCCGATAGGATTAAAGTGTCAGATGATTTCGGTCAGGCGTTAACAGGTCTTAAGAACCGGTCAGTCCACCGTATCGAAGCTAACGACCGCGGCCTTGCCCGCCTGAACTTCCACTTCACCGATCGGGACCATCTTGCCAACCGAAAGCTGCGCACTGAGTTCATAGCGGCCGGGTGCCAGCCGGAGCCGCGCAATGCGGATCTGGTCCGGCAAAAAACCCCAATGGCGTGTATCGGCATTTTCCGTTGCGACGGCAGCGACATTCATGGCCAATCCCACGAGGCTGCCGATCAGTTGTGCATTGGGATCATTCCCCCTCGACCGCTTGATCGCCTCTTCGGTCGCCTTCGTAGCAGCATACTTGGCGAGTGCACGGGCAACCGCCTTGGCCTTGATCCGGCCCAGCCGGTCCTCGAGATTTTTCCTTGCAATATCACCCAGTGGCTGCGCTTCTTCCGTCGCGGCAGAAGCAATCTCATAAGGCAGTCCATCGCCCTCCCCGATGCGTGTTGCCCGGATGACCGAACCCTTGTTGAAATACTGGCGACGCCTGTACTCGGGATAAGCAACCTTGATCACATGCCCGTCCGGGGTCGGAATGATCCAGGACTTTTCCACCTTTTCCGGCACGAGTCCGTTCAGATGGATCACCACAACATCTCCAAAGTCCTGTGGGGTTAGTCCCTCTGGTGGTGGCACAGCGCCGTCTGGAAGCTCATCACCCGACAGAAATGCCGCCTCACCGGCCAGTACAGCCAACTGCTTCGGTACCGCCGACCGGTAGTGCTTCTGGTAGTCCCCGCCATAGATTTCGAAAGCCTTGCGAAAGGCGACGCCTGCATCCTGAAGGTCTTCCGAGGTACCGGAGTGCAGGTACAGGATACCAGTGATGAAACGGCCGAAAGCATCCTCGGTATAGACGTTCTGGCTTTCCTCGTATTTCGTGTTGTAGAGCGCCAGCTTTTCATCCACCCGGCGGGCCTCGACGAGTGCGCTTTCGGTATTCCCCATTTCCGCATAGATGAGGGCCTTGAAGATGTTTACCATCACCCGCTCGAAATCCTCGCCGCTGTATTCTGACATCGTGTCGTTGACTATTCCGGTGGCGAGCGTCCGGGTAACGGACGTGGTGTACAGTTCTTCTCCCAGAATATCGGCCTGTTCGAATACCTTGAGTGCCTCGGGAAACCGTTTGGCATAGTAGAGAAGCGCGCCTTCCTCATAGATTGCCAGCAGCCGTTCCGCCTTGCCGTAGTTCTTGCGGTTCTCCTGAAAAGTCTTGAGCGCGCCGTCGTGGTTCCGGTGTGCGCGCTGGTTGTTCACCTGCTGATGAAACCTGACGCTCGGTGCACAGGCCGACACCAGCACGCACAATGCACCACCCAGCACCAGACTGAACTGGCGCATCCGTCCTGTTATCATGACTCTGCCCTCCCCAGGGATTTCCGAATGGCGGTACTAGAACTTCGCCTTTGACCGCTCGATGTATTTCTTGATCTTCTTTTCGCCAATCCAGACCTTCTGGTTGGTGCTGAGATTGATGAGCTCCAGATTGATCTGGTAGAAAACCACACGTTCACCCTCGGCCTGGTCAGTGATGCTGTTGATGACGCCCTGAAGCATGTAGTCGGCGCCCTTTTCGGCATGATCGGCCTGGTTCTGTGCCGTGAAACCGTACTGCTGGTCGGTTCGCTCGTCACGAATCTCCTTGCGCTCATCCTTGGATGCAACCACATCGACCCGCCCGGAGTTCACCCAGGCGCGCTCCAGATCCTTCGAGAACGTCTGCGTGTTGATATGCTCACTGGACCGGTTGCGGATGGTTCCGACAATCACGGTCGGCACCCCGCCGGGCTTTTTCGGCTGGAACCGCTCCAGCCAGGCGGCCGACATGACATCCTTGATTACCTCCTCCGAGACGAGGCGTGAATCGGTGTCATTCCACCGCCCTGAAAGGTCCTTCTGCTCCTTGACGTCAACACGGCTGACTTTCGTTCCGCAGGCCGGGGCAGACAGAACCGCCGCCACAAACAGGATCCGCACCAGGCGTCCAGACAGGAATTTCATTCGACATACCTCCAGTGGATATTTGGCGGCACCAGTCAGGAGCCGTCTCGAAACAGTTTTCAGGAACAGCAGGGACTCTAGGTCTGCCCCGGCTTGTTGCCAAGTCGGGACAACTTGCCTGCCAGCATTGCGGCGTGTCAGGGGGACGGCATTAGCATCATGGGTAAAAAGGACAAAAAGCCGGACTCCCTCATTACCGAGAACCGCAAGGCGCGATTCCGGTACCAGGTGCTGGAAACAGTCGAGGCGGGGATCGTGCTGGAAGGCTGGGAAGTCAAGAGCCTGCGCGAGGACGGCGCGAATGTGTCAGACGCCTATGGGGTCATCAACGGAAGCGAGGTGTTCCTCCTGAATCTGCACATTTCACCCTATACCAAGTCCCGTGTGATCCCCGGCATGGAGACCCGGACCCGCAAGCTCCTGCTGAACCGCAAGGAGATCAACGGCCTCGTCGGACAGGTGCGCGAGAAAGGCCGGACGCTCATCCCGCTCAAGCTCTACTGGAACGAGGCCGGACGGGCCAAGGTCCTGCTCGGTGTCTGCATCGGCAAGCAGGCCCACGACAAGCGGGAAACGATCAAGCGGCGCGACGAGGACCGCTACATCGCCCGGGTAAAAAAACAGTTCCGTTAACGCCCTGCGTTGTCCTGAGGCTGACAAGAGCGTGCTGACGCCCGTGTCAGTCCCGGTTCACTGGTTGAACAACAGCCGAACATGGCGTCTTATTTTGTAATATATATCAATAGTTTTAACAGGTTAGGGTTGAACATGGAACCGAACAGCCGTTCGCTGAATGGGTGTTTTTTTCTTGCTGTTTCAGTTCCGTGTCATTCATAATGCCCGCGTGACCGGAGCCCGAAGGGCAAATAGCCCACAGAAGGCTCCAGGCCGCCTGGATTCCTGTCCGGATTGACGGAGGAACCGGGACGGAAAGGCCACAAGGACGCGGCAAGCTGTCAGGCCGGCGCGGCAGATTCCCCAGGAGCCCGGAAACGGACCCAGGAGGAAAGAGCCAGCAAAGCGCAGGTAACCCCAACGACAGTTCACCCGTTAACTGGCCCGCAAAGCGACGAACGGCTCGCCTTCACGTTTTGCGTACGTCCCGGCTCACATCACTCCCTCATATCCGAGCAATGGAAGCACCTCCGGCGGAGACATGAAACCGGCGCATCGGGATTTTCCCGTGGCACCGGGATCGGAGAAGCGCACGGACGTGGCAAAAAAGAAGACCATACCGGAACTTCAGGCCATGAAAGCCAAGGACGAGAAGATCGTCATGGTCACGGCCTACGACGCGACGTTCACCCGGATCCTGGACCAGGCCGGGGTGGACTGCGTTCTGGTGGGCGATTCCCTGTCGATGGTGATCCAGGGCAATCCGGACACCCTCTCGGTCACGCTCGATGAAATGATCTACCACGGCCGGATTGTCCGGCGCGGCATCTCCAAGGCCCATCTGGTTGTCGATCTGCCGTTCGGCTCCTATCAGGAGTCTCCCGAACAGGCCGTGCGTTCGGCTTCGAGACTCATGAAAGAGGGAGGCGCCGAAAGCGTGAAGCTGGAGGGTGGCCTCCCGATGGTTCCCTCGGTGCGGCGTCTTTCCGAGGTGGGCATCCCGGTCATGGGTCACATCGGCCTCACGCCGCAGTCGATCCACGCTTTCGGGGGCTTCAAGGTGCAGGGCCGTTCAGCCGAGGCGGCCGCGATCCTGAAGGAATCGGCTCTCGCCCTTGAGGATGCTGGCGCCTGGGCCATCGTTCTGGAGGGGATCCCTTCGGCCCTTGCCCGGGAGATTTCACTCTCGCTCCGTATCCCCACAATCGGTATCGGCGCCGGCGCGGCCTGTGACGGGCAGGTACTCGTAATTTATGACCTGCTGGGAATGGACAATTCATTCAACCCCAAGTTTGCCAAAAAATACGCCAAGCTGGCCGACACCATCAATGAAGCCGTCGGCTCGTTCATCGGAGAGGTCCGTTCGGGGCAGTTCCCGGCGGCGGAGCACAGCTACTCATGAAGGTTGTCGGCACCACGACCGAGATGCGTGATCTCACCCGGCGGCTCCGCCGGGAGGACAAAACGATCGCCTTCGTGCCAACGATGGGCTTCCTGCATGAGGGCCATGCCTCGCTGCTCCGGCTTGCCCGCCGGAAAGGCGACGTCCTGGTGCTGTCGATTTTTGTCAATCCCGCGCAGTTTGGACCCAGTGAGGATCTCGATCGTTATCCCCGGAATCTTGAAGGCGATCTTGCCATTGCCCGCCGCGAGAACGTGGACATTGTTTTCACCCCCACACCGGCGGAAATGTACGGAACAGGCTTCCAGACCTGGATCGACGTGGCAGAAGTATCGAAGCCCCTCTGCGGCGCCTCACGGCCGGGGCATTTCCGGGGAGTGGCGACCGTAGTAGCCAAGCTGCTGAACATCGTCCATGCCGACGTGGCCGTTTTCGGTGAAAAGGATTTCCAGCAGCTGGCCGTGATCCGCCGGATGGTCCGCGACCTCGACATGGACGTGGAAATCCTGGGCGGCCCTCTCGTCCGGGAAACCGACGGTCTGGCCATGAGTTCGCGTAACGTGAACCTCTCTCCGGCCCACCGGCGTGATGCACTCGTTCTGAAGCGTGCAATCGACCGCGTTAGGGAACTGTCCGCAGCGGGTGAAACCAGCGCCGGAACACTCATCGCCGCCGCCCGGAAAGTGCTTGACGAAGTACCCGGTGGCGAGACCGACTACGTGGAGATTCGCGACGCCTCCACGCTCGAAACCATTGACCGGCTGGACGGACCCGCGCTACTGGCGCTGGCGGTCCGTTTTGGCGGTACCAGGCTCATCGACAACACGGTACTCCCTGTGGGGGGCCGGGTTCATGAGGAAAACCCGAGGGCTCCGATCCCTGAACTGTCAGGGACGGCGACCCCGCACTGAAGAGGAAGCACGCTCATGGCAACCAGAACAATGCTCCGGGGCAAGATCCATCGCTGCACAGTGACGCAGGCCGACCTGCACTATGAGGGCAGCGTGACGATCGACCGCGACCTGATGGATGGAGCGAACCTGCTCCCCTACGAGGCTGTAGACATCTGGAACGTGGACAACGGCGAGCGGTTCTCAACCTATGCGCTCGAAGGCCCCCGTGGCTCGGGCGTCATCTGCGTCAATGGCGCCGCAGCCCGCAAGGTGGCCGTGGGCGACCGGATCATCATCGCCCATTTCGCCCAGGCGACCGAGGAAGAAGCCCGGAGCTGGGAACCAGCCTGTGTGTTTGTCGACGAGAAGAACCGGCCGAAGAAGCTCCAGTCCTACGAATCAGTGAATCTCCGCGCGGTCTGAATCGCACGGCATTTCCCGAAGCCACAAAACGCCGCCACCGGTCACCCGGAGGCGGCGTTTCCTATTAAGGCCCTTCAGGCGCCCTGTTGCACGGATTCCGAGGGAGACGCCTTCACCACTGCCTCCAGCCGCTTCTTGTCCTCATTGGCGGCCATCGTGAGAACAGCCATGTGGGGCATGATGAGCTGGACGAGATCGGCTTTAGGCTGGTGCTTGTCGATCGGGATGGGTGGAGTTGCCAGGATACGGCCCAGCATGACGTACTGCTCGGGAATGTAGTCTATGCGGTGATTCTGGTCGACGGCGTTGAAATCCTCGGTCATCTGCCGGAGATTGCCCTTGAGATGGGTGATGAGATCACTACCGTCGTTGAAATGCTTTACGACGATGTCGGTCACCTTCATTCCGTAGACAGCCCATTCCCGCAGCGACTCCTTGGTGTGGAGCTTGGTGCGGTAGCTGAGATCCCACAGGGCGTTGGTGATCTGGTCCGGATTCTTTGTGAGATATCCGTTGATGATCTCCACAACACCGACACGGAAATTCTCTGGAAGCTGCTTGGCGCAGCCGAAATCGATCATCACCAGCGCCGGCTTGCACTCAGCATTGTGCGGATCCTTGTCATAAACCATGAAATTGCCCGGATGCGTGTCAGCCTGGAAGAAACCATGCCGGGTGATCGTATGCAGCATTGAATTGAGGAGCAGCTTGTAGAGCGTGTCCTTCTTCGTACCGGGCACGTTCGGATCCGAATACCAGTCCATCATCTTGTGCCCGTTGATGAACTCCATGCCGATCACCGCATTCGTGCAGTATTCGGGATACAGCTCCGGAATGATGATTTCGCCCTTCTCTCGCATCGCCGCAAGCAGTTCCCGCATCCGGACGTGGTTCTCGATCTCGTTTCGGTAGTCGAGCTCCATCCGGATGTATTTGACGAATTCACCGATGGTTTTTCCGTGATCGATGCCAGATACTTCTTTGTACCAGGCCAGCTCAATGATCCGGACGAAGATGGGGAGCATCAGGTTGATAACGTTCAGATCGGTATGAAACTTGGCATCAATGCCGGGATACTTGATCTTCATGACCCCGTGACGGCCGTCCTTGAAGATACAGCGGTGAACCTGTCCGATGGAGGCACAGGCCAGGGGCTCCGTATCAAAACTGAGGCAGATATCCTCGATCTCCTTGCCGAACTCCTCACGGATCCGTCGGCGGATCTGCCGGGTTGACGCACGCGGCACACGGTCCTGCATCTTGGTCATCTCGACCAGGTAGATCGGTGGCAGAAGCGCCATCTGGGTCGAAAGAAACTGTCCGATCTTGATGTACACACCCTTGAGGAGAACAAAGGAATCGTAGATGCGCCGGGCATTCCGGGCATGGACCTCCTCCAGAGCCTCCCGCCGTTTGCCCTTTTCCGTGAAGGTCTTGGTAATGAGGGCGAACCAGACGTAGCTCACCAGCACACGGGCAAACAGGTAGGTCGTAATGATCGTCCGTGGGATGCGGTAGTCCATCAGGAAGCCCCAGAAGCCGGAGCCAGCATGAGGCAGGTCTCCCTGCTTTTCAGCCTCTTCCCTGGCCTTCTTGACCTTGGCCACCCATTCGTCGACTTCCTGTTCGGAAGGCGCTTTTACCGGTTCACGCTCCACGAGATTATTACCTTCCCGGCCATTCCGTTTTATTCACAGGCAAATGGCCGTCCGTTCCCGGCTTCCACATAGCGGAGAACGGTCCAAATTCCCAACGGTTCCGCATTCTTGCCGACTTACCGATGGGTTGTCTAGCTCCGGCCATTCTGAATAGGACTCATCAAAGGCTACAAAGCTATTTTCTGGCCAAAAAGACACCGGAGCAGCCCCGTAAGCCTGCTCCGGTGAACTCTACAACCCTTGTGAATTAGTATTCAGGGCCCAGGATTTGTCACTGTAATTGTTACAAAGCCGGATGACGGCACATGGCCCTGTCCGGAAGTGTAGGCCCTAAGCGTCGACCCGCCCCATGAACTCAGATCAACACTTGAGCAGGACGCCGAACTGCCTGTGTAAGGGCAAGTCACGATTGGATACTCGAAGACCGGGCGATCGCCGGAATTGGACGGTGCCGCAACAATCACGATATTGCCGGATGGATTTGGAGTTCCAGAGACCACCGACGCTGGGATCGTGAAGTTGAACGACAGGCCCTCCCCGGCAGCTACCGTCGTCGGGCTGTTGGTACTGGGCCCGCCCGTCCGTCGGGTCTGGAACGAAATACCGTCAGCTATATTGACCGGTTTGCCGTTAACCACTCCACCCGGTGGCTGGCAGGTACCGTTTGGGCGGTCACCCGGGACGTTGCTGCCAAAATTGCTCACTGGAAGCGAAATCGTCGGGTCGCTGGCGGGACGGGCCGAATTGACCAGTGGCAGACCGTTGCCGCTGGAATAGAACGTCGTATAGACGCAGAAGCTGTCAGCCAAGCCGTTGCCATAGTCCGGCTGGATCACACCGGTGTCCAGACCTTCAGGATCGGGCGCCGGGATCGGAATAAAGGCGCTGGTCGCACGTGCCTCGATAGTCTGGAAGGTGATATCCAAGCTTGATACGTCTTCGGTAGGATCAACGCCGAAGCCGCTATTACCCCACGCGTATACACCGGACATGAATGCCATCTGGGGTGGCGCAGGGAGCGGATCGGGCGAATCCGCCAGAGGCATACAGTCCTCGTGGTAAAGAAATCCGGAGTTACCGTCTGACAGGCCTGTCAGATTGCATACATTGAATGACTTGAGCGCTTCACGGATTCCCGTCTTGTCCGGCTGATTCGCCACCGACAGATCTACTGCAAGACCCAAGGCAGGGATCCACGGACGAAGGGGCTGGTCCTGGTCAAAGTCGATCTCCGCCACAAGCGCGCCGATCGGAATATTCTGCGGCGAGATGCCCGTTTCAGTCAGCGGGGGAGTATCCGTGTGGGTCCGAATCACAGACACGCCATATTTGCCGGCGTTGCTAACCGATGTCACAAACCCGGAATTGCCCCACTCGGGATGACGTCCCGGATACCACGCCATAAACCTGTAGTCCCGGCCAACGGGTACATCAGGAAACACGTTCGCTTCGTCTGGTTCGGAATTCGGGCAGCTCTCCCCGTCTAGCGCTGCTACAATCTCGTCATTGCAGTTGTACTGGTCATCGGAGATATTCCGCACCGGGAATCCGTAGCCGGTGTCCTGGTCGACAAGGCCGATATGCACGAACCGCTCCGGATAGGGATAATCACCGTAGCTGGGAGGCCCCGCATACCGTGGCAGATTATCGCCTGTAGATGTTACTCCCACGGTAAGGTTGGAACCGGCAGCCCGCCGGGCTTCGATCAGTATCACCTGGCCGTCGCCTGTAATATCTACTGTCGCTTCGCCCTCGCACAGTTCCGGAATCACTGAATACTGGGGAGTAGAGCTTCCTGAACTGACCCGGCTCCGCACCCAGGCAGTAAACTCGATCCTGATTTCTGTCGGCGGCAACAGAAAGATCGCTGACAGGCCGGCACCGCCATCCGCCGCCGGCAACATGGTCGAGCCGACGACATCAGAGTCACCTTCAAACGGAAGCGGATTGAGATAGGGGTTCAGATAAACCGCCCGACGCACATGGCTCCGGTTATTACGGTTAACAAATGTCGTCAGGCGGCCCAGTTCGTCCTCGGACAGTTCACCGCGTTCAAGTTGTCTGGCGATTTCCTCACCACCGATATCGGTGAACCGGAACCGGATGTATTCCGGCAGCACCTGGCCACTGCAGAGTTCGTCGGGATCGAACGCCTGCGCGGTCAGCGCCCCGGCATTATCGGCAGTAACGATCTGGATCGGCACGCTGACACGCTCCGGACCGCCGTGTGAAAAGCAGCCCGTCATCAGCACGGCCATCCCTAAGACGGGTACCAAACCCACAATACGAACAAACGGCTTCCGTAACATAGTCACCACTCCTGCCGACACGCGATTTCCGCTCATCCCCCAACAAAAGAGGGCCAGACGGCGGTTTCCCTATCAACCACAGCTTATATCTTCAGGGCACGCCTGAAGCCATAACCAGCACAAAAAACCTATCATTCCCGGCATTGGTTTGGAAGCGATACACATCACGTCCTGAAAAGTTCCAAGCCCATGAATTTTGGCTGTTTTCCAGTGATTCAACGCACGTTTCGCCTGTCATTAGCGCAAGTCCGGGCTCAAGCGTGTGACATGGATCCCCAGTTTTCATGCAACCATTGCACGCCCATGCCATGAGGATGTCGCCATCACGGGACATTTTATGTCCGGTTTGCCGGAAACCGAATCACAGACCAGAGCTGCAGTAACCCGGTGTGAATGGGCTGCCAGCACAACTATTTGTTAATATTGGGGAAATCTGGATTATCTGAGCTTCATCAAAAGCCAGCCATTTGGCATAAGCCGTGAATATGAAATCCCAAGGAGTGCTGCCAGATGATGAAGCGAGGACTGATTGCTGGAGCCGACCCCAGTGTTGTCGCCGCCCTGCAGGTAATGCTGTACGGGCAAGTCTGCATCGACTCTCTGCGGGAGGGCTCTGGAGCTGAACTGCTCGGCGCTGTTTCACGCCGGACCTACGACTGGGTCATGGTCGAGGAAAGCGGGAATTCGCATCTGGATCGGGATGCACTGGCGGCCCTGGCTTCACGCACGCATGTCATCGTAGTGAGCAGCCATGACCGGGAGGCTGCCACCGGGCTGGAATCGCAGGCCATTTATCTGGAAAAAGATGCCCGCCTTTCCGAGCGGCTAAAGACCGTCCAACAGGTCACCGTGCATTGACAGGCACGATACAGCGATAGCGAACAGGGCCGTATTCAGCGGTGGCCTTTCCCTCCCTAATTTCCGCTTGTTCTTTCCCGCAGGCGGACTAATCCTTTGCCGATCATGAACTACCTGCTTGTCTCCGCAGCTACCCTGTTTATTACGCTGGCTCCACCCGATCTTGGCAGCGACTCGTCATGGGCCAACTACCTGACTGCCTACCCGGAAGTCCGCCAGCGAATTGAAAATCATGAAAAATGGGTCAAGGCCCTGTCACCGGACAAGACCGCATGGGTCGAACTGGCCGACGCCCATTTTGATGCTGACCCGCTCTGGGCACGGGAGATGCTCAGCTTCCTTGATGCGCAGACAGCCAGCACCGAAGTTCTCACCGCTACACGGGCGTTGGACCAGTTCCTTGGCGACAACCGGATACACGAGGCAGCGGAACTCGCCCAGGCGAAACTGCTTCTCAATGACGGCTATGCCCGTGCCTGGCGCGACCTTGTTTCGGCCATGGCCGAAGCCCAGGGGTTTGAATATCACATCCAGTGCTGGAACCATTTTCATACCCAGCGCGTCGAAAGCGACATTGTTTTCAATACCAGTGGCCGCGGTGGAATTGAGACCTACCGTCGCCAGTATCCGGGTGCATCGCCCCTATGGCAGCCTTGCCTGGATTTCCTGGACCGCAATCCTGCCGTTTACGACGCCGCCCGCCGCTACTTTATGGTCCTGAAGGGCGATACCGGACTTTCCGGCCAGGTGGACCGGCTCTATAGCCGTCTCCGGCAGGAATCGAACGAGGTGATGCTGGTCGAGATATGGCGTCTCAGACTTCAGATCGCTCGCCACCGGGACTTCTGGGTCCGGTTCCTCAATCACGAGCGGGCACGGGCCTCCCGGGGTGACAGCGCCCCCGCCCTGCTTCGGATCCGCCGCGAATTTTCTGCCGACTCCGATACAGCTGCACGGCTGGTTCAGTTTCGGAAATGGGCCCTCGGCATTGAAAACCTGAGCCGCCGCATGCACGTCCGGCGAGTGGCACTCCGGGAAGCGAGCCGTCCGGTCATCCTGAGCCAGCTCCCTTCCGTCTCCCGGCCATAACGGCTTGCGGTATTAGCGTGAGAGGCATTACGATGGAGCCATCAGCCTCCGTCACAGGAAGGATACTTGGCTCTGCCCGCTGCCATTCAGCCATTGCACCAGATCATTACTGATCTGGCCGGAAAAGTCCGCGCCCATTACCCGTTGATCGGGCTTCGCACCACCGAAGAAGAGCGTGCGGAACGGGTATTCTCGGACGTATCGAAACAAACAAACCGTCACCTTGTCCGATGGACTACGGCGAGCGGGTTTATCCTGCTCCGCGCAGAGGCAGATACTGCACCGAATGGCCCGGTCCAGACCAAAGATCCCACTGGGCTTGCAACTGCGATCGACAATGGTCCGGACAATACAATCTACCTGCTCGAGGACTTCGGCACATATCTTGAGTTACCCGTTTTGCGGCGCGCACTGCGCGACCATTTCCGCCGATGGGTGTCACGGGGCATAACCCTGGCCCTGACCGGGCCCACCATCTGGCCACCAGACGAACTGGCCACCGATATGGTTGTAGCTGACCTCCCGCTGCCCTGCGGATTCGAGCTGGAACAGCTGGTCCGCAACATCGCCAGAGCCGCCGGGCGGAATGTAGACGCGCTGGCCGAACGCATAGCGGCGGCGGCCGGGGGACTCACGGAAGCCGAAGCATCACGGCTTTTTCACCGGCTTCTTGGAACGGGAAAAGACCCCGTGCCGGACGACATCCAGATGCTGATTCGGGAGAAAAAGCAGCTTCTGGGGCGCGGCGAAACCCTGGAGTTTTTCGAATCGCCCGATACGTTGGCCTCCATCGCCGGCCTCGACAACCTGAAAGAATGGCTCGTAAGCCGGGAGCGGGCATTCTCCCGGGAAGCCCGCGATTTCGGCCTGCCGGAACCCAAGGGACTTTTCCTCCTGGGGGTCCAGGGGTGTGGAAAGTCGCTGACAGCAAAAGCGGTGGCGAACCTGTGGCGACTGCCGTTGCTCAGGTTTGACCTCGGATCGCTCTTTTCCAGCGGAAAGTCCGGACCTGAAGAACTGATGCGGAGATCACTCCAGGTGGCAGCATCCATCGCCCCGGCCGTGCTCTGGATTGATGAAATCGAAAAGGGATTCGCAGGCATAGAAGGCGGCACCGGGACGGCGGCGCGCCTGCTGGGCAGCTTCATCACCTGGATGCAGGAAAAAAATGCTCCGGTATTCGTTGTTGCGACGGCTAACTCGATCGAACAGCTTCCGCCGGAACTCCTCCGCAAGGGCCGGTTTGACGAGATATTCTTCGTTGACCTGCCAAGCCTTGCCGAACGTCGTCAGATTTTCGAAGTTCATCTGAAACACCGGCGGCGCGATCCGGCAGCCTTCGACCTCGACACACTTGCCGCCAAGGCCGACAAGTTCTCCGGTGCCGAAATCGAAGCCGCAATAGTCGCCGGCCTGTACGAAGCATTTTCGGACGCCCGGGAACTCAACACCGCTGATATCATGAAAGCACTCAAGGAGACCGTTCCCCTGGCGCTCACCCAGCAGGAGCGAATAAAGGCGCTCAAAGACTGGGCAGAAGGTCGGGCACGGCGTGCATCGGCCGATGCGCGAATGCTGGATCTGCTCTCCAATCGCTAACATCCGCCCGCCTCATGACAAGCCGCTCCATTCCTCCCTCCCAATCCCGCCGCAGACATCCCCGCGTACCGGTCACCATGGAGATCCGGGCGACACAGGCTGCTGGTTCACTGCCATTCGTGGCAAGAAATCTGTCCGGGTCGGGTGTCTTCCTGCACGCCACGCGAGCCTATCCGGCCGGAACGGAACTCACGCTCGAGTTCGAACTTCCCTATTCGTCGGGAAAGATCAGAACGACAGCAAAAGTCGTCCGTCATTCGACAGATCCGGCGACCGGCCTCATCAACGGGATGGGTCTGGAATTCACCAGCCGCACCGATGAAATCGCCGGAATGATTGAGGCATATCTGCAGCAGACTGAAGGCTAATAGAAAATCTCAGTCCTTGCAGGCAGAAGGGACAGCGGCCAGCGTTTGAACCATCCGGATGACATGGGGCCGACGTTCGATATGGTCGAAACCCTCGCACCCCTCAAACATACGGATCAATCCATAGACGGCAAAATCTGCAGACATGGGTTCGGGACCGAAGATAAACGGCGCTTCAGCCAGAAGTTCGTTCAGCCGGTCGAGCTGGTAATCGAACAGTTCGGCATTCGCCTTCCATCCGCCGCGGGCATTGGCCAGCTGGCGCATCTGGTAGACAAGAACCCGGCCGCCAGCAATTTGAAGGGCCCTGTTCTTGAGGCTCCTCGGATACCGCTCGGCATTTATTTGCATCAACTTCTGTGCATTGTCGCCCTGACACCATTTGAACGGCTGAAGTGTCGAGGAAAACGCCTCGTCAGCCCAGTCCTCCAGAAGGGCATTGAGCGCACCCTCACGCTGGCCTTTGGGATGAATGGGTTTATCCGGAAAACGCTCATCCAGCCATTCGCAAATCGTGGTCGAATCGGAAACCCACTGGTCTCCCACCACGATGACCGGCACTTTGGTCCGGCCTGTCCGCCGCTTGATTTCAGGCCGTGCCTCCATCGGCGCTTCCACGCGGACGTACGGCAGCCCCTTGTAGTCAAGCACCTTTCGGATTTTCTCGCAGTACGGGGATATCTGAAACTGGTGCAGAATGATGGGGTCCACCGGAAATTCCTCCTGAAGGCAGCAGGAGGGTAACACCTTGGCAAAGGCGGGCAAACCTACCGGTATTTCGACCCAATTCGCGCCCGGATGGCCATCTGCGCGCCAAGAATACCGGCCAGATAGCCATCCTCGAAGTTGAACTGTTCACTCCCCCGAAGTTCCTCGTAGTCATGAGGCTGGGCAAGATCATCCTCGGTAAGATGCGGAAGGAGCGAACGGCCCAGTTTCAGGAGTTTCTTGCGCTGGAGCTCGGCATCGGCTTCCAAAAGACGGTCAATTTCTTCCAGCAGGATGGTTGGATCAGTCATGCCAAGGTTGGTAGCTTTTCATCCCGCCGGAGACAAAAATCCACTACCAGGCAGCATGACGACACATGGGACTGTTCGAAGATGAAATGGAAGCGGCACTGGACCGGGCGTCAGCTTCCGGGAGCCCCAAGTGCCCCTGGTGCGGCGAAACAATCTGGCTTCAGGTGGATACCGGGGGCGGTGATAGCCAAACGGTCATCGAAGATTGCCCGGTCTGCTGCCGGCCAATCACAGTCCACTGGACGCGGACCGGCGGGCGCTGGCGCGGTGATACCATCCGGTCATAATATTCAACAAATCCGGAAATATTCCGGGGAGCAGGTAGATTATGAGGTCATATCCGCAATTCTGGCTTTCTTTATTTCTTCTGGCACTTCTGGCTGCATTTCCAGCACGTGCAATAGCGGAAGAAGCGACTCCCAAATTGGCCCCGGCACTCGAAGGGCCAACCGTGGGAGGTGCGCCGTTCAGCCTGAAAAAACTTCTCGCCGAAAAAAAGCCAAAAGAAACCTGGGTACTGTTCTGGGCAACCTGGTGCCCACCGTGTGTTTTTGAGCTGCCCGAACTGGATCGCCTGTGGAGCGAGCTCAAGGGGCAGGGCTTTGAGCTGGTTACGGTCAATGAAGAGAACATGAACCCTGATATGGCATGGGCAAAAGGGCTTCCAGACTATATCCGGATGCGAAATCTCAGCTTTGTTGTGGTTGACGACGCTGACGGCAAGATAGCCCAGAGCTGGCCGGTGGAAGGAAAGCTCCCCACCCTGTTTCGACTGGATGGCGAGGGCCGAATCGTTGCGCAGGAAATAGGTTTTTCCGAGAAAATATTCCGGGAACGCGAGGAGAGCCTTCGCAAGCGGCTGGGCTCCAGTGGCAAAAAGCCGAAGAAGAAGTGATCATTCAGATCCAAATTTTCGCAGCGCACCGCCTTCCAGCCGGTATATACGCCAATCGGGCATGATGTCGGCTCCAATAGACCGGTAAAGCGACTGTGCATTTTTATTCCAGTCGAGCACTGACCACTCAAAACGGGCACACCCGTGCTTGACCGCAATCCGGGCAACAATCTCCAGCAACCGTTTGCCTATCCCCATCCGGCGGCGGGAAGGGGTTACGTACAAATCCTCAAGCCACAGTCCACGCTTCATACGGAAAGTACTGAAAGTTTCAAAGAAAATGGCATAGCCCACGACGCCATGGCCGGTCTCTTCGGCCACAAGACACTGGGCCGCTGGCGGATCACTGAATAGGGCCTCGGCAAGGTCATACGTGGAGCCGGTAAACTGATGTTCCAGCTTTTCAAATGCCGCCAGCTCACCAATCAGGTCGCGTACCCGCTGCGTATCTGCCATTTCTGCGGGGCGATAGATAATTTCAGCCATTCCGGGTCCATAGCACGGAGTTTGGTGGCCTGCACCGGGGTTCTGTTTCTACCTTGCGATGAAATAAGGTGGCGGTAAAATGGGGTTATTAGAATGGCAAAGGGGGTAATGAGCCATGCGCCGAAGCGGAACCGCCTTGATGACAGCAATACTGGTTATATCAACAGCCGGACCGGTTGCGGCCAAACTGTATAAATACCGGGATAACGCCGGCAATCTCCATGTGGTCGATGCCTATGAAAAAGTCCCCCGGGAGTACCAGAACCAGGTTTCTCCAGATGGCGAAAAGACCAGGCGGAATGAATACCGTATCCAGCAAAGTGAGCCCTTGGCAACCGATAGCGGCCTTCAGTCCAGCCCTACTACCCAGGCGCCGCCATCATCCAGAGAACGATGCCAGCAGGATGCTGTCCAGCTCCGGCAGAAAATTGGTGCCCTTGAGAAACAGGCTGACCAGTGGACACGTGACGAGCTGATGCGCAACTGTCCGGCCGAATCACGTACCGATGACAATGACTGTATTGTCGTGGCACCCACTGGAGAAATGAAAGCCATGGTCAACAGCATGCTCGTTGAAACTGAAAAGAAGAACCCCTATCGAAAAACCGTCGAGACCGAACAGTTACGCCTTAAAAAACTGGAGGCATCCTGTCGGTAGGATTTTGCGATATGGTAACAATGACTGCCCCTGTGCAAAAACATTCGCGATCCAGTGCCCCGCAGCATGAGCGGGAGATTGTCCACCCCGTGGATCTCTGCCTCCCTGGAGGCCGCCTGAACCCCGCCGCGACGGGATGGTCCCGGCATCCTCTTCAGCGCTGCAACCTCCAAGGCCCCTGGGGACGGCAAAAGCGGTGGGACTTCTGGAGTGTTACCAGCCAGGAATGCGCCCTGTCTGTGACCTACGCAAGCCTTGACTATCTGGGCTTTGCGGCAGTGTCGTTTAACGATTTTGCCAGCAAGCGGGCCTATGAGCATGCGATGCTGGTCCCCTTCGCCATTGGTTTCCGGCAACCGGAGCAGGTTGGTGGAGCGGTGCTGGCGTTCAATGCACTGGGGTTGCGGGTCCGGATAGACGATCGTGGCAACACGGTGCTGATCGACGCTGGTATCCGCCGACCTGGTATTCCCCCTGTCGAAGCTCATGCAGTCATTACCCGTCCAAAGGGCCATGAAACCCTGAATGTCGTTGTCCCCTGGAGCGAGCGTCGATATCAGTTCACTTCCAAGCAGAATACCCTTCCCGCCACTGGCGAAGTGCGCGCCGGCAAGCAGCAATTCCGGTTTGGCCCGGAAAACCAGTCGTTCGGGTGCATGGACTATGGGCGCGGTGTCTGGCCGTATGCGACGACATGGAACTGGGCGACTGCCTCCGGCGAATGCGGCGGCCATACCGTTGGACTCCAGTTTGGTGGCCAATGGACCGATGGAACCGGTTCTACTGAAAATGGCATCTGCCTTGATGGCCGACTGCACAAAATCAGCGAGGATGTGTGTTTTGATTGTGACCGGCGGAATTTCCTCAAACCCTGGCGAATTCATTCACCCGGTTCGGATCGTGTCGATCTCATATTTGATCCCTTTATCGACCGTCCGCTTCGGGCGCCCCTGATTGTGGCCGGTGTGGATCTGCACCTGTGTTTCGGGAAATTTTCCGGACAAGTCAGGCTTACTGACGGGAAGACGCTCGAAGTCGCAGGACTCATCGGCACATCCGAGGAGATGCGCGCCCGGTGGTAGACCCCGCCACGCCCCCATCCTTATCTGGGAGCGATCCCACATCACGCCTCATCGAGATGAGACGTAATACCATCGATTTTTTTAGTGATCTGGTTTTCGGCTCACTCCGGCGAATCATTTTATGGACCGCTGCCTCCACGGCACTTGCCGGAGTGTTTGCAGTCTGGATCTGCCAGAACATCATTCTGCCGGGCGGATCGCACTGGACCCTGAAGGCGCTTCAATGCATCATTCTTTGCGTGTCTTACGTTATCGGTGGGCTCGCCGTGGGTATTTCTCATGGTATTACGTCCGCCTTGCTCCGGCAGCTTGTTAAAGTTCGCGATCTGATCACCCGACTTATTGAGCCAGTCATTAACTGGATCGCCGAGCAGTCTCCCTTGGCGTCGAAATCCCTCAGTACACAGGAGTTTATAACTACCTGGAGCCAGGCCGTCGCCTCTTTGTCTGCCATTCCACCCGACAGTTCCATTGGACGGAGACTTCTTTACCGGGCTTATGGCTGGGCGCTTCGACAGGCAAGTGATCAGTATTTGAACCGCTTCATCGCCGACGCCAGAAAGCGTGGGCAATCCCAAATAACGCTGGCTACGGTTCAATCGTTTGTCGTGGCCCAGCTAGCAGAAAACCTTGCCGCAGCACTGACCATGAAGCTGCTGCTGATCCGCACGTTGACCTGGGCATTGGCAGTTCTTGCCGCAGTCATCCCGCTGTGGGGAATGCGCTGACACCCCTATGGATGGGGCATGAACAGAAAATCGCTGATACGCCTTAGGCCAGCCAGATCATGGATATCGGACTCGAAATAGGGAACGTGCTCGATGAACTCTTCTCCCCTTACCATATAGGAAAGCCGTTCGAGATTCTTCTCGTCGATTTCACCCAAAAGCTGGTAATTGACGAAGTTCTCCAGCAGCGGCTGGGCAAGATCCCCATAACCAGAAGCGGCAAGATCTGCGGCAAAATGACGCACGACCTCTTCCATCTTCCTGCGACCATGGCAAAGGTCATCCAGCGGTCCTACCTGTCCATTCAGTGCTTTCAGGTAGTTCTGATGAACCTTGTTTACGACCACACCTTCGAACGGCATGCCAAATTCAACAAGCTTGGAGTGGAAATAGGCCGCCTCGTCGAGAGTGAGCTTGTTGGGTGAGGTCACAAGCACAAAACCGAGCTTCTGGTCCCGAAACAGCTTCTGCACACGATGAGCCCGGGACCTGAACCCGTCATAAAGCCCATTCAATGCGGTAAAAAACTCCGATCCCGCAGTCAGAAACTCCGAGGACAATGCCGTATTCAGGACCGGCATGAACCGGTCTGATGCCCAGCTGATCAGTGATGAAGAGAATGAGCCGGCTTGAACAGTGGGACGAATCAGAAGATTCAGAAGCTTGTTATCTGTCAGGAAGTTTACCATCCGGTCCGGCGCGGTAAGAAAATCAAGCGCATGCTTTGCTGGCGGAGTATCCAGCACCACGAGGTCATAATCCCCTGACTCGTACAGTTCATACAGCTTCTCGACTGCCATATATTCGGGCGATCCTATCAGGGAGCTGGCACCTTCCCGGTAAATCACTGAATTAAATACCCGCTCAGCTTCGCGTTCAGACGCGGTATACTTGCGGATAATTGCTTCCAGCGTCTTCCCCCCATCCAGCATCATTGCATGCAGTTCGCCCTTCACTTCAAAGCCGAGTGTTTCCAGCCGTTCTTTTGGAACGAGCTTAGGCTCATTGACCAGTTCCTTGAGACCTAGAGAATCGGCCAGCCGGTGCGCTGGGTCGATCGTGCAGACAACTGCCCGTTTTCCCGACAAGGCAGCGTGAAGCGCAATGACGGCAGATGTCGTCGTCTTCCCGACACCACCCGATCCGACGCAGATGATCACTTCCTTTCGGCGCACCAGTGCCTCCAGAGATCTCATGCCATGACTCCCTTGCGGATCACTTCAGAGATACCGATGATGGTGTTGATGTCGAAATTGCGTGAATAAATGAACGGGAGCTGTATGTACCGCATGTCTTCCCTGAGAAGCTTGTCAACGTAACTCTGGTTAAGACGCGCCCGTTCCCTTTGAAAGGCAGCCGCTTCGGTCGCAAAGCGGACAGCCTGTTCGCCGCCCAGGAAACCAGCAGCCGCCCGCTGAAATCCAGTGTCGGCAGAGGCTTCTCTCAGACGTTCGCCAAGCCCGTTTGCCAGCGGCGAACTGTTAATCATATTTATGAACACGTAACCGAGCGGTACGTCCAGCGACAGTTTGGCATTTCTGATAAGGTCGATCGTTTCGTTGACTGGCATTTCCTCGGCCAGTGTTACGACATTAAAGGATGTGTTGTCACCGCTTACGATTGTATCGTGAGTAAGGGCAGCATCCCTCGTGAAAGCCCCCACTTTCAGCATATCCCGGATCATTTTCGGAGCCTGCAGATAGAAAAGAGAATGACCGGTTGTAGGTCCGTCGAATATCACCAGATCCCAGGCAAGGCGGCCACGGCTGCGCTCATTAACGAACTGGGCAATCCGATGCATGATAAAGAACTCTTTGACACCTGGAAAGAATTCCATCGTGTTTCGTACGAATGGCAGCCGGAATGCAAGATTGTAGATCGATTCAAACCGAACTTTTGAAACTACATAATGCCTGAGCGGCGCATCTCCGCTTAGATTTGCAGCAAATATATTCGGGTAAACCTCGCGGGGATCGGCATCGACATGAGGAGTACCAAAAATTTCCGTGATCCGTGCCTTGGAACCGGAACGTGAATCACATTCAACCAGTAGCACTCGTTTGCCCTGCTTGACGGCGGCAAGAGCAAGTCCCGCGCAGACGGTCGACTTCCCGGTGCCGCCCTTTCCGGTAACGATCAGTAGTCTGCGGTTTAGAATATTGATGGCTACTGTTCCTTCCCGAGCCATGCGGCCCCCAAGAGGGGCTTTGAAATCATTGCCCCGCCGGAACCAGCGGGGCACACAACTTCTGCATATAGCACCGGCAGGTCGGAGGAGAAAACAAATGTCACAGTTCCATCACGCAAGGCGTCAGAGCGATTCCCACCAGTCGAGAAGCTCTGGTGGCACCGGATCCGTGATCTCCTGTGACCCATCCAGTTTCACCTTCCAGGCATGAAGCGCCAGCCGATCCGGCGCTCCCAGCCGATCACCGCCATAAAGCCGGTCACCCGCCACTGGCAGCCCTTCCCCGGACAGATGGGCCCGGATCTGATGCCGGGCGCCGGGGCCCACAAGTTTCACCTCCAGCAAGGCAAATCCATCTTTCCGAGATGTCGTGTGAAACCGGGTAATTCCGGTCCGCTGGGCCCGGCGGCCGAACTTTGAAACGGTTGGTGCATTCCTGGACGATGCACGAAGTTCGAAATCCACGATGCCTTCATCAGGCGGATTTCCGATGACACCTGCCCAGTAGGTTTTTTCAGCGCCAGACAGCCTGTCCCGAAGCATTTGCTGTATTTTCTCGGTCCGGCCGACAAGAACGATCCCTGACGTTTCCAGGTCAAGACGATTTACAAGGCCATGCTCTGCAAGCCTTTCCTGCGACGGCTCATGGATAGCCAGCCAATCCTCCAGAGATGGTCCTCCACGTCCTGTCAACCGGACCGAATGCACACCAGATGGCTTGCTTACGGCAAACCAGTCCGGAGCCTCTTCCAGAACCCGGATGTGCTCATTTGGAGTTCCGGCGGATGGTTTCGGGAGATCCCACTCGAAAGTTACAGGACCGCTAAGCATTGAGGAAGCCTGCACCCGCCGTCCGTTGGCCCGGATACGCCCCTGCTGAAACAGCTGCTTCATCAGCGCACGGGGAAGTTCTGGTGCCACCTGACGCAGAAGGTGATCCGCCCGGCCACTATCAGCTTTGGCGATTGCCTTCGTCACCATGATCAGGACGGATCATCCAGGTAGCCGCGCCTGGGCAGCGTCTGGCTTATATCCCTGAGAAGCTCGTGAATCAGAAGCTCGTAGTCGCCAGAATCCGTGGCAACCGTATCAAACAGCGACCGGCCTGGCAGATGACGCACCACTTCATGCCGCGCACGCCATATCACTGTCAGGCTGGCCGATTCGACAAGCTGAAAACCGGCACCCACTGACACCTGATCACGATCGACAATGCGGGTCCGGTCCCATTCAAACAGCTCGGTAAACAGCAGTGCATCCGCCCTCAGCTCCGAACCGAATGCTGCAGCCAGTTCCGAAGGTTCAATATTTGCGAGCTGGGCGCCATAAGTAATCCCGTACTTTTCCTTCAGCATCTCGTCTATACGATCACCAGAAAGCGTGTCATAGCCGGAATTCTTCAGCATTATTTCTACCCGATGCCGCAAGAGCTCCGGCCCTTCAGGATATAAGGTGCCATTGGCAACAGGGAGAATCGCAATTCTTGCTGGAGTGCGTGTCCCAAAGTCCTCTACAACAAATGACTGAACCGGAGCCGAAAAGAGAGAGCAGGCCGACCCGAGACAAACCAGCGTCACGCATACTGCCGCAATGCGCATGTAGCCCGCCTACCGGGAGAGCACCGGTCCGACCACCCGGCCGAGATTCTCGAACGCCTCTCCAGGCGCCATTGCCCCTTGCCACAAATAAAGTGCCGGAGGCCGAATCTGAAATGCGGACGGGCCTGTCACCGCACTGGCATAGAGGTTGTCATTGAATTTCTGGTAGTTACGGTAGGTGATGACCCGGAGCGGTCGTCCGCCCGTAACCTGCTCCAGTTCAGACACTACCTCGTCGATATGCCGGATACCGTCAATCAGTTTCAGGTCCAAGGCCTGCCGCGCGGTGTAAATACGCCCATCAGCGGCTTTAAGAATTTCATCTCGGCTCATGCCGGGTCGCGCACCCTGGATGCGATCAACAAACTGCTGATAGTAGTCATCAACAATCGACTGGGCGATGACGCGATCACCTTCCGTAGGTTCTCGGAATGGTGAAAGCATGTCTTTGTGCGGACCGCTTTTCACCGTCGTATCCTTGACGCCGAACCGGTTCATCAGGCCCGCAAAATTGATCATCGGAACGACAACGCCAATAGAACCCGTGGCAGTGGTCGGAATCGCGTACACCCTGTCGCCCGCCATCGCCGCGTAGTAGCCGCCACTAGCTGCCAGATCGAGCATCAGGACATACATGGGAATTTTACGCCGAACACGAAATGCCTTCAGCTCGTGGTAAATTATCTCGCTCGCTGAAACCGACCCACCCGGCGAATTGATCCGGACCAGAACGGCACGGATATTATCGTCGTCCTCGGCCTGATCCAAGGCTGCCTTGAGCTTCGTTACAGTGCTTTCGATCTCAATCAGGCCAAGAGCCACCCGGCTGTCATTGTCCAAAAGCACCCCGCTCAGGTCAACCAGCAGGATTTTCTGCCGAGCCGAACGGTTGCCACCCACGGTCGACTCGGAAAGCGGGCGCCGCTGCGGGAACATCGAAACGTCATTTCCAATTACGCAGCTTGCACCTATTAGGACCGTCAATATGAGAAATACCGATGAAAACTTCCGGCCAGATAGCAGCTTCATGGATCATTCTCCTCGCTTTGTTACCGGGGTCTGCCCTCAGGAGTTCCGAATTTTGGGCCTTCCACGTAGCTGGCTGGCGATTGTATTTCAGATATGTTTCCAATGTCCCTTACGTCGAGCTTCATCGACAGGGTTTCCACTGTGGTGCCTTCCGGGTTTGTGGCAAAGCGGGCATTCATCAGAAAATCAAAACCGAGCATCATGCCGGTAGTGTCATCAATCATGATCTGGGCACCCAGCTCAAGCGATGCCGGATTTAATGCGGCCATATGTGGCGGCAGCTCCCCGGGTTTCCGCTCGACCCTATAGCGGGTCACACGACGCTCCAAATACGTGTCCTTTGACTCACGAAACTGGCCCGCCAAACCAAGGCTCACGAGAACCTCCTCCAGTAGTTGCGTGTCCAGATACCGCTCTACTCGAATTCTATCATCGGGTGGGTATCGCCACCAGGGAGCGTCAGCAAGCTTCATGAAGAGCCCCTCCCCTGTCCTGATGAATTTCATGCTTGCACGGGATGGTGTTCCAGTATCCAGCGGCGTCTGGGTGATCACACTATCGAATTCGAAGTCGTCTGCGGCCGCTTTTCTGAGGCGGGACAGTATCTCGACGGCTACCCGGTCCTGGGGATGAATCCGTTCATTACTGATCCGGAAATCGAGCTGAAATGAAATAAGATTATCAAGATAGGCCAAGGCCCTTCGACCATCGAAAGGAAGAAGACCTGGCGGAATTGATTGCCCCGGCCTGCGCTGCTGCTCAATCTCCGGAATCTTGACGGCTGAATCGGCTCCGAGCAGACCCTTCAAAAGATCACTAGCAAAGGCCGGGCCCGGAGATTTAGGAGGCGTCTTCCCTTCTGATTCCAGTTGTTCAATGGCCTTCTCAAGATTCTGTATGGCCTGCCGGTCTTCGGGGCTGAATTCCGGCTGCCCAGATGAACCTGCCAGTTCAGTACCGGACGAACCATCCGGTATACCAGCAACTGGTTTTTCTGGGGCCGCTGGCGGCGATGATTTCCGCTCGCACGCAAATGGAGCCAGTCCCAGCAGCAGGACAGAAACAATACCGGGCAGCTGAGGGATGATCCGTTTCAGGCGAACTTCACCTCTAGTATTTCGTATTCGGTTACACCCTTGGCAGTTTTTATTTCCACCGTATCACCCCGGCTACGGCCAATCAGTGCCCGGGCTACTGGCGTACTCAGGGATATCCGCCCAACAGTATGATCAGACTCCACGTCACCGACGATCGTATAGGTCTTTTTTTCATCCGTATCGACATCAACGAGCTTCACGGTCGCTCCAAACATGACCTTGTTGCCGGACAGTTTTGAGATATCAATAACTTCCACACGCGCAAGCATGTCCTCGAGCTGGGCGATACGCCCCTCGATAAACCCCTGCCGCTCACGGGCTGCATGGTATTCTGCGTTTTCCGATAGATCTCCATGCTCGCGGGCCTCGGCTATCGCCCGGATAACAGTTGGCCGTTCTTCGGTCTTGAGGCGCAGCAACTCCTCGTTCAGTTTTTCGTATCCTGCCGATGTAATCGGTACCCGGTCCATGAAAACCCCCCGCTCCGCCGGTCTTGCCACAGGTATCCCCAAGAATACCCAGCGGCAGAAAACGCCGCCCGGAAGCATTAGTTCGCGTTGATAGCGTTGTTAGCGGTCCATGCTCATTTGGACGATGAAATTACTCCCGAAGCCTTCTTCCAGCACCTTAGTCAGTCCCGAACGTGCGGGTGATACTCCTGGAGCGACATAACCGATACTGGCTCACACTTAAGAGCCCGAATCGCGGTCACCATCGCTGATGCAGCCGCCATGGTCGTGGCGTAGGGGACATTATACACCAAAGCTGTCCGGCGGATAGAGTAGGAATCGGCGATCGATTGAGTACCTGAACTGGTGTTAATGACGAGTGCCACACGGCCTTTTTCGAGCCAGTCGACAATATGGGGACTCCCCTGAGCCACCTTGCTGACAGTTTCACATGAAACGCCATTTCCCTTGAGATATTCAGCAGTTCCATGTGTTGCGATGATGGAAAACCCGTTTTCCACAAGACCCTTCGCCACATCCAGCGCCTCGGCCTTGTCCTCATCCCGAACACTGATGAAAGCCAGTCCCGACGAAGGAATGTGTGTTCCAGCAGCGGCCTCGCCCTTCCAGAATGCACGGCCGAAATCCCGGTCGATTCCCATCACTTCGCCTGTCGATTTCATTTCCGGGCCAAGCATCGTATCAACACCGGGAAACTTGATGAACGGGAAAACGGACTCTTTAACGGCCACATGGCCAAACTCGGTGATTTCTTTCACCCCGAGATCACGAATCGTCCTGCCGGCCATTACCCGAGCGCCCATCTTCGCCCACGGAACACCGGTCGCCTTCGCGACAAAGGGCACCGTGCGGGATGCCCGGGGATTCACTTCGAGTATATAGATATCTTCTCCCTGTACGGCCCATTGGACATTCATAAGCCCCACAACGCCCAGTTCCAATGCCAAGATCCGTGTCAGCCGCTGTATCTCCTCCACGATTTTGGGGTTCAGCCGCATGGGAGGAATTGAACAGGCAGAATCGCCGGAATGCACACCTGCCTCTTCAATATGTTCCATTACACCGCAGATGACCGCTTCCGTGCGATCGGCCAAGCAGTCTACATCCACTTCGGTAGCGTCGTTCAGAAACCGGTCGATCAGTACCGGATGGTCCGGAGAAGCTATCACGGCCCGTTCCATGTAGCTGAGAAGCGCCGCCTGGTCGTGGCATATCTCCATCGCCCGGCCACCCAGTACGTAGGATGGCCGCACCACCACCGGATAGCCAATCCGGCGAGCCGCCTGGAGCGCTTCCTCGGCACTGCGGGCGATGCCGTTCGGGGGCTGACGTATCTTCAGCTTGTCGACAAGTTTGGCGAACCGCTCACGGTCCTCAGCCATATCTATTACATCGGGTGGCGTACCAATGATCGGAACTCCCGCGTTACCAAGGGCTACAGACAGCTTGAGTGGCGTCTGGCCCCCGAACTGGACTATCACGCCCCAGGGCCTTTCCACGTTGACTATTTCAAGCACGTCCTCAAGCGTCAGCGGCTCAAAATACAACCGGTCAGATGTGTCATAATCGGTTGAAACAGTCTCCGGGTTGCAGTTGATCATGATGGTCTCAAATCCGTCTTCACGTAACGCCATTGCCGCATGGACGCAGCAGTAGTCGAATTCAATTCCCTGCCCAATCCGGTTTGGCCCACCGCCCAGAATCATCACCTTCTTCTTTCCTGTCGGCTGGGATTCGCACTCCTGCTCGTAAGTCGAATAGAGATAGGGGGTCTTTGCCTCGAACTCCGCAGCGCAGGTATCTACCCGCTTGTAAACCGGCCGGATGCCGTCGGCATGGCGGGCTTCACGGATTTCGGCTTCGGTATAGCCCGTAAGCTTTCCAAGACGCCGGTCAGAAAACCCCATTTGCTTCAGCCGGCGGAGATCCCGGCCCCTAGGCAGGCTTCCCGACATAAGCTGTTTTTCAGTCTCGACAATCTCCCGGATGTTACGCAGAAACCACGGGTCAATCCTGGTGAGCTGATAAAGCTGATCATCACTGAGACCTTGCCGGATTGCCTCGGCCAAATACCACAGGCGATCGGCTCCCGGAATTCGAAGCTTTTCCTCCAGCAATGCACGATTCAGCGCACCGCTCGGAACCTCAAAACCGTAACGATCGATCTCCAGTGACCGGAGCGCCTTTTGCAGACTTTCCTTGAAGGTCCGGCCAATGGCCATCACCTCCCCCACCGATTTCATTTGGGTTGTAAGCGTGGCATCGGCAGCCGGGAATTTCTCGAACGTAAACCGTGGGACCTTGGTGACCACATAGTCGATCGTTGGCTCGAATGAGGCAGGTGTCACCTTCGTAATGTCATTGGGAATCTCGTCCAGCGAGTAACCCACAGCCAGCTTGGCCGCGATCTTTGCTATAGGGAACCCCGTCGCCTTTGAAGCAAGCGCCGAGGAGCGCGACACGCGGGGGTTCATCTCTACTACCACCAGGCGGCCCGTGCGGGGGTCAACAGCAAACTGGACATTTGATCCACCAGTGTCGACGCCTACCTCGCGAATAATGGCGAGCGCGGCATCACGCATGATCTGGTATTCCTTGTCGGTCAGCGTTTGTGCCGGAGCAATGGTAATCGAATCCCCAGTATGAACGCCCATCGGATCCAGATTTTCAATCGAACAGATGATGACGACGTTATCCTTCGTGTCACGCATTACCTCCAGTTCGTATTCCTTCCAGCCGAGTACACTTTCCTCGACCAGCGTTTCCGATACTGGCGACATGCGAAGGGCCGTTTCGAGCTTCTCCTGATACTCCTGTGCCGAATAGACGATACCGCCTCCCGATCCGCCCATTGTAAAGGCAGGCCGAAGGATCAGCGGGAACCCCAGCTCCGCAGCCGCTTTCATCCCCTCCTCGACGGTGCGCACCACATGACTTCGCGGCAAGTCCAAGCCGATCCGGATCATGGCATCCTTGAATAGCTGGCGATCTTCGGCAGTCTCGATCGCTTTCAGGTTTGCGCCAATAAGCTCGCATTTGTATTTTTCCAGAACTCCACGCTTCGCTACAGCGACAGCAGCATTCAGGGCTGTCTGGCCACCGACAGTGGGTAGCAGCGCGTCAGGACGTTCACGCGCAATAATCTGCTCTATTATTTCCGGAGTGATCGGCTCGATATAGGTCCGCTGGGCCATTTCCGGATCGGTCATGATCGTGGCCGGATTCGAATTGACGAGAACAACTTCATACCCTTCTTCGCGTAGCGCCTTACATGCCTGGGTGCCCGAGTAGTCGAACTCACAAGCCTGGCCGATCACGATGGGACCAGACCCGATCAGCATGATCTTCTTGATATCAGTACGCTTGGGCATATTTCTTCGGGCTCCTCAATATCGTCCAGTGAATGCTTCAGGCCACTAGCCTTGAAAGTCCTTCGCGGTAAATCACTTCCGGAGACAGCTTGCGGTACCGGGCCGCACGGACCCACATCCGCTCCAGTGCCAGCCGGAGTGGATCGAAACGGTCGCGGGCCAGTCCATCAGTACGCTTTTCCTTTTTGGCAGCCTTCAGCTCCCGTTTACGGATTTTTTTCACCGTATTTAGAACCAGCTCACGGGTTTCTGGCGTATGGATGAAAACTCCGCCGAGCATCACTACCTCACCATTCCAGGTGGCAACTATCGCCTGGAGTACGTCTCCCTTTTCCAGGCGTGGAACATTCAGTAGCGGTATCTTGAAGGAGGTTTCGTGCCAGATATCCTCCATCTCGACTGCTTCGTTTTTCAGTTTCTTCACTAGCCAGACCGACCGTCTGATATTGTCAATTCCCTTCCAGGGTGCATCCGGTGGAGCATTCTCGACTGCCCGGTCGTAGAGCGTACGGCCATCACCATCACGCTGGCAGAAGATCAAATCTTCAAGAAAAAGATTCAGCCACTGGTCGAATCCGGGCTCGTCATCGTGCATCTCACCAATGGTTTGGGAGAACGATTTTCGGGCATCAGCCACCCCCTGCGTTCCGAGCCTCTCGGTAAGCAGTGCGGCAAGTGCCTCATGGGCCTGCTGGAAAGCCTCGACTGTCACTGGCGTTCGATCAGTTTCCGGAACCGCCCGAACAGGTAGTTCGCATCATGCGGTCCGGGAGATGCCTCCGGATGATACTGGACACAAAAAACCGGCAGAGACACATGCTCAAGTCCCTCGACGGTCTGGTCATTCAGGTTGACGTGCGAGATCCGGAAGCCCTTGTCCAGAACAGACTCCTCCTTCACTGCAAAGCCATGATTCTGCGAGGTAATCTCTACCTTGCGGGTGTATAGATCCATTACCGGCTGATTCCCCCCCCGATGCCCGAACTTGAGTTTGTAGGTAGAGCCGCCCACCGAAAGAGCCAGCATCTGGTGGCCAAGGCAAATACCAAAAATTGGCACTTTTCCAAGAAGTGACGAAACCGTTTCATATGCATACGGCACAGCCTCAGGATCGCCGGGACCATTCGACAGGAAAATACCATCTGGCTTCAAAGCTAGTGCTTCGGCAGCCTGCGTCGCAGCGGGGACGACCGTTACCCGCATGCCGGAATCGACCATACCGCGCAGGATGTTGCGCTTGATACCGAAGTCATAGGCCACCACGTGAAAGTCTGTCCTGACATTCTTGAACCCCTCGCCACGGACCCAGGATCCCTCCTTCCATTCGTAGCGGCTTGTGCAGGTGACATCCTTTACCAGATCCCGGCCCACAAGTGGCGGTGCAGCCTTGGCCTTGGCAACCAGTGATTCCCGGCTGCTGTCGATGGTTGAAATCAGACCCATTTGGGCGCCGACAGTCCGGATATGCTTGACCAGCGCACGTGTGTCGATTCCGCTTATTCCCACTACCCCTGCCTGCTCCAGAAATGAGCCCAGCGTATTTCGTGCGCGGAAATTTGATGGCTGCTCGTAATATTCCTTCACAATGAATCCGCTGCACTGGACCCGGTCCGATTCCATGTCCTCGGGGTTGACGCCTACATTGCCGATCTGCGGGCAGGTCATGGCAATGATCTGTCCACGGTAAGACGGATCAGTCAGGATTTCCTGGTAACCCGACAGTGAGGTATTAAAAACGACCTCTCCGAAAGACTCCCCGGTAGCGCCAAACTGCTCGCCTTCGAAAAAAGTTCCATCGGCCAGCGCCAGATATGCAGCCCCCCGTTTCATGGCTGCCATACCTTGCGTCCTCCCCGGTAAAGTCCTTTCACTCGACCTCTCACCTCCCACCCGTCGAACGGGCAGTTACGGCTCTTCGACTGGAATGTCCCCGCGTCAATGCGATACCGCTCCTCTGGGTCGAGAATTACGACATCAGCAACAGCTCCCTTACGAAGGGTGCCGCAATCCAGACCCAGTGCGCGAGCCGGACCGACAGTAAACAGTTCGACCAGGCGGCTCAGCTTAAGCTCGTTCTCATGGACCAGCTTCATCATTACAGGAAAAGCGGTTTCGAGTCCGATCACGCCTGGTGGTGCAAGATCAAAATCCCGCGCCTTTTCATCCAGCGAGTGCGGTGCATGGTCGGTAGCAATGCAGTCGATCGTTCCATCACGGATTGCCTCACGCAACGCTGCCTGATCAAGCATTGTCCTGAGCGGCGGATTCATCTTGGCATTGGTGTTGTATCCGACAACGGCCCGTTCATCGAGCACGAGATTGTGCGGTGTCACTTCAGCTGTCACCCTTACGCCCCGCTCCTTGGCCTCCCGGATTATTTTCACAGCCTGGGCAGTGGTTACATGGGCCACATGCAGCCGTGCACCTGTCAGACCGGCCAGCATGGTGTCCCGGAAAGTTATGATATTTTCACCGACAGCCGGCCGGCCCCGGATTCCGAGTCGAGTGGAGAGTGCCCCCTCATTCATCGACCCTTCGCCGCACAGGCATTCGTCTTCGGCATGGGTAATGACCGGAATGTCGAACCCGCGTGCGTACTCCAGAGCCCGGCGGAACAGATCTGCATCCATCACGCAGCGGCCGTCGTCGGAAACAGCCACGGCACCTGCTGCCACCATTGAACCAATCTCGGCCAGCCGCTTGCCCTCAAGACCCACCGTTACCGCACCGATCGGTTTCACATCCACCAATCCGACCAGCCGTGCCCGATCCTGGATGTAACGGGTGATACTCACGCTGTCGTTGACTGGCCGCGTATTGGCCATGCAGCAGACTGTTCCAAAGCCGCCAGCAGCAGCAGCCCGCGATCCGCTTTCGATATCTTCCTTGTATTCCTGTCCAGGATCACGGAAGTGGACATGAACATCCACAAACGCCGGGGCGACAACAAATCCGGAAAGATCGTCGAGCTCATAGCCCGGCGGGCTTTTCCCCAGGCCCCCTTGAACAATATCCCTTACACGGCCGTCTTCGATCAGAATGTCTGCCGGGCCATCAATCCCCTGGCTTGGATCCACAAGCCGCGCATTTTTAAGGTGAAGTGGTGCCAGCGCCATATTCAGGCTCCCACCCGGATTGCATCCGGCCCCCGGTTCAGAAGGTACAAAACGGCCATTCGGGTCGCGACGCCATTTTCCACCTGCGGCAGAACAACCGAACTTTTGCCGTCCACCACATCGGAGCTGATTTCAAGCCCCCGGTTAACCGGTCCGGGATGCATCACAATGGTGTCTTTCCGGGCCATCGCCAGCCGCTTGCTGTTCAGACAGTAAAATCGTGCATACTCGCCTTCACTCGGGAAAAGCGAACGCCCAATCCGCTCCAGCTGGATACGGAGCATCATCACGACATCCGCTTTCGGAAGGGCCTCATCCAGCCGGTTGTAAACCTCGACTGGATATTCAGCATCGCTGCCGATACCAGCCGGGATCAGTGTGCCGGGTCCAGCCACCATGACCTTGGCCCCCAGCTTATTCAGGCCATAGATATTAGACCGGGCCACGCGGGAGTGGGCAATGTCTCCCACAATCAGGACATTCAATCCATCGAACCGGCCGAACCGTTCGCGGATTGTCATGATATCCAGAAGTGACTGGGTTGGGTGCTCATGCCAGCCGTCACCGGCATTTACGACGCTGGCATCCACCATACGGGCCAGCCGTTCGGCGGCCCCCGACTGCGGATGGCGGAGCACCACATAATCCACCTGCATCGCTTCGAGATTCCTGACCGTGTCGAGCAGGGTTTCTCCCTTGGTGAGTGAAGAAGCGTCGGCTGATACGGTAATGGTATCGGCCGAAAGCCGCTTGGCAGCCAGATCAAAACTGGTGCGGGTACGGGTTGAGGCCTCAAGAAACAGCGTTACGACAGTCTTTCCCTGAAGCGGAGGCACCCTTTTCCGGTCACGGCGGAGAATCTGCTTCATCGAATCAGCCGTATCGAGGATCATGATGATCTCCTCGGCCGAGAGTGAATCAATTGAAACGAGATCCTTGCGCTGGAAGCCCTTCACTCGCGGACCTCCCGGCTCACCAGATCAAGCTGGTCAATGCCCTCTTCTTCCTTGAGAGAAAGCTTAACAGTCTCATCCTTGCGGGTAGGCTGATTGCGGCCAACATAGTCAGGCCGAATGGGCAGTTCCCGGTGTCCCCGGTCGACCAGAACAGCCAATTCAATCCGCCGCGGACGGCCAAGATCGGTAATTGCTCCCAGTGCAGCTCGCACCGTGCGGCCGGTGAACAGTACGTCGTCTACCAGTACGATCCTGTACCCTGATACATCAAAATCGACCTGTGTTGCGTTCAGGACACGCCGGTCGCTGAGAGTATCCAGATCGTCACGGTACAGGGTGATATCCAGTTCACCTACCGGCACCGGTGTCTTGGCAGCGGTAATCTCCGTGGCGAGTTTCGCCAGACGGGCGGCCAGATGAACACCACGTGTACGGATTCCAATAAAGGCGAGTGGTGCTTCGTCCGCCTGCTCGACGATCTCGTGGGCGATGCGAGTAAGCGCCCGCCGGATACCAGCTTCATCCAGCAAAAGTGTCCGTGTTTCCCGTGCCTGTGTCACAAACGGAATCCTTCCATGATAGCAGGCAAAAAAAAGCCGGCTTGCGGGAGCAGCCGGGGCGGCAAGTGGCGGTCAATGTGCTTCAATTTCGTAGAACCTTCCCGGCCTCTCTGGACCGCGTTAAAGAGTTCAACCGCGAGAAGGTATAGAGACACGGGGGCCCCGAGGTCAACCAGCCGGGTAGAATTATCACAGAATGTTGCAGGATCAGGGTTTTCTGGTGGCTTCGGCTACCCAAGCGATATACTTCGGAGAAACCGACGAAGGCTCCAGTTCGACGATTTCCGGGAGTTCATAGGGATGAAGCGCTTCGAGTTGTGACTTCAGAGTATCCACCCGGTCAGCGAGCGTCTTTATCACAAGCAGCCATTCAGGTTCCTTTTCCACCCTGTCCTTCCAGCGGTAGACCGAGAAGGCGGCCGGCACGACGCTGACACAAGCAGCAAGTTTTTCCGCCACGAGTGTTTCCGCCAGTTTGCCAGCGGCCGCTTCACTGCCAACCGTAGTAAGAACAATGCGAAGGTCCATCTGCTTCCACTCCGGAAACTGCCATCATCAAGGCTGCCAGGCCGGACTACCGCCCGGCGCCCAGGTTTCCTGGCTCCCTTCGACCAGGATAGCATTATGACGGAAATAAATACCCCGGGCGGGGATTCGGAGCTCAATCACATGAGAACCCGGCTCCAGCTCGATGGTTTGTGATCCAGCAACTGTGCCGACAAACTTCCCCGACACATAGAGTTCTGCCAGTTCCGGAGCGACGACTTCGACAACGGCTGGTTTTCGGGGTACCGGCATTACCGGTGGCAGGATTTTCAGCTGCTCTCCTCCCATTACAGTCCCAACATCTCCTGAGCCGGGTTCCCGGCTTTCTGTTTCCCACGGCGCGTACCAGAGAAAATTTTCGTGAGACCAGGCGAGAATCGCGGAAACAACGATCGTCACCAGAACAAGCGCACTCCGGAAACTCCGGGATTTTTCCTCGCGCCGATCCGTCTCATACCTCGGTGAGGTCATTACTGGCGTCGCTTCACCCCACAATAACGGCAGTGACTCCAGGCCTTCTGTTACCGGCCGAACCGCTTCTTCAGCCGCCTGGATGTCATGGATTCGGTCTTTCCATAGCGCCGTTACATCAGCGCCAGACTGTGCGGCTGGCCATGCTCTCTCCAGCCCGTCAAGAAATGACCGCGGCACCGGAGGCCTCATATCCGGAGAAGCCGCCAGCAATGTTTCAAAGAAAACACGGCCGGGGAGTTCTGGCGGCAGGGGTGGAGGCCCCTTGCGATCACGAAGTGCGGATAGCTGCCTGGCAGTGTCAGGCTCGAACCCCGGGACATTACCGGTAACGAGTTCAACTGCTATCAGTCCTAACGCGTAAAGATCGCCTGTGGGTCCAAATGCTTCACCTCGGACCACTTCTGGTGGCAGGTAGGCAAGACGCCCCTTGAGGACGCCTGTCTCCGTGGCAAGCCGTGAATCTGAACTTTTGGCGATTCCAAAATCGACGACATGAACCCGGCCATTTTCATCAATGACAATGTTTTCCGGTGAAAGGTCACGGTGATAGAGCGGTGCAGCGCGACCGCTTTCATCTTCAAGCCCAGACAGGTAGTCCAGAACACCAGCTACTTCCCGGATTAGTCCGAATACTTCCGGCAGGGAAAACGGCCGTGCCTTCCCTCCCTCCACCTGGCGTATCAGTGCCCGCAGGGATACCCCCCGCACCCATTCCATTACGATCACCGGCGGTTCCAGGCTGTCCAGGAGTCCGTAAACGACAGGAATAGCGGGATGGCGGAGCCTCCCAGCGAGCCTGGCTTCTTCGATAAACAGGGCGCGATGGGTGGAATCCTTCGCCAGGGCTGGCAGAAGCCGTTTGAGCACAACCGGACGCGTCAGGGAACCGGACAACTGCTCGGCAAGGAACAGCTCCGACATACCGCCGACGCTCAGGCGCCGCACCAGCCGGTAACGGACCCGATCGCCAATTTCGACCATCATTTCTTGATTCCAGCCGGAGGCCACATCCGTCGGCCCTACAGGGTATCAATTCGGACAAGGCCTACGGTAATATTGTCAGGGCCGCCCAGTTCATTGGCGCGGTTGATAAGCGTTTCAGCAGCCTTTTCCAGATCGTTGGAACGTGCTCCCAGCACCTCTGCTATTTCCACGTCTGACACCGGTCCGGTAAGTCCGTCTGAACAGAGCAGATAGATATCCCCTGCCTTGATGACTTCAGACCGGATATCCGGCTCAATATCGGGCCGAATACCGCAAGCTCTGGAAATCACATTCCGATACGGGCTTCGAGCAGCTTCCTCGGGAGTCAGTATCCCCTGCCGGACCTGTTCATTCACCAGTGAATGGTCGTCGGTGAGCTGCACCAGACAGCCTTCACGATACCGATAGATGCGTGAATCTCCCATATGCCCCAAGTATGCCTTGCCGTCATTACCGATCAGCAGAACGACTACCGTGCTTCCCATACCCTGAAGCTCCGGGGCTTTCTGTGCCTGACTGAGGATGTTCAGGTTTGCAATCTTGATCGAGGCAAGCAGAATGTTGGCAGCGCGGCTCAGAGATCCAACATATTCAAACGGCCACGTCATATCCGGCCGCTCTTCGGCGGTCCGGACAAAACCAGTAATTGACTCGATGGCGAGCTGTGACGCCACTTCGCCGCCGTTATGCCCGCCCAGCCCGTCAGCCACTATAAAGACACGCCGATCTGGGACCATGGCGACGCTGTCTTCATTGTGGGAACGAAGGCGGCCCACATCAGTCATGCCAAAAGCCGTAAGATTCATCTGGTAGTTAAGCCCGCTTGTTGCTCAAGACGCGACCGTTCAGACCTTTCTGTGGGGGGTGTCGGTAGTTTCGGAGCCGTCGGCAAGTTTGGCTATTGTATAATCACCGAACAGGCTGGGTGCTTCCTTTTGAAGTATCCTGAGAACACCCACTGCAAGTTTTCGAATCTCAACGTCTGCATGGGCACTGCCGCGAAGTTCAATAAAATGACGCCATGCGCGCGCATTGGCAGTAACGATGATCTTGGTCTCGGTGGCGTTTGGCAAAACGCTACGCGCCGCCTGCCGTGAAAGTTTGCGCCGGTCTGTTGCCGCTTCGACGTGGGCATTCTTCTTCATCAGTGCTTCTACCAGATCCGTATAGGTTTTCTGGCAATGCTCGACGCAGGCGAGCCATTTGGCATGGAGTTCAGGATCGTCCGCTATATCATCGGGCTCGATAAATGCCGCATAGGATTCGTCCACATAGCGCTGGGACAGCTGCGAATAGGCAAAACCCGCCCGGTGGCGGATCAACTCGTGTGTAAGCGACCGGGATATTCCCTCAAAACAGAACGAAAATTGTGCATGCTCGAGTACACTTCCGTGACCCGATTCAATAATGTGGGCAATGTATTCCCGGTTGGTTTTACGCCCCTTGCCATAGCTCATGTAACAAACACGGCCCCCGAACTCGACGAGCCGCTCGGCAGGAACTTCGGTATCGGTCGACCACTGGATCCCCGGATGATCCTGGAAAACCTGGCGGGCAATAAGCGTAATCTTGGGCTCTCGGTAAATATCCATTTGTCTACCCCGGTAAAAGAGTCACGACGCTGGCCGTACCCGGCCCTACCGTTTATCCCTGTTACTGCTTCTCAAGGATGGTCGGCAAGCCTATCCACGCCGGGGTCCGGGCGGCAAGAGCGGCCGGTTGAAAGTGGACGGCAGGGGACCGCTACAGCATCTTGGCCATATAGGCGAGGATTTTCTGCTTGAGCTGAGGATTCGGACAGACACGGGCAGAGCGCTCAAACGCCTCATAGGCCTTGCGCTTGAAGCCGAGTTTCTCATAGGCCACCGCCAGTTTTTTCAGGACGAGGAAACTATCCTGCATCCGGTCAACGGCCTTCTCATATGCACCCAGGGATTTGTACTTCTGTCCGGCCGCCGTGTAGGCCTCAGCAAGATAATAGTGCGTATTACCGTCAGAGTCGTGATAATCGGCCGCTTCAATGAACAGCGGGATAGCCTTGGCATAATCTCCAGCCTCATAAAACTGGAGCGCTGACTTTACCAGTTCGCTGGCAATATGCTGGGCCTCAATTTCGGACTGGGAAACCGTATCCCTTGATCCTGTTTCCAGAAGTCGCTGAACAGTAATGCGGGCCTGGTGCAGATCCAGCGGCTTGGGCACGAAAGCAGACGCACTGGTAAGCTCCATGAGGTCATCCCGGGAACGCCAGTCAGAGAACTGGCCACTCATCAGGACAATCGGAACGCCTGAGAATGCCTGGGAACTTTTCAGCTTGCGGCACATGTCAATGCCAGCAACATCCTGAGTGGAAAGATCTATCATAAGCAATTGCGGCCTCTGGCTCTTGATCAGATCAACCACATGAAGTCCGTCACCGGTTTCAACCACACGGCAGCCATGTCGCCGCAGCACCAGCCGGAGCTGTCTCCGCACGTCTTCATCCGAATCAACAATCAGGACAAGATTTCCCGCCGTGTCCGTCGCTTGCGTCCCAGTCGGGGTGCGGGCTGCTATCTTCGGAGGCGGCACTGAACCTTCAGAGACAATCTCCGCTTCGGGCTCTTCGGACACAAGATCAGGCGGTGTTTCAACCGCACGGGGAGGCACAACTACTCGCAAGTGTCCGGAAGAGGCCGCTCGGGATGAACTGTCCATTGCTGGTGCCGGAGCGGCTTCCTCCGGGGCAGGTTCCAGCAGATTCGGATCCCCGTCGGAGACATCTATCTCTTCCGATTCCGGTTCCAATTCTGATTCGCCAGCTTCCATGGACTGATAGGCCTGCTCAATCCGGACGGCTAATGCTTTGGCGTCAGCCACCATGATGTTCAGACGCTTGCCTAGCCGGAACTCCGTATCCCGGGCGGCTTCTCCATCATTTGGATCTGCCATCGCAACGGTGAATGATTTACCATCCGTCGATAGCGGCAATACCATCTGCTTCAGTGCGATATTTTTGGGAAATTTCTGCAGCAGTGTCAGATCAATGCGGGTCCTGCGAATTGAAACAGGACGAACGCCGAGCTGCTTGGCAACTACCCGGTTCAAAGTTTCGGCATCACAGAACTCAAGGGCAATGACATTTTCCCCGAACTTCCCGCCCCAGCGCTGCTGCCTGGCAAGCGCGGATTTCACCTGGAGCTCATCCAGGATGCCCGCGCTGATCAGCAGTTCTCCCAGTTTTGGTTTTGGTGGCATAACGCTTCCCGACTGAAAAACTGAATGCCCACGCAAGCCAACCGCCGCGCAAGCCTAATCCTAATTTCCGGGAGCCGCTCCCCAGCAGCTTTCCCCAACAACCCCGGGTGAAAGTCTACTACAACTGGCACGCCCCTGAAAACGGCTCATCATACTTATTCGTATGGCTAACTTATGGAAAGGTCTGATGTATCAGGCCGAAACGCTCGTGAGTGGTATCACGTTTTGGGTTGGAAAACGGTCCATAGAATCTTTGACTGATGCGTCAGTCATTGTAGAATCACGTTGGGCTTTTACTCTGCATGCCAAGGACCTGCGAACATCTATGACCGTCAGTCGCGCCGACCTTGAACGCTATCTGGATCGTCTTGCGAGCAGGATCCAAAACCCCTCCTATGGACTGTTCGGCCCAGAATCGATGCTCTGGAAGCTGAACCGTGAGTCGATAATTTTCCTGGGAGGTGGCCGGGCTGCCCTTTTGCAAACTGCCCATCCGTTCGTTGCACACGGAGTCGATCAGCATTCCAAAACCAAAACTGATCCGCAGGGCCGCTTTCGGCGGACATTCGCCAACGTGTTTGCCATGGTGTTCGGCGATCTGTCCGACGCGACGAGATCAGCACGGCGTGTCCATGCGATCCATGACCGTATCACGGGGCTCATCACGGAGCGAATAGGCGCTTTCGATCTTAATTCACCCTATGAGGCCAACAAGGAAGAAGCTCTGCTCTGGGTGCATGCAACACTGTGGGATACCTCCATCCTGGTATATGAGCACATGTTTGGCCCCCTGCCGCTCCCAGTGAAAGACCGCTACTATGAGGAAACGAAGCTTTTCGCCTACCTGTTCGGCATTCCCGATTCTGTACTCCCGCCCAACTGGACCGAGTTCATGGAGTACAATCGAAAAATGTGGGAATCAGACGTACTCGCTGCGGGGCGCCCCGCAAGCGAAATTGCCCACTTCATCCTGCAGTCACCGCGCCCCGAACTGAAACCGGTATTTGCCTGGTACAAGATCATCACCGCCGCGCTATTGCCTGAGCGTATTCGTCACCAGTTCAATATCGGATATGGCCGGGCAGAAAAGGCGGTTTTTGATGCCTCACTCCGTGCCATCCGAACCGTCTATCCTAAAGTCCCAGAACGCCTGCGGTACTTGCCCGCCTACAACGAAGCCCAGCGGCGGATTAGGGGTAAAGAGGGGAAGGATCTATTCGGCAAGATCGTCGAGAAGTCCGTTCTGCTGGGACTGAAGCGCCGGGAATCACAAGCGGCCTGAATCAGTCAGGGAAGCTCTATCGGTACGGACAGTTCTATGATCACAGGTTCGGTGTTTGCACTCGTAAGTCGTATACCGACATTTCCTGCTACCAACCCGCTGCAAGCCAGTGTCACCGACCCGGCCGCGGACAGAATGTTCGCGGAAACGCCTCCGTTTACCGTGCAACCAGCACCGGGAGGCTGGGTCACCCGCTGAACCATTACCGGATAGCGCAGCTCTGGATCTGTCAACGAATCGATACCGACAGTAATGCCACCTGGGGCCAGAATTGACGAAGCCGATAGGTCTGCCACCATCAACGGCGGAAGACGGACAACCCTGAGCGCCGTCGAGGCCGTTTCCATGCTCACGGCTGCCGCCCGAACCACAATAATTCCGTCTTCGGAATCGTCTTCGGCGGTGCATTCAACTCCATCAAAATCCAGTTCGTTATCCAGATCTCCATCACCGGAGAACTGGCACTGAACGCCATCGGGAACCTGCTGAAATGTCAACACTGCAGGACCTGTAAAACCACTGCCCGCACCGGAGGCGACTTCCGTAGCGACAGAATTCCCGGTCAGGAATGAATTCATGACCGGGAAAAGCTCTAAAACATCCGTTACAAGTAAAAAATTGGCTTCATATATGGAGACCAGGACGCCCGTAAATACCGTCGGGCCCAATGCTGGCGTTACAGCTAGAATTACCTCTCCGGCAACAGCAGGGCCTTCCGCAATGCACTCAAGCAAGGCGGTGTCGTTCTCATCTGACAGTTCATTATCACTGAATTCACAGACAACACCCATGGGAAAAGATGTCATCTGTGCCACTGCCGGGAAAAAGGCGCTTGAATTTGATGACGTTGTGGCCAGAACTACCGGCTGAGCACTTCCATTCCGCTCCAGTTCCAGAATACTGGCATCGGGCTCCACCACCAGAACGGGCGCTTCCGGTTGAACGGTAATTTCTATCTGATCGGCAAACGGATCAGAAGATACGAGCGGGCAGGCAAAGAGCGCAATCTCCCGAATGTATTCGATAGTATCTTCTGGCTGTACAGTGGCCCCGCAGACGGCCACTGCTTCGACCATTACTATTCCCGGATCACTCCCGTCACTGGCGGAACAGGTAATCGTTGTCGTTCCTGAAACTTCGAACAACTCTTCTGAAAGCAGGCATTCAACTCCTGCGGGCATCTGTGTCACCCGGAGAACAGCGGGTCCGGCACCATCTTCAATCAGGTCATTTGACAGCGTTATCGCTATATCCCGGCTGCCTGTTTCCACTGTCTCAATGATTTTCACAGGAGTTCCGGAAACCGGCGTCAACTCCAGATCAGTAGCTCTCGCCAGAATTTCAACCGATACTTCACCTGCAGCAAGCGGCCCGCTGCTGCCAGATCCGGATATTGCTATTTCCGCTGGCCCAGTTGCGAAGTCAGTCTCCGGCAAGCATGCGACTACAAACCTGGACGGTGGAACCAGTGCATGTGAACAACCAAATTCACCGGGAATCCCCGCCGGAGCAAGGTTCAGCTGCGGATTCACCGTTCCCGGCGGCAGTTGCACTGAAAAGCGGGCCGGATTTCCGGACAGTGTACCGCGTCGCAGGGTTATTGTGTGCCGGATCTTCACCGCAAAACTGGCCACACCGGACTCCAGCAAGGAATCACTGAGTTTCCAGGTGAACACATCGGTCCCGGTAGCATCCTCGGCGGGCGTGTAGGTGAACGCACCAGTTGCGGCATTAGTAATTTCAACCGTGCCCAGGGAACCACCACTTACAATACTGAATATCCGGTCAGGACCATCAATGTCGGATCCGGGCAGAAGCCCCGAATAGGCAAAATTCCGCACCGTTTCCCCCTCACTGCTGATGGCAACAGGAGCCGTGTTGGGTGGTGGTAATGTATCGTTTCGGTGTGGCAGGCCAGAACCAGCCCCATCACAGGAAATCTGCCAGCACAAAATCAGCAGAAGTGCAGTTTTTCGAAGTGGTCCGGAGTCCATGTGGCCAACCTGCGTATACTATCACCTTCCGTAGCAGCAAATTCCACAACCCATATCACGTTTGCGCATGGTGGCTGACAAACTAGATTAATGCCGTCTGATGAAACTGGACTACGTCAATTACCGAACCAATCCGGAACAGTGGGCTCGTCATCTCGGGATTTCATCCGAAGCGGTACAGCTGTATCTTTCAGCAGAAGTCATCGACCTGCATACGACGAGTTTCATATGGACACGTGTATTTGGCTACAATCTTTCCAAGCGTCACCGGTCTTTTATTCCCGGTTCGCCGATCCTGAATCAGGTCGATTTTCCCCGCGTGAGAGAAGCCCAGATGGGCGGCGTCGTCTGGGACGTAACGACCAATCCGCTACGGACCGAAAGTCAACGGCCCGATATAGCTTTCGAAAATATTCGTGAGCTGGCCCGACTCCTCCGGCACCACCCCAACGAATTTGCCGTTATCCGTACCGAGAGTGACTACCGGAATGCGCGTGCGAAGGGTCTTACCGCCTCCTGGATATCAATTCAGGGCGGTCAGGCTATTGATCATGATCTTGGTGATCTAGATCGCATCCCAGAGGATCTTCTGCATCGAGTCACCCTTGTCCATTTTACCCGCTCCCGTATTGGTGTCTCCAGTGCTGCCCGACGGCATGAAACGGAGGGCTTGAGTAGTTTTGGCCGGGAATTTGTGCGTGCCCTCAATCATCGCCAAATTCTTGTCGATCTTTCCCATATCAACCGGTCAGGTTTCATGGACGCCGTGAAAATCCACGACCGCTCGCTTCCGTTCATTGTCTCGCACACCGGAGTTCGGGGGGTACGCAATTTGTGGCGGAATCTTGATGACGAACAGATCCGGCTCGTTGCCAAAAGCGGCGGCACCATTGGTATCATTTTTCAGCCGGGATTTCTCTCGGACTCATGGAATAATTGTCCGGTCAGCCGGGTCATCGATCACATGGAGCACGTTATCCGGGTTGCCGGAGAAGATTTTATCTCGCTTGGATCCGATTTTGACGGGGCCATCCTGCTCCCGCGCGAGCTTCACGATATCACGGGCATGCCTAGGCTGGTTCAGGCCATGCTGGACCGTCACTGGACAGACGTCCGTATTCGTAAAGTTCTTGGAGAAAATTACCTGCGCGTGGTCCGCACCATCCGGCCCTGAGCCGCCTCAGGGGGAAGAGGGCGATTGTTTCATCTGCTCCCGCGCCAGATCTTCCAGTGACATCCCCTCGCTGCCAGGTGGTTGCTGTCGCATCGTATCCACTCCGCAGGCTGCCATGGCTGCAGCATCATTGACGAAGACGGGAAATGACTCACGGGCCTTCTGCTCCACGAGCTGGAAACCTTCTTTCATGATTTCCTTTCGAATTGTGGCCTTCACTGACACCGGGTTGTCTGAATAAGCCGGATCCTCCAGAGCCTTGAAAATATGCAAGCCGGCGCCTGTTTCCACGATTTCACTCAACTGCCCTTTGTTGAGACCACTTACCGCACGGCCCACATCGGGAGTGATAACGGAATGAGGAAACTGACCCAAATCACCGCCCTTGGCACCGCTTGTGGCATCGTCCGACATGATTTTCGCCAGCTTCTCGAAGCTGTCGCCCTGCGCCAGTCGGTCCTTGATTGCCTGCATACGGTCGCGGGCCTTTTGTTTCTCTTCGTCGGTCATGGGATCTCGCAGACGCACCAGAATATGCGCCAGATGGTAGATCGCGTTCCGGTACTCCGGCAGGCCCTTGACCTGCTCGTACTTTTCATTGATTCGCTGGTCAAAACCACTCCCCAGCAGTTCAACCGCCAAGCGCTCAGCAGCCACATTGGGGCGCACGTTTTCCGCGATGCTGGTCACCTTCGGATCATCCATGAGGCCACGCCGCCGGGCTTCCCGGATGGCGGCATACCGCTCGACAATTCCATCCAGAAGTTTCTGCCGGCCTTCCATGGTCCGGATTTCCACCTGCCGTTTTTCCGGATACTTGGAGGCTTCTTCCTCGAACTTTTCAACCGTGATATCCATTTTCTCGTCACCAAAGTCTATGGTAGCGATGACGCTCGCGTCCCAGTCCGGTGCTGAAACGCTGGCCTGCTTGCGAAGTGATGCCAGCAGATCAAGCACTTTTTGCCGGCCCATGGCTGTCGGAATCAGGTGCTTTACCTCGTCATATTTCGCTTTTTCAGTAGCAGAAGAGAACCAGAACTTGTCCTCATCATAAAATTTCCGCGTTTCGGCCTCGGACGGTGAAACCTCCGTCACCGTTCGGAGCATTTCCGTCACAGCAACCATCTCGATCTGGCTCTGGAACCGGTTTCGGAACTCCTCGGTTTCATAAACACCCTGCGCCTTGGCATACTGGGCTATGGCATCCCGGATCAGCATCTGGCCCAGAAAATCCCGGCAGAACTGTGGATCCTGGGCAAGTTGCAACCGGAGCATTTCCGGAGGAGTTGCCATCGCACCGGCAGTCAGGGCTGGATAAACTTCATCCACAAACCGGTCCACGTCCGTCTTCTGGATGACTTTCTGCCCTACGCTGGCTACATCTTCTGGACCCAGCACTGGTGCCTTTCCCACACTAGGAGTGGAGCCGGATCGCGTGAATATGAAGACGGCCGCTCCAATCAGGACCACAAGAACAATCACAACGGCGATAATGCCAAAATCCCGGCGACCGCCCATGTCGAACGGATCGGGTGGCGGAACCGGATTCTGGGCTGCTGGTAATTCTGGCTTGTCTGTCATGGCTGGTTTCTCTTGCTTTCGTCCCGCCCTACCGCATCATAACCGCAACCGGTCAAATGGCGGATTCAGGGGGGACGGAGCGATACTGGACCGGGCTATCGCAAAAGAAAAGGCGTGTAACTAGGGCCTTTTCAGGCAGCTATCAAGATAATCCGAAAGTTGGTCCTTCCAATGCCGAGGAGGCTGAGCGGGGAAAAACCGGCTCCATTTGTCCAGTGACAAAACAGACCACGCAGGCCGCCGGGCCGGAGCAGCGAATTCGGCTGACGACACCGGCACAACCCTCTTTGCACGGATCAGTTCGCCCCGCTTTTGGGCTCCCTCCACAATTGCCTTGGCGAACTCATACCATGTGCAATTTCCCGATGCGGTCCAATGGAGCAGCCCCGTGACGTCTGGCCGGCCGGGGAGCAGCCAGAGTGCACGAGCGAGGTCATGGCTCCACGTCGGCGCCCCCCGCTGGTCATCCACCACGCGAAGCTCGTCCTGTATACGGGAACGGGCCAGGATTTTCTGTGGGAAATTGTTCTGTCCCGGTCCATAAACCCAGGACGTACGGACTACCACCGCGAGGGGATCGGCCTCACAAACCCGCCGCTCACCTTCAGCCTTGGATCGTCCGTATTCACTCCGGGGGTTTACTGGATCATCCGGCTCATATGGCTGTGTGCCGTCACCACCAAACACATAGTCAGTGGACAGATGCACAAGACGAATTCCTGCCGACCTGCACAGTCGCGCGATCTGTCCGGGTGCTTCCGCATTGGCCCTCCAAGCGGTTTCCCTGTTGGTTTCGCAGGCGTCCACAGCCGTATAGGCCGCACAATTAAACAGGAGATCCGGACGAAACTCACTAATGACCGTTTTAACGGCACTATCACTGGTAATATCGAGTTGACCATGCGCGTATGCCATTACAGTCGTATTTTTTGGGGCCGTAGCAACAAGATCGCGGCCTACCTGTCCCCCCGCTCCCGTGATAAGAGCTCTCACGAGTCACCGCACCCTGTTCCCGTCAATAGCTCTATTGGCAAGATCGTCAGCCTCACGGTTTTCTTCCCGGGGCACATGGCGAAATTCATAGGGGCTGAATCCTGTGAGCAACTCGGCTGCCCGGTCCCGTAAAGGGCGCAGCCGGGGTTCCTTTACCTTCCAGCGCCCGAGTGTTTGCTCAACTACCAGCTTGCTGTCGGCACGGCAGCGTACGCCCTTGGCACCCAGTTCCTGTGCCTTTTCCAGTGCAAGAATAATCGCCTCATATTCAGCCTCGTTATTGGTACGGCAGTCACCAAGATAGGCCGCCACCTCTGCTACGATCCGGCCCTTTTCATCCTTGAGCACGGCGCCAGCTCCGGCAGGACCGGGATTTCCACGGGCCGCACCATCGGTATAAATCGTTAAAATCATCCGGCACCCCTGCGCGCCAACCAAAGTCCCTTGAAGGAGGCGTCCCATCCTGTAGAATTGCCAGTAATGCTGAGCAAGTGGTCACGGGTGGTCCTAGCCGTATCGGCACTCGCCCTGTTCGCCGGAATTTCGGGAATAAACCGCCGCTGGGCGGAGATCTATGCCGGAGAGCCGCCAGTTTCCTATCTACTGCCCAAACCGGAACTGTTCCGGTATATTTCCCTCGGTTATGACAAGGCTGTAGCCAGCGCAATGTTTACCCATCTTGTAGGGGCAATATCATGGGGTGTACAGCCTGAAGCTTACACCCAATGGGTGTACAACACCGTCAGAATCATCAACCTTCTGGACCCCCAGTTCTATACGCCATATGTGGTTGGCGGCTATTTCCTCAGGGCACAAGAGGGCAACGGACCGGATCTCGCCTTACAGCTGTTTGCCAGTGCATCCACAGTAACAGACCTGTTCGAGCCATTCCTGATGACGGCCATGATCTACTATTTCGAGAAAAGGGATCTCGAAAATGCAGCCAAATGGTTTGAGCTCGGTAGCAAAAAGCCCAACGCTCCTGATTATGCAGGCCGAATCGCCGCCGGTATACGTTACAAATCTGATCCTCGGGCAGCGATGGAACTCATCCTGGATGCCTATTGCTCAACCCCGATGCCCTTCTGGAAGGAGCGTTATGCCTATGAGTTCCTGGCCTATTTCGAGAAATCCGACATGTCTCCACAGGAACGCACAGCCCTGATTCAGGAGTTTATAAACCGCCTCATGGCCCCCACATGCGCTCTTCCCGGTGACACGCCAAGCATGGACTGGCTGACTCCCGAGTTGCGACAGGAAATAAGGCGGGTAATGGGACAATGACTGAAATAATCTGTAATCAAGAACCGGTAATAACCGTGGAAGGACTTTCCAAGACTTTCCATACCGGTTTCTGGATGCGTCCCAAAAAAATCCTGAGTGATGTTTCCTTCGCCGTACGAACAGGAGAATGCGTCGGTTTCCTCGGCCCAAACGGAGCCGGAAAGACAACGACTCTCAAATGCATTCTTGGGCTCCTTGCTTATGAGCACGGAGAAATACGGATTTTCGGTCAGGATGCGCGTAAAGCTTCTGCCCGGTCGCGCATTGGATATATGCCGGATAATCCCTATTTCTATGACCACCTGAAAGGCGATGAGTTTCTGGATTTGGCAGGCCGGCTTCATTCGATTCCAGGCACCGATCGCAAGCGGCGCATCAGCGAGCTCATGGAACTGGTCGGGCTCCCGCATGCCCGCCGACTTGAACTTCGTAAGTACTCGAAGGGGATGCTGCAGCGAATCGGCATTGCCCAGGCGCTTATCAATGATCCTGATATCGCCATTTTTGACGAACCAATGGAAGGCCTTGATCCGATTGGCCGCAAGGAAGTGCGCGACCTCCTCCGGAACCTGAACCGCGAACGGGGGAAAACCATATTTTTCAGCACCCACATTCTTCCGGATATCGAGGTGATCTGTGACCGGGTAATCGTCATCGCAGGAGGAGCACTGCAGGGCTCGGGTTCGCTTGCCGAACTGCTTCCGCCTGGAATCCGGTCATGGGAAGTCGTGTTTCGCTCTACGGAGGAAGCTGCAGGCAAGCTTTCAGTCGGCGCACAACCAGATTTATCGCGGCCCGGGCTCTGGATCAGTCACAGTCGCTCCGAGGAAGACCTCAACCGTCTTCTATCTTCCTTGCAGTCTTCGTCAGAAGCCCAGATCATATCCGTCACGCCCGTGCGAGCACATATTGAGGACATTTTCTACGAGCGGTTTGGCAACCGGCCGCAGGGGGCGGCCTCATGATCGGACGAATCTGGGCTATAGGCCTCAATACTTTAAGGGAACTGGTGCGAGACCGGGTGCTCGCCGTGGCGCTATTCTTTGGCATTGCTATCACGATTTTCGCAGGTGTTGTTGCAGCCAAGACGCCGTTGAACTGGGGAGAAGTGGTGGTGAACGTCGCCCTTGGCGGTATGAACTTTTCACTTGTCTTCATTGCGATCATCATCAGCGTGACGCTGCTGTCCAAAGAAATCGAAAAGAAAACGGTCTTTACGATTCTGACGAAACCCTTGTCCCGAGCCGAATTCCTCCTGGGCAAATTCTTAGGCATGGCCCTTACGCTGCTGGCTGCCCTGCTGATCATGACGGTAGTAGTAAAGTGGCTTTGCTGGCGCTCTGCCTGGCCGCTTCAGCCAGTATTCTACCAGGCTGTGGCCAGCATTTATGGCGAGCTGATCGTCGTGGCTTCTGTGGCCCTGCTGTTTTCGTCGTTTTCGACTCCGTACGTGTCGGGGCTTTTGACTCTTGGCGTCTGGATTGCCGGAACCCTTGCCGGAATCGTCAATAAAATGGTGGTCGGGCCTGAAGATATGGATCTGTCCACCCTCCAGGCTATCAAGACGGTCTATCTGTTTCTGCCCGACTTTACCCGCCTCAACCTGAAGGACCGGGTTCCATACAATCTGCCCCCTCCGGACGACTATTTTCTGTACGCCCCGCTATTTGTCTGCATGTGGACAGCATCCTTGCTGACGGCAGCAATCCTTCTATTTGACCGCCGGGATCTGAAATAGTCAGGGCACGAACACGAGCTCGAAACCCGCCGATCGCGGTCCATGACCGGAATCCAGCATCTTTTCATCTACTATGATCCGGCTGGCATCCACTCCCCGTGAAACGAGATAGTTTTTGATACTCATTGCCCGCCGGTTCGCGTTGCGCTGAGCCAGCTCCGGGTTGTCAGTTTCATCGGAACTGGCCTTGACGATGACTTTCAGTATACGTGGCCGTTTCCCCATCAACAGTACGAGCCGGTCAAGCGGCGGGTAAGCCGATGGTGGCAGCGCGGTCTGCCCTTCGCCGAAGGAGATAATCTCCTTAAGTGGCTGAATCCGGAGGTCAGATGACCTGTAGCCTGCATCGGCAGCCAGTGCCTCATACATCAATGCCGCTGGCGGTACAACGGGGGCCGGGTCAGATGAAACCGGCGGCGGAGAAGTATCGGGAGATTTTGCGGCTTCGGGAGACTTCCCTGCCACCGGAACAGGAGCAGCCGGAACCAGCGGATTCAGGCGAAGTGTCAGCCGTGCACGCCGACGCTCTTTGATATTTATGTTGTCATAAAGACCTGTAATGAACCCATCAGCCATCACGCGTATCCGGTAGTCGCCAGGTGCCATTACGACAGAAAAATCTCCACTTTGAGGATCCACTGGAATCACGCGGGCGGTTTCCGAAGGTACCGAAAGTGATTCAATCTGAAGACGGGCCCCTGGAAGTGGCTCATCCGTCACCCCATGCAGAACCTTTCCGGTAAGCTCTCCAGTAGCCGGAGCCATTTCCTGGGCATGAACTCCGGCAGAAATAGAGGCGGCCACCAATAGGGTTGCCAATGCCATTTTTCGGATCATGAAGATTTCCTCCCGTGCCGGAAGCGATTGTGAACTACCATGTAGTCCCGTGCAGTTCCTGCACGGCGATCCAGCCGCTCGCGCAAGCGATGATAGTATTCATGAAAGTCACTTATGACAGAAATACCAAAAACTTCTTCGCCCGTCAGCCCCGGATAACCGACAGCAAGAGCCGCGACCACCCGCCACCCTTCCCGTGCGGAAAGAACGCGTTTTACCTCCCGCCCATCAAACCCCAGCACCGGGCACGAGCCCAATCCGTGTGTTTGCGCGGATGATGCAATTCGTTCCAGCGCCTGTATCAGGTCGAATCTCTCGCCGTCGATCGACCGGAGACGGTCCACCATAGCCTGACGTGACAGGGCCATGATGATGAGCGGTGCCGACCGGACCCAGAAGTTGATCCGGTTCAATCCCTTGCAAAGGGCATCTCCAAGCTCTGCTCGCAGACCAGGATCAGAAACAAACACCAGCCGTTCCCGTGCCGGATCTCCTACACGCGGACCAGCCATTGCTGCCCGCTCCATGTCCGAAACCGCCCGGTCAGGTACCGGATCGGGCTTAAACGTGCGCATGAGGCCCCGGCCGGACCACTGCGAAAGCAGAAGCCCCGCAAGGTCGTCGGTGGGCGGATGCTCTGGCATACCCCATTGTGTCCAGCGCATGGGGGGTACAGTCAACTTGTGATTGATGCACTGGAACTGGTTTCCGTTCACACTGGATGACAGCCATGCAGTATGCAGTCGCCCCAGCATCCGACCCGTTTGACCGGATTCGGCACTGGTCAATCACAATACTGGTGATAATTTCACAGATTCTGCTGGTATGGGCAGATCCCACAGCTCGGCCATTTCATCTGGCAGTACTGGGAGCGGCTGTTCTGGGGCTGGTTCTTCCCGAACGGCAGCGGCTTTCTATCCCGGTCGCTTTCTGGAATACCGCCGTCGTACTTATGCTGGCCGGTGCCGTGCTCTGGATCCGTCAGGATCCCGTCATGCTATTCGAGGTGCTGCTCTATTTCCTCGAACTGCTGCTGGTCGTAAAGCTTTTCTCGCGCCGCCAGTCCCGGGATTATTGGCAGATCGTTGTGGCTGCCTATTTCATTCTTATTGCTGGCGTCATGGCCATGGCATCCGTGTGGACAATGGTGCTGCTCGTCGTGGTGCTCGGCTTCATTGTCATGGCATTGGTGGCAGATACGGCTGCCGAACCTGCGGCTGTTTCCGGCAACTTTGATCAGCCGGTGCTTGCCGGAGAAGGAGATCCGGCTGGCGATCTCCGGACCGGAACGGTGCTCACTCTCACCGTTACCATTGTGGTTGCTGCAGCCACATTCGTTGCAATTCCACGCCTTTCAAGAGCCATGTTCGACATAGGCATGTTCCGAACCGGTGGAGGAACCCGGTCCGGATTTTCTGGACAGGTAGACCTGGCTCAGCGTGGCGAAATTGGACTTGATCCTTCAGTCGTCGGCCGTCTTCGTATCCAGCCAGTTGGCGACGGCCTGCCGGACGAAATGTTCTATGTAGTTGGAAGACGGCTTGACCATTTCGATGGGATATTGTGGTACGCCGATGACTCCAATGCGACTCCGGTTTACCCAAGCCGTGGTGGAATCCTCTGGCTCCGGCCTGAATGGCCGGACCAGCGCGCCCGCCGCTACGAAATCCTCCTGAAGCCGATTGGACAGCCGTTCCTTCCCCACTTGGAGCGGACGATCGCCATCCGCTTTGCTCATCCGGTGCAACTGGCCACTAGCTATCCGCAAAGCAACGTCATTTTGGCTCCAATTCCATCCCAACCCATCCGTTATGATGGATGGTTCACGGACCTCCCGATGACTGACACCAGTCGGGCCGACCCGGTAACCTACCTGACAGCTATTCCGGAGACGATTGACCCCCGAGTGAAGTTACTGGCCGCGTCGCTGGCTGCCGGAAATCCAGGCACCCGTGAAACCATCCGGCGCATTGATCAGCATCTCCGTGCTACCGGGTTTCATTACTCACTTGAACGGCCAGCCACTGGTTCGGAAGATATCGTCGCTTCATTCCTGTTCGATTCGAAGCAGGGCCATTGTGAGTATTTCGCCTCCGCTGCTGCCCTGCTGGCCAGACTGAATGGCATTCCGGCACGCGTAGTAACCGGCTTCCTCGTGCGCGAAAGAGCGAGCGAAGACGAATGGCTTATTCGCATGCAGAATGCTCATGCCTGGGTGGAATATTTGGATCCTGTTTCGGGCTGGAATCGGCTGGACCCATCACCACGGGATCCGGGTATTGAACTGGCGGCACAAACACGATGGTGGCTTTCACTCCAAACACTCATCGGGCGTATCGAGTTCTGGTGGCACGACAAGGTGATAGACTTTGAGCAGGCTGACCAGTTCAGGATGCTGAAAGCCCTTCTGGACCAGCTAAACAGGATAGGCCATCGGGAAAACAAAACCGCAAGGACAGAGAATCAGGCCGAGACGGGAAGCTCCACAAGCATCCGGGATAATCTTGGCTGGGCTGTCGCGGCCATCATGGCCTTTGTCCTTATTGGTGCAGGATATTCTTCAGCAATCCGCCGGAAAAGGGCCCGTCAGAAGCACCCTGCAACCGGATACTATCTCCAGCTTGCCGCAGTTCTTGGAATCAATGACCCCGAGGACGGTGGAATTCCCGCCGGGAAGGCAGTGTCTGATGCCGTTGACCGCCGGAAACTTACTCCAGCCCAGCGGGAGCGGATCCGCCTCTGGGTAGAAATGTACCACCAGGGCCGGTTTGGCCATATCGAAGGAAAACCTGGCGTCAAGCAGCTTGGTCTTCTGACCAGCGAATTAATAGCATCCCTGAGCATGCCGGAATCACCGGCGAACCCCGAGCACAAAGAGTCATGACGAAGATGGTCCGGCGGTTCCTGTCGGCACATGTTCCGGCAACGCACCAATCCCGGCCTTGATTCCTGTCACCTTATAGACCGATACGGCCTGCTGCTTTCCCTTGAGCTGAAGATCGCCTGCGTGCTCGGCATCAACAAGATGCTTCACCTTCTCATACGTAGAACCGCTTATGGCAATCTCCCCACGGCGCGCCTGACCTTCCAGTCGAGCAGCTGTGTTCACGCCATCGCCGATCGCCGTATAATCATAGCGCTCCTCGGTTCCTATATTCCCCACAACCACTTCGGCAGTATTGATACCAATTCCTACTTCCACCGGCTTCCAGCCCCATTCGATACGCAGCACATTTTCTGCATTTACTGCATCACGGATCCGGAGTGCGGCTCGAACAGCCCGCTCGGCGTGGTCGTCAAAATAGATCGGGGCGCCAAACAGCGCCATCACGCAGTCACCGATAAACTTGTCCAGCGTGCCCAGTTCATCACCAATAATGGCAGCCATCAGTTTGAAATACTTGTTCAGGATATTAACCACATCGCGGGGATTCATCTCTTCGGACATTGTGGTGAACCCGCGAATATCAACGAACATGACCGTCACGGCCTGGCTTTTCCCCCCCAGTTGAAGCTGTGTCGGGTTGGAAAGCACCTGGTCCAGCAGGCCCTTGGATACATACCGGCCGAGGGCATTTGTCTCCTGTTCCTTACGGAGCAGTTTCGCCGCCATCCGGTTGAATGCATGCGTGATTGCGCCAATTTCATCCGAGGTCGTTACCGGCGTCACGTAGTCGAGCTTGCCCCGGCCGACAATTTCGATTCCGCTCTTGAGAGTGGATAGCGGATTAACCAGCAACCGGGCGACCAGCATCGTGAGCATGACACCGAGAATGAAGATCGGCAGCGCAACCAGCGATACCCGGCGCGCACTTTCGACGAATGCCAGCCGTATCTGATGCTCAAGGTTTACCAGAACCACAAGTCCGCCAATGGTGCGGTTCTTGAAGCTGACAGGAACCCATATCTGGCGCGTGCTTAGAATTTTCGTCAGGGCTGGCTGGTCTGTAACTTGAAATGGCTGACGGGTAACCGGATCAAAGTAGCGCTCGCCCGCATAGTTAATTTCAAGGGCTGACAGCACTCTTGCCTCATGATCAATAAAGAATGCCCCCACTACCTCCGGACGGCTTCGGAACACATCGAGCGCATCGCCCATGATAAGATCGTCCTGGATAAGGATAGATTCCTTTGCATACTTGGCCACCGTCTCCGACAGTGCGAGAAACGATTTTTCCTGTGCATTTTCGATCGATGCCTTTTCCTGAAAAAGCAGGACACCCGCAACCGATCCCACAGCAAGCACCAGAATGCCGACAACCAGCGTCTCAAGCTTGAGCAGCAGGGTAGCCCGTTGCCGGAACTCAGTCTCGGCCTGAACGCCTGGAGATACATTACCGGATGGCCGCACCGGACGGGCAACCGGCTTTGCCGGTGAATTTGCTTTTACTGTGGCAGGCTTGGCCGTGCTCATGCCGGACTTATTTCCACAATCTGGCCCATTGTTCCACCAAGAGGCATGGATTGATTAAACCCGATCCTGAGCAGTGGTTCAATGCCTTCATGTCATACTACCTTCGTATCCGGAACCGAGAACCACCGGCCGAGATCCCGCGCCTGGGCCAATTCAGCAATCGAACCATATGGTCCCACAACCGCAGCGTTCAGCCGAAAAAGATTCCTGTCCAACCGTGGTTTTTCGATACGGGCATTTTCTACCGGAAGCCAGGGCTGATAAGGATCGAGAATACAGACTGCAGCCTGGGCTTCCCTGAAACCGGGAGAAAGCTCCTCCAGCATCTGCAATGCGATCTGTCCAAGCCGACTGTCCGAAGCAGCCTGCGATTCCTCGGCTACTCTTCGAAAACTCACGATGATTCGTTCCCTGTCGGCCCCATGAGGTTCACGGCCAATCCAGACAATCCGGGGACCACTTTCGGCGTCTGGCAGCCCGCTCCGGCACCAGATAGCACGAGGGCCAACAGCCGGATCCAGTGCTTCCCGTGACGTGACAATTTCAATGGCGGTGAGCCCCAGAAACCGCTTTGACAGGGATCTGGCCAATGGAAATCCTGCGGGCTCTTTCTCCCCCAGAACCAGTGTATCCGTCCCGGTGGTTTTTCCGCTGCCGGCCCATTCGACCGTAAATCCCCTTTCGCGTGGTGAAATCCGGTGAATGGTACCATCGGCCATCTCGACGCCAGCCTGACGGACTGCATCCTGCAGGCCCTTACGGACCGCGGTCGCAGCAGGACCAGCAACCCAGGTCTCACCAGCTTCTCCATGAAGAAGAGACGCTGTGCTTGAGGGTTCATAACCTCCCGACATCGCTGCTCCAGTCAGTTCCAGCAGACGCCTGAGGCGTGGATATTCATCAAGCGCCCCAGTTAGTGAGGCTGGGGCTTCGACTTTTACTGTCCGGCCAAGCCGTGAACGAAACCAGCCTTGCGGTGCAAAACGGCCGGGCCTTAAGAGTGACGCGGTAAATGACCGCGCAGCTGTGTCCAGATACACGCCAGATCCAAACACCCGCTGCCATTCACCTTTCCCGCGCCGGCGGTCCGTCCACCAGTGAAACCGGAAATCTGGTGAGATCACCTGCACATTACTCTGCGGAGCAATACGTTCTACCTGCTGGCGAACCGGATCCGGCAGAAGCCCATCAAAGGCAGCCGCGAGGGCCGCGGTATTCAATGCGCCAAACCCCGGCAACAGATGCCCGTCTTTTCCGTTATTGCTGCCCTTGGTCACCAGAACCCGGCGTCCAGACCGGGCTGCATGCCAGGCCAGAACGAACCCGCCGGGACCGGAGGAATCAATTATAATGTCATAATGGGATTTCACTGCGAGTCAGCTGTACCACAAGAAATGAAGGGGCGCTTAGGTCCGCATCCGGAAAATCCGGAGTTCCAGCTCGCGCACGGCCTTCTCTGTCTCTCTGTCCATTGGGCCCAGCTTCCGGCATTCCTCAAGGATTTCCATGGCCCGGACGGCATCACCTGTCTCAAGGTATGCTTGAGCAAGCGTGTGCAGAATGGACGCCGATTGCCGATCGGACAGTTCCGCTGCCTTTTCGGCAAGCGCGAGCGCCCGGCCGTAGTCACGAAGTGACTTGTCTGCGAACGTCAGGAGATACCATGCCTGATTATTGATCAATGTCGCGTTACCGGGAAACAGTCCAGCCCCCTGCTCTAACGGTGCGATAGAAGCCTCCTCCTCACCACCGAGGCGGAGCGCCTCTGCCCAGTAGATATAGTAGCTGTCGAAATAGGGATTGAGGGCGGAGCAGGTCTGAAACAGCCTGGCTGTCCCGCGCCTGATACCTCCAAATCCCATCCGCACAATCAGTTTGCAGGCCTTCAGGGCATCCACTTCCGCATCGGTGAGAAGCCGGGCGCTGTCACCCATCCGGAAAGTGCCGGCAATCCGAACGGCAGCGGAACGGTATGTCCCCAGCTCATCCAGCCCGAACTTCTCGTAGGCCGTCAGCAGAAAAGTTTTTCCCTTCTGCGCCACCAGGATAAGGCTTAAATCGCCTTCCTGACCCTCCCTGGGAATGCTTTCCATGCCATAGAGCCGGGCTTGTGGTTCGGCATAGTAGATCTCTCCCAGCCCATATGGCCGCACAAGACCGGATGCAAACTGCGGGGCAAGAACCCGCGTCTCAAAGTCGTGAAGAAATTCTTCAAATGACAAAGATGTATGGCGCCGGATAAAGCTGATCTTGCGCTGCCGGTCGACAGCAAAGACGGTCGTATTCTCTTCGGGGGTGGAGATTCGTTCCATCTCGCCAAGCGGCGACAGTTCAAACTGTAGAAAGCTGTCCCGGTAAACAGGGGCGTTTTTCAGATCATCCGGCAGCTGGATAGATGCGGCTTTTCCGCCGCAAGACAGCATCAGCAGGAAAAGCAGAAACCCGGCAACACAAGCTCCATGGCGCATGTTTCATTGTGACGGACCGGCGTCGAGGGTGCCAACGGTCAGCACAGCTTTTGCCAG